>JAFXDD010000044.1 GCA_017516285.1 Lachnospiraceae bacterium
AGCTGACAGTCACTAATCGGTCGAGGGCTTAACCAGAGTTGGAGAGAGACGAGTTTGAAGCGGAGGAAACGAAGCTTAAGACAGGTTATCACAGGAGAAAACGGATGAAGAGATTTCAGTGTTCGGTTTTGAAGGTATAAGCAAACTGAGTATTATTTATTAGGTTCCAGGGAGGGTTTTACCTTCCTTTTTTGTTTATTACTTTAAAAGAATAGATGCTGCCTATTGAATAAAGTGACAATTTTTGATAAAATACCTCTATATATTTTATTTAGAAAGTATTATACGTTTTGTACGTATTAGAATGTGACAGTATAATGAAACAATATTTAGAAGATATCAAAAAAAGTATATCAGAATCTGAGATGATTGTTGTAGGGTTGGGAAATGAATGGAATATATCACCAAAGGCCCAACAGAGCGAGAAATTTCAAAGGATTATCAGTGATTTGGAGAATAAGCCTGCGTTTCAATGGATTTTGCCATATGTTTATTTTAAAATGACAGATGAAAGCTTGTTAAATGCATATAGAACACTGTTTTCTTTGTTAGAAGGGAAAAATTATTTTGTTGTTACTACTACTGTAAATCGCAGCTTTATAACCTTTGCAAGGGAAGGAAGGGTAGTAATGCCTTGCGGAAGTGATTTATGTATGCGTGATGACACATTGTCAGATAGTACTGATAATCAGGAATTCCTTGATTCTTTAGAAAATTATATAGAAGGCAGAATTTCTTTGGAGGAGGTTTCTTTTGTACATGATGGTGCAGGGGAGGTGGTGCCCTTTAACAGTGTGTACGCCACCGCTTACAAGGAAGAGGGATATTTGCCGAAATGGAATGAGTATATGCGCTGGCTGCAGGGGACTATGAACCGTAAGACTTGTTTGCTGGAGCTTGGGGCTGGTCTTGCATTTCCTAGTGTATTTAGATTTCCTTTTGAAAGGATGGCTTTTTATAATCAAAAGGCTACCTGTTTCCGGGTCCATAAAACCTTGTACCAATTAGCAGAGGAAATGGTTGTCAGAAGCAAGAGTGTGCCGGTACATGCAGTGGAATTATTTTCTTATGATGAAGTTAAAATGTAACTTGCACAACTTATATAAGTGAAAGGATTGTTTTGAAAATAAGGTGATATAAATATGATAGCAATTATAGATTATGATGCAGGCAATGTAAAAAGTGTAGAAAAAGCACTGCAATTTCTGGGACAAGAGGTGGTGCTTACCAGAGATAGGGAACTTTTGCTTTCAGCAGACAAAGTGATTTTGCCGGGGGTAGGTGCTTTTGGAAATGCTATGGATAAGCTTTATCAGTACGGCCTGGTAGATGTAATTCATCAGATTGTAGAGAAGGGCACACCGTTTTTGGGCATCTGCCTGGGATTGCAGTTGATGTTTGAAAGTAGCGAAGAATCACCGGGAGTAGCAGGATTGGGACTGTTAAAGGGGCGAATTGTGCGCATTCCTGAAAAAGATGGCCTGAAGGTACCGCAGATAGGATGGAATGACTTAGAATTTCCAAAGGAAAGCTGTTTGTTTAAGAATTTTAAAGGCGGTGAGTACGTATATTTTGTACATTCTTATTATTTGCAGGCGGCAGATGAGAGTGATGTGGCAGCTACCACAGAGTATGGAGTGCATATCCATGCAGCCGTGGAGCGTGGCAATGTGTTTGCATGCCAGTTTCATCCGGAAAAAAGTGCTGACGTTGGCTTGAAAATTTTAAAGAACTTTGTAGACTTATAAAAGTATTATATAGATATTATAGGAGCTAAAATTATGCATACCAAAAGAATTATTCCTTGTCTGGACGTTCATAATGGACGTGTGGTAAAGGGTACCAATTTTGTGAATTTAAGAGATGCAGGTGATCCGGTAGAGGTAGGCAAGGCTTATGGTACGGCCGGTGCAGATGAACTGGTGTTTTTAGATATTACAGCGTCCAGTGACGCCAGAGATATTAAATTGGATATGGTCAGACGTGTGGCTGAGACTGTATTTATTCCATTTACGGTAGGTGGCGGTATTCGTACCATCGAAGATTTTAAGATGATTTTGCGTGAAGGAGCTGACAAAATCTCAGTAAATAGTGCTGCCATTATGAATCCACAGCTGATTAGTGATGCAGCAGATAAGTTTGGTTCACAGTGCGTGGTTGTGGCAATTGATGCTAAGCGTACACCGTCAGGGGATTTTCATATATTTAAAAACGGCGGTCGCGTGGATATGGGGATTGATGCGGTTGAATGGGCTGTGCGTGCTGAAAAGTTAGGTGCCGGTGAGATTTTACTGACCAGTATGGATGCCGATGGTACCAAGGCTGGCTACGATTTGGAGCTTACCAGAGCTGTTTCAGATGCAGTAAAGATACCGGTTATTGCCAGTGGCGGTGCAGGAGCTATGGAGCATTTTTATGATGCACTGACGGAGGGAGGCGCAGATGCTGTATTGGCAGCATCTCTGTTCCATTACAAAGAGCTGGAAATCAATGAATTAAAGAAATATTTAAAGGAGAAAGGCGTATCTGTGCGCTTATAAAAGCTATGCCACCGATTTCAAATGACTGGCTTCCGGCTATTAAGGGTGAATTTCAGAAGCCGTACTACAAAAAATTACATCAGACAATCATGCAGGAATATCAAACTAGGCAGATATTCCCGGAGGCAGAGGATTTATTTAATGCCTTTCATTTGACATCTCTAAAGGATGTAAAGGTTGTTATTTTTGGTCAGGATCCGTACCACAATGTGGGACAGGCACATGGGCTTTGTTTTAGTGTAAAGCCGGGGGTGGAAATCCCACCGTCTTTGGTCAATATATATAAGGAGCTGCAGGATGATTTGGGCTGTTATATTCCAAATAACGGTTATCTGGTTAAATGGGCTGAGCAGGGCGTATTATTGCTTAATACAGTTTTGACGGTAAGGGCACATCAGGCTAATTCCCACAGAGGGATTGGTTGGGAAGAATTTACCGACGCTGCTATTCGTATTTTGAATGAGCAGGACAGACCTATCGTGTTTATATTGTGGGGCAGACCTGCACAGATGAAGAAGTCTATGTTAAATAATCCAAAGCATTTGATTTTGGAGGCGCCACATCCAAGTCCTTTGTCAGCTTACAGAGGATTTTTTGGCAGCCGTCCGTTTAGTAGGGCAAATCAATTTTTGCAAGAGCACGGTATTGATCCGATTGACTGGCAGATAGAAAATCTGTGACATATTATTATCTTTCGAGGAGTAAGATTATGAGTAAAAAAGCATTTGTTACCAAAGAAATGATAGAGGAAATTGTTAAAACATATCCTACACCATTTCATATTTATGATGAAAAGGGCATTCGTGAAAATGCTCGCAAATTAAAGGAGGCATTTTCCTGGAATAAGGGTTATAAGGAGTTTTTTGCGGTAAAGGCGACTCCAAACCCATATCTGATTGATATTTTAAGAGATTATGGCTGTGGTACAGATTGTTCTTCTATGACAGAGTTGATGCTCAGCAAGGCCATGGGTGTTAAAGGAGAGGATATTATGTTTTCCTCTAATGACACTCCGGCAGAAGAGTTTGTTTATGCAGCGGAAATTGGTGCAACCATCAATTTAGATGACTTTACGCATATTGCATTTCTGGAAAAAACACTGGGTTATTTACCGGAAACACTTAGCTGCAGATATAATCCAGGCGGATATTTTTCTATTGCAAACAATATTATGGATAACCCGGGTGATGCAAAGGATGGATTTACTACGGAGCAGATTTTTGAAGGCTTCCGTATTATGAAGGAGAAGGGGGTTAAGAACTTTGGTATTCATTCCTTTCTGGCTTCCAATACCGTAACGAATGAGTATTATCCGACATTAGCAAGGACTTTGTTTGAGCTGGCCGTAAAATTAAATAAAGAAACCGGTGCCCACATTGCCTTTATTAATCTTTCCGGTGGTATCGGTATTCCTTACAAGCCTGGTCAGGAGCCAAATGATATTATGGCTATTGGCGAAGGTGTAAGAAAGGCTTACGAAGAGGTGCTGGTTCCTGCCGGCATGGGAGATGTGGCTATTTACACAGAACTAGGCCGTTTTATGATGGGTCCTTTCGGACATCTGGTGACCAAGGTGCTGCATGAAAAGCATACTCACAAGGAATACATTGGTGTGGATGCCTGTGCAGTAAATCTGATGCGTCCTGCCATGTATGGCGCATATCATCATATTACCGTGCTTGGCAAAGAAGATGCACCTTGTGACCACATGTATGATGTGACAGGTTCTCTTTGTGAAAATAATGATAAATTTGCTATCGATAGAATGTTGCCTGAAATCGAAATAGGTGATTATCTTGCAATCCATGATACCGGTGCTCACGGCTTTGCTATGGGATATAATTATAACGGCAAGCTGAAAAGTGCAGAGCTTCTGCTTAAAGAGGATGGTGGAGTACAGCTTATTCGAAGAGCCGAGACACCAAAGGATTATTTTGCCACCTTTGATGGCTTGGATATTTATGAAAAGCTGGGATTTTAAGCAGACTGTAGTTTAAATAAGTACTGTAAGAACTGAGGAATATTTGATGTACGATTGGAAGAAAACATTTCCTATGACCTCTTTAGGAAATGGTAAGATATTATTTGAAAGAAATAAGGTCAGACTTCAAAAAGAGGCTGAAAATGAATTTTCTGCAAAGATCATTGAGTATAAGACATATCACGTAAGAGTTTTAATGAAGCCGGAAAGCAGTTCTTACAGAATTAAGTGTGATTGTCCTGTTGCCACAGGAGGACAATATTGTAAGCATATGGCAGCGACTATGTATGCCATCGAGTGGCAGGAGGAGCATCCGGAAGTTGTGGACAAAAAAGCCGTGGAAGCACAGACAGAGGTGCAAACGATTGCCGGAGCACAGCTTTCAAATGCTTCTGAGATGGCAAATGATGATGATACTATGGTATATGGAGAAAAGATGGAAGGGAATGCTTTAGCTGCTCCGGGCATGGAGTCCGGCAATATAGAGTCCGAGGAAGCAGCATATATCATCATGAACGCGTCCGAGGAGGAGTCTGATATTCCGGCTGTTTCCTGGGAGCAGGTGGAACTGGAGAAGTATTCTTATTTTAGCGGAGCTGCCTTAATGGCATATATGAATTTCCCGGAGAGAATAATTCGTAATGCCAAAAGGCTTGTGAAGGAAAAAAGGGTAGCTCTTGTAGAAGATGATATCAATACCGGTTATTACGAGCGTGGTGAGGATATGATTGGGGAGTGTGTCGGCAATGCTTGGGAAGGAACCAGAGCATTCCCGGTACATATTGTTTTTGATAGAAACGAAGTGATTCATACAGAGTGTCGTTGCAGAGAGTGCTCCAGATATTATTATTATGGCATTAATAAATGTGAATATGTGGCTGCAATGCTTTTGCTGTTGAGTGATTTTTTGAAAAATAAAAATCTGGGAGATGCTACGGATAAAGCAGGCAGGCGTTTTCTTACAGCGTTCAGACAAAAATATGCCGCAGAAATGTGGAAAGGACAAAAGCCAATCGGTGAAAAATATTCATTGCGTCCAAGGTTACTTGAAAAAGAAGGTTTGTTGCTTGCTTCTTTTAGGATTGAAGGGCAGAAGAGTTTTGTTATTAAAGATTTAGAGGCGTTTTATGATAATGTAGAGAGTTCGGCTACTGCAACCTATGGAAGTAGTACACAAATTAACCATGACATGCAAAATTTTACAGAAACAGCAAGAAAATGGATTGCATATATCGGTAAAATTATTTCTGAGGAGCGTGCTTACGAGAACGTAATTGAAGAACAGGGTGGTTATATAGGGCATGGCAGTGACAAAAAGAATGCGATTACATTATTTGGAACCAGACTGGATGAATTTTATGAAATGCTAGGTGAGGATAGCGTAGAGTATGAGAAACGTGACGCATTTGAAAAGGACAAAAAGCTTCTGAAATGTAAGGAGGGAAATCCCAGGGTGCAGCTTGATATCCGTAAAAACGATATCAGTACTCGTAATGAATTCCATGGAATAGAGGTTTCCTACGATATGCCTACGTTATTTGCGGGTTTAAAAACTGGCTATTTTATAGAGGGAAAAGGCTTTTACAGGGTTCAGGAGGAGTTTTATCACAAGGTTGAGATATTGAACAGATTGACTGAGGAAGATGCCACTTCTTTTCAAATAGGAAGAAATTTTCTCACCGAGTTCTATCATACAGTGTTACCGCAGCTGCAGCAGGTGGCGGATATTACAGAGTCAGATTATGAAGAAATTGCAGGATATTTGCCGCCAAAGGTTAAATTTGTATTTTATCTGGATGTGGAAAAGGGTGACATGTCCTGTAAAGTGATGGCTAGATATGGGGATAGAGAGTACAATGCAATGGATGTTTTTTCGAACCAAGGGTGTGAGAGCTATCGGGAAATCGGAAAAGAAGCAGAGGTTTTGATAAAGGCGAAGCAGTGGTTTCCATATGAAGATGAGAGCGGTATGGAAATTAACTGTGGTGGTGATGAAAGCCTGATGTACGAGGTTTTGCACAGTGGACTAGAAATTTTGTTTGCCATTGGAGAAGTGCGGTGTACAAGGCGTTTCAGCAATCTGAAACTTAGCCGAAAGCTGCGCTTAAGCGTTGGAGTATCCTTGTCAAACGGTCTTTTGAATTTAAATGTTTCTGCAGAGGATATATCTCAGGAAGAAGTGGCCGATATTTTGAAAAGCTATCGTGCCAAGAAAAAGTATCATAAGCTGAAAAACGGGGATTTCTTAAATCTTGAAGATGAAGCAGTTGTTGCTTTGGGAGAAATGGCAGAGATACTTAGGTTGTCACCGAAGGAATTGATAAAGGGCAATATGCATCTTCCTGCATACAGAGCCTTGTATTTAGACAAGCTTTTGGAACGGAATGAAGAAATTTATAATACCAGAGACAGTCATTTCAGAGCGTTGGTAAAGAATTTTAAGACCATTTCGGATGCTGATTTTGATGAGCCTGAAAGTCTTAAATGTGTGATGCGAGAATATCAGCGAACAGGCTATAAATGGCTTCGGACACTAGAGCAGGCAGGCTTTGGCGGCATTCTGGCTGATGATATGGGACTTGGTAAGACATTGCAGGTGATTGCTGTTTTACTGGCAGCTAAGGAAGCAGGAAAGACAGGTCCATCACTGGTGGTTTCTCCGGCATCTCTGGTTTACAACTGGAGTGAGGAAATCAAAAGATTTGCACCGGAGCTTACGGTGGGTATTGTTACCGGAACACAGGAGGAACGCCAGAAGAAGCTGGCAGGTTATTATGGTTATGATGTGTTACTTACTTCCTATGACCTGTTAAAGCGGGATATTGCTTATTATGAAGATAAGCAGTTTTTATATCAGATTATAGACGAGGCACAATATATTAAAAATCATACCACAGCCGCGGCAAAAGCAGTAAAGGTAATTACGAGTAAGGTGCGTTTTGCACTGACCGGTACACCTATAGAAAATCGACTAAGCGAATTGTGGAGTATTTTTGATTATTTAATGCCTGGATACTTATATGGTTATGAGACCTTTCACAGCGAATTTGAAATACCCATTGTTAAATTTGCAGAACAGGAGGCTTTTGATCGTCTGAAACGTCTGACAGCACCTTTTATTATGAGGCGACTGAAGGAAAATGTTTTGAAGGATTTGCCGGATAAGCTGGAAGAAAGCTATTATGTGAAGCTGGAGGGCGAACAGCAACGATTATATGATGCACAGGTGCTACACATGAAGCAGCAAATAGCAATGCAGAATGCAGAGGAGTTTAAACAAAACAAGCTGCAGGTTCTGGCTGAACTTATGAGAATACGTCAAATTTGTTGTGATCCATCCCTTTGCTATGATAATTATAAAGGAGACAGTGCCAAGCTGGAGACCTGCCTGGAGCTTTTAAAGAGCGCCATAGAAGGCGGACACAGAATATTAGTATTTTCACAGTTTACAAGCATGCTGGATATATTGCAGGATAGACTTGATAAGGAAGGCATTGATTACTTTACTATAACCGGCAGTGTAAGTAAGGAGAAAAGACTTGAGCTGGTACAGCAGTTTAATGAGGGGCATACACCTATATTTCTTATATCTCTGAAAGCCGGTGGTGTGGGACTGAACCTGACAGGAGCAGATATGGTAGTGCATTATGACCCTTGGTGGAATCTGGCTGTACAAAATCAGGCTACTGATCGTGCACACCGCATTGGCCAGACCAAGAAGGTGGTAGTGTATAAGCTGATTGCAAAGGATACCATTGAGGAAAAGATTCAAAAACTGCAAGAAGATAAAAAGTCTCTGTCAGAGCAAATTATTTCAGGAGATGCCAATGCACTGAGCAGCATGACAAAGGATGATTTCCTGGAGCTTTTGACTTAAGCAGAAAAAAGTGAGATTACAAAATTTTTGTGAAAAAGTGGCAAGTATTTGAAAAAAGTACTTGCCAAGAGTGAGATTCTGTGGTAAAGTATAATAGTTGTTAGCGATAACAGCTTGCCGGCGTGGCGGAATGGCAGACGCAGTAGACTCAAAATCTACCGGGGGCGACCTCGTGCCGGTTCGAGTCCGGCTGCCGGCATAAAAGCACGTGATACTTTGGTGTTGCGTGCTTTTTTGATGTCTTTCTTGTATTTTCTTTGATTTTGTGTTAAATTTGCCACAGATACTGAAAATTTGGGACGTGCTAATTCATTAGGTATGAGGTGGCAAATATGAAGTTTACAGATTATATTTTTGATGTTATGTGGAAGGATGAACTGATAACCTCGGTTTCTATTACGGAAAACAGAAAAAGGATTGAGATTAAAAAAATATAGTGATGATATTATAAAACAGCCTTTCTGGGGTGGGAAGGTCGATATCCATAGAATTTATGAATTTATTGAATACAGATGTTTTGAAGAAGCACGTCCGGATAAAATGAAGTTACTTCATGCAATTGGATTAGATGAGTAGAATCATTGGGAAATCGTTAAGAAAACCCACGGACGATTATATGAAGATTTTTTATGGATACGTTTTCCTGAAGAAAATTTAACGTGGGAGGATTTTTTAGATGAAAGATAGCCCAATAATTCGTATGAAGAAAAGAAAATGGCTGATTTTGATAGCAGCAGTTAGTGTAATCGTAGTGCTGTTTGCAGCTTTTATAGGTATAATGAACTACAAAAGCCATGGATTTTCCACGGGCAGATACTTAGAAGCAAAGAATGGAGTTTCCATGCTTATTCTTGACAATTCTCCTATTCAGATGTCCAATAGGACCGACAAAGCATTGTTTGAAAAGCTGGAAACAGGAGATAAGATTTTGGTGCTTCATGATGGAATTGCGGAAAGCTATCCCGGAAGAACAGGGGCGTATGCCGTTTTTAAGTTGGAGGAAGGTTCTATTGATGATATTTCTCAAGACGTTTTGGAGCAATTGAGAGAAATGGGGTGGTTGAGTAACGTAAGAACGTATGCTTTTACTATTGCAGGTGAAGCACTTGATGTTGCCGTGGCATATGCAAATTGGACGGATGATGAAAAAATTTACAATAGTGCGTTGAATGCGGATAAAATACTGGCTGACAGTGCACATCATTATCCAATATATAAATTCGATACAGTGGAGGATTTGGAGCAGTTTAAATGTAGCTTTGGAGACGTGCTGACTATGGATTATGGCTATAATGAGATTCCATCCTTTCATGAGGTGTCTGCCAAGTATGATAAAAAGTTTTTTGAAGAGAATGCACTTGTGCTTGTCTATGTCGGTACTAACAGCGGTTCGTTAAGATTTGGTGTAGATAGGGTGTCTTATGAGGAGCCATCCTTGGTTGTCAATATAGAGCAAACTAATAATCCGGAAGTTTTTACAGAGGATATGTCAGGCTGGTTTGTTATGGCTGCGATTTCTGACAGCATGCTTGAAAATTGTACTGAATTTGATGCGAATTGAAATGGTAAAGCATGCAATAAGTGGAATATACAAATATGATGAACACAAAAAAATATGAGATGAATACAAGAGAAAAAGTATTGGCATATGGATTATCCTTTCAAGATACCTACCAGGATGCACCTTTTCACGATGAAAACTGGCAGTTGGTCAGGATACGAGGGAGCAAAAAGGCCTTCCTGTGGACATACGAACGAAACGGACAGTTATGCATTAATGTGAAGGTAGATCCTGAATGGAGAGATTTATGGAGGTCTACATATGAATCTGTGCTGCCCGGTTATCATCAAAACAAAGAGCATTGGAATACGGTGATTTTGGATGGAACAGTGCCGGATGAGGTTCAATATGCAAAAGCTTTGGACATCATATAAGAAGAAATTTTCTTATGCATCTGACATACCTTGGGAGATGGTTATGGAAGTGGCGAAAGAATTATACAATATGTGTAAAGGATAAATGAATAATGATGAGAACAAGCGAAGATGCAAAAAGTGATGCATATGCATGAGGATTTAAATGACACAGTGATGTTTTGGGTGAGTAGAAATTGTGGAAGGTATGGAAGGTGATAGGAATGAGGCAAATAAACCAGCATCACTGTCTGTAAATATAGCAGTATTTACACATTATGAAATTGAAGAGATACTCTTATATGGACGAATATTTTGACATATATGGAACACCGATTCCATTATCAACTATAAAGGACTTTCGGATTTGTTCTTGGAATTATAATTTGATAAACATCCGCAAAACAATAAAAAATGCGGATGTTTTTTTAAAATAAAATATTGACGTATTTTTCTGACCATAGTATAATTTAGAAAAAGCTCCGCAAAATAATCAAAAATGCGGATGGATTTCTAAATAAGGAGGCAGAAGCGATGAAAACACGTGCGGAATGTCTTGAAAAATATGGATCAGATTATTTTATTGAGAAAAAAATAGAAGAAGGTGAACTGTTCAAAGTTGGAAAAGGAATATATTCGGAGAAGAAATATGTTCCGGAAATTGCAATGTTTGTATACAAATATCCGAATGCGGTAGTAACGATGAAAAGTGCTTTTTACTTTCACGGATTAACGGACGTGATACCGGATGAATGTGATTTGGCAACAACCCGTGATGCTGCAAAAATCAAGGATGAAAGAGTAAAGCAGTATTTTGTACCGGATGAATTTTTTCAAGAAGGTATTGAAACTGCTGATTATAAAGGGTATGATATACGGATTTACAATAAAGAACGTATGCTGATTGAACTTGTGCGATATAAAAGTAAGTTGCCTTTGGATTACTATAAGGAAATCATCCTAAATTACCGTAAATTACTTCCAAGATTGGATATACAGAAAATTCAGGATTATGCGTTAATGGCACCAAAGAGTAATAAGGTGCTTGGGATTTTACAGATGGAGGTGCTCTAAAGATGAACTTGGAGAAGATGGCAGAAAAATATAGGGATGCTGGTTATTCAGAACGAAATGCGGATGCACGTGTGTGTCAGGATATTGTACTTAAGGCAATTGCACGAAGTAATCTGGGAAGAAATGTGACCATAAAAGGTGGTGTCGTGATGCGTAGCATTACCGGGAATGTGAGACGTGCTACGGAAGACCTGGATTTGGATTTTATCAAGTATTCATTGGAAGATGAATCCATCAGATGTTTTATTTCAAAATTGAATTGCCTTGAAGGAATTAGAATTGAGATTAAAGGCAACAAAATTGAGCAGCTTTCTCAACAGGAGTATAGCGGAAAACGTGTATATATTATCATCAAAGATGATGAGGGTAATGTCATTGAGAGTAAAATAGACTTGGGTGTACATGCAAATATGAAAATAGAGCAAGATACATATTGCTTTGATGTTTGCATGGATGATGAGGGTGCCAGCCTGTTGATTAATTCCTGCGAGCAGATTTTCGCAGAGAAACTTAGATCATTGTTACGATTTGGTCCTCTTTCAACAAGGTACAAAGATATCTTTGATTTCTGCTATTTGAAAGAACATGTGGATATGTCACGACTTTCCGACTGCATAAAGGTGTATATCATTGATGAACCATCTATGAGAGAAACGGACATGAATGGTGTACGTAAGAGAGTAGCACTTACATTTTCTAATCGTCAATTTAGAATAAATGTGGAGAATTCCGGAGTCAGAAACTGGCTCCAGATAGATGTGGGTGTTGCATTTAAGATAATTCAAGATTTTTTGGAAACGGTTAATTTGTAAAAAAGGATAATGTGATTACATAGGCATTTATCAGAATGATAGATGCTTTTATTATGAGGAAACATAAAAAAGAAACGAGTACCCCGCATCGTGATAAACACTTACGGTATAAACCCATTTCTCATGTAAACAGTATACATGGCTTTTTTTTCTTAAGTCAAGCCTCAATATTTTCAGTTTAGTTATTTAAACTCCACCACCAGCTTATATTCTGCATCTATAGCCCTAACAAGTGGTGCGTACACCTCTTCGACATTGCTGATAAGTTTTAAATTCAATTGACCTATTGCCTTTAATTAGTTATAATTTATTTCAGAAAGAAATTTTACAATCTCCCCTTCAGAAAGGATAAATATGAAAATTGCAGTTCTATCTGATATACATGGAAATCATTTTGCATTAGAAAAATGCATAGAGGAAATAAAAAATAGAAAAATAGACAAATTGATATTCTTGGGTGATTATTTAGGGGAATTAGCTTATCCACAGAAAACCATGAATATTATTAATACGTTGCGACAATGTTATGAATGTTATTTTGTAAGGGGCAATAAAGAGGATTATTGGATTGAGTATGAGAATAAGAAAACTATAGAATGGAAAGATAGAGATTCAACAACCGGAGCATTGTTGTACACATATAATAATTTGAACAAAGAGGATCTTTCTTTTTTTAAAAGCTTGTCTCATATGCAGATAATTTCTTTTGCAGGCTTGCCTGCCATAGCAGCATATCATGGCTCCCATGACAAAGAAGATAATAAGCTGAAGCTAAATACGGATAATTCTCATGTATTTTTTGATGATACCAAAGAAAGTGTCATCTTATGTGGTCATACACATGTGCGTAATAAAGTGACAAATGACGGCAGAATACTCTTAAATCCAGGCTCTGTAGGTGCTCCGTTAAAAAGTGGTGGAATGTCACAGTTTTTGATATTATCAGGAGAGCACGGAAAATGGGAATATGAATTCGTTGATTTGAAATATGATGCTGAACGTGCAATATTAGAACTGCACGAAGAAAATTTATATGTAAAAGCTCCGTGTTGGACCAGAATTACAGAGCAGCTGCTGCGGCATGGAGAAATTTCTCATGGAGAGGTATTGGCAAGAGCAATGCGATTGCTTTATAATGATACCGGTAAGTGGAGTTGGCCGGATATTCCGGAAAATTACTGGGAAAGAGCGATTGAGGAATTAAGTAAAACAGGAGGAATGCGCCAATGATTTTATCAGACAAAACCATCATGAAAATGTTAAAAGAAGGTACTTTGGAAATATCACCAATAACAGAGTCTCAAATACAGCCGGCAAGTGTGGATGTGCGCTTAGGGGATACGTTTAGTGTAGTTGAGGATACTTCCATGGGCATTATTAATCTGGAGAAGGAAATTAAGTATAAGACCATTCAGACGGACACGTATTTACTATTGCCTGGTCAGTTTGTGTTGGCCACCACTATGGAGTATATTGCTTTGCCCAATAATCTGACAGCCTTTGTAGAGGGTAGAAGCTCTCTGGGACGTATGGGATTGTTTATTCAGAATGCCGGCTGGGTTGATCCGGGATTTCGAGGAGAAATTACGTTGGAGTTATACAATGCCAATCGTTGTGCCATTGAGTTAAAATCTGGTCGCAGAGTAGGTCAGTTGGTTTTTGCCATGATGGATGAAGAAGCGTTGAATCCTTATAACGGTAAGTATCAGGGGCAGACCGGAGCCACGGGTTCAAGGGTATTTATGGATGTTGAAAGAAAATAATGGTTGTCCCAATTGACGTTAATAGAAGAGGAAAATAGGAAACTTAAAATTATGACCGGAAAGAAGTATATTTATAAAATACTGCCTGCTTTGGTGTTGGCAGTTTTCATGATTGCAGGCTGTGGCAGTGAGGAATTAGCGCAGCTTGAGAGTGCAGCAGATGAATGGAATGTGTCAGGCGAGACTTCGTCAAGTATTTATGTAACGACAGAAAATATTACAGAAACGGAATTTGAAAATTCAGATGCAGGTCAATCTGATACAAAGGAACTTGCAAAGGAGCCACAGCAGGAGGAATCTCCCCAAATTTCCATCATTATGGTAGGTGACATTCTTTTGCATACGCCGGTGGAAAAGGCTGCATTGCAGGAGGATGGCAGCTACAATTATGATGCGATATTTACAAATTTAAAAGAGGAGATTCAGGACGCAGACTTGGCTATTGTAAATCAGGAGGTTATTCTGGGCGGTGAAGAGCTGGGGATTTCCGGGTATCCTGCATTTAATGCACCATTTACGGTAGGAGATGCCTTGGTAGAGGCAGGCTTTGATGTGGTATGTCATGGGACCAATCATGCTTTGGATAAGGGAAAAAAGGGGCTTTTAAATTGCCTTTCTTATTGGCAGGAAAGCTACCCGGAGATAGGGGTTTTGGGAATTCATGACAGCGAAGAGTCGCAGGATAGTATTTATATTTATGAGCAGGATGGTATGAAGGTTGCTGTTCTAAATTATACATATGGTACCAATGGAATTGAGTTGCCGGAGGATATGCCTTATGCGGTGGACCTTTTGACGGAGGAAAAGGTCATAGCGGATATTAGGAAGGCGGAGGAATTGGCTGATTTTACCATTGTTTGTCCACATTGGGGTACGGAGTATCAGCTGGTGCAGTCCAAGACACAGGAAAAGTGGGCCGGTATTTTTGTAGAGCATGGAGTGGATCTGGTGTTGGGGACACATCCCCATGTGATTCAACCGATTGCCAAGGTGACGGACGAAGAGAGCGGTCATGAAATGCTGGTGTATTATTCTCTGGGAAATTTTGTGAATTGGACCTCTGAGTCCGGGGCAGGTATTGCTAATCGTATGGTAGGCGGTATGGCACAGGTTACCTTGGAGCGTGGGGAAGATGGCAAGGTTTGTATTTCTGAATACGGTGTGGAGCCTGTAGTATGTCATTTGGAGCAGGGTGTAAATGGTGTGACGGTATATAAGTTGGCGGGTTATACGGAGGAGTTAGCCGGAAAAAATCAGATACGTTTGCAGGATAACGCATTTTCGAAGGAATATTGTGAGGATTTGTGTGACGAGGTTTGGTCGGGAATTGCATGGTAGTTGCTGAAATGTTACAAATAAATTAAGTTTTAGAATTCTTTCTTAATTTTACAAAAATCGATTGTTTTTCATGGAAAAATGCAGTATGCTATTAAAATAAATAAGATTTTTTAGAACTTGAAGAATAGGATATTGGATACACATATGAAGCATATTACATTATTTTATGTTATCAATTTTATATATATGGAATTTATTTTCCACTTGTATTTTTGGAAGGATATTAGAGTTTCTGTATTTCCGGCACTGGCAGTGATTGCGGTGTTTTCTTTGTTGCAGTCATTTTTACTGAGTTTTTTAAAGGGGAGAGCCAATCGTATTTTTTTCTGGGTTTTTCTGGTTTTGGATTATCTTTTATATGCCAGTCAGATGGTGTACCGCACTATTTTTAAACAGCCCCTTTTGTTGGATGCCGCTGTTCAGGGTGGTGGTGACGCACTGACCAATTACTGGAGGGAGGCATTACAGGGTATTTTCAATGCAGGACTGGGGCTTGCGGCACTGGCACTTGGCATTTTATGGACTATTATTTCTATGCAGATTTGGAAGGTGGAGCCTGTTGCTATGACCGGAAAGAGGGTTGTAGCGCATCTGGGGTGTATTGCAGGGGCTTGTGTAGTGTTATATGGTTCCCTGTTTGGTGTTTTTAAACTAACACCGGACCTGTATACAGAATATCAGGAGTTTGGGTATCCGGATGATGTATTGGAGCGGTTTGGAGTGTCTGCCCTTCTTCTTAGGGATGTAGGAGCAGTGTATTTGCCGGAGGAGGATGTACTGGTAGCGGTGCTTTCCGGAAATGCAGTCGGGGAAGCTGGAAATCATAATACAGATGTCAATGAACAGACCGGAGATAATACAGATAATCAGAATGTCAGCACAGAGACCGGTTCCTCGTTGACCGGCACGGAAATTTCTACAGAGGATCAGACTACTGAGACGGTAGCTCCAAGTCCTGAGCCGACCTATGGGCCTCAGATTTTAGATGTCGATGTGGAGTACCTAAAGGAAATCGGTTCTGATGATGTGGACAAGATTACGGACTATGTGCTGGGGATAGAGCCTACAAAGGAAAATGATTATACCGGTATGTTTGAGGGGTACAATTTTATTTATCTTACGGCTGAGGGCTTTTCTACGGCTGCTATTGATGAAAATCTGACGCCGACTTTGTATAAGCTGACCAATTCCGGTGTAGTGGTGCCGGAGTATTATGTGCCGCTGTGGCAGACAAGTACCAGCGATGGTGAGTATGTAAATCTGACCGGCCTGATACCGGACCAGCAGTTTAGCATGAAGCGTACTGCTCAGAATAGCCAACCCTTCAGTCTGGCCAATTATTTTAAGGCGGAGGGTGCCGCCTGCTATGCTTATCACAACAATACCCTGTCTTATTATGACAGACATTTGAGTCATCCAAATCTGGGCTATACCTTTAAGGCTTCCAAATTAGGGGATTTAGAGGAAGCAGAGTGGGGCAACATGATTTTTCAGATGGAGCATCCGGGATACTGGCCATCCTCTGACCTGGAGATGGTACAGGCTACCTTGCCGGAGTATATCAATGAAGAACGTTTTCATGTGTACTATATGACAGTATCCGGTCATATGAATTACAATTTTAAAGGAAACATGATGTCCAGTATTCACCGCGAGGAGGTAAGCAGCCTGTCTTATTCCGAGGAGGGCAGGGCATATATTGCATGTAACATAGAGCTGGACAGAGCTTTACAGTACTTAATCGAGCAGCTGGAAGCCGCAGGCAGACTGAAGGATACTGTGATTTGTCTGAGCGCTGACCATTATCCGTATGGCATGAATTTGGACAACTATGAAGAGTTAACAGGGATGAATTTAGAAAATAATACGTTGGATATTTATCGCAACAGTTTAATTCTGTGGAATTCTGAAATGGAGACTGTAGTGGTTGAAAAGCCTTGCAGTGCTTTGGATTTGATGCCTACTATTTTAAATTTGTTTGGTTTTGATTTTGATTCCAGACTGTATTCCGGCCGCGATATTTTTTCTGACAGTGCTCCGCTTGTAGTTTTTTCCAATAGAAGCTTTATCACGGATGTGGCTTCTTATAACAAAAAAACAGGTGAGGTGCTTTCCAGAACAGGAGAACCGGTGAGCGAGGAATATATTTCCGAAATGAAGAGTTACGTTAGAATGCTACACAAACACTCCGCTGGCATTATAAATAACAATTATTACCATTATTATGAACAAGCCATTTCGAAGTAGTTGCATGCAAGATGAACAGTAGCAAGAGAGCCATTATATTTACTTAAAAGGGCGTCTAACGAGCGTCGGTCCTTAGTGAGACGAGGTGTTAACACCGAAGTCGAGCTTAGTACCGCTACGCAAGTTATCGAGCGGAAGCGTACCGATTAAGTAAATATAATGGCTCTCTTGCTACGGTCTGTTTGTAGCTGCTACAGCATTGCCTCACCTCTGCAATAGGTCTGAAGGACTGTATAATCATCATCAAGCACTACCAAATCAGCATCCATGCCTATGCCGATAGCACCCTTGCGGTCATCTATGCCCAGACAACGGGCCGGATTGATGGTACAGGAATTGATGGCATAGTTAAATGGAACCATAGCTTCCTCTACCAGTATGCGGAGACCATCGTTTAATTTCAAGGTAGAGCCTGCAAGGTTGCCGGCACCTGTCAGGTGGGCACTGCCGTCCGGAAAGATTTCAATTTCGTTACCGCCAAATAAGAATTTACTGCCAACAGGAGTACCTTTAGCCATAAGGGCATCGGAAATCATGATGGAATAGTCCGGTCCCTTGGTCATAAAGAAAATGTTTAGTGCAGCAAGGGTAGAGTGATTACCATCGCAAATAACCTCTCCATACATGGTACGGATGCGGAAAGCTGCGCCTACCAGTCCGTTGGCTCGATGATTAAAAGGTGTCATGCCATTGTATACGTGGGTCATGCTGCGTGCACCATGTGCATAGGCCATAACAGCCTGTTCATAGGTGGCATCGGAATGACCGAGACTTACCACGATCCCCTGTTTGGAAAGATATTCCGTAAGAGCAAAATCCTCGTCATTTTCGGTAGCCAGCGTAATATATTTGATGTGACCTTCTGCAGCTTGCTGATATCTTTCAAACTGCTCGATGGTAGGTTTAACGATATATTGTTCCGGTTGTGCCCCTTTATACTTCACATTTAAATAAGGGCCTTCGAAATGGATGCCCAGAATTTCAGCGCCTTCGTAACCGTCCTTAATTACTTTGGCAACATTTTTTAAGGCTTTTGTAAGAACTTCCTCGCTTTGGGTAATGGTGGTAGCCAAAAAGCCTGTTACACCCTCTTCTACAATATTTTGGGTCCAGTTACGAAGTCCTTCTTCATTGGCATCATTGGTGTCAAATTCATAGGCTCCGTGGCAGTGTACATCAATAAAGCCCGGAACAATTCGCTTATCGCCATAGTCTATGTCTGCGAACTTAGTGCCATATGGCAGAACATCTGTAATTTTTCCATCCTTTGTCTCAATCATTGCAGCAACAAACTGGTCTGCAGTCCAAATTTTCTTGCTTTGTATCAGCATATAATTTCTCCTTCATATAAATTACTTTTTTAGAAAAAAATGGCAAATTGCATCATAAAAACGCGATTTACAAAATATTATTCATCAAATTGAACAAAATTATTGAAATTTTTCAAAATTATGATATGATTATATTATGCTTTAGTAAGGGAGGAATCGGTAGACGTGGAACAAATGATTATAAGAGAAGGCAAAAGTGTTTACAAAGGAGTTGCTATAGGCAGGATATTTGTATGTAAGAAAGCCGAGAAAAATATAAAAAAGGAACTTATAGAGGATTCGGCTGCTGAAATCGTTAGATTTGAGGCAGCCAGGGCCAAGGCTTTGGGCCAGCTAAAGGGGCTTTTCGAAAAGGCACTTCGTGATGTTGGTGAAGAGGAGGCAATGATTTTTGATGTACATCAGATGCTTTTGGAGGATTTGGATTTTAATGAGTCCATTACGGGTATGATTCAGGGCGAGTGTGTGAACGCGGAATACGCTGTGTACATTACAAGTGAAGAGTTTGCAGCTATGTTTGCAAGTATGGATGATGATTATATGAGAGCCCGAGCTGCAGATATTAAGGATATTTCTGAGCGCGTGATTTCAATCCTGAGTGGAACCCAGACCACACCGGAAGCTATGCCGGAGCCTGTTATTGTTCTGGCTGAAGATTTAGCACCAAGTGAGACCGTTCAGTTTGACAAGGATAAATTATTGGCACTGGTGACGCAGAAGGGAAGCGCGAATTCCCATACAGCGATTTTGGCCAGAACCATGAATATTCCGTCCTTGGTTGCTACGGATATTGAGGTGGATATGAAATATGACGGCGTCGAGGCTATCGTAGATGGCTTTGCAGGGGTGATCTATATTAATCCGGATGAAGAAACTTTAGAAAAGATGCAGAAAAAGAAAGAGAAAGCTGATGAGCAGCGTGCGCTTTTGCAGGAGTTAAAGGGAAAGGAAACCATCACGAAGAGTGGGCAGAGAATGCTTTTGTACTCCAATATCGGCAGTATACAGGATGTGGAGGCCGTTTTAGAAAATGACGCTGAGGGGATTGGTTTGTTCCGCAGTGAATTTTTATATCTGGGTCGCGAGACTTTTCCTGCTGAGGAGGAGCAGTTTGAAGCTTATAAGACTGTGCTTTTGAAGATGGGAGATAAGAAAGTGATTATCCGCACACTGGATATCGGAGCGGATAAGCAGGCTGACTATTTTGGCATAACAGAGGAGGAAAATCCTGCTTTGGGACTTAGAGCTATCCGCATATGCCTGACTTGTCCGGAGGTTTTTAAAACCCAATTACGTGCTTTATACAGGGCATCCGTATATGGACGACTGTCCATTATGTTTCCTATGATTATTTCTCTAAAGGAAATATTGCAGATTAAGGATATGATTGCAGAGGTAAAAACAGAGCTTGATAAGGAAAATATCCCGTATGGCAGCGTGGAACTTGGGATTATGATTGAAACACCGGCCGCCGCTATTACCAGTGATTTATTGGCACCTTACGTAGATTTCTTTAGTATCGGCACCAATGATTTAAGTCAGTACACACTGGCTATTGACAGGCAGAATCAGTCTTTAGAGAGCTTTTTTGACTCCCACCATGAGGCTGTTTTGCGTTTAATTGAGATGACAGTCCGAAATGCACATAACCATGGAGCATGGTGTGGAATTTGTGGTGAATTAGGTGCAGATATGGAATTAACTTCCAGGTTTTTGGAGATGGGCGTTGATGAGCTGTCTGTTTCACCGGGGTATACATTAGAGCTTCGTAAGCTTATTCGTGAATGCGAATAAAAATTATTTTTTAGGAGAGGTATGAATTATGGTATCATTTACTTATGTTATAAAAGATGAATTAGGTTTGCATGCAAGACCGGCAGGAGCACTTACAAAGGAAGTGTTAAAATGGAAGAGTACGGTAACTATTGATAACGGCACCAAGAAAGCCGATGCAAGGCGTTTGATAGCTGTGATGGGCATGGGTGTGAAGAAGGGGCACGAGATTACCGTGTCCGTAGAAGGCGAAGACGAAGTGGCTTGTATGGAAGCTATGCAGAAATTCTTTGCAGAAAATCTGTGATTTGTGAGCACAATTGCATAAAAGTAATCATGGACTGTGTGGCTTATGCAGTCCATTTTTCATATATTTTACTTGATTTCAGGACGCATATGGAATAAAATAGATACATAATGGTTGCAGGTAGGATTGGAGTATGGATTGTAAGGACTTCGAAAAATTAATTCCTAAATTTTTAAAAAAAGAATGTACACCAAAGGAAGCGGAAATACTTTTAGAGCATGTCAGGGAATGTCCTGACTGTAAAGAAGAGGTTACCATACAGCTCCTTTTGGCAGAGGGACTTAATCGTCTGGAATCAGGAGAGTCCTTTGATTTGAATGCAGAGCTTCAAAAGCTTTTGTCAAGAGATATGTCTAAAAAGAAACGTCGGAGGCTTTTATCGCAGGAACAGTGGATAGTCATTATAGATATTATAGGTGGTGCTGTTGTTATAGGTGTGATAATAGCTTTGTTGGTATGGAATATTCAGTAGTGTGGGTGTATTATGGAAAAGGTTGTATTAATTGACGTATTAAGTATTTTAAACAGAGCATTTTATGGAGTTCCTCTTCTCACAAACAGTGAGGGCTTTCATACCAATGCAATTTATGGTTTTTTAAATATTATGTTCAAAATATTAGAGGAGGAGCAACCGGATTATCTGGCTGTAGCGTTTGACGTGCATGCCCCTACCTTCAGGCATCTGATGTACGCAGATTATAAAGGTACGCGCAAGGGTATGCCGGATGAGCTTAGAGAGCAGGTGCCTGTGATGAAGGAGCTTTTGCGTGCCATGGATATTTCCATTTACGAGCAGCCAGGCTTGGAGGCTGACGATATTCTGGGTACTCTGGCTAAGAAGGCTGAGGCAGAGGGAAAAGCTGTCAGCCTGATTTCGGGTGACAGGGATTTGTTGCAGATTGCAACGGACAGGATTAAAATCCGTATACCCAAGACCCGCATGGGCAAGACGGAGATTGAGGATTATTATGCAGAGCAGGTTTTTGAGAAGTATGGTGTGACTCCTAAAGGGTTTATTGATTTGAAGGCTCTGATGGGAGATACCTCTGATAATATTCCCGGTGTGCCAAAGGTAGGGGAGAAGACCGCAGCCGGTTTGATGGCGGAGTATGGTTCTTTGGAAGGAATTTACGCTCATGTGGAGGAAATTTCCAAAAAAAGCATCAAGGAGTCCTTGCTTGCCAATAAACATTTGGCGGATTTAAGCAAAGAGCTTGCCACTATCAAAATCGACGGCGATGTGGTCATGGATTATGAGAAGGCCAAGGTGGGTAATTATTTTACGGATGAGGCTTATGTCATATGTAAGCGTTTAGAATTGCGTAATATTATTAAGCGTTTTGATGAGGCGGTTTCTGCTGCTAATACCACAAAGGTAACAGAGGATTTTCAGGTTGTCTGGGACTTTGGCGTTGTAGAAGCGGTTTTTGACAGGGCAAGGAAAAGTACGCTGACAGGGCTGTTTATATTACGTGAGGCAGAAGTTTACGCTGTGGCACTGTCCTTTGATGAGGAAACCATTTGTATTCCTGCAGCAGGTTTTGTGACTACAGAGTATTTGGAGGTACAGGTAAAGGAATTATCAGAGAAGACTGGAATTTGTGTATGCGGCATAAAGGAATATTATCCGTGGCTTGCAAAGGATAGTACGGACAAGTACACGGATTTGATAATAGGAGCTTATTTGTGTAATCCGTTAAAGAATGATTATGATGCAATCAGTATCGGTGCAGAATATGGAGGGCTTACCATTACAACCTTGGAGGAGCTGATTGGCAAAAAGAAGCTGTCAGAGGTGGTAGAGGAGGAGCCGGACAAGCTTTATACTTATGCCTGCTACCAGGCTTATGTATGTAAGGCAGCTTACGAGCCGGTTTGGAAGCGTTTAAGGGAGCTTCAGATGGATGGGCTTATGAGAGAGATGGAAATGCCTTTATCTTTAGTACTTTATTCCATGGAGCAGCACGGTGTCAAGACCAGAAAAGAGGAATTGGCAGCTTATGGTGAAAAGCTGGCAGGGCGCATTGCAGAGCTGGAGCAGTCTATCTGGAAAAAGGCAGGGGAGCAGTTTAATATTAATTCGCCAAAGCAGTTAGGTGAGATTTTATTTGATAAGATGGGCTTAAAGGGCGGCAAAAAGACCAAGACCGGTTATTCTACAGCCGCGGATGTATTGGAAAAGCTGGCACCGGATTATCCTATTGTAGCAGAAATTCTGGAATACCGGGGACTTGCCAAGTTAAAGAGCACTTATGCCGACGGACTCAGTGCTTTTATCGGCGAGGATGGCAGGATTCATACGAAGTTCCAGCAGACTATTACAGCTACCGGACGTTTAAGCTCTACGGAGCCCAATTTACAAAATATTCCTATGCGTACGGAATTGGGACGTCAGATTCGAAAGGTTTTTGTGCCGGAGGATGGCTATGTGCTGATGGATGCGGACTATTCCCAGATAGAGCTTCGAGTACTTGCCCATATGTCAGGCGATGAGGCTTTGATTGAGGCCTATGCCATGAGTGAGGATATTCACAGAATTACCGCTTCTAAGGTGTTCCATGTGCCTTTCGACGAGGTTACCGATTTGCAGAGAAGAAACGCCAAGGCGGTGAATTTTGGTATTGTATATGGTATCAGTTCTTTTGGTCTTAGTCAGGATTTGTCTATTTCTACCAAGGAGGCAAAAGCATATATAGACCAGTATTTTGCCACTTACCCGGGGATAAAGGCTTTTCTGGACAAGCTGGTAAGTGATGTTAAGGAGCAGGGGTACGTGGAGACCTTGTATGGACGTAAACGTCCGGTTCCCGAGCTTAAAAGCTCCAATTTTATGCAGAGAAGCTTTGGGGAACGTATTGCCATGAACAGCCCGATACAGGGCACGGCTGCGGATATTATGAAGCTTGCCATGATTAAGGTATATCAGGGGTTAAAGGATGCCGGACTGAAGTCCAGATTGATTCTACAGGTGCATGATGAGCTGGTTATTGAAACGCTGAAGTCCGAAGTGGACAAGGTGCAGGCTATTCTTTATCATAGCATGAAGGAAGCAGCAAAGCTTAAGGTAGAGTTGGAGGTAGATTTGCATACAGGAAATACCTGGTATGATGCCAAGTAAGGTGTATTCATGAAAATAATAGGAATTACAGGCGGTGTGGGCAGTGGCAAATCAGCTCTCCTTGCCGCCATACAAGAGGAATTTCGATGCAGAGTTCTTTTGGCAGACGAAATAGCACATTTTTTAAAGGAGCCGGGGCAAAGCTGTTATGAGCCGATTATAAAGCTTTTGGGAGAACAAATTCTGGACGAACAAGGTTTTATTGATAAAAAAAAGATGGCGGATGTTATTTTTGGTGACAGCAGATTTTTAGAAGAAGTGAATAAGCTTGTACATCCGGCGGTAAAGCAATATATACTACAGTGTATAGAGGAGGAAAGACAGTGGGGGCTTTCGGACTTTGTATTCGTAGAGGCTGCTCTTTTTATCGAAGCAGGATATAGAGATATGGTGGATTCGCTATGGTATATTTATGCCTGT
Organism: Lachnospiraceae bacterium; assembly: GCA_017516285.1. The sequence continues at coordinate 24,496 of JAFXDD010000044.1, forward strand.
GAGGAGGCACGTATCAGGCGCCTTAAGGAAGGGCGTGGCTATACATTAGATAAAATTTATAGTATTATGGATAAACAATTAGAGGAGGAAGCATTTCGCAACGCAGCAGATGTGGTGATTGACAATAGTAATCGTTTGGAAGATGCTATGGTGCAGGTGCGTGCGGAACTTACAAAAGCATGAGATTATGTAGTATTGCCAGCGGCAGCAGCGGCAATTGTATATATGTAGGCAGTAAGCGAACCCATGTGTTAGTGGATGTGGGTATCAGCTGTAAGCGTATTGAGGAAGGCCTGAGGAAAGCTGAGCTTACAGGGCATGATTTGGCAGGGGTATTTATTACACACGAGCATAGTGACCATATTCAGGGACTGGGCGTACTTGCCAGAAAGTTCGGTATACCAATGTATGCTACAAAAGGAACCATTGATGGGATTCTACACAGTGCCAAAAGCTTGGGAGAATATGATACGGGGCTTTTCAGAGAGGTGATACCGGATGAGGATGTTCAGTTAGGGGATATGACCATTCATCCTTTCCGCATTCCACATGATGCCAATGAGCCTTGTGGATACCGATTTGAAAGTGAGGGCAGCAAAGCAGCAATCGCTACGGATATGGGGACCTTCAGCCCTTATATTGTAGAAAATTTGCAGGGAGTAAATGCTATTTTGCTGGAGGCCAATCATGATGTGCGCATGTTACAGGCGGGTCCTTATACCTATGCCTTGAAGCAGCGTATTTTAAGTGACAGGGGGCATTTGTCCAATGATAACAGTGGTCTTCTTTTAAATAAAATTCTGCATGATGATTTAAAGCATATTTTGTTGGGGCATTTAAGCCGTGAAAATAATATGCCCGAGTTGGCTTTTGAAACGGTAAAGCTGGAAATTAATGCAGCAGATACCCCATACAAGGCAGAGGCGCTTAATTTGCGTGTGGCCAGCAGAAATGAAGTGGGAGAAGTGCTTGATTTTTGATTGTATTTGGTATATGATATATGAAAATTGAAAGGAATATTTTACAATGAAGAAAGCAATTATTACAGTGGTTGGCAAGGATACCGTAGGTATTATTGCAAGAGTTTGTACATATTTAGCAGAGGAGAAAATTAACATTCTGGATATCTCCCAGACTATTGTACAGGGATATTTTAATATGATGATGGTAGTGGATATTTCCGGTGCTGTAAAGAGTTTTGGTCAGGTGGTTACGGAGCTGGATGAGTTGGGTCAAAATATCGGTGTTGTGATAAAGTGTCAGAAGGAAGAGATTTTTGACAGTATGCACAGAATTTAGTGAAAGTTACAAGGATAGACTTAAAGACGGGATTTTGTTTGGAGAGGAAAGAACATGATTAATATCAGGGAAGTAACAGAAACCAATGACATGATTGAGAAGGAGATGCTGGATGTTCGTACAATTACTATGGGTATCAGCCTTTTAGACTGCATTGATTCTGATTTAAAGCTCTTAAATGAGAAGATTTACCAGAAAATTTATCGTTCCGCAAAGGACTTGGTGGCAGTTGGAGAGGAGATTTCCAGAGAATATGGTATTCCTATTGTGAATAAACGTATCAGTGTTACTCCTATAGCTTTAGTAGGCGGTGCAGCCTGCAAAACTTCTGAGGATTTCGTGAGCATTGCAAATACGTTGGATAAGGTGGCTAAGGAGGTTGGAGTTAACTTTATCGGTGGATATTCCGCACTTGTTTCTAAGGGTATGACGCCGGCCGAGGAAATGTTAATTCGTTCCATTCCACAGGCTTTGGCATGTACAGAGCGCGTATGCAGCTCCGTAAATGTGGGTTCTACCAAGACAGGTATTAATATGGACGCGGTCAAGCTGATGGGTGAGATTATTAAAGAAACAGCAGAGTATACCAAGGACAAGGATTCTCTTGGCTGTGCCAAGCTGGTAGTATTTTGTAACGCACCGGATGATAATCCGTTTATGGCAGGTGCTTTCCATGGGGTGACGGAGGCCGACAGAATTATTAATGTTGGTGTTTCAGGTCCCGGTGTAGTAAAGACTGCCCTGCAAAAGGTACGTGGTGAAAGTTTTGAAGTACTGTGTGAAACCATTAAGAAAACAGCCTTTAAAGTAACCCGTGTAGGTCAGCTGGTAGCAAAGGAAGCCAGTGAAAGACTGGGAGTACCATTTGGTATTGTAGACCTGTCTTTGGCTCCGACACCGGCAGTAGGTGATTCTGTGGCGGATATTTTGTGTGAAATTGGTTTAGAATATGCAGGAGCACCTGGTACTACTGCAGCACTTGCACTTTTAAATGACCAGGTAAAGAAGGGCGGTGTTATGGCTTCTTCTTATGTAGGTGGCTTAAGTGGTGCCTTTATTCCGGTAAGTGAGGATCAGGGCATGATAGATGCTGTTGCCATTGGCGCACTAAGTCTTGAGAAGCTGGAAGCGATGACCTGTGTATGCAGTGTAGGTCTGGATATGATAGCCATTCCGGGAGATACGAAAGCTACGACTATTTCAGGCATTATTGCAGATGAAATGGCTATCGGTATGATTAACCAAAAGACGACTGCCGTACGTCTGATTCCTGTTATCGGAAAGGGAGTAGGGGAGACTGTTGAGTTTGGCGGTTTGCTTGGTTATGCTCCGGTTATGCCTGTGAATGGTTTTTCTTGTGACGCCTTTGTAAATCGCGGCGGCAGAATACCGGCACCAATTCATAGTTTTAAAAATTAAGTTGAGGTTTTATGTATAAAAAGAAAAAAGAACTGTCCACAACTCAGGTAATTATGTTGGGCTTTCTGGCAGTTATTCTAATCGGGGCGTTGTTGCTAATGCTTCCGATTTGCTCCAGCGAAGGGACATTTACATCCTTTTTAACCTGTTTGTTTACTGCTACTACGTCTGTATGCGTTACAGGCTTAGTAGTAGTGGATACTTATGCCCACTGGAGTACTATGGGACATATAGTAATATTGTTACTAATACAGTGTGGAGGCTTGGGAGTAGTAACTTTAAGTACATACATCCTGACCTTGCTTGGTCAGAAGATTGGCTTAAAGCAAAGACTACTCTTGGAAGACGCACTGAATTTAGATACCATGTCCGGACTGATTCGTTTTATAAAAAAGGTATTAGTGGGTACATTTCTGGTGGAAGGTGTAGGCGCGCTGATGTATATGCTTGTGTTTGTACCGCAGATGGGACCAAAGGGTATTTGGATATCTGTATTTAATTCTGTGTCTGCTTTTTGCAATGCAGGTATTGATATTATTGGTCCTGCTTCTCTGGCACCATATGTAGCAAATCCTATTATAAATATTACTACCATGCTGTTGATTATCATTGGTGGTATCGGTTTTGTTGTTTGGTGGGATGTTTTGGATGTGGTGAAGCGCTATAAGAAAGGCACGATACATCGAAGGCATATTTGGAGCAAATTGCGACTGCATAGCAAAATTGTGCTTTCTGCTACAGCAGGGCTTTTGTTAGCAGGTTTCTTTATGGTATTGATTTTGGAGTGGAGTAATCCTGAGACCCTGGGACCTTTAAGTGTTCCGGTTAAGCTGCAGGCAGCCTTGTTTCAGTCTGTTACACTTAGAACAGCAGGTTTTTTCACTATCTCTCAAAAAGGATTATATAACAGTACCGCATTTTTGTGTTTGATCTTTATGTTTGTTGGTGGTTCACCGGTGGGTACGGCAGGCGGTATCAAGACCACCACGGCTGCAGTTCTGTTTGTTGCTACATGGTCTACCATAAAAGGTATGGATTATACCGGAGTGTTTAAACGCAAAATAAATCCGGCTACGGTGCGCAAGGCACTGTCTGTTACCATAATCAGTTTTTCTGCCGCTTTGTTGGCATTGATATTAATACTGACCTTTTGCAAGGGTGATTTTATGGACTTAAGCTTTGAAGTGTTTAGTGCCATTGGTACGGTGGGACTGACCCGTGGCGTTACGTCTTCACTGAATGCTATCGGGCAGATTATTATTATAGTATGTATGTATTTAGGACGGACAGGACCGATTTCCCTTGTGATTGCATTAAATCATATTAAAGGCAGACAAACAGGTAAAATCGAGTATCCGGAAGAAAGTATTACCGTAGGCTAGAGGAGGTAACATGAGTAAAAATAATTCTTATGCAGTTATTGGTATGGGGCGTTTCGGGACTGCTGTGGCTATGGAGCTTGCAAACAGCGGTGCAGATGTCCTGGCTGTAGATATAAACGAAGAGCGAGTTCGTGCTATTTCAGAGCATGTGACCTGTGCTGTAAAGGCTGATATATCAGATGCGGAGACCGTAGCCAGTCTGGGGCTTGGTAACATGGATGCAGTGGTGGTAGCTATGACACGTAGTATGGATGCCTCCATTTTGGCAACCATTTCTGCAAAGGAAAGTGGGGCGAAATATGTCATTGCAAAGGCCCAAAATGAAATGCATGCTAAAATTCTGACAAAGGTTGGTGCTGATAAGGTGATTGTACCGGAGAAAGAGAGTGGAAGACGCATTGCTAAGAATCTGGTTAATGGGAATTTTCTGGATTTCTTTGAGTTGTCTGACCGCATCAGCATGGTGGAAATTCCTGTGCAGGAAGAATGGATTGGCTTTAATCTGAGAGAGTTGGATTTTAGACGTAAATACAGCGTAAACGTTATTGCTTACGAAGCCAATGGAAAGGATTTGATTGTAAATATTCCACCGGATATGCCTCTTGATAAAGGAACCATCTGGATAACCGGTATGGTGGAGGATGTGTCCAGGGTGATGAAAAAATCGTAGATAAAGGGTCATTCTGTTAAGCTGATTAGCAGAATGAACTTAATTTATAGCATAATAATCTGTTTTTGCATTTCATGGGTCGTTTTTATACCGGACTTTTGTTGTAACACACTGTCATAAATATGTGCTGCTTTAATATCCAGATTTAGGAGCTGGTACGCTTCGGGCATAAGCTGGGCTTCACAATCAGCAAGCTTGGAGATTAGCGGAATGTCAGTCTTTTTTTTGATTTCAGACAGAAGCGGAGCAGATGCTCTGCGGAAGCCTAAAATTCTGGCATATGGTACAGGCTTGTGCACATCGTGGGTATCTGTCTTAATATCCAGTAAAATATGCATCAAGGTACGGCATACCCTTGCGTAGGTGGTATCCTTGGTCCAAAGTAGGTTGGCAAATTGAGTGAAATCTGTAAATGCCGGCAAGTGTTTTGAAATTTTATTGGCAAATTCAGTCGTTACTTCCCAAAAGTCTGTCAGGCTTTCCGGCGGCAGGCTTAATAATTTATAGTGCAGTAGATTATTGAAGTCGCCCGGGAAAATCAGACGGTTCTTGGTAAAACCTTCTTTTAAAGCCGTGACAGTAAATGCAGGTACCATTTCGGATAAGTCAGGGCAGGTGTCAGAAGCTTCAAGGCATTCTCTGATTGCTGTAGCGGAAGAGAAGTCTCCCGGACAGGTGTCTAAATATGCTTGACCCTGTCTTTTTATGGTTACAGGCTGTATAGAGCTGTCCAGACGATATAACGCCTTTAAATACTCCAGTGCCAGCATATTATTGGACATGCTGTCCAATACGGACAAATCCAGTCCGGGATAGGCTTGCTGTAGTGCATAGGTACGTGCTGCAGGGTGCGTCAGTCCCTGTTTTAAGGCTGTCTGATACGTCCGATGGTAAGCGGAAATGCTACAGACGGTTTGGAGTGGTTTGAAAAATGCTGTTTTGGCTGGGGATATGTCCGATGCCAGGGAAATCTGCTCAGAATTTAATACCCGCGCGATTTCTTTAAGCTTATCCAGAGCTCCAGCTTCGGTTCCGAAACTGAGAGTATTTACACAACCTAACTGATGCAGTAAGGATACAGCACCAAAGCCAAAGCCTTCACCACTGGATAAGGCATAGGAAACAGGTAACTCCAGCACCAGGTCACTGCCGGCTTCTAAGGCCATACGGGTACGGGTGTGCTTGTCAAGGATGGCCGGAAGCCCTCGTTGCACAAAATCTCCGCTAAGTACAGTGACAATGTAATCTGCACCTGTAAGGGCTTTGGTTTGGGTAATATGATATTGGTGTCCGAGGTGCAGAGGATTGTACTCTGCAATAATACCGCAAATTTGCATGATGGCCTCCAAAATGTTACGAATGTATTTCAAAATATACAATTTTACGAAAATAAGCACTTGTGATTAAAATCTGTATTTAGTATAATATATTTATAAAGTTTGGACAAGATATGTCTAAGCAAATTTTACATATGGCTGGTGTGACCAGACCTGGAAGGAGTAAAGTATGTCTTATATTGATTCCATTAAGGAAAGAGCAAAACAGAACAAGAAAACAATTTGTTTACCTGAAACAGAGGACAAGAGAACTCTCTTGGCAGCAGCAAAGGTATTAGAGGAAGGCATTGCTGATGTGGTTTTAGTTGGCAGCGAGGAAAAAGTCAAAGACAGCGCTGACTGGTTAAACATTGATTTATCAGGTGCTACTATTGTAGATCCTGCTACCTCTCCTAAGTTAGATGCATATGTTGAGTTGTTATACGAGACCAGAAAAGCTAAGGGCATGACCATGGAGAAGGCCAAAGAGTTATTATTAACCGACAATTTATTCTTCGGTGTTATGATGGTTAAGGCAGGGGATGCTGATGGTATGGTTGCAGGTGCATGTCATTCCACAGCCAACGTTCTTCGTCCGTCCTTACAGATTTTAAAGACTGCTCCTGGCACCAAGTTAGTATCTGCATTCTTCATTATGGCAGTTCCAAATTGTGATGCAGGTGAAAACGGCACATTTATTTTTGCAGACAGTGGTTTAAACCAGGATCCAAATGCAGAGGAATTGGCTGCAATCGCAGATTCTTCCGCAAAGAGCTTCAAGGCACTGGTTGGTGATGAGCCGAGAGTTGCTATGCTTTCTCACTCTACAAAGGGTTCTGCAAAGCATGCTTTGGTTGACAAGGTAGTAGAAGCAACCAGAATTGCAAAGGAAACCTATCCGGATCTTAAGGTGGATGGTGAATTACAGTTAGATGCAGCTTTAGTTGACTCCGTAGCAAGCTCTAAGGCTCCGGACAGTGAAGTGGCAGGTAAGGCTAATGTGCTTATTTTCCCTAACTTAGATGCAGGTAATATCGGATACAAATTAGTTCAAAGACTTGCAAAGGCAGAAGCTTACGGACCAATTCTTCAGGGTATTGCAAAGCCGGTGAATGACTTAAGCCGTGGATGCAACTGGGAAGATATCGTTGGTGTAGTAGCTATAACAGCCGTACAGGCTCAGTTAGCTGATTAATATGGTAAAATAAGGCATATATCTATATAGTGAAAGGAATTTAAAATTATGAATATTTTAGTTATTAATTGTGGAAGTTCTTCTTTAAAGTATCAGCTTATTGATATGACTAACGAAACTGTAACTGCAAAGGGTTTATGTGAAAGAATTGGTATCGAAGGCTCTAATCTTGTTCATCAGCAGGCAGGAAAGGGTAAAGTTGTTATTGAAAAGCCTATGCCGGATCACAAGGTTGCTATCCAGATGGTATTAGATGCATTGGTTGACCCGGAGCATGGTGTTGTAAAGAGTGTTGATGAAATCTCAGCAGTTGGTCACCGTGTAGTACATGCAGGTACAAACTACAGCGATGCAGTTATTATCGATGAGGATGTTAAGCGAGTTATTAAGATTTGTTATGATTTGGCTCCTTTGCACAATCCTGCAAACCTTATGGGTATTGAGGCTTGTGAAGCAGCTATGCCTGGCAAGCCAAATGTAGCAGTTTGGGATACTGCTTTTGGTATGAGCATGGATGAAAAGGCATATTTATATGCTATTCCATATGAATATTTTGATAAATACAGTGTTCGTCGCTATGGTTTCCACGGAACAAGCCATAAATTCGTTTCCGGTGAAGCTATCAAATTCGCAGGCTTAGATCCTGAAAAGGCAAAAGTAATCGTTTGTCACTTGGGTAATGGTGCCAGTGTTTCTGCTTCCATTGGCGGCAAATGCGTAGATACCAGTATGGGTCTTACTCCATTGGAAGGTTTGATTATGGGTACCAGAAGTGGTGATATCGATGCCGGCGTTGTACAGTATATCTGCAACAAAGAGGGCAAGGATATCAACGAAGTATTAAATATTCTCAACAAGAAGTCCGGTCTTCTTGGTATGAGCGATGGTCTTTCCAGCGACTCCCGTGACATTATGAAGGCTGCAGCGGAAGGTAATCCTCGTGCTAAGGCTACAGCAGAAGCTTTTGAATATCGTGTTGCTAAGTACATCGGTGCTTACACAGCGGCAATGAATGGTGTTGATGCAATCTGCTTCACAGCCGGTATTGGTGAAAATGATAAGGCTGTTAGAAAGGGTATCTGCAGCTATTTAGGTTACCTGGGCATCGAAATTGACGATGAAGCAAACAATGTTCGTGGAGAGAAGAGAGTTATTTCCACAGCGGATTCTAAGGTAAAGGTTATGCTGCTTCCAACCAATGAAGAGCTTGCTATTGCAAGAGAAACTTACAACCTTTGCAAATAATCAGCTAAAAATTTAACAAAATCAAAATTTATCATTGACAGTTAATGCCAAAATGTGTATAATCGATTAAGTGTGAATAGGAGATACTATGTTTATTAACTTATCTGATGTTTTTCTTTCCCCGGGCAGACCGCTTCATGTAAGCTGTCCGATTGAGATGACTGAGATTCAAAATGGATATGAAAGCTTTTCTATTATAGAGAAGTCGGAGTTGAGGCTTACTGCCACTCATAAGAGCAGAGGCAGAGCATTGATTACAGGTTCAGCTTATATTATTGTTGATATGGTCTGTGACCGTTGCTTAAAGCCGGTGCCTGAACGAATTGACATATTCCTTGAACGTGAGGTTTTTTCTCCGGAGGTAGATGCAGGCGAGGAGACTGAGGGCAATCTCGGCATTATGGAGGGATATCAGTTAAATGTAGAGAATCTTATATTCAATGAAATTTTGATGAACTGGCCTATGAAGGTATTGTGTAAAGCGGATTGCAAAGGAATTTGTAAAATGTGTGGCAAGGACCTCAACCTTGGGGAGTGCGAATGTGATACATTTGTACCGGACCCGAGAATGGCAGTGATAAAAGATATCTTTAACGCGAATAAGGAGGTGTAACGATGTCTATTTGTCCAAAGAACAAATCTTCCAAAGGTAGAAGAGATAAGAGAAGAGCAAACTGGAAAATGAGCGCTCCTACATTAG
>JAFXDD010000045.1 GCA_017516285.1 Lachnospiraceae bacterium
AGAACAACAATCAGAGCAAGTACTAAGCAAAAGTACGAAAAAGGCATCCATATGGGTGCCTTTTTTGTGTACATGGGAGCTTGACATCAGTACCATATATTTAGTAAGATATTGTTATACGTTTTGGAAAGAACAGGTAATTTTATGAAGCGAATGGAGCTCATTGTACCATGCCATTTTGGCATGGAGGCAGTGTTAAAGAATGAGATTATAGATTTGGGTTATGATGTTATTGAGGTGACGGATGGCCGGGTGACCTTTGAGGGGGATGAGGAGGCCATCTGCCGTGCCAATATTTGCTTAAGGACAGCGGAGCGCGTACTGATTAAGGTAGGGAGCTTTCGTGCAGAGACCTATGAGGAACTGTTTCAGGGCACTAAGGCACTGCCGTGGGAGGAGTTTATTCCGATAGACGGCAAGTTCTGGGTGGCCAAAGCTGCCAGTATCAAGAGTAAGCTTTTTAGCCCGTCTGATATTCAGTCCATAATGAAAAAGGCTATGGTGGAGCGCATGAAGAGTGTGCATCATATCAGCTGGTTCACGGAGGAGGGAGCAAGCTACCCGGTTCGTGTTTTTTTGTTAAAGGATGAGGTAAGCGTGGGTCTGGATACTACCGGCGACAGTCTGCATAAGCGTGGTTATCGTAAGCTGACAGCCAAGGCTCCCATTGCAGAAAATCTGGCAGCAGGTTTAATTAAGCTGACGCCGTGGCATGGGGACCGTATTTTGGTAGATCCGTTCTGCGGCAGCGGTACCTTTCCTATTGAAGCAGCTATGATGGCCGCCGGTATTGCACCCGGAATGAATAGGCATTTTCTGGCGGAGAGCTGGAAGCATATCATTCCTAAGACTATGTGGTATGATGCGGTAGACGAGGCTCGTGAGGACATAGATTTACAAGTGGATACCGACATTCAAGGCTATGATTTAGATCCGGGGATGGTGGAAATTGCCAGAGCCAATGCGAAAATGGCCGGGGTGGAGAAGTTGATTCATTTTCAACAAAGGCCGGTCAGTGAGCTGAGTCATCCGAAAAAATACGGTTTTATTATCACTAATCCGCCTTATGGAGAGCGTCTGGAGGACAAGGAGGCTATGGTGCCTCTTTATCGAACCATTTGGCAACGTTATGAGCAGTTGGACAGCTGGAGCCTGTATCTGATTACCGGCTTTGAAGATGCGGAGAAGGTGTTCGGTCGCAAGGCGGACAAGAACCGTAAGATTTATAATGGTATGATGAAAACCTATTTTTATCAATATATGGGGCCTAAGCCGCCAAAAAGAGCAAAAGAGGACAAATAAATGACTAAAATTATTTTTGCTACAGGGAATGCAAACAAGATGCGAGAAATCAAAGCCATTCTTGCAGATTTAAATATGGAGATATTGTCTATGAAGGAAGCGGGCGTGTCCGCAGAGGCAGAGGAGAATGGTGCCACTTTTATAGAGAATGCGATTATTAAGGCTAAGGATATTGCAGGAAGGGTTTCCGATGCCATTGTGATGGCAGATGACTCCGGTCTGGTGGTGGATGCCTTACATGGTGAACCGGGCATTTACAGCGCCAGATATCTGGGAGAGGATACTTCATATAGTATTAAAAATGCCAATATTATCAGTCGTCTGGAGGGGGTACCTGTAGAGGCACGTACAGCCCGCTTTGTGTGTGCTATTGCAGCGGTTTTGCCGGATGGTCGGGTATTGACTACAGAAGGGACCATTGAAGGCTATATTGGTTATGAGGAGCGTGGAAATGGAGGCTTTGGCTATGATCCGATATTTATGGTGCCGGAGTTTGGTTGTACTACGGCAGAGCTCAGTGCAGAAGCCAAGAATGCCATCAGCCATCGTGGCAAGGCATTACAAAATATGAAAACACAGATACTCAATATATGGGGGAACGAATGATGAAGGTATTAATTTGCAGCGATACACACAGAAGACATGATCATTTTTGTGAGGTAGTCGAGAAGGAAGGACCATTTGATTTTTTAATTCACTGTGGTGATACAGAGGGTGGAGAGTATGCTATCCGCGAGGCGATAGGGTGTCCGTCAGAAATTATTCAGGGAAACAACGAATTTTTTTCAGAGCTTCCTAAGGAAAGGATTTTTGAACTGGGCGGCAAAAAGATTTGGCTGACTCACGGACATGAACAATGTACTTTTCTGGGGACTAAATATATCAAGCAGGACGCGAAGGAAAAGGGAGTAAATGTTGTTATGTTTGGACATTCACACTGTCCGCTGATTGAAGAAGATGATGTACTCTGTATCAATCCGGGCAGCCTTAGTTATCCACGTCAGGCCAATCATAGGCCATCCTATATTGTTTTAAATATTGATAAAGATAACAAGTGGGATTTGGAGATAAAATATTGTTAAAATATTTGTAATTTACTTTAAAAAGTTGTTGACAATCAGAGCGGCTTATAGTATACTATACAATGTTCTGATTGAGACAGAACGGGGTGTGGCTCAGTTTGGCTAGAGCGCCTGGTTTGGGACCAGGATGTCGCAGGTTCGAATCCTGTCACCCCGAGTCTGCGGGTGTAGTTCAATGGTAGAACACCAGCCTTCCAAGCTGGTCACGTGGGTTCGATTCCCATCACCCGCTCTTTTCTTCTCATTATATCGGGGTGTGGCTCAGTTTGGCTAGAGCGCCTGGTTTGGGACCAGGATGTCGCAGGTTCGAATCCTGTCACCCCGACTTTTATCTAAATTTTATATTATTTTGCGGGTGTAGTTCAATGGTAGAACACCAGCCTTCCAAGCTGGTCACGTGGGTTCGATTCCCATCACCCGCTCTATTTTTTTGTCTTTATCTGTCTTCCTTCATGGTTCATGTGATAGTCTTCCCTATAAATCAATTCTGAAATTGGTACAAACTCATATCCCTTTTCTTTCAGGGTAGTAATCATAGTGTCCAGGGCGGCTGCGGTATATTTAGCACCATTATGGCAAAGAATGATACTTCCCGGGCCTAAATGTTTGTGATTGGCAACCGTATTGATAATGGAATCCACACCGTAGTTTTTCCAGTCCAGACTGTCTACATCCCACTGTATGGTGTAATAACCGCATTCCATGGCATTCGTTATAACACTGTTGTTATAATCACCGTATGGCGGTCTGAAAAGGGTCATTTCGTAATCCGTCAGTTCTTTTACCTTATCATGAACCTTCATTAGTTCTTCCTTCTGTTGCGCATCAGAAAGCTGGCTCATGTGTTTGTGGTTTTCACTGTGATTACCTAAATCGTGTCCTGCTTCCAGTATTGCTTTTACATCCTCGGGATATGCCTCAACCCAGCCACCGGTCATAAAGAAAGTAACTTTTACATTGTGCTTGGCCAGAATATCCAGAATTTGTCCCGTGTCCTCGTTACCCCAGGCGGCATCAAAGCTGAGGGAGATTTTTTTGTCTTCTCCGCAGTCCACACAGTAAATGGGCAGGTGTCTGTCGCCCACCTTACTGGAGGTCATAACCGGGTCATAATAGTTGTGATATACATAACTTAAAATTCCTGTACAACAGAGGCAGAATGCTGCCAGTGCAAAAACTTTTTTGAAAAGAGGTTTTTTAAAAAATAAATTATGTAGGTGCATAAGAAGAGCCTTTTTTGTTTTAGTATACGATGGAAACGGAAAGAATAGAACTTGGATTAAAGTGCATTTTTGTATAATGAAATAACATGACCACCGACAGAAAATCGGTGGTCAATGGAGAGTAATTATGTGTAATCAAAAACGTTAATCCATTTGGATAATAATTCTTTTTCTTCAGGGATAGCCTTAACGGACTGTGATGCAGCCACAATAGGAATCCATCTTTGAACATATTTTTTGTTAATACCGGTCTTTGTGCAGAAAAGATTTAAGTATTTTTCGGCAAGGTCGTTTTTGCCTGCCAAACTGAATACTAAGAAAGTTCTGGCAGCGTCAGCAGAAGCATTGCCCTGTGTAGCGTGTGCCCAGTCAAGGATGTATGCCTGGCCTTCCGGCGTGATAACAACGTTACTTGGGTTAAAGTCGCCATGGCAAACCTTATCATGCTTGTGCATACCATCTAATAATGTATGTAAGTCATATTTGGTAGCGTTATCAATATCTGCCAAAGAAATCTTACGTATCATTTTGTCGATTAACTTGGTCAGAAGAGGGGCTTTCTTTTTGTGAATATCTGTTTGAAGAGTTACAAAAAGATCCATATACTCGTCTTCCTTTTCAGGGTTCTCAAGCATCAGCTGCTCTAAGGTAGTACCTTCAATATATTCGTTAATGATAGCCCATTTGCCATCAATCTTGGTTACCTCTAAAACCTTTGGAATAGGCAACCCTGTCTCTTCCACTCTGGCAGTATTCAGTGCTTCGTTCAGAATGTCTGATTTGGAATAATCTTCATTGAAGAGCTTAATAACCATATCTCCGTCACGATAAATGGTTTTTTTAGGACGTGTTGCGATAACTTGTTCTAATTTCATACGAGTATCCTCCATGTATTAAAAATTTAGTAATTGTGAATGCACATTCTGATGTTGAAGATATTGTAGCACACATTTAGCAAAATGTCTACAATTTTGTGAAAAAATATTAATGAATTCTCTAAAAATCAAACAATTATGATAAAAAATTAACAAACAATACACAACCTTTCAGGAATTTGAATATATTAAAAATAAAGAGAAAGGTGTTTGTTATGCCTGTAATTAATATTATAAACGGAGTAATACAGGATATTTCCGGAGAAGGAGTTACTTCCTTTGTTACGGTATCATATAGAAGCGGCCAGGGTGACAGAAGAGGTGAACAGACGGTACGACTGGTGGTGGGACCGCGTACTGTTATTGTGAATTCCAATGGTTTGCCATTACCGCTTTCTTTCCTGCGTCAGGGAATGTTGATTAATGCAACAATTTCTTCGGCAATGACAAGGAGCAATCCGCCACAGGCTGCTGCGTATATCATAAGAGTAGTAAGAAGACCGGGCCCACAGCCAGGTCCAGGGCCACGCCCACAACCGGGGCCAAGACCGGAGAATGTTACTGTGGGTGTTATTTTGGAGGTAGATAGAAATAATAGAAGCTTTACCACGATCAGTAATCGTGATTTTTCAACCATAATCAGGTTTAATGTGCCAAACAATGCTGTGATTTTGGACCGCAACGGAAGGCCTATAAACTTTTCCAGACTGACACAGGGCATACGCGTAAGAGTACGGCATGCAAGCTTTATGACTGCCAGCATTCCGCCTCAGACAACGGCATTTGAAATAAGAGTGCTATAGAGTTATAAAACCGACCGACAGCTTGGCTGAAGGTCAGTTTCATTATCATTTACCCAGCTGCCAGAAAGCTACCGCACTGGCAGCTGCAACATTTAAGGAGTCCACGCCATGGGACATAGGAATACGCACAGTATAGTCACTTTTAGCGATGGTATCAGCTGCCAGTCCGTCTCCTTCTGTTCCCAAAATGATGGCCAACTTCTCAGCGGACATAAGGTGAGGGTCATCTATGGAGATGGAGTCATCCCTTAAAGCCATGGCAGCAGTTTGAAAACCAAGTTTTTTTATAAGTGGTATACCTGCATCGGGCCATATAGGTTGCGTGGTCTTTGACGAAGCGAAAACTCGCACGTCAAAAAAGGTCCATGGTATCTGGAAAACAGTGCCCATGCTGACTCTGATGGCACGGCGGTATAGCGGGTCGCTGCAACCGGGTGTAAGCAATATGGCATCCATATTCAGCGCCGCAGCAGAGCGAAAAATAGCCCCTATATTGGTAGGGTTCATGATATTTTCCAAGATGGCAATGCGACGGGCATTTGCGCATATTTTTTCGATACTCGGCAATTGTACTCGGTGCATGGCGCAGAGTACACCACGAGTAAGCTGAAAGCCGGTGAGCTTGGTCAAAACATCGAAATCAGCAGTATACACAGGGACATCGCCACATCGTGCCAGGATTTCCCTGGCTTGGCTATCAATGTGCTTGTGCTCCATTAAAAGGGAAAGGGGAGTGTATCCCGCATCCAGAGCACGCTCCACCACTTTGGGACTTTCTGCAAGGAACAAGCCTCCATCGGGCTCATAATAATGGGCAAGCTGTGCTTCGGAAAGGCGGGCATAGATATCCAGCTCCGGAGCTGAAAAGTCTGTTATTTCTATAATATTTGGCATGAGAGTCTCCTTGGTATCCTTGAATTCAATAATGGTCAGTTTGGACAACAGGCTGAGTCCTATTATATATGCTATTATAGTAGTTGAGTGAAAAGGTGTCAAACAGGAAATGTTATTGCCTGGTTGTAGGTTGGGCAGTAAATTCCCCTCTTGACAAATATAGATTATCGATATAATATATAGATAACCGATATATCGATTGTCTATATAATGGAGGTAAATATGGCTATTGAAAAATCACTAATTTCAGGAAGCATGACTATGCTGATTTTAAAATTACTGTCCGAGAAGGATATGTACGGCTATGAGATGATTGATACCTTACGCAAAAAGTCTCAGAATGTGTTTGAATTAAAGGCGGGAACCATATATCCCTTGCTGCATGGTTTGGAGGAGAAGGGGCTTCTTACGGTTTACGAAAAGGAATATGCAGGCAAGGTCAGGAAGTATTACAGTCTGACAAAAGAGGGGCATAAGCTGTTAGCGAAGAAGGCAGAGGAGTGGAAAGTATATTCGGATGCTGTAGCAAATGTTCTTGCAATGGGGGTATAGAGGTATGGAAGAATATATGAACTTATTAATGGAGCAAATTCGTTGTAAGAAGGCGCATCCATACATTCGTGAAGAGATTCAGGGACATATCGAAGAACAAACCCGGGAGAACATTGCATTAGGAATGTCAATGGAGCAGGCTCTAGAGTCCGCAGTACAGGACATGGGAAGTCCGGTGGAAGTTGGGATTGCACTTGACAGAATACACAGACCGAAGGCTGCATGGGGTATGATTGCAGGCATGGCGCTTATTAGTCTGGCCGGAATTTTTCTGCATCAGATGATGAACAAAGCAGGAGAGGGAGCAACAGGCAGTGCAGACTTTGCTATGCATACTATTTTAGGATTTATCTTGATGCTTGTTGTTTATCACATAGATTACAGCGTGATTGCAAGATATGCCGGAGTATTTGCCGGGACATTTATCGGGCTGGGAGTACTTGCACTTTTCAGTGGCAGGGTGGCTAACGGTACCATTGCCTATGCACATATAGGAGGCTTAAGGGTATCTATATTTGCAATTATGATGCTTTATGTGCCACTGTATGGAGCAGTGATTTATCGGTATTATGGATTGGGCTACAAGGCATTAGCAAAGGCAGTGCTTTGGATGGCTGCTCCGGTAGTTATTGCATGGCATCTGCCGAATTTACCGCTGGCGTTGATATTGTTGGTGGCTATGTCAGCAGTATTGACTGTGGCTGTTGCCCTTGGCTGGTTTCAAGTATCAAAGAAAAAGGTAATTACAGCCTTGTGGGGATGTGTGATTGGCTTACCTACAATAGGCCTTGCAGTTGTTTTGGGCTTTGGGGGACCTGGGAATCATCGTTTGGAAAGAATACGGGCTTTTTTAACAGGAAGCGGAGCCCAAAACTATGTGACAAATATGCTTCGAAACATATTAGCTGAGAGCAGGTTTATCGGAAGCAGTGGAACAGAGTTGACAGAATACGTGCGGGCTTACAATAGCGATTATATATTTTCCTATGTATTATCAAATTATGGATTGCTTTGGGGGATTATTCTTTGCTGCATTTTAGCAATGGTGTTAGTAAAGATATTTGCTGTTTCCTTTAAGCAAAAAAATCAGTTGGGTATGTGTATGGGCTGTGGCTGCGGCATGATTATTCTTTTAAATGTAATAATTCATGTCGGAATAAATCTGGGTCTGTTGCCAGTAATAGGGAGTTTTTTGCCGTTCTTCTCTGCAGGGGGAAGCAGTATTATTACCAGTTATGTGCTGATGGGTATTATTCTGAGTGTGTATCGGTATAAGAATGTTTATCCTGCAAGGGTAAAACTTAAGGCAACTGTTAATATGGGGAGTTATTTAAAAAAGATTTTATAAGCTCTTGACAAGTGTATCGTACTGCGATATAGTGAATATATCGTAGTACGATATATTGCGTTTTGATATAGGAGGTGAGAGTCCTGGATGCTCATATTAAAAAAGTATATGTTCCAATGACAGAGACCGGTTTTTATATTTTGCTGTGTCTTCAGGAAGAAATGCATGGCTACAGCATTGTACAAAAGGTAGAGGCATTGACCGGAGGTGAGATTCACTTAAGCCCCGGTACCATGTATGGAAGTCTGTCCAAAATGGAGAAGGATGGGCTGATTGGCTTTGTACGTGAGGAGGAAAAACGCAAAATATACCGGATTACCCAATTGGGGAAAGCGGTTTTGGATTTGGAAATGAGAAGAATTGAACGTTTATATCGTAACCTAAAGGAGGTGCAGTCATGAGTAACAGGAAAACAAAACTGGCATTTTTTACAGTGCCTGAGTGGGAAAAGGAAGGAGAATGGCTTCGAAAACAGCATCAGTCCGGTTGGAAGCTTGTAAATGCCACATTGCCGTGCTTTTATAGATTTGAAAAATGTATGCCGGAGGACGTGGTTTACCAGTTGGATTACAATCAGGAAGGTATGGCACAGAAAATTGAATATGTGCAGATGTTCAGGGATTGTGGCTGGGAGTACATAACTGATATGGCTGGCTATAGCTATTTCCGTAAGCCTGTGTCCGAAATGCAGGAAGAGGAAGGTATTTTCTGTGATGATGCCTCCAGAATGGATATGATAGAGCGGGTTTTCAAGGGCAGAATGATTCCACTTCTTATCATATTTTTCCTGATTATTATTCCACAGCTGTTTTTGCAGAGACATGGCGGAAGTTTTGCAAATGGTGTGCTTTTTGCGATTTATGTAGCAATGTTAGTTTTATATCTGATGCTGTTTGTACAGTTTGGTATTCAATATGCAGGTTTGAAAAAGCGTTTAAAAAGGTGAAAATGTTTTATATTTTATTAAGACTATTTTTATTTGTGACTGTAGTGTGTTATAATTTAGTTAGAAAATGTGGAGTTGAATACCGAGAGTAGTCCATATGGAATTTACATTTGAAACTATATACGACCAAAAGGCTATGAAAGCCATGGCAAATGCATTAAGAAAAACGGTCCGCAAAAAAAGAAGTCGCCGTTCGCATATTTGGGGACTTATTGTATGTTTTTGGGGATTGTTAAAGTAATATTTAAAGTATTGTATTTTTTTTAGTACATCAAAACTTTTTTGTGACAAAATACCTTGCTAATGCCTATACGTAATAGAGGGAGTCTTTGATAACCTCTGAATATAGCAAAGCGAGGTATTTTTATGTCAGAAAAACCCAAATTAGAAACCCTGAATGTCTTAAGTAACTTTCTTATGAATGCAATTGCCAACGACCCTGATATCTGTGAACCTTTTTTTCGGCTGATTATTTCTATTCTTTTGGAAATTGAAATCGGCAGAATTATTGTCCGGGCTCAAACCTATATTCCAGGCAGTACCCCGGAATTAAGAGGTATCCAGCTGGATGTGGAAATTACAGAATATCTGGATGATAACGAGTTGGAGGCCGACTGTCGTCTTTACAGTATAGAACCCCAACTCTATCAGGACAATCTGCCCAAACGTAATCGTTTCTATCAGGCCAAGAAGGACAGTAAAGGTTTAAAAGCAGGTGAAAAGAACTGGAATAGGCTTCCGGACCTGTACATGGTAACAATCACCGATTATGACCCTTTTGGTGAAGATAGCATGGTCTACACTTTTGAAAACACCTGCAAGGAGTTCCCTGACTTAGAATACAGGGATGGTTTAAAATTTGTTTATTTTAATGCTAAAGGAAATTTAAATACGTCAAAAGCAAAAAAAGAGTTGCTTACATACTTAAATAGTAGTAAAATTGAAAATGTAACGAACGATGATATTGCGCAGCTTCACAACTATGTAAGCAGCGTAAAGCAATCAGCAGAGGTGCAGGGTAAATTTATGACAGTTGGTGAGTGGATGGATGCATATGCTGCAGAGGCAGCGGAAAAAGCAACAGCAGTAGCTATGGAGCAGGGATTATCACAGGGATTATCGCAGGGCGAACGAATTGGCCGCAAGAAAGCCTTGTTAGATATTTTGGCTGATTTAGGGCCGGTTCCTGAAGAATTTGAGGCCCGGTTGCAGGATGTAGATGAGGACACATTAAAACAGTGGAACAGGCTGGCTGCCAGAGCAGAGAGTATAGAAGAGTTTTTAGAAAATATTTCGAGGAAAGCAATATGAAAATGATAATTATATTTCTGCTTTTTGGTATAGTGAGGGTATAAACAGATGGAGGAACCAATATGCGAAAGAATAAAATGATATGTTTATTGTTATGTGTAATGTTTATATTGGGGCTAATGCCTGTAAAGGCCAAAGCCGATATTGGTCCGAAGCCTTCGGTGACTGTTACTATTAGAGGGCTGGAGGATGAGGTATATTATGCCACGCTTTTAAGTAAGCATAAGTCAACAGGACCGGCTTCTGTCTATGATGGTTCGTATGCACGCTATAAAAGCGGGGATGAGGGATATGATATCTGGCAGAAATTTGTAGCATATGAAGACAGTGACGGCTATTATTTTTTGCAGGAATTTTGGAATTGCAGCGACAAAAATGAATTCCGCTGGGGATATTATCCACCTACACCGTTTAAGATTTTGCTGTATTTTCCGGAGCAGGACGCGTTTATAGTCAGTGGTATTTATGAGAGATATGCCTTTGACACTTATTACTCCGTGGATTTGCAGGGCTTACATATAGAAAGTGTCACTGTAGATGAGACGATTATAGCTGAAAAGTGTTATGATTACAGTGAGGAACTTATAAATCTGGCGGTGCGTATTGCGGCCACGATTTTGATTGAACTGGTAATTGCTTTATTATTTGGACTACGCACCAGGAAACAGCTTTTATTGCTTACAGGAGTGAATGTATTTACCCAGGTGGTGCTGAATGTACTCTTAAATATTGTTAATTATAACAAAGGGCATTATGCTTTTGTGTTCTATTATATCCTTTTGGAGCTTTTGGTATTTGTGATTGAGGCGTTGGTGTACGCTGTAATGTTGACCAGAATTTCTAATGGTCAGACAGGCAAAGGCAAGGTAGTTTTCTATGCTTTTGCGGCAAATGCCGCTTCCTTTGGATTGGGACTATGGTTGGCTCAGGTCGTTCCGGGAATTTTTTAGTAAGGTTTAAAAGGGGAAGGTAAAGTAAATATACGAAAGAGGAAAGCTTTTATGTGTGAGAGCAAAATGTCAGGGTCTGGCAAAGGAAGAAAAAGACTACCTGAAATCGACCGTGTGAGAGGTCTTGCTATGTGCGTGGTTGTTTTAGGACACATTTTTGCATTGGTAAATGGCAGCAAGCCGGAAATGGGACTGGGTTCGGCAATCAGATTTTTGTCCGTATTTGAAATGCCAATCTTTTTTGTAATTTCAGGGTATCTGTTTTATAAGCACCATGAACCGATGTTTTCCGGCTTTGTAAAAAAGAGAATAAAGGGATTGTTGGTTCCATATTTTATATTCAGTGTTCTGAATATGCTGTTTTTTATATTTTTAGAGCCTGCGGAACAAATGAGTTTGCCTGACATGTCAATGACAACTTTTACCTTTTATGGCATAAGTGTGCTCTGGTTTTTCCCTACTTTGCTGATTGGAGAAAGTATCTGGTGGATATTGTATCATAAATTCAAGACGGGCTATGGTATGGTTGTTTCCATGATTCTGATGATGGTGGTTGGTGTTTTGTATAAATATGCGCAGCCGATAGAAGGGTCTGTCTGGACAAGTTCCTTGATGTTTGTAATATTGGGTAAGATATGCATTGTTTTTATGCGAGGCATCGTGTGCCAGTTTTTTATTGGGGTGGGACACTGTTTTGGCTACGTGGAAGCAAAGTTACAGAGTCGAAGGATTTGGGATGTGATTATGTGGTCCTCGTTGTTTGTGGGTCTTTTTGCAGCATGCTTTGTGCCAGCGGTTAATCTCAGAGATTTGGTTTGGGAACAAACCGGTCTATGGTGTCTTAGTGCCGCCATGGTTTCTACAGGACTTATTTTCTTTTTTCAGAAAACAATTACTTTACCACTTCGGCTTTTGGAGGTTATTGGCAAGAATTCTTTAGTTATTATGTGTACACATTTGGATTTCAAAATTCCGATTTATTGCATGATGTGCGCAGAGCAGCTTGTGGCAATTTCTTCGCGAGCTAAGAATTATATTTATTGGGGCACATTATTTTTGACTTTTGTTGTTATTGAGGGTATTCTGATAGTGGGATGGAACCTCATACGAAGGAAACGATTGGTTTAATATTGCTTTTAATCAGGAACCTGTGTGAGAGGAAACGCTTACATGGGTTTCGATTTTTTTTAAGAGTCCTGTCATATTTTAACATAAGTGGGTAGATATATATCAGAAGGAGGAAATCCTTATGGAAGATCAAAAGATTATTGAGCTTTTCTTTGCCCGTTCTGAACTGGCCATTCAGGCATTGGCGGCAAAGTATGAGAAGCTTTTACATAAAATTTCATTTCATATTTTACAAAATAACGAAGATGTAGCAGAATGCTTGAATGATACATATTTGGGGGTTTGGAATGCTATACCGCCTGCAAGGCCTAACCCTTTGTCGGCGTTTGTCTGCAAGATTGCGCGGAATTTATCCTTAAAGAGATATCGGAATAACACTGCAGCAAAAAGGGATGGCACTATGGATGTTTCTTTGGAGGAGTTGTCACCATGCATACCCACACCCTCTGCAGAGGAGGAGTGGAATGCCATAGAATTGGGCAGGCATATTAATGATTTTCTGGGAATCTTGGATAAGGAAAACAGGGTGCTTTTCGTGCGAAGATATTGGTTTGCAGATTCTGTGGGAGAGATTGCGAAGGATTTGCATATTAGCGAAAATCTGGCATCTGTAAGATTGAGACGCATTCGGAAGCAATTGCAGAAATATTTAGAACAGGAGGGCTACGATGTATGACGGAGCAAAAAAAAGATTATATGATTGATGCCCTTGGTGAGCTGGAAGACCGTTATATTGAGGAAGCAGTAAATTATGTAAAAGGCCGATTTACATGGAGGTATGGAAAGGAATTGGGAGCCTTGGCGGCATGTGTTGCAGTGGTTTTTCTGTCTGTATCTGCATACCATATACTGCCATTCAAGGGTGCTACTGATAATGCCACAGGTGCACCGGAAAATATGGAAATGGTAAAAGAGGAGCAGGTAATAGAAGGAGTGACCGCAGAGGGGATTGCACCGGAAACAGCACCGGAGAGTAGTGCATGCAAGGAGACCATAAAGGAGTATGCTTCTAAAGGTATTCAGTGGGAAGCGGTTGAGAGCGCGGAGCAGGGAGTTATAAATGATACCAGCAAAGAGAGCGACCGTGTAAATCAAAGCGTAGGAAATGGTAAGCTGGAAGGTCAGGTAATTCAGGAGATGCAAAGCACCTCTTTGGAGGAGTGGTTGTCTGCGGAGGAGCTGTTTGCTATGGATACGGTTATTTTTAAGGGCACGGTGGTTGAGATGCAGGCTTATCATGTGACTGGTGGTATGGATAAGTACTGCACCATAGTGATGGTTGAAGTGGAGGACAGTATCCGTGGTGATCTGGAGGTTGGAGATACTTGCCATATTTATCTGCCATTTGCCAAAATAGATGGTGATATTACGTTTACTAATTCTATAAATGGTGATTTGGATAAGCTGGAGGTTGGAAGCAGAGCTGTTTTTATGCCGCGCAAGGCAACAAAAGAGACAGGAATTGGTACGAATGACGTATGGCTTAGTTATGCCGATTTTGCTGAATATTATTTTAGTGAGGGAATGCGTTTCCTGTTCTTAGAGACAGAGGATGGTGTCAGCTACGCTAAGGATGTGTATGAGATAGAGACCATGGGAAAAGTGACTCTGGAGGATGTGGCTGAATATATAAGGGGAATGTTGAAATGACATTGGTGTCATGAAGAGTAGGGCTAAAAACATTATGGATGGAAAAGCATATGAAGTAGAAAGGAGATTTTATGAAAAAAGGAAAAGTGGTTGCATTATTATTAACCTTTTGCATGCTGGCAGGATGCGGAGTGAGTAATACCGAGGAGTTGACAAACACAATTTACTGTCTGGCAGAAAATCCGAATGACGGTCAGACTGATAGTGCAGGTACAATTGGCGAAGGAGCTGGTGGTACAGCAACCGGTCATAATAATGTTGCTGGCGTTGGCAATACAGATACTACTGCAACTGTGTCAGATGAAACAGCGCTGTGGGATTTTTCCTACAAAATGTTTCAGGAAAACATAGAGGATACCAATCCGGTATTGTCTCCGTTAAGCGCCTATCTGGCTATGGGTATGGTAGGTCTTGGTGCAGAAGGAGAGACATTGGCCGAGTTTCAGCAGATTATGGGTCAAGGTATGCAGGATGTTTCCGGAGAATTGATGCAGAATCTCCCAAATTGGATTCGGGATATTCGTGAGGATGGAGAAGATTCTATTTTGAAAGTAGCAAATTCTGTGTGGGTAGATAAAAGGATGAACCCGAATACAGGCTGGGTTCAGTCCGTATCTGATATTTACAAGGCAGAGGTCTTTCAGGCAGTGCTTTCTGACAGGAGCACGATGAAGGACATTAACAAATGGGTGGAGGGAAAGACATATTCTTTGATAAAGGAATTTTTAAGTGAGCCTTTAGATCCGGAAGCCAGAATGGCGCTGTTTAATACCATTTATTTTCTTGGTTTCTGGGTTCACGATTTTGAGGCAAACAACACCTATAAAGAAGATTTTACTACTATTGATGGTGAAACTGTGCAAGTAGATATGATGCATGATTACGACCGTTCAGAGTATTATTTCAATAATGATAGTCTGGATGGAGTAATCCTAAAATATCGCGATGGTGATATGGCCTTTGTTGCTATGAAGCCTACTGCAGGCCAGACCGCGCGTGAAATGTATGAACAGCTTAACTACGAAGAACTAAATTCCTTGCTGGACAGTGCTGCTTTACAACCAATTCGCCTGAAGTTACCGAAATTTGAAGTGGAATTTGATAAAAATTTAAATGAGACCCTGCAAAACATGGGTATTAAACGTGCCTTTGACGAGGATTTGGCACAGTTTGGTAGCTTAGGCACCACGGATAACGGCTATCCACTGTATATCAGCCTGGTACGCCAGAAGGCAGTAGTCAAACTGGACGAGGAAGGAACAGAAGCTGCTGCGGTTACCATGGTGGTAATGAAAGAATGCGCTGCTGTAGAACCACAACAGAAGCCGATTGATGTGTTCTTTGATGAACCCTTTGTATACATGATTATGGATATGCAAAGCCGGACACCACTATTTATGGGTATCATGGATAATCCGGTATGGTAAATTCCGGTTTGTGGGGGTGCGGCCAACCCAGTTTTTCAATAAAGGAAGGTATCACACGCTCGTTTTTGGGGACGCTCTCGCTCAGTGAAAGGCTGCAGCGGTACTAAGCTTGACTTCGGCACCTATGCCTCGTCTCGCTAAGGACCGGCGCCT
>JAFXDD010000046.1 GCA_017516285.1 Lachnospiraceae bacterium
ATTTCCAATGGTAATTTCAGCTGACGGGTGGTATAATTACCATTGGTGTTGTTAGTTAGTCGCATAATTAATTATACCAAAAAATCGCTTAAACTTCACGGTCTAAGCGATTTTTTTATGGGACTTTTTTTACAGCCCCTTCTAAAATATATCCGTTATTTACTTTAAATCAATACAAAATACAAAATAAATACAAGATCCAAAATCCAGATAATCGGACTTACCTTCTTTGCCTTACCGCTTGCAAGCATTGCCACACCATAAGTGATGAAACCAAGTGCGATACCATTTGCAATAGAGTAAGAAAGGATCATGATAATTACGGTAACAAATCCGCTGGCTGCAGGAATAAAGTCATCCCAATCAATGCCACCTAACTGCTGAGCCATTAACATACCAACTACTACTAATGCAGGAGCCGTAACAGCACTGGTTGCAGTAGCAAGAACGATTGGAGAAATCAGGATGGACAGGAAGAACAATATACCTGTTGTGCAAGCTGTCAAACCTGTTCTGCCGCCTACTTCTACACCACTGGAGGACTCTACGAAGCTGGTAACGGTAGATGTACCAAGTACCGCACCAACTACAGTACCTACAGAGTCTGCAAGTAATGCCTTTTCAGCATTTTCAAGCTCACCTTCTTCGTTTACAAGACCACAACGATTACCAACAGCTACTAAGGTACCTGCAGTATCAAAGAAGTCTACAAATAAGAATGAGAAAATAATTACAAAAGCCTTAAACGGATCTGCAAACAATTCACCAAAGCCCTGTGCAAAAGCACCAAAGGTAACCATGGAGAAGTCGGTAGTAATAAACTGACTTGGCAGGGACGGCATGCCTTCAAATCCTATAAAACCGAGAATCAAACCAATCACCGCTGTGATAACCATACCTACGAATACTGCTGCAGGAACCTTCTTAATAACCAATGCAATGGTAATTAAAATACCTACGATAGCTAGCACTACGGTTGGCTGAGTCAAATCACCTAAAGTAACACCTGTGGAGCTGCTGGAAACAATAATGCCGGAATTCATAAATGCAACAAATGCAATAAAGAAACCAATACCTGCACCGATAGCAAGCTTTAACTGCTTTGGAATTGCATTAATAATCATTTTACGTAAGCCTGTTACGGAAATAAGTAAGAACACAATACCTGAAATAAATACGGAAGCCAAGGCTGCCTTCCATGAGTAACCCATGGTAAGTACTACAGTGTAAGTAAAGAGTGCATTTACACCCATACCCGGAGCCAGTGCAACCGGATAATTTGCCAGAACACCCATCAAAATGGATGCAATACCTGCTGAAATTGCAGTTGCCATAAATACGGACTGTACACTCATGCCGGACTCACCCAGAATACTAGGATTAACCGCTAAAATGTAAGCCATTGCCAAAAAGGTGGTCAGACCTGCAATCAACTCGGTTTTCACGTTTGCTTTTTTGTCTTTTAAATGGAATAATTTTTCTAACATATAAATCTCCTCCTAAGTGTTATTCAAAAAGCACTTTGATTGTAACCCGAATTAAACAAATTTACAAGAGAATTTTACAAATTTTTCAGAAAAATTTTGTTTTCCTTTATTTTCCATAAATTTCAAAAGATATACATGTCTTAAACAAGTCTCCATCCAGCATAATCTTGAATCTTCCGCCCTGTCCCAGAACAAGGTTCTGGGCAATGGCAAGACCTAATCCGCTGCCTTCCGTAGTTCTGGACACATCTCCCCTTACAAAACGCTCTGATAATTCATCTGCTGAAATATTCAGCTCCTTGGCTGAAATATTTTTCATCACAAGCACTAACTCACTGCCGCTTTGAGACACTTCCATATATACACGGGTGCCCTCTAATGCATACTTATATACATTGGACAACAGATTCTCCATAACTCTCCACATACGTCTGGAATCCGCCATAATCATTGCATCCTTGACGTCATTATTGTAAATCAACTTCAGACAATGCTCTGCAAACTTCTCATCATATTCTGCCACCGCCTGAATAATAAGCTCGTGAAAATTGATAGGCATCATTTCGTACTCAATATTACCGGTAGAAATCTTGCTGACTTCTATCAAATCTTGAATCAGATTTTTAAGCTTTAAGGATTTATTTTCCAATATCTCAATATACTCCATAGCCTTCCCACTCTCTATCTGCTCCTTCTTTAACAAATCAACATAGTTAATGATAGAAGTTAACGGAGTCTTAATATCATGACTTACATTGGTTAAAAGCTCTGCCTTTAAGCGTTCATCCTTGGTGGACTGTTCTACTGCCTTCTGAATTCCATCACCTATTTCATTCACTGCACGACCGAGTGCCGCATTTTCCATAGATAAATGCTCTGCATTGACACGACAACTCTCGCCTGCAACAATTCCCTCGATTTTTTCTACAATTTCTGCACGTTCCACTTTACGACGCATTCTGCCATAAGATGTAATCATGATTACAGCAATCATAATCACTGCCGTAATAACTGCCAGACCATCTTCCCGCACACCTACAAACCAGAAAACCAAAAATAGACATATAGCATAAAATACCAGCTCTATCAGTAAAAGCCCCCAGGTTTTTTCCCATAATCCGGAATGCTCCACATAATACTGCATGCGCTGTTTCAGCTTATGATTTTGCCTGCTCATATAACGCCCAAAGCGTATCAAAAGGGCAATACCAAATTTATAAAGGATACTGTCTGTTAACAATACACCACTCTTTATGCGCCTTGACAGACTACACAAAGCTTCTGCAATCATAACACTAAGCAAGAATGTACCGGCAATGATAATGAAAGCTGCAATTTCGCTAATGTAATTTTCTCTGCTGCTCAGAAAATATTCGTACATCTCTCCAAATGCAATAGCTACACCGAACCCTAATGCAGCACACCAACCTAAAAACACCTCCGTATATACGCCATCATTCCATTTTAATTCCAGAAACTCCTGTCCCTCTCTGTCAACCTTGCGTCCGGAAATACACAACAAATAAATGGTAACAATTAAATAATATAAGCCACATCCGCCTACAATGGCCATCAAAGCATAAATACTACCCACATCATAAGAGCTATAAGCCTTCCAAATGGTGGCATAATAATCATCCACACCCCGTTCTATATCAAAGCCTACATAGGCCACTGCATTATCCCCAAAGGCATAGTCATACTCCTTCATGCAGGAAGTTACCATTTCCCCATCCAGCTGAAAACTTCCCTTCACATCGAAATTTAAGGCTGTAGTACCTGCTGCTGCACAAACCATTCTGTCAAAATATTCTTGAAGCTTTGCTCTGTTCATCCCTCTTAGTGATGACAAATTGGTATATATATCACCGGTCTCGTTATCCATATCTATATAATAGACTACACTGGTAACATCCTCTTCGTAAAGCTTCATCAACGTTTGATACTCATAATAATTATCCGCCAAATCGCTCATACAAGCCTTTAACTGCTCACACAAAGTCTGATACTCTGCAGCAGTAGCAGCAAGCTCCTCTATACGCTTTCCGTCTATCGTCAAAAATCTATTCTCCACCCTTGATGTAACAGCCGTCTGCTTACCTTGCATTGCGCCATGATTACTGGTGTTTGGATAAATAATGTCCTGATTTGTATACACAATCTCATCACTGCTCATATACTTCAGGCCACCTTCCTGCATCCAGCGTATCAAGTCCTCCAGACGATACACCGCATCCGGAAAATAGGTATAACCGGACTGTGAGGAAGCATTGCCATGCTTACGGTAATAATACTGGGAAACATTGATTTCTCTGTCCAAATCAAAGCTTCCGTTTGTTTCCATCTGACTGCGAATAGTGGCAAGCCTGATAGCAGACCCTGTTTCACCCATCAAATAACGGCTTAAAAAGTCACTGGGTTTTTTTTCACCCCGAACGTCTGCTCCCAACCAGCTGCGATAACCATACTCCTCCACATACACACTGCCCTCAAGGATCAGTGCAACAATACACAGCATCATCACACAGGCACTGATATGCTGCGTCAGCTTCAGCATCCACCTGGCCCATGCCGCCATAGGCCTTTTTCTTTTTACTTTCTTTTCCTGCATACACAATTCCTCTTTAAACTACTGTTTTTCGATTTTATAACCTACACCCCAAACAACTTTCAAATACCTTGGATCCTTTGGATTGATTTCAATCTTTTCACGAATATGCCTAATATGTACTGCCACCGTATTATCTGCACCGATAGCCTCCTCATTCCAAATGTTTTCGTAAATCTGATTGATAGAAAATACCTTGCCCGGATTACGCATTAAGAGCAGCAAAATACTGTACTCAATTGGAGTCATTTTAATCTGCTCCCCATCTACAAATACTTCCTTGTTATCGTCATTAATCTGCAGACCGCCCACCTGATAAACCGCATTGTTCTCCGTATTGAGACTACCTAAGGTGGTGTAACGACGCAGATGACTCTTTACTCTGGCAATCAGCTCCAATGGATTAAAAGGCTTTGTCACATAATCATCTGCACCAATATTTAATCCTAAAATCTTGTCTGCATCCTCACTCTTGGCAGACAGAAAAATAATCGGCACCGCACTGAATTCACGGATTTTCATGGCAGTCCTGATGCCATCCAACACCGGCATCATAATATCTAAAACCACCAACTTAATATTGTGCTTTTTTAACAAACTAAGGGCTTGCTCACCATTATATGCCTTATGAACCAGATAAGCCTCCTGACTTAAATAAATCTCAATCGCCTCAACAATCTCTCTTTCGTCATCACAAACCAAAATTTCTTCCATGGCAATGTACCTCCTTGATTTTATTTAATCATATTTTTTTTAAGTAAATGTATAAAAAAGTATAAAGAATTTCTTAAATTATTGTCGAATGGCCACCGATTAATCGGTGGCCTCCTGCAATTGCACTACTATTAGAATAGTGGATTTTAACGAATTTATCAACTATTTTTTATCAAAAAAACTGACATCCCCTTTACGAGATGCCAGCTTTGCCTTTATTCCCTGTATATTTTCCGGTATATACTGCTTCGGTTTTCCCGTCCTTTATTGAAAAGCTTGCCAAGGATAATGTGCCGGAATATATTGCATTGCATTTCCCCAAAAGCATTTCCCAAAAACTTTACACCAAACTTGACAGCTGTCGTATTATGCAATATAATATATGAGGTCTTTTTTAATATAACTGACAAAGGATTGTACATAATATGAAAAAACAAATTGAAAAATTAAAGCGGGAGAAAAATGCTGTAATTCTCGCCCATTATTACACTCCGGCCGAGGTTCAGGAGATAGCCGATTACGTTGGCGATTCGTTCTATCTTGCCAAAATCGCCAAGCAGAGTACAGCAGACATTCTCGTTTTTTGCGGTGTTTACTTTATGGGGGAAAGTGCAAAGCTCCTCAATCCCGACAAAAAGGTTCTTATGCCTGACTTAACAGCTGATTGTGCAATGGCTCACATGGTCGCTCCCGGCATCATTGACAGGATGCGGGAACAGTATGATGATTTGGCGGTGGTTTGTTATATCAACTCCACAGCTGAGCTAAAGTGTCAGAGTGATGTGTGCGTAACAAGCTCCAATGCGGTCAAAATCGTACAGGCACTTCCCAACAAGAACATATTCTTTATACCTGACCGTAATTTGGGAAGTTTTGTTGCAAAGCAGGTACCTGACAAAAACATTATACTTAACGATGGTTGTTGCCCCATCCACGCAAAAATGACAACAGAACAAATAATAAAAGAAAAGGACAAGCATCCGGACGCACTTGTGTTATCTCATCCTGAATGCGAAGGCACTGTTCTAGCACTATCTGATTATATCGGCAGTACAGCAGACATCATTTCTTTCGTGAAAACCAGTGATGCATCTGAGTTTATTGTCAGCACTGAGGTAGGTGTGGGCTATAAATTGATGACAGATAACCCGGACAAACATTTTTATTTTCCAAATCCGCATCCATGCTGCGCAGATATGAAGCTTAACACACCGGAAAGCATTTTATCTGTTTTGGAAAAGGAAGACCGTACCATAGAAGTTCGTGAGGATATACGCCGAAGAGCCTTACTTCCTCTTAACAGAATGCTGGAGCTTGCAAAGTAACATGAAAACAGATATTTTAATTGTCGGCAGCGGTGTCGCAGGACTTTACTGTGCCTTGAACCTGCCAAAGGAAAAACACATTATAATTGTAACAAAGGACTATGCTACAAAAAGCGATTCCTTCTTAGCGCAAGGTGGCATATGTGTTCTGAGGGACGACAAAGACTATGATGCATTTTATGAGGATACGATGAAGGCCGGACATTACGAAAACAAGCCCGAATCCGTAGATATTATGATCCGTTCCTCCAGGGAAATTATCGAAGATCTGGTAAACCTTGGTGTCCATTTTGAAAAAGACGGCCAAGAATTTGTATATACCCGTGAAGGAGCACATTCCAAACCACGTATTCTTTTTCATGAGGACGAGACAGGCAAAGAAATTACCTCTCATCTTTTGGAAGCGGTCCGAAAGTGCGAAAATATTACCCTGGTAGAAAACTATACCATGGTTGATCTGCTATGCCAAAACAATGTATGCTATGGCATTATCGGACACGATAAAGACGGTAATTTTTCATCCCTCCAAGCCAACTACACGGTACTGGCAACAGGCGGTATTGGCGGACTTTTTGAACATTCCACCAACTATAAGCATCTGACGGGTGACGCACTTTTTCTTGCACTCAAATACAACATTACCCTTCAGCACATAGATTACCTTCAAATTCATCCGACCACGCTCTATACCGAAAAGGAAGGCAGAAGTTTTTTGATTTCAGAGTCGGTTCGAGGTGAAGGCGCTATCCTGCTCAACTCCAAAGGCGAGCGTTTTGTCAATGAGCTCCTGCCCCGTGATGTTGTTGCAAATGCCATTTTTGCAGAAATGAAAAAGGAAGGGACAAAGCACGTTTGGCTCTCCATGGCACCTATTCCTGTGGAGGAAATCAAATCACACTTTCCTAACATCTATAAACATTGCCTGGAGGAAGGCTACGACGTGACGAAGGAGCCGATTCCCGTTGTACCTGCACAGCATTACTTTATGGGTGGCATTGATGTAGACCAATACAGCAAAACCTCCATGGAGCGTTTGTATGCAGCCGGTGAAACAGCATGCAACGGTGTCCATGGACGAAACCGCCTGGCAAGCAATTCTCTGCTTGAGAGCCTTGTATTTGCCAAACGGGCTGCAAAACATATTGCAAAAGAATATTCCGCAATTTCTGTTGATGGAGAAATCACCATCAACAAGACACAATATGAACATTATCGGAAAGAATATAAGCTGGCAGTTCTTACAGCTATAGAAAAGGAGAAAACTAATCATGAATAATATTACAATGAAAATGAACGCAGATGAATTGATTCTGCAGGCTCTCAAAGAGGATATAACAAGCGAGGATATTACCACCAATTCTGTCATGCCTCATTATCAGGCAGGCGAAGTAGATTTAATCTGCAAGCAGGACGGCGTAATTGCAGGTCTGGAGGTCTTCAAAAGAGTTTTCGAGCTTCTTGACGAAAATACCGAAGTAGTTTTCTATTGCAAGGATGGCGATACCGTCAAAAACGGCACTAAAATAGGGCTTGTCCGGGGGGACATTCGTGTTCTTCTTTCCGGCGAGAGAACAGCTCTCAATTATTTGCAACGAATGAGTGGAATTGCAACTTATACCCGTGCTATTGCTGATTTACTAAAAGGAAGTAAGACCAAGCTGCTTGACACCAGAAAAACAACCCCTAATATGCGTATTTTTGAAAAATACTCTGTAAAGGTAGGCGGTGGATACAATCACCGTTACAACCTAAGCGATGGTATTCTTTTAAAAGACAACCATATTGGTGCAGCAGGCGGTGTAAAGGAAGCCATCAGAATGGCAAAGGAATACGCTCCTTTTGTCAGAAAGATTGAGGTTGAAGTAGAAAATCTGGACATGCTTATGGAGGCTCTTGAGGCATGTGCAGACATTATTATGCTTGACAACATGAGTGTTGAGGATATGAAAAAAGCAGTTTTACTTTGTGCAGGCAAAGCGGAAACGGAATGCAGCGGTAACGTGACCAGAGAGAATGTTGAAAAACTTGTAGATATTGGTGTTGATTATATTTCCAGCGGAGCCCTTACACATTCCTCTCCTATTCTTGACCTCTCTTTGAAGAATTTACACGCAATTTAGGGAGGCCAAAATGAAGGTTGTCGAAAGAAGGAAAGCCATTGCAGCACTCCTTTTATCCTCGAAGGAGCCTGTTTCCGGCAGTGAACTCAGCCGTCAATTTGGTATATCACGCCAGATTATTGTTCAGGATATTGCAATTCTAAAGGGCATGGGCTGCGAGATACTTTCCACCAATCAAGGTTATGTTATGCAGAAATCTCCTTTTTTTGAGAAGGTATTCAAGGTACGACATACAACATTGGAAACCGAGGACGAATTATCCTGCATCGTAAACCTTGGCGGAACTGTAGTTGATGTATTTGTTTGGCACAAAGTGTACGGTAAAATCGAAGCAGAACTGAATATCGCCACCAGTCTGCATATCAAGCAG
The DNA here is from genome assembly GCA_017516285.1 of Lachnospiraceae bacterium. The sequence continues at coordinate 8,625 of JAFXDD010000046.1, forward strand.
TTTTTAGAAGGTGTCAGAAGCGGAAAATCCACCGAGCTTATGAACATTACCGGTGGCTATCATTACCATACCGTACGCGCAGATTCTGAAGAAATACTATATCAAATTGAAGCTGCATTAGAAAACAGAAACTATCTTGTACCCGAAATAGCATAATAGGCACAGGTCATGTGAGCTACCTCACATGACCGAAAGCATTCTTAATCCAACTAATCTTCCCTTCGTCAATACTCACGCAGTCATAGCGTATTTCCGCAAATTCACTAATCCCATGCTTATATCGGTAATAGTCTGCCACACGGCAGATGGTGCGTTGCTTACGCCAGTCCACGGCCTCTGCACCATAGCCGGCTCTAAGGCTGTCTCTGGCCTTTACTTCAAAGAAAACAAGGCAGGTGCCGTCATATCCTATGATATCGATTTCTCCCTGCCTACATCTGTAATTCTGTTCCAAAATATGTACTCCTTTTTCAGTCAGGAAGTCAAACGCTTCTCTTTCGTAAAAAGTACCTATTTCTCTTTTATTCATATTAATCCACTAACCCTATCTTATTCAAAGGCCATAAACGTACCAGAGCACGTCCTAATATTTCTTCCCGCTTAATATTTCCTACGGAAGGATAGCGGCTGTCTGAGCTATGATTACGGTTGTCTCCCAGTACAAAGTATTCATCCTCTCCCAAAGTGATGGGCTCGTCTGCATTGCCTCTGGTATAATGCTGAATTACTTCCTTGCCGTACCCTTCATTAAGCACCTCGCCGTCAACCATAATATTACCCTTTTCATCAATAAAAACCGTTTCTCCCGGCAGACCGATAATACGCTTTACGTAATAAGTGCTGCTGCCACGGGATTCTACCGGAAAAATAACCACGTCAAAGCGCTCCGGCTCTGTAAAATGATACTTTAACTTGTCTACCCACAAATACTCCTTATTGTACAAGGTAGGCTCCATAGATTCTCCGTCTACCACACTGAAAACACCTACAAAATGTATAATCAGCTGCACCGTCACAATGACTCCCACTAACCAGATTATATAATCCAGAGCCTCCTTCCAGAAGGGCTTCTTTTGCACATTTAGCAATTCTTCTAATTCTTTATCATCTATCATATGTCTGCCTCACTTATTCTGTATATTCTTCCGGCCATTCCAGAGTAATGCGTCCTAATTTGCCGCTTCTGAAATCGTCAATCAACATGCCTGCCGCCTTTTCCAGATCAAGCTCCTCACCCTTTTTGTAGCACCTTCTGGACGCCGCAATGCCTTCTAACAGCGTCAAGGCTTCCTCCATGTCCTCCAAGCCGTAACGTTCCAAAATAAGGCCTTTATAACGCTTACAGAGGTGTTTTATCAAATCCAGTGCCAGTTCATCCGTCAGAAGGATTTCATCGTTGATAGAGCCGATAAAGGCTAACTTCATCCCGATAGCCTGGTCCTCAAACTTCGGCCAGAGGATACCCGGTGTATCCAAAAGCTCCAGGCTTTTATTCAGCTTAATCCACTGCTTGCCCTTGGTCACACCCGGCTTATTACCTGTCTTGGCACAGGCCTTCCCGGCAAAGGAATTGATAAAGGTAGACTTGCCCACGTTTGGAATACCCACTACCATGGCTCTCACCGGACGATTTAAAATACCTCGCTTTCTGTCACGCTCAATTTTGGTCTTACAAGCCTCCTGCACCACAGACTGAATGCTCTTTATACCACTTCCCGTCTTGGAATTAATCTCCAACACATGAAAGCCTTTCGCCTGAAAATAAGCCATCCACTCCTTATTTGCCTTTGGGTCAGCAAGGTCTGATTTATTTAAAAGTACCAGTCTGGATTTACCACGCCCCAGCTCATCAATATCCGGATTACGACTGCTTATAGGCTCTCTGGCATCCACCAATTCAATTACCAGATCTATAAGGCTCATATTTTCCTGCATCATACGTTTTGCCTTGGTCATATGCCCGGGATACCACTGATAATTCATTTTCGTCACCTTCCCTTTCTTCACACATTTATAACAAAATTTGCTTTACTTCTGTCGTTATATAAAATTCCCTATAAAGCTGCGCCTGTGAATCGGAGTTGGTCCCAATTCCTTCAAAGCAGCAATATGTACTGCCGTACCATAGCCTTTATTGGCAGCAAAGCCATACTCCGGAAAAATACGATCATACTCTACCATCATACGATCTCTGGTCACCTTGGCAATAATGCTGGCAGCGCCAATGCTGGCACTTTTAGCATCTCCTTTAATAATAGACACTTGTGGGATTTCTATTCCCGGAATTTTTACAGCATCATTCAACATCAAATCCGGCTGCGGGTCAAGCTTAGACACAGCCTCCCTCATAGCCTCATAGGTAGCCTGTAAAATATTGATTTCATCAATACGCTCCGGTCCTGCCATGCCAATCCCTACTGATACCGCCTTCTCCATAATCTCCTCATAAAGCATTTCACGCTTCTTCTCACTGAGCTTTTTGGAATCATTAATATACAAAATATCACAGTCCTTTGGCAAAATAACAGCCGCTGCAACCACAGGCCCGGCCAAAGGCCCTCTGCCCACCTCATCAATGCCGCAAATATACGGATACGCCGCATACTCTCTTTCATATGCATACAACGTATACATTCGCTCTTTTTCTTTTTGTAATGTCAAAGCCTTTTTGGCTTCTCTTTCTTCTTTGGTAGCCATATATCACTTAATAGGTTTCATGCTGCCATTCTCTGAAGGCAGTGCAAACCATGCCTTTCCTATAATCTGGGATCTGAGTATAGCACCTACGCTTGTAGAACGACTGTCCTCACTGTTATTACGATTGTCTCCCATTACAAAGAATTCATCCTCTCCTAGCAGTATTTTCTCCTCTGCAATGCCCGGATCCGCAATTTTGTCAAAGCTATCCTCTACCAAGGCATCATTGACATAAAGCTGCCCTCCCACAATCTGAACAGTATCCCCCGGCACAGCAACTACACGTTTAATATACATATGTGCATTACTGCCCTGTTTAAATACTACCACATCATCCACTCTTGGTGCAAACACAAAATAACTGGTTCGGTTTACCAACACCTTTTGATTATGGGCAATCGATTCTTCCATGGACACTCCCACATTCGTAATCGTATAGCCAAAGGCCATAACCACTAATACTCCCAAAGCAAATGCTGTTACACAACCAAGAAAATAGTTTCTGATTAATATTTTTATCTCATCACTTAAGCGCTTCTTCCTGCGAAAGGATAATCCTCCTCTTGCCATGTGCTTCTCTCCTAAAATTAAAAACCTAACTGCTCAGCCATGCCTGATTTGAATAAACAATTAAGAAAAAAGGACAACTACAAGCCATCTGCAGTTGTCCCGGGGTTTAAAAATTATTTTACAAGCTCTTTAACCTTTGCAGCCTTACCTACGCGGTCTCTTAAGTAGTTCAATTTAGCACGTCTTACCTTACCTCTTCTTACTACTTCGATTTTCTCTACGTTAGGGCTGTGTAATGGCCATGTCTTCTCAACACCAACACCATTAGAAGTCTTTCTAACTGTGAAGGTTTCTCTGTTGCTTCCGCCCTGTCTCTTCATAACAACGCCTTCAAATACCTGAATACGTTCGCGGTTACCTTCCTTGATTTTACCATAAACCCTTACAGTGTCACCAACTGCAAACTCTGTTACGGAAGCCTTTAACTGTGCAGCTTCAATACTCTTAATAATTTCGTTCATTGTGTTTCCTCCTTATATTTGGATGTTCTTAAGGCTTTCTGCCACAGAGGACCATCTCCTATTTCACAACATATCTAATTTAGCACAATACTTTCCAAAATGCAACTATTTTCTTGCATATTTTATAATAAATTTTCAAAATTATTCTCTTCCGGCTTTTTCTTCTTCCTGCGTGGTTTTTTCTTGGGCAGAAGTGCCTGTCTGGCCTCATATAAAGCATATAAATCCGGTCTACGCTCACGGGTTCTTAGGACGGACTGTTCAAGACGCCACTCCTCCACCTTTTTGTGGTCACCGGAAAGTAATACAGCCGGAACCTCCTTGCCCATCCATACAGCAGGCCGAGTATACTGGGGGTATTCCAACAAATCATCATGAAAGGATTCCGTCATGGCAGACTCATCATTACTAAGTACGCCAGGCACAAAACGTGCAATGGCATCTATCATAACCATGGCAGGCAGCTCTCCGCCTGTCAATACATAATCCCCAATAGAAACATAATCTGTGACAATTTCCTCTAATACACGCTCGTCAATACCTTCGTAATGCCCGCAAAGAATAACCAACTCCTCTTCCTTCGCAAACTCTTTGGCCATCTCCTGATTGAAGGTAGGTCCCTGTGGTGTCACATAAATAGTGCGCGGCTTTGGCTTATCCGGATTGATAACCGCCTGATAAGCATCATAAACCGGTTGCGCTGCCATCAGCATACCGGCTCCGCCGCCATACGTATAATCATCTACTTTCTTGTGCTTGTCCAGCGTGTAATCTCTGATATTGACAGTCTCTAAGGAAATCTGCCCCCGCTCCATAGCCTTGCCGATAATACTGGTAGATAGCGCCCCCGTTATCATCTCCGGGAAAAGCGTCAATACATGAAACTTCATACCTGCTCCTTAATCCAGAAGTCCATCCATTACATGAATCTTCATCACTCTGGCTTTCATATCTACGTTCAAAATACACTCCTTGATAGCAGGTATCAGTACTTCTCTGCCACCAGCCAAATCAATAATATAAACGTCGTTAGCACCGGTCTCCATCACATCACGAAGAACTCCAAACTCCTTGCCTTCTTCATCCACCACACTTAGCCCCTGCAAATCGGCAATAAAATACTCATCCTTACGGAGTCTCACAGCATTGGCACGTGTCACATATAAACTTTTTCCTTTGTACTTTTCAATATCATTGATATTGTCAAAGCCTTTAAATTTCAAAATAACAAACTGCTTAAAAAACTTTACACCCTCAATTTCCAGAGTCAGTTCTTCTCTGCCTGTATCTAAAAGCACTTCCTTCAGCCTCTTAAAACGCTTTACATCATCTGTTGTAGGAAATACCTTTACCTCTCCTCTTACACCATGTGTAGAAGAAATAACACCTACCTGTAATTTTGTTTCCACCTGGTTCCTCCTAAAAAAGGCACTCATAGAGTGCCTTTCTGCAAATAATCAGAAAAATAATTCACTGACATTAGATGATTTCCACATCTACATGCTCTTTTGTAGAAGCAGCTTTGACAACTGCACGGATAGCTTTTGCAATTCTGCCCTGCTTGCCGATTACCTTGCCCATATCGGACTGTGCTACATGAAGCTCTATTACAATGTTCCTGCCATCTTTTCTTTCAGTTACTACAACTTCACTTGGATTATCAACGAGTGCTTTTGCAATTACTTCAACTAATTCTTTCATAATCCACCTCCAAATGTATGTTGTAAAGACTTATTTCTCAATACCAGCTACCTTGAAGATCTTTGCAACTACATCTGTTGGCTGAGCACCGTTTGCCAACCACTTCTTTGCCAACTCTTCGTTTACCTTAATTGCACTTGGATTCTGGTTTGGATCATAAGTACCAATCTCTTCAATAAATCTTCCGTCTCTTGGGGAACGAGAATCTGCTACGATAATTCTATAAAAAGGAGCCTTCTTCTGTCCCATTCTTCTTAATCTGATTTTTACTGCCATTGTTGTTTCCTCCAAAAATAAAATAAATAATTTTGATATATTTATGAAAAAGTATCTAAACTTTTGTCACCTGTATTCATACGGCTTAGAAAAACTTTCTGCCGCCGCGGCCGCCCATGCCAGGGAAACCACCTAATCCGCCAAAGCCACGCTTGCCCATGCCGCTAAACTGCTTCATCATCTTCTGGCTCTGTTCAAACTGCTTAATAAAACGATTTACCACCGCAATATCCACACCGGCACCCTTTGCAATACGATGCTTGCGGCTTGGATTTAGAAGCTTGGGATTTCTGCGCTCAGCCGGAGTCATCGATAATACAATTGCCTCTGTACGCGCCATCTGCTTCTCATCGATTGCACCTTCCAAATCAGCGGCCTTCATTCCCATGCCCGGAAGCATACCTAAAATACTGCCAAGACCGCCCATGTTGCGCATCTGCTTCATGCTCTCTAAGTAGTCCTCAAAATCGAACTTTCCCTTCTTCATGCGGCTCATCATGTCTTTTTCTTTGGCTTCGTCAATATCGATATTTTCTGCTGCCTTCTCTATCAGAGAGAGCACATCACCCATGCCAAGAATACGACTGGCCATGCGGTCCGGATAAAACTGCTCTAAATCGGAAAGCTTTTCGCCCATACCTACAAAAAGAATCGGCTTGCCGGTTACTGCCTTTACGGAAAGTGCTGCACCACCTCTGGTGTCACCATCCATCTTGGAAAGTACGATGCCATCTACACCAACCTTTTCGTTAAACTCACTGGCTACATTCACCGCATCCTGACCTGTCATGGCATCCACTACTAAAAGGGTCTGATGCACGGTTAACTGTGACTTTATCTCCTGCAGCTCTGCCATCATAGCTTCATCAATATGAAGTCGGCCAGCGGTATCCAGAATGACTACGTTATGACCATGCTTTGCTGCGTGCTCTAAAGCTGCCTTTGCAATGTCCACAGGCTTGTGACCCGTACCCATACTAAATACATCCACACCCTGCTTCTCACCATTAATATGCAGCTGTTCAATAGCCGCCGGTCTGTAAATATCACAGGCTGCCAGCAAGGGCTTCTTAGATTTCAGTTTCAACTTTCCTGCAATCTTTGCTGTAGTTGTAGTCTTACCTGCACCCTGTAAGCCTGCCATCATAATCACGGTAATCTGCTGCCCCGGTGCCATCTTTAACTCGGTAGTCTCACTGCCCATAAGCGTAATTAATTCCTCATGTACAATCTTGACAACCATCTGCCCCGGATTCAAACCGTTCATTACGTCCTGTCCGATAGCCTTTTCTTCTACTGCCTTGATAAACTGCTTTACTACCTTGAAGTTTACATCGGCCTCTAAAAGAGCCATCTTCACTTCCTTCAGAGCAAGCTTTACGTCCTCTTCAGTCAAACGACCTTTGGCTCTTAAGTTTTTAAAAACATTCTGTAGTTTGTCTGATAAACTTTCAAATGCCATAGATTAAAGCTCCTCCATTAACCTGCCGGCTATATCCTTTATACCCTTAAGCTTCTCCGGGGATATCCCTTCAAGCTCATCTACAAGGCTCATAATACGCTCTATATCACTGCGTACTCTAGTAAATCGTTCTACCAGATGAAGCTTCGCCTCATAACCTCTAAGCTGCTTATCACAACGCCTTAAGAGGTCATGTACACCTTGTCTGGAAATACCGGCATCTTCAGCAATTTCGCTTAAAGAATAATTTTCAAAAAAGGCTGCTTCGTATATCTTCTGCTGATGCTCGGTAAGCAGCTCACCATAAAAGTCATATAAAAGACTCTGCTCTACGATTTCCTCTACTGAAGACATACTGTTCACACTCCTTTTATCCAAGTGTAAAGGAATATCCCTTGACACCTAAAACATCATACCAAAACAAAGTGCAGGTGTCAAGTATTTTTTCTTGACACCTGCACTTTTATTGTATTTTTTGAGATACAATTTATAATTTTTCACTAAAAATATTTTTATATCCCTGACCATATATTTCATTGGCACTGGAAACAATCATAAACGCCGTAGGGTCCACTTCCTTGACAATTTCCTCTGCTTTGGGAGCAATTACGTTACGCATAACCACCATAATTACTTCCTTCTCCTTGCCACTGTAGGCACCCTTACCCTGAATAAAAGTGACACCCACCTCTAAATCCTTTAACAGCCTGTCTGCAATAGGCTGACTGTGGTCACTGATAATGTAAATCATCTTGGCTTCATCCGTACCATACAATACCCTATTAAGCACAAAGGCACTGGTAGCAACTGCAATCAACGCATACATGGCAAGCTCAATGTCTTTAAACACAATAGCACTGATTGCTACAATGGTACAGTCCAGAATAGAAAAAATGGCACTTGTCTTAATATGCGGAAACCGCTTCCTGAGCAACCTTACTACAATGTCAGAGCCACCGGTAGTGCTTTCCTTCTTCATAATCATCCCGATACCTATGCCAACCAATCCGGCACCTGCAATAGCGGATATGAATAAATCATCTGTAACAGCCCCACCATAGTACCGACCAATCCCATCCATCAGACTGGTGCTTAGAACAACACAATAAAAAGTACGCAAAATAAGCTTCCTACCTAATTTCAAGTATCCCACAATAATAAGCGGAATATTAAAAACAAAGATGATAGTTCCTGTCTCCACCGGAATAAAACTACTAAGAATAATACCAATACCGGAAAGCCCGCCGGGTGCTAAATGGTTCGGGTCTAAAAACAATGCAATCCCCATGGCATATATCACAGAACCTATCGTCATAATAGCATATTCACGCAATAATTTTATTGTATTTTTCATAATCCTCCTGTTAAAAGCAAGCTTTTAGGCAATAGTCGGCATCAACCTTGGCTGATAACCTTCCTTTTCTAATGTACTCATAATCTGTTCTTTATGTTCAGTACCATCTGCCTCCATGGTAATTACCAGCTCTACTGCAGCCTTTCTATTGGTTGTTACAAACTGATTGTGCTCCAGCTTAATAACATTAGCATTACATGCTGCAATAATACCGGAAACTCTGTGTAGCTCACCCGGCTTATCCGGAAGACGAACAGCAACTGTAATCACTCTGTCACGGAAAATAAGCCCCTGCTGAACCACACTGGACATGGTAATAACATCCATATTGCCGCCACTCAAGATAGAAACAATACGCTTGCCCTTTACATTTAAATGCTTTAAGGCAGCAACGGTCAATAATCCCGAATTTTCTACAATCATTTTGTGATTTTCTACCATATCTAAGAAACAGGCAACCAGTTCATCATCTTCTACTGTAATAATCTCGTCCAGATTCTCTCTGACATAAGGGAAAATATTGCTGCCCGGTGTCTTTACTGCAGTACCATCAGCAATAGTATTTACCACCGGCAAAGTAGTAACTTCGCCCTTTTCAAAGGAAGCCTGCATACAATTTGCCCCTGCAGGCTCTACACCAATCACCTTAATCTTTGGATTTAACAGCTTGGCTAAGGTAGAAACGCCTGTTGCCAAACCACCGCCGCCAATAGGCACCAGAATATAATCCACTAACGGTAATTCCTTAAAAATTTCCATAGCAATAGTGCCTTGCCCCGTTGCCACTCTTAAATCATCAAAAGGATGAATAAAAGTATATCCGTGCTTTTCAGCCAGTTCATAAGCTTTTGCACAGGCCTCATCATATACATCTCCATGAAGTACAACCTCAGCCCCATAGGACTTTGTACGATTCACCTTCATAAGCGGTGTAGTATTCGGCATGACAATAGTAGCCTTACAACCATAACATTTCGCTGCATAAGCCACGCCCTGAGCATGATTACCTGCTGATGCTGTAATGACACCTCTCTGCCTTTCCTCCTCAGACAAAGTACTCATGGTATAATAAGCGCCCCTTACTTTGTAAGCACCTGTAAATTGCATATTTTCAGGCTTGAAATAAACACGATTACCGGTCTGTGCACTGAAATAATCGCTGTAAACCAATTTTGTCTCTAAGGTAACGGACTTTATTACCTCACTTGCTTCTTCAAATTTTTCTAATGTTAATGCGTTTTCCATCATAGTCTTCCTCGCTAGTTTTCCTCAAATTCTCCATCCTGCACATCAAACAACGCGTTTACAAAGGCATCTGCATCGAATTTCTGTAAATCCTCAATTCCTTCACCCACACCAATAAACTTTACAGGTACTTTCAGCTCTGATTGAATTGCCACTGCAATGCCACCCTTTGCCGTGCCGTCCAGCTTTGTCAACACAATACCTGTCAAATCCGTAACAGCACCAAACTCCTTGGCCTGCACCAGTGCATTCTGTCCCGTTGTACCGTCCAGAACAATCAGATTTTCTCTGTGTGCATCCGGAAATTCTCTGTCGATGATGCGGTTCATTTTCTTTAATTCTTCCATCAGGTTCTTGCGATTGTGCAAACGGCCCGCAGTATCACAAATAAGCACATCTACTCCCCTGGCTTTTGCAGCATTTACCGCATCATACACTACACTTGCAGGGTCAGTGCCTTCCTTAGAACTAATCATATCCACACCGGCTCGATTAGCCCACTCCTGAAGCTGGTCATTTGCAGCTGCACGATAGGTATCCGCTGCTGCTATCAACACCTTACGGCCGGATTTTCTGAGGTTATATGCGAGTTTTCCTACAGAAGTAGTTTTACCAACTCCGTTCACACCTATTACAAAAATCACAGATTTTTTTTGTTCAAATTCATAGGCAGTATCTGAAACCTGCATTTGCTCCTTAATAGACTCAACCAACAGCTTCTTGCACTGCCAAGGCACCTTGATTTGAAGCCTGCGCACCTCTTTACGTATACGCTCCATAATTTCAGAGGTGGCATTTACTCCGATGTCCCCCATAATAAGCTGTTCTTCCAGCTCCTCATAAAAATCCTCGTCTATATCAGAGAATCCACTGAATACCTGATCAATCCCGTGGACAATATTATTTCTTGTTTTTGCCAAACCGGCTTTTAATTTGGCAAAGAAGCCTTTTTTTTCTTCTCCCATATCATTATGCCTCCAATTCCTGTTCTACCAGATTTACACTTACCAATGCAGAAACACCCTTTTCCTGCATAGTAATACCATACAGTCTGTCTGCCTCCTCCATGGTACCCCTTCTATGTGTAATCACAATAAACTGTGTATACTTGGTCAGCTTATGTAAATACTTGGCATAGCGACCTACGTTAGACTCATCCAATGCCGCTTCAATTTCATCTAAAAGGCAGAATGGTGATGGTTTCAGGTTCTGAATGGCAAACAATAATGCAATAGCTGTTAACGCCTTTTCCCCACCAGACAACTGCATCATATTCTGAAGCTTCTTTCCAGGGGGCTGTGCAATAATACGAATGCCTGCTTCCAGAATATCTTCTTCCTCCTGCAGCTCTAACGTACCTTTACCGCCTCCAAACAGTTCCTTAAACACCTTATCAAATTCCATACCAATTTCTGCAAATTTCTCTTTAAACTGCTTTCTCATGGCAGCATCCAGCTCTTCAATAATGCCTTCCAGCGTTTTTTCTGCTTCCACCAAATCGTCATGCTGTGTCTTTAAGAAGGTATAACGCTCCATCAGATTTTTGTAATCTTCTATAGCATTTACATTCACGTCTCCAAGCTTTTTGATTTCCGCCTTGATTTCAGTAATTTCCTTCTTCATGGCAGATAAATCAGTCATATCAGGATTAGAAAGCGTCAAAGCAAGACTCAGGGTAATTTCATATTCATTCCACATGTAATTAATCTGATTTTCAATGCTTTCTTCCAGCTTTTCCTTTTGGACGTTTAAACGATAGACTTCTTTATCCAGACCGGAAATCTGCCCGGCCATTTCCTCACGGTTATCAAAAAACTGCTTTTGCTTACGTGTCAGCTCTTCCTTCTCAGCCATAGCTTCCTTCAGCTTCACCTGTGCCTCTTCCAAAATCTCTCCTGAGTGAAGGATGCTCTGTGTTAACTCCTCAATGGCTGCCAGTTTATCCACCACATCCTGCTTGCTGACCTCAATATTTACCTCAATCTCCACTAATTCACTGATAAATCTATCAATTTCACTCTGGATACGATTAATATTCTGCTGATGAAAATCCAAGGTCTGCGTAAAGGAGCGGACTTTCATATCCCATTCATTTACCTTGGCTGCTTCCTCTTCTTCGGTTACATTTAAATCCAAAAGCTCACCCTGCAATTTAAAAACTAACGCATCTGCTTCTTTTTCTGCCTCCTCAGAAGCTGCAAGCTCCTTAAGTACCGTCTCTTTTTCCTGGGTAATCTCAAGAAGCTTCTGCTCAATATCCTGAATTTCCTGAGTTAACTCCCCTGCATCTGCAAGAGCCTCTTCTTTTCGTTCCAATGCAGCTGTAACATTCAAGCGAGCTGTATTTTGTTCTAAAAGCTTCATCTGCAGCTGTGACTTCATCATCTCCACATCCATACGAAGACGATTTCTTGCTGTTTTCTTTTCTTCGATTTCCCCGTTGATGGCTTCCATCTTTTCCGCCAGCTCTTTGATAGTCTGCTCAATGGCTTCCATCTCTCTTCTGCGTCCCAGCAGATTGGAATTATTTTTGAAAGCACCACCGCTCATGGCACCGCCCGGAACAAGCATATCGCCTTCCAAAGTAACCATACGTACGGTATACTTAAATTTACGGGCAATCTGCACAGCATGGTCAATATTGTCCACTACCACAATTCTGCCCAGCAGACTCTTTGCCACACTACGGTAGGCTTCCTCTACATGCACCAAACTGTCAGCCAGCCCCAAAACACCATCTTCCTTTAGGCAATCCGTACTTTTAAATTCCTGAGTATTTTTAATACTGGTCAGTGGCAGGAAAGTAGCACGTCCTGCTCTCTCTCTTTTCAGCAAAGCAATCATACGCTTTGCTACATCCTCATTATCAGTAACGATGTTTTGAATATTGCCGCCCAAAGCAGTTTCGATAGCCAGCTCATACTTGGCATCGGTTTTTAAAATATCCGCCACAACGCCGATAATGCCCTTTTCACGGCCTTTTTGCTCCATAACGCACTTAACAGCACCACCATAGCCTTCATATCGCTCTGTCATATTTGCAAGTGCCTCTAATCTGGACTGTTCTCTATGATACTGTTCCTGTGTGCTGCGGTAACTTTCATCACAGGCTGTCAGCTCTTTACGGAATTCATTCAGCCCATTCTCCTTTTCTGAAACCTCAGCTTCCATTACGCGGATAGCTTCTGAAATCTCCTTAAATTCTTTTTCCAGAGCTTCTATAGTTTCCTTCTGCTTAGCCTCGTCAGACTTTGCACGCAGCATTCTGGACTGAATTTCTGCCTTGCGAATTTGTGTCTGCTCTACCACAGAATCAAAACGACTTAGCTTGGACTTAATGGTTGCCCGCTGATTCAGGCCTTCAATAATAGCATTTTTTTGTGCTTCTATCTGATTAGTAACTTCGGTAATTTTGTCAAGAACTTCATCCAAATGAGCCTGGGCTTCATCACGTACTCTGGTAATATCCAAAACAGTGGCATCTATTTTCTCTTTGTCTTTTAAAAGCTCTGCCTTTTCAGCCTCTTTGTCAGCTATTTCCTTCTCAACACTTGCCTTTCGGGAATAAAAATGCTGCTCGTTGCTCTCTGCTGAATGAATCTGCTCCTTATATACATTAATCTGACCTTCCAGCTTACCACGCATTACACTGCTGTCGCTCAAAAGAGTTCGCTTTTCCTCTATGGTAACTTCACAAGCCTCTATAGCTTTGGTAGTCTCTTCATACTCTTCCTTAATATGCTCATACTTAGCATTAGCCTCTTTCAGCTGAGTGCTTGCGATCTCATATTTTTCTTCCACTTGAGCAAGCTCGGCATTCAGGCGTTTATGCTCTAACAGAAAGCAATTTACATCTAAGGTTTTTAAGCTTTCTTTTTTCTTTAAGTATATTTTAGCCTTTTCAGATTGTCTCTCCAAAGGCCCGATTTGCTTTTCCAGCTCTGCCAGAATATCTGACACACGCACCAGATTTGCCTTTTCTTCCTCCAGCTTTTTAGCCGCAGTATATTTACGTCTTTTAAACTTCACAATACCTGCCGCTTCATCAAAAAGCTCACGACGTTCCTCTGGCTTACCACTTAAGATTTTGTCAATCTGACCCTGCCCGATAATAGAATACCCCTCTTTACCAATACCGGTATCATAAAAAAGCTCATTTACATCCTTCAACCTGCAGGTAGTTCCATTAATAATATATTCACTTTCACCGGAGCGATATAACCTACGTGCTACTGTAACCTCGTTATAATCAATGGGCAGCTGATGGTCCGAATTATCCAGAGTAATGGCTACATAAGCATAGCTTAAGGGCTTACGGAGCTCTGTGCCGGCAAAAATAACATCCTGCATGCTGCCGCCACGAAGCTGCTTGCTGCGCTGTTCACCTAAAACCCAGCGAACCGCATCTGCAACATTACTTTTCCCACTGCCGTTTGGTCCAACAATTCCGGTAATACCATTATGGAATTGAAAATTTATCTTATTTGCAAAGGATTTAAATCCCTGTATTTCTATACTTTTTAAATACATAACACTTATTCTTCCTCATCTTGTAATGCTAACAAGGCTTCATAGGCAGCATGCTGCTCGGCAATTTTTTTACTTCTGCCTTTACCACGTCCGACAACACCTTCTCCCAGACAGGCCTCTACGCCGAACTCTTTCTCATGCTCCGGACCTTTTTCGTACACTACCTTATAAACCAACGGCTGTTTGTACTTACTTTGTGCCAGCTCCTGCAAAGTAGACTTGGCATCATAAAACAATTTTTTCTTTTCAATATTGTCTAAAATAAATTTAAATATATATTTTTTGGCTTCTTCTATCCCGCTATCTCTGTAAATGGCGCCAATAACAGCTTCCATAATGTCACAGGCAATGGAATCCCTTCCACGTCCTCCTGTAGCCTCTTCCCCTTTACCTAATAAGAAATATTTTTCCAGCTCTATTCTCTTGGCCGCAAGAGATAATGCCGGCTCACAAACCAGAGAAGCCCTAAGCTTGCTTAATTGCCCCTCAGGCATAGTAGGATATTTAGAAAACAAAAAATCACTGGAAACCATTTCTAAAACTGCATCTCCCAGAAATTCAAGCCTCTCATAATTATCATTCTTTAATATACGCATTTCATTGGCATAAGAGCTGTGAGTCAAAGCCTGCTTAATAAGACTTTTATCCTGAAAAGTATAACCTATTCTTTCCTCCAGCTCTGCAATCCCCTGCGCCATCGCACCCCACTGCATAACAACCTCCGCATTTTATAAAAGCAACCCTCTTACCCAAAACACGTAAGAGGGTTTGCTTTCACTTATTAGTTCACTGCATTTTTGATTAATTCTACTGCCTCTTCTACAGTTCTGATGTCCTCAGCCGCCTCTGCCGGAACTTCAATATCAAATTCTTCTTCGATTCCCATAATAATCTGGAAAACATCCAAAGAATCAGCGCCCAGATCATCCATAAAGGTTGTCTCCATCTTTACTTCTTCCGGATCTACATTTAATACATCTGCAATAATTTGTTTAAGCTTTTCAAATTCTTCCATTTTAAATAACCTCTCTGTTTTTATTCTTCTTTTGTTACTGAGATATTCTCTCGTATTTTACCATTAATGTCCTGTTCTGTAAAGGCAATACATTGTAAAATAGAATTTTTGATTTCGATAGCCTTGGAACTGCCATGAGTCTTAACTACCAAACCATTCAGACCAAGCATAGGTGCTCCACCATGCTCATCTGTCTGGAACCTTTTTAAGGTCTGCTTTAAAGCAGGCTTCACTAGCAAGGCTCCTATTTTGCTGCGAAGGCTTGTCATCATGCCCGCTTTGACTTCCTTAATCAAAGTGGCACCAACCCCTTCATACAGCTTCAATATAACATTACCGACAAAGGCCTCACAAACAATAACATCTGCATAGCCGGCCGGTATGTCTCTAGCTTCAATACTGCCAACAAAATTGATATCGGCACACTCCTTTAACAACGGGAAAGTCTCCTTTACAAGAGCATTGCCCTTTTCCTCCTCTGCACCGATATTTACAATGGCAACTCTAGGGTTCTTAACCCCCATAACATGCTCCATATATATGGAGCCCATCTTGGCAAATTGTACCAGGTGACTTGGTCTGGCATCCACATTGGCGCCACAGTCTACTAACAAAGATACTCCCTTTGCCGTAGGCAAAAGCGGTGCTAACGGTGGTCTCTCCACACCACGAATGCGCCCTACAATAACCTGCCCGCCTACCAGATTGGCGCCCGTACTGCCTGCTGAAACGTAAGCATCACACTCTCCACGCTTTACCATATTCATGGCAACTACAATAGAGGAATCCTTCTTACGACGAATTGCCATAACCGGTGGCTCCGCCATCTCAATTACTTCCTCCGCATGTACAATCTCTACCTGCCCGGCTGGATATGTATACCCGGAAAGCTCTGCCTCTATAGCCTCTTTGCGTCCCACCAGATAAACCTTTAACTTCCGAGAAGCTAAAACAGCCTCCACGGAACCCTTGACAATTTCTGCCGGGGCATTATCACCACCCATAGCATCCACTGCCACTTTAATCCATTCATTCATACAAAAAGTCTCCTGATTAAAACATTTCAATAATACTACTATACTAGAGAGAAATTCAAAATGCAAGTGTTAATATGAAAAAAGCGTCCCTTTTGGGACGCTCTAATCATCATAATTAATTTTCTACGCTAACGATTTCGCGCTTATTGTAAGAACCGCAAGCCTTGCATACTCTGTGTGGCATCATAAGTGCACCACATTTGCTACATTTTACTAATGTAGGAGCGCTCATTTTCCAGTTTGCTCTTCTCTTATCTCTTCTACCTTTGGAAGATTTGTTCTTTGGACAAATAGACATCGTTACACCTCCTTATTCGCGTTAAAGATATCTTTTATCACTGCCATTCTCGGGTC
>JAFXDD010000047.1 GCA_017516285.1 Lachnospiraceae bacterium
ACCTTCTGTAGCTCCTAAAACGATATACATCTTATTGGAATAATTTGGTCTTGGTGCATGTGAAAACCTCCAGGAAACTTCCTCTCCCGGTGCAGTAATAATATCCTGATACAATGTACCGAATGCCTCTGCATTCACTTCTGCGAACTGATCTTTCTCTGCTGCGTCAGTCACTCCGAACGATGGATCCGTAGTATTCCTATTGTCTGTAAAATCAACATACTCAACATCTCTTGAAAGGTTTGCCCCCATACCTGGGGCGGTTGTTTTCCAGTACATTCCGGGCCAACCATTAGCGAAGAAAGTATATGTATGTGAATTTGCATCAGGTGCCTCAAATCCGGAATTAATAATTTCACTCTGATAATATACCGTATAATCATCTTCCAATACTGTACCGTCTGCCAAAGTTACTGTAACCGAATATACCGTTGGAACATATTTGCCGTTTGTATCTTTTTGGGCTTCCAGCAAACCACCATGGTCCTTTGCTATATTTATGCGATCATTATCTACACGGTTAGGATCGATTGGATTGTTATCATTTTCATCGTCAACGTTTTCATAAGCATGCGGCATGATAAACATTTCTTTTGTTCCATCCATTCGCTTCCATGAAAAAGCAGCACCCTCTAACCCACCATCAATCACATCGCCGTTTTCATTTACAAGCGTAGCAATAATACATCCACTGGTATTCACTTCATCTCTTAAATAAATTCTTTTAGGTTCGGCTGCCGTAGCTTTTGGAGACACTGTAGATAATTCAAAACTTTGCTGATATATAGCTCCATTAAAGTTATTCGGATTCTGCCATCCACTTATATTAATATCATCAGTATACAAATATGTTAGAGTAATTGGCTCTTGTGTTTCTTTCAAAGCGATCACTTTAATCCATCTGCCATTTGAACCATATGAACTGGCTGGTCTAGTACTATATATCTCATAATATATAGCACCTTCCGGATCCTCCACCCACCATGCACTCGTCATATTGTTCTGGTTTATACCCTCATTATTTCTTGGTTCGACATAATAAACTGCAGATTCCCCGACAGCAAGCGGCGGAATCGAACCACTTACACCGTTAACCAGGAGCTTTGCTCCATCATATTTCGGGTTTGTTTCATCAAAATCGGCATCACTAATCACATACAATGAGAATCCATTTGTACCCAGTGTCAACCTTCCGTCCAGCACTACAAAGACTTCATACACAGTAATGTCATCGCCGTGTTTGTGGTGTAAGCGGAAGATATCTCCGTCTTGGTAACCCAATCCTTCCATACCAATGGAAACAGTTATCAAGTCCCCTTCTTCCGGCTGCCATTCACTACCATCCCCATCATTAATGATCTTAATATCCAATGCAGTCACAATTTCAGATGCATCCTTGATATCAAAGCCTCCACTTAAAACATCTTCTGTGGCTGCCTCTGCTACGGTCAAAGTTACCCCTTCT
The DNA here is from genome assembly GCA_017516285.1 of Lachnospiraceae bacterium. The sequence continues at coordinate 1,466 of JAFXDD010000047.1, forward strand.
TGAGGGATTTTACCATGAACAGTTATGGGAACTTCCTTACCACCAATGGTAGCATTTGTGGTATATTCCACATTTTCAATTTCTTGCAAATATTCCACATGTTTTTCAAGATTTGCAATATGCTTGTCGGTAAACTGTGCCGTCACTTCTTCCGGTATAAATGACATAATTGCATAATACTGGTCTGTACCGTCTGCAGCCATTAATGTATCATATGCACGTGAAACTTCCGCAGGAATCAGTATAACAGAAGATGCTGACACATAGCGGTATTCCGGGGTTAGCACCTCTGACCAGCCGGAGATATCACCCAAGTCATACCATTCTAATTCATCCAATACATCATCATCTGCCCATGCAATATCAAAAAACTCCGGAAGCTCAGACACCGTCAGTTCCCTGTATGCGGATGCCGCAACCATTTGTTTTTGTACAATTACCGTTTCTCCAACAAACATACCTCTCTTTGGAAGCATCAGTAATGCAGGTTCTTCTTCCTCATAGGGAAGATGCAGTACGTATGGGTTATCCACCAAAATATCCGGCAGGGTATCCCCTTCAATAGCTTCTACTTTATACCAGAGTAAATCGGCTTCTTTTTCATGGTAAAAGTCTGTAATAACAACTTTTAATCCTTTACCATCCTCATCGCTAAGTTCCGTATAACTTATGAACTCTGAAGGATTACTAAACCCATCCTCTGTAAATCCTGATGTGACCTCAAAGCCATCCCATCTATTTACATTAAACTCTGCTGTAGATCTAACATATATATCCGGATCATTCCATGCTTTTGTTGTTTCTGACAACATAAATTCTTCATAAGAAATCCAATCTGGAGAGTTCGCACCATCACTTTCTTTCCCTTCTTCTTCATCAACTGCTGCATCTGCCGCGACCGCTATGTCTTCCTCATCTGCCACTTCTTCCTCAACTACAGTGTTTCCATCCTCGGCCACTACAACAGAGGCTACTTGAAACATCATGAATAAAACCATATGAGCACACAGCATCATTGCTGTGATTCTTTTTTTCATAGTTCTTGTACCTCCTCTTCCTTGTAATCTGTCGGTAATAAATTAGTTTGCAACGGATGCCCATGCAGCTTCCGGACTTGCAAAACCATTGCTCTGTACCACTATGGCACGTAAATTTATTTGTAATGCTTCCGGAAGCCCGGCAATTGTCTCCAAATCCTTTTTTGTTAATGTTGAATCAACTGTAATCTTGCCTCCAGCTATGAACGGCTTCTTCTCCAGTGAAGTATTCGGTGGCACTTCACAATAATAAACAAACTCTGTAGTTGGTTCGTCCTGAAGTTTTAAATATGTCCAATTATCCGCAACGGACCATTTCACGCGATTGGTAAAAGCAGAGAATTTTATATTGTCCCCACTACTCCAATGTGCAGGCAACTCCACTTCCACAAACACATACGTGGCAGATTCACTTCCGGTAAACTCCACCGATACATCTTTTTTCAAATCCACACCCGGTATCAGGTATGCCGTTCCGCCGCCTGTTCCAAAGTCACCGGTTTCTGTCAATGTAATATTGCCAAAGGACATCACTCTGGCGTTGTCCTCTCCGGAAGAACTGGTTCTATACTTGGCAAACAGCCCTTGCAACATCCAAATAGAAATACATACCAACATTAGCATCACAGCAGCAAGGCGCAGGGCAATGTTGGGTCTGTTATGAAATTGTCCTTTCCTGCCTTTTTGCATGTATTACTCCTCGTCTTTTAACTTGCGGATTTCCGCTTTAATGCGTTCTAATTCGTCATCGTCTTTTTGTTTTTCCTTGCGGTAGGAAAGCTCCATCAGCGTCACTGCCGCCGCAAGCACTGCAAATATACCTACCGGTGTCCTTAAAAAATTCACCACATAGCCCGCGCCCGGTATGTAGGCTATGACCTTGCCTTTTACCATTTCCCGGCTGATTGGTGCATCCACCACGTTGTTTGCATCGCCCTTCGTCTGCACGGTTTCCTCGTCCAGTGTCACCACGCGGTGTACCACCACGCTGTCTCCGTCCTGATACACTACCATGTCGCCCACCTCATACTCTTCCGTCTCTTTTGCCACAATCAGGTCGTTGACGGAAAGGGCCGGCTCCATACTGCCGGATAATACCACCGCCATACCGTACCCGAAAGGCATTGGCATACGGTTGCCTACCAGGCTCTCCGCATTCCAGGCATACATCCGGACACCAAATACAATTGCCGCCAGAGCCAGCACAATACGCCTTAAAATCGCCAATAACTTAGTCTTTTTCATGTGCCTGCTCCTGTTCACTTTCGTCGGATGTTGTCGGACTTTTTTTACGAATGATTATGTATAATCCTATCACCAGCATTGCTGCTACAGCCAGACCCAGCCAGCCAAGCAGGTTGGAGTCATCGCCGGTTGTTACCGTTGGAACTTTAATAAATTCCGTTTCCATGTCCTCACCGGTTGCCACGGTCTTAATCACAATGGTCAGAGTCAGGTCCTCGTCCACAGCCAGATTGCCTAAAAGAGTATCATAGGCATCATCACCGCTTTCATACGGCCACTGCCACTCCAGTGTATAATACGCAAATCGATTGACACTGATGCTGGCCTCGTCCTTTACCTGATTTAGCTCCAGTACATCCGCCCAGCTATCTTCGGCTCCTAATAAATATGTGCCGTCATAGCCTTTCAGACGCGCCTCCACCGGTATCGGTTGTGTATCCGGCGTAAAAAACGCCTCGATCTCCAGCGTATAATCCAACATGACATTTCCGGTATTTTTTAAATAAAAAGTGTATTCATTACCGGTGCCGGGCGCAATGACCTTGTCACCCATGCCGTCCACGGTCACTACGGCCTCACCGTTTTCATAAGCGATTTTAAAAATATCTACTTGGGTAGTAGTTTCCCAGGTTCGCACATCATCATGCACCGTGATGTCCGGATTGAGCGGCACGTTTACTACTTCCTCGATGAAGCCAATGCCGGTCTGAGCCGCACCGGACTGCGCTGCAATAATCTCCTGACTTCCCCCCTGTGCTGAGGATGCAGAAGTCTCCTCGTTCGTTTCCGCTATATTGCTGGCAGTGCTGCTTTCTTGGGAAACACCGTTTCCGACAGTGCTGCTCACGCCCACGTCAGCGTTTACATTCATATTGCTTACTGTATAATCTTCATTCTTTACAACTAAGTGCCCTGTTGCACTCTCCGCATGAGACGGAACTAATGCAATCGCATCCGCATCATCCGTCACATGCTCTTTTAAAATAGATGCCAAAAATGCTACCGTAACACATATCGCAACAAAGAGAAGCCCCGTGGCTGCCGCCAGCCAACCATGATGCTTCCCTGTGTTTGAGTTTGTCTGATTGTTTTGATTTTTCATTGGCGCAGCCTCCTTTCCCCTTTGTGTGTCGTGATAAGTGGTTGTAAGATTCTATTCATTCCGAGTTTCTGTGCATAGCAACGGATTTCACGAAGGCACGCTTTCGCTCTCATCCGCTGGCAGCGGCACTAAGTCGCTGCGCTGCGCGCACCGTCTAAGGACCGGCCGCGGATTGAAGGCCTTCTTAGAAATCGTTGCTTTGCACAGAAAAGCGTACTGCCCGGTATTTTGCAAACACTTATTTCTTTTGATTTGTAGAGTCCCCCGTCAAACCCCGATGTACCCCGAGAGACTCTAAAAATCAAAAGAAGCACCCGGCCGGCCACATCGTGCCGGGTGCTAGATTTTATGATTGGTTTTTGTTATTGCATGAATTATGTAGGTTTAGTCAACCTGAGTTACAGTAATCTTTACACCAAACGCAATGTCTGTTGAAGCACCAGGTGCTGTTGCTGTACCAGCAGCAACACTACCAAGTAAAGTATCTTTCTGGTCTGTAGCTTTCTTAGCAGCTTCATCTGCTCCTGCTTCAAATGCCCATGCCCATGTAAGTTTATATGTACCACAAACTGTATCTAACTTCTCATTCGGCTCATATGTAGCAGTTTTAGCTTTAAATGCAGCCATAACTTGAGCCAAATTTCCTGTTGCAACTTCTTCAGTAGCCGGTGTACCACTGTTGTCATAGGTTCTTGTTAATTTATACACAACTGGATAATATCCATCAGTTGTTGTAAATTCATCAGTTGCATCACCTGTTGTCATATCCTTATACGTACCAACTGGCAAATATACATCTGCTACAGGTAAAGTAGTATCAAGTTCTCCCGAACCGTTTAAACCACCAACTTCAATTTCAACTTTACAAGCCACCTCTGGTGTACCTGTAATAGAAAACGTAACACCCTCTTCATTTTTAGTACCTGGTGCAACTAATTTATCACTATTGCTACTTACAACTGTATCACCACCAGTACCTGCATAGGTTGTACTAAACACACTACTATCCGTAGCAGTTACTATAACACCCCATTTTGCAACTCTTGCAACATCTGTAGCTTCATCACTTGTCACATACTTCGCGAAAGTACCACTGATAACGCTGGTTGTCATAAGTGTCATTACCATCATTGCAGAAGCCAATCGCATCATTTTATTTTTCTTCATAACAAAAATCTCCTTTCTTGTCATATTACGCTTTTGCGTATTGAATAATATTGCCGGGCATTTCGCCCCTTTTACGCCGAGCAAAAATGCCACGGCTATATATCCAAAATCCAAGGCATGGTTTCGATGGATTTGAATAACGTATTAAATTACAGCTCGCTTATTTATCAACGGCTGCAGCTTCTTTTGCGGCTTTTTCAGCCTTCAAAGCTTCCAGTTCGGCAAGTAATGCGTCGGTGTCCTTCTGCTTCTTGCTCTCATATGCTCTGCTGCGGATTACGTCGTAGCCCACCAGCAGGATTAACGGCAGCACCACGCAAACAATCAGACCGGTAGAGGTCTGCATAAACATGGCGATATTGCCTGCGCCTGCGATGCGGCTCTTGTAAATACCCACCAGGCTCTTCTCCGGTACGAGCAGAGAGTCCTCTACGTTGTTGGCATCACCCTTTGTACGGAATGCAAGGTCACCGTTCTCCTCCGTAATCTCCGTCACGCGGTGGGTTACAATACTGGTGCCATTGCCCGCAGGGTCAAAAAAAGCGACCACATCGCCAACCTTGACCTCATCGCCTGCAATCGTATGACAAATGATTAAATCTCCGCTCTCAATCTCCGGATACATAGAGTCTGTCAGTACAATCAATGGCAGATAACCGCCCACACTGGGTACTTCATCCCCATTGGTGTAACTTTTTATGATCAAAGTAATATTAATCAACAATACCGGCAACAATATAATACAGATCACTGTACCGATCACCGTCATAATTCTATGTTTTATACTTGCTACTTCTACTAATTTTTTATTTTTAATAGCCACTTGTATACTCCCGCTCATTTTTATAGAATAATTACTTCATAAGCTTATGCACATTTGTAAGCAACTCATCAAAGGAATCTCTTTCACCTTCCATAATATCCTGCGTTATTTTTGTTTTCATTTCATACGCCACAAGTTCTTTATTAAAACTATTTAAAGCAGCATTCACCGCCATGACCTGCACCAGAACATCGGTATAGTGATTTTCCTTTTCCACCATATTTTTGATACCACGTACCTGTCCTTCAATTCTGCTCAAACGCCTAACAAGTGAAGCCTTGTTCTGTACCTTTTTTTCGTTTTTCATATGTATTACCCCCTGTGTGTATTTTCCATTCGCACATATAGTCTTTTTCCTGACTATATCTATTATAGTCATTTTACTGACCATAGTCAATGATAAAATGTTAAAATAATATCTAAATGTGGGAATATTTTTGTGAAATTGTACCAAAATTAGTTAGTACAACCTTCAGAAAGCAGGAAACACCTTGATAGATTATAAGCCTTTTTGGAACACCTTAAAGAATTCTAAGGAAACGACTTACACTTTAATCAACAACTACCACATTTCCAGTGCTACTATTGATAAGCTGCGCAAAAACAAACCTATGAACACTACCACAATCAACGATTTGTGTCGGATTTTGGACTGTCAGGTTCAGGACGTTATGCAGTATGTGGCATCCGATTTAGACCAACCATTATAGCACCCGGTGTCTTTGTGACTTACCGGAAGCATTAAAAAAAGAGTATTTTGAAATTTTGCTTCAAAATACTCTTTTGTACTTATAATACATATATAATTTTATTCTTCTTTTGGTAATTTATGAAAAATCACCGTATTTGGCTTATCACATGGTATTTCCGGTCCATTCAGTACAATAATCTTCTTTTCCAAATCTACGGTCAGGAAAGTCAGGGTGTTGGACTCATGGTTCAAGCTTACCAGGTGCTTATTATCCGGGAACAAGGTGGCATCCTTTGGATAAGAGCCATTAATAGGTAGGCACAAAAGCTTGGTCAAAAGACCGGTCTCCTTATTCTGCTCGTAAATAACGACGCTGTTATCACCGGCATTGGAGCTAATCATATATCTGTAATCCTCAGAAAAATTAAGGGCACTGGCCGCAGAATTACCGGAATGATAGTCATTCAGTGTGGAGATTGTCTGAATCTTATCAAAATAAGGAATATCCTTTACTTCATAATAATGATATACATCAATGTAGTTTTTTAACTCGTGTACTACATACATAAATCTGCCGTCTTCGGAATATTTAATATGTCTTGGTGCTGACTCCGGCTCGCTACGCACTACGTCCACCAACTTCAAGGTGCCCTTTCTGTGGTCTACCTTATATACCTTAACATGGTCCATGCCAATATCGGCTACGCAGAGGTATTTGTTATCCTTGGTCACGCGGGCACAGTTTACATGTGGGCGGAAATTTCTCTCAGCGATACTGCCCATGCCTCTGTGGTAAATTTCATCGGTAATGCCCGCAATAGAGCCATCCTCGTTCAGCCTGAGCACGGTCAGCTTGCCGTCATGATATCCGGCTACAAACAACAGCTTGTCATTATAGTCCGTAGAAAGATAACATCCTCTCATGCCGTTAATGCTGGCTTCGTTTAATACCTCTAATTGACCGTCCGGTGCAATTTTGTAAGCTTCCACACCGAAGTCCGTAATAGAATATAAATACTTTCTGTTATGGGATATGGTTAAATAAGAGGAGTTTGTAATCTCCACTTCATCCTTTGGATAAAAGCGGCCTTTCTCCATATCTACGTCAAAAATTTTAATTCCTAATTTGTTTCCCATGGTATATTTGGAAACATATGCTACATATTTATCTGATGACATAAAACGCCTCCGTACTTTCATTTTTTACATCATAACACATATTTTATAATTTGTTAATCATTTTTATTAGAATATGTTGACATTTTCTAAATAAAGTATATAATCTATCTTAATGTTGTTTAGTTTTATTAAACTTTTGGTTTAACATATCGAGAGGGGCAAGCATATGAATATTGGTGCCAGAATTAAGGACTTACGAATTAAAAACGGACTGACACAGGAGGAACTGGCTGACAGAAGCGAGCTTTCCAAAGGCTTTATTTCCCAGCTGGAGCGTGATTTGACGTCTCCTTCCATTGCTACACTCACGGACATTTTACAGTGTCTGGGCTCTGACCTTTGTACCTTCTTTCAGGAGGAAAAGGAGGAGCAGATTGTTTTTCACGAAACAGACTACTTTGAAAAGGTAGACAGTGAACTGGGGAATCGTATTGAATGGATTATTCCCAATGCCCAGAAAAACGCCATGGAGCCTATCAGGCTTACTTTAGAACCCGGCGGCACTACATACCCGGACAACCCCCATGAGGGTGAAGAATTTGGTTATGTCCTTTCAGGCGTTATTTATATTTATTTAGGGAACAAGCGCTATAAGGTACGCAAAGGCGAGACCTTTTATTTTAAGGCCGACACCACTCATTATCTAAAGGCGGGGGCCAAAACCGGTGCTACTCTTTTGTGGATTAGCACTCCACCAAGCTTTTAATCATTATACCAAGGAGATTATCATACATGAGCAATAAATTAGTTGATTTACAGCACATTTCCAAATCTTACGGAGACAATCTTATTTTAGACGATTTAAGCTTATACGTCAGAGAAAATGAGTTTCTGACGCTTTTAGGTCCCAGCGGCTGTGGTAAGACTACTACCCTGCGCATTCTGGGCGGTTTCGAGCAGCCGGATCAAGGCCGCGTTATTTTCAATGGTCAGGATATTACCAACCTGCCTCCCAACAAGCGCGCGTTAAATACCGTGTTCCAGCAGTATGCGCTTTTTACCCATATGAATATTAAGGACAATATTGCTTTTGGACTTACCATCAAGGGGAAGTCCAGAGATTATATTAATGACAAGATAAAGTATGCTTTGAAGCTGGTAAATTTACAGGGTTATGAGAACCGTATGCCGGATTCTCTTTCCGGTGGTCAGAAGCAGCGTATTGCCATTGCCCGTGCTATCGTAAACGAGCCAAAGCTTTTGCTTTTGGATGAGCCTTTGGGTGCTCTTGACTTAAAGCTTCGTCAGGACATGCAGTATGAGCTAATTCGTCTGAAAAACGAGCTTGGTATTACTTTTATTTATGTTACCCACGATCAGGAAGAGGCTCTTACCATGTCCGACACTATCGTGGTAATGAACCAGGGCTACATCCAGCAGATCGGTACTCCGGAAAAGATTTACAACGAGCCGGAAAACGCCTTTGTTGCTGACTTTATCGGGGAATCCAATATTATCGGCGGTATTATGATTCAGGACAAGCTGGTTTCTATTCTGGGCACTCGCTTTGCCTGCATTGATACCGGTTTTGGCACCAATAAGCCTGTTGACGTTGTTATCAGACCGGAGGATGTGGAGCTTGTTTCTCCTGAAAAGGCTTCCCTTACCGGCGTAGTTTCGCATCTGATTTTCAAGGGCGTTCATTATGAAATGGAGGTTATGGCCGGCGGTTTCGAATGGCTGGTACACTCTACCAGAATGCAGCCTGTAGGTACCGAGGTAGGTATTTTAGTAGACCCTGAAAACATCCAGATTATGAACAAACCGCAGTCTGAGGATGAGGAGGCCGTAGGTGTCAATGAATAAAAAGAAGCTTTCCAACTATCTTCTTTCCACGCCTTTTCTGGTGTGGATTGTAGCCTTTATACTGATACCCTTAGGTATGGTATTTTACTATGGTTTTACGGATAAAACCGGAGCTTTTACTTTGGAGAATGTGGTTGCCATGACAGAGCCTTGGCATTTCAAAGCCTTATGGGTTTCTATTGGTTTGTCTGTTATCAGTACCATTATCTGCTTTTTAATGGCTTACCCTCTGGCCTATATTTTAAGTCAGATGAAGGTAGGCTCCAATCAGTACGTAGTTTTTATGTTTATCTTACCAATGTGGATGAATTTTTTGCTTCGTACTCTGGCATGGCAGACCCTTATAGAGAAAACCGGTGTTATCAATGGTGTACTGGGCGTGCTTGGCTTACCCGGTCTTCGCATTATCAACACCAACTACGCTATCGTTCTGGGCATGGTTTACAATTACCTGCCGTTTATGATTTTGCCGCTTTACAACACTCTGGCTAAGATTGACCCAAGCGTTATCAATGCAGCCAGAGACCTGGGTGCCAACAGCTTTATTACCTTTAAGCGTATTATTCTGCCACTGAGCATACCGGGCATTATCAGCGGTATTACCATGGTATTTGTACCAAGCCTTACCACCTTCGTTATCAGTAACATTCTGGGCGGCTCCAAGATTTTATTAATTGGTAACGTTATCGAGCAGGAGTTCACGGTGGCATGTAACTGGCACTTAGGCTCCGGTTTATCGATTGTTTTAATGGTATTTATTATTTTCAACATGGTTCTTTCCATGATTTTTGACAAAGACGGGGAGGCAAATGCATTATGATTTATAAGTCTCTCAAACGCATTTATATCGGTCTCATACTGATTTTTATGTATGCTCCGATTGTAACCTTAATTGTAATGAGCTTTAATTCCAGCAAGTCCCGTTCCAAATGGGGCGGCTTTACCTTAAACTGGTATGTGGAGCTTTTCCAGAACGAAGAAATTATGGGCGCTTTGGTGAATACCCTTGTGGTTGCCTTCCTTTCCGCCCTCATTGCTACCCTTATTGGCCTTTTGGCCTGTGTAACTATGCAGAGAATGGGCAGAAAGACCCGTAATATTATTTCCGGCATTACCAACATTCCTATGTTAAATGCAGAAATTGTAACCGGTATTTCCCTGATGCTTTTATTCTTAAGCTTTGGTAATATTTTAGGCAGACTGGGGATCCGTTTCCAGCTTGGTTTTATGACGGTACTTATCTCTCATATTACCTTTAATATTCCTTATGCAATATTAAGTATTCTGCCGAGAATGAAGCAGTTAAATCCAAGCGTTTATGAGGCTGCTCTGGATTTGGGAGCTACCAAGTTTACTGCCTTTCGCAAGGTAGTACTGCCGGATTTACTGCCGGGTATTGCTTCCGGATTTTTGATGGCATTTACCATGTCCATTGATGATTTTATTATCACTCACTTTACCAAAGGGCCCGGCTTCGATACCTTGTCTACCAAGATTTATACGGAGCTCAGAAAAGGCATCAAACCGGAAATGTATGCACTTTCTACTTTGATTTTTATTGCAGTATTTGTATTACTGCTTTTGATAAACCGGACACCAAAGAATCAACCGACAAAGCGCTGTTAAGTCCTTGGTATTCTGTAACGATTTTTATCATTTAGGAGAACTTACGTGAAAAAGTTATTTACGATTGTATGTATTTTGCTTCTGACCCTGTCCTCTCTTACCGCCTGCGGCAGTAATTCTGATGACAGTAATAAATTATATGTTTTTAACTGGGGCGAATATATTGAGCCTGAAGTACTGGATATTTTCGAAGAAGAGACCGGTATTGAAGTCATTTATGATGAATTCGAGACCAATGAATCCATGTATTCCAAAATTTCTGCAGGTGCTTCCCTGTATGATTTGGTGTGCCCTTCCGATTATATGATCAGCAAAATGATTGCAGAGGATTTGCTTCAACCCATCAATTGGGACCACATTCCTAATCGCGTACACATCGGTGAAGAGCATTGGGAGCAGACTATGGGCTATGACCCGGAATTAAAATATTCTCTTCCTTACACATGGGGCACTGTGGGTATTTTATACAATACCACCCTTGTGGATGAGCCTATTGATGAATGGTCCGATCTTTGGGATGCCAAGTACACCGATGAAATACTGATGCAGGACTCTGTTCGTGATGCATTTATGGTAGCCTTAAAGCTGCTTGGTTATTCTTCCAACTCTACAAATGAGGCAGAACTGCAGGAAGCAAAGGAAGCTCTTATACAGCAGAAGCCTATTGTGCAGGCTTATGTAGTGGATCAGGTACGTGATAAAATGATAAGCGGTGAAGCGGCCATCGGTGTTATTTACTCCGGTGAGGCTCTGTATACCCAATATGAAAATCCTGACTTGGAATATGTAGTGCCAAAAGAAGGCTCCAATGTGTGGCAGGATTCCTGGGTCATTCCAAAGAATGCCAAGCATGTGGAAAATGCCGAGAAGTTTTTGGACTTCCTTTGCCGCCCGGATATTGCTGTGATGAATTTTGAGTATATTACATACTCTATTCCAAACACCACTGCTATTGAAATGCTTGATGAGGAAATGCAAAACTCTGAAGTTGCTTTTCCAAATTTGGAAAATTATGAGTTGGAGGTATATCAATATCTTGGCGAGGATATGGACACCCTTTACAGTAATCTGTGGAAGCAGGTAAAAAGTCATTAATTATGGAACGTATTATAACTTATCACATAGATGCTAATTTTGAGGGTAATACGATTTTGCAGTTTTTAAAGAAAAGACTTTATACAGACAAGGCTATTATTGCTTTAAAAAAGACTCCGGAAGGTATTTTATTGAACGGCGTATGGGCATACGTCAATCAAAAAATATCTTCTGGAGATATTTTGACCATTAAACTGTCAGAAACGGAAAGCTCCGAAAAAATTGTGCCTGAAGCATTAAATATCGATATTGTATACGAAGACGAGGATATTCTGGTCGTGAACAAACCGGCGGGTATGCCGGTGCACCCCAGCCAAAATCACTATACAGGCACCCTTGCCAATGGTATCGTCCACTACTTCGCTGCCCAAGGTAAACACTTTATCTTCCGTTGCGTCAATCGTTTAGACCGCGATACCACCGGCCTGACCATACTTTGCAAACACCAGCTTGCAAGCGGCATCTTATCCAATATGGTGTCTAAAAGGCTCATTAAGCGCACTTACCTAGCCATATGCAAAGATGATGATTCGCTGCCCGAAAATGGCTCTATTGACGCTTCTATCGCCCGTAGAGAGGGCTCTACTATTGAAAGAGTTGTAGATTTTGAAAATGGCGAACGCGCTGTGACACATTTTAAGCGTCTTTCACACCATCCGGACAAAGGAATTTCACTCATACAGCTACAATTAGAAACCGGCCGCACCCACCAAATCCGTGTTCATATGAAACACATCGGCCATCCCCTTATCGGAGATGACCTGTACGGAGGCGACTGTTCCCTTATCCAAAGACAGGCACTGCACTCCTACTCCTTGAAGTTTATACATCCGATCGCCTTGAAGGAAATGTACTTCGAGCAGGAGCTGCCTGAGGATATGGCAAGTATTCTAAATTAATTTCTACTATATTAAAAACTGCGCATTATGCATTCATTTTGCATTAAACGCAGTTTCTTTTAAAATCAGTCAAAATAATTTGATAAATTAACTATAATATAATCCTGACACTCTAAAATATATCCATCCTCCGGATAACAAGGCATCGCTAAAGACTGACGTAATTCAATGGCTTCGTTATATTTTGCCAAATCCGTTTCCCCGTTGAAGGAATACCCATGCATCTTTAAAAATTCAATCAATTGATTTGATGTTCCGTCAAAGGCTGTCAGTCCCCATTGGAGCGTGGACATATACGGCATTTCAGCAAAGGCATAACCGCTATTGGTGATGCTATAATACTTCTCTCTTAAATGCGGGTCAAACCAGTCCGTCAATAAATAAATGAGCCGATATTTTTTCGAATGAAAGGAAACATATGCTTTTTCTGTAATTTCAGCAGGTACGGGATAACCGCCCGTGAAAATAATTGGCTTCTCATAATTTTCAAGCTCTTGCAAATCTACGGCAACACCGGTCATAACACTCTTTGCATGCTGATACTTCTGATAATCGATATAAAACCACTGGTTCATATCCATACATTGAACCACTACCAATAAACCACACAACACTCCACAGACAGATAATAACCATTTCCGCCCATTCTTTAATACCATAATAAACACAAACAATATTGCAAAAGAACATACGAGAGGTACATACTGACAAGTTCTGTATCTTGTAGTATATCCCTCAAGTATCGTTAAACAGACTGGCAATATAGGCAATGCAATAAAAGCACCAAATATCAGCCAATCCTTTTTTTTGATACTGTATATTATAGTTACTATTCCCAATACAACAAAAGCGCACACCAAAACAGTAATCGGCAAATAACAAACTGCATTAACATAATAAAGCATAATAAAACGCTTTATATTCATCACCAGCTCTTCCATAGGAATAAATATGCCGCTTAACAGTCCTCTTTGTGTCACATTCAAATTATCAAAGGCACTCCAATCATTGACTACGTTCAGCAGTTTCAAAATAATCGTTCTGCCTATCAGACTTGTTACTACTGCAATCAAACCCGCTGCTATCCATTTGACAAAAGCCGTATCATAATGAACATCCGTTCCTTTAATGTCACAAAAGCATCTGAGTAATATAAATGCCAAAACTGCTCCCATTGCAAAAACAATCATTAATGATTCATAACACCCTAATGCAACAAATAAAAACAGACCTGCAAAGACGCTGTATTTTATCAAAGCTTTGGTATTTTGACCTTTCTCTAAGCTCTTCATAAAGAAAAGCAAGCCTAGAGCTGTCAAACCATATCCTATGCAAATGCCATTATGCAGATAAAAAACATATACCTCACTAATAAGAGGACAAGTCACAAAAATCCCTGCAACAAGCACATATATCCACCAAGGAACTTCTATTACATTTGATATAATTCTCTTCCAAAGAACACACCAAAGTGAAGCCGAAATAAGCATCAAAAGCATACTCACAGCTTCTACCAAAAAGGGAGACAGCTTCGTGATTGGTACAACCTTGTTTATCATATACAAGGTCCATCTTCCTACATATGGAGCTAAGCCCTCCTCAAAATACATGGGGATAGCTGTATCATCAATACCAATACTGAAATGAGTAATTACAAAACCATATGTGCAAATACCAATAATCAAAAGCAAAATACAGTAAAATTTATTTTGAAATAATTCTTTTAAATCCTTACAAATGTCTCTCAACATCTTCTCCTATCTCACGCGCTCAGGAAATCCAATCTTCTTTTGCACCTTGCGTAAAGTTTTATTGGAATAATATTGTGCCTTCTCTGCATTGGCCTTAATAATTCCATCCAGATAGCCCTTATCCTTCTGAAGCTCATTATATCTGTCCTGAATCGGCTTAAGCACATTCACTACACTCTCGCCAACTGCCATTTTAAAGTCGCCATAGCCCTTACCTTCAAAATCAGTCACGATCTGCTCAGCACTCATACCGGAGCATGCACTGAAAATATCAATTAAATTCTTGATACCCGGCTGGTCATCTGTATAACGAATACAAGCTTCTGAGTCCGTTACCGCGCGTTTAAATTTGCGGATAATGGTATCCGGGTCGTCCATCAGGTAAATGCTGGCATTTGGATTTTCATCGGATTTACTCATCTTTTTTGTTGGCTCCTGCAGAGACATAATCTTGGCACCAACTTTACCGATGTAAGGCTCCGGTATCGTAAATACATCCCCATAAATACCATTAAAGCGCTCCGCAATATCCCTTGTAATCTCCAAATGCTGTAGCTGATCCTTGCCAACAGGCACCACATCGGACTGGAACAGCAGGATATCTGCAGCCATAAGCACAGGATAGGTAAATAAGCCTGCATTAATATTGTCTGCATGCTTTGCCGCCTTGTCCTTAAACTGGGTCATACGATTCAGCTCGCCCATGTATGTAAAACAATTTAAAATCCATGCAAGCTCAGCATGTCCTGTTACATGAGACTGATAATACAGACAATTCTTTTCAGGATCTAGTCCTGCCGCAATATACAAGGTCAGTAAGTTTCTGGCACGCTTCCTAAGCTCTGCCGGATCCTGACGTACTGTAATGGAATGCATATCTACAACACTGTAAAAGCACTGATATTCATCTGTTAAAGTGGTCCAATTCTTTAATGCTCCCAGGTAATTTCCCAAAGTCAGGTTACCGGTAGCCTGCATACCACTGAATAATACTTTTTTTCCGTCTAACATAAATTATTTCCTCCAAAAATTACATAAAATCAGTTTAACACTGTGTGTAGGTAAAGTCAAGAAACTACTACAAAAAAGGCCTATGAAAAATCACAGGCCCCTTGCAAAGGATATTCCATTCAATTAATCACAGTTATCTAATACCGGATAGGAAGTAAACGGAAATGATTTGTGACATCCGCAATCCTGATTATCTCTGTCGTTTTTAGCATCTCTGACAGCCTCACAAACAGCTTCACAGACATTCTCACAAACAGAGTCGTTGTCATTGTCACAACCACATCTGCTATTGCGATTGCTGCGGTTATTCCAATTGTCATAATCCCGGTTATTGCCACAACGTCTGCAATTATTGCAACCACAGCTCCAGTTATTCTTTCCGCAGCCATCATTCCATGAGTTTCCACAGCCACTGTTATTACCACAACAGCAAAGAAGCAGTAAAAGCCAAATACAATTCATTGATCCAAAATCCTTTCAAAGATTTATCTTTTACTGTATTCTATGCATTTTTGCCTTTAATGGTGTCAAAAGAATTCCTGCTTAACATTCCAGTACCACGATAGTTCTCGGCGGAACCACAATACACTCCTGCTTTAAATCTGTATTTTCTTTCTTTCCATAGGCTGCTTGCCATTGTTTTACACGCACTTCAACCTTTTCCTCAGAAGTATGAAATGCCACTTGCCAACTACCTTCGTTTCCTGTCTCTTTCTTTAATTGCGGCAATTCAAAGCATTGACTTTCCCAATACATATTAAAGGCTATATAAATAAATTTCTGAGAAATATCATCACATCCTTTGTTACCTATTGCATACTTGTCACACAGCATTATTCCCAGTTCCCTACAGTATGGTTCCTGCCCTGCTTTATAGACCTGCAGGCCATGGAAAGAAATATCTGCTACACCATAACCCATTCTGTCTGTGCCTGTTAAACAAGAATCCATGTGAAGAATTTTGTGTTTTTTTCTATATGCAATTAACAATTTCACAAAGTCATAAATCTCTTTATTTTTCTCCAAATTATGCCAATTCAACCAGGAAATCTCATTATCCTGATTGTATGGATTGTTATTGCCAAACTGTGAGGCTCCCATTTCATCCCCCATAAACAAATATGGCGTGCCCTGACTGAGAAAGATAAGACTTAACGCATTTTTTATCTGACGAATTCTTAACTGCAAAACAGTATTATCCGCAGTCGTTCCCTCTACGCCGCAGTTCCAACTGTAATTATAACTACTTCCATCTTTATTGTATTCTCCGTTAGCTTCATTATGCTTGCGGCTATAGGAAACCATGTCAGCAATTCTTAAAGTATTATAATCTGCAATACTGTTTAAAAAAGCTATCTTGCTGTCATTCTTGCGAAAATGATACTTTACACCACTAAGTGTATCCTCTTCGCCTCTCAAAAAACGACGATAATCCCTCATCGTATCATCACGATAAATACAAAACCGCTTATTGTTTTTTTTCGTAAAAGCCATCCCTTGATATGCTTTATCTTCAAAGTCCTCGTATATAATCTTCGTTTCTGCAAGTAATGGCTCATTCTTAATCAAGTTTATATTAATATGAGCCGGCGACATAACCCGGAAACCATCTACGTGATATTCCATCACCCAATACTGAAAAACACGAACAATTTCCGTCTCCGGAATATCCTCAGAAAAATAAAACTGCATAAAAAGCTCTATTCCCTTTTCATGACACCCCCTTACCAGCTGCTTCATTTCCGTGCAAGGGTCCTGTCCTGCTGCATAAGAAGCCTTTGGTGCGTAATAATAGCCCTTTTTATAGCCCCAATAATTTAAAGTATTTAATGCGGTTCTGGGCTGCAATAGATTCCCCGGTCCTGTTGCAATAGGCTGCGACCGCTCATTTTCTATAAATTCATATGCCGGCATCAACAAGAGTGATGTAACACCCAGATTCTTTAAATAATCAAGCTTTTCCTTTACTCCTGCAAAAGTGCCCTTGTGATTACAATCACTACCCTCACCCATGGTAAAGCCCCTCACATGGAGACCATAAAAAACAGCGTCCGAAAATGCCACCTCTGGTTTCTTATCTCCATTCCAATCAAAAGACTGCTGCTCCAAAAGCCCCATCATCTCTGATTGAAATATCGGCACACCATATGCTTTTCTTACATAACACCTGCCATACTCATCAGGAAAAATTTTGTTTCCCTGATAAACACGATATCCGTTGTAACACATTGGAATGCCTTCAAGCCTCATGGCATAAATATCCCTATCCGCAGACTCTCTGGAAAAGAAATCTTTAAAGACTCCATCTCCTCATTCTCAGTATCATAAAATATAATACCACAATCCGACTCGTCTGATATCATAGAAACCAAAATATCACTGCCTTCCCGCCTGACCCCTAACGGATATGGACTTAATGGTAAAACTTTGTACCCTTCTGCCATTTTGTACCTCTTTTCATGACGTTATTCCAAACAGCTGCCGGCCTTCCGTCTGAGCTGTTACAATAATTATACCATACACATCCAGAAAATTGAAAGAAAATATTGCATAATCGGTCTAAAAATAGTAAAATTGTTATATTAACAGTCTAATAACTGTTTCTAAATTTTACTAGATACCATACAAGGAGGCTATTATGGCAAATAACAATAATTTCGCAGAGGAAGAAATGACTGTAACCATAGAATTAGATGACAATTCTACAGTAGTTTGCTCCATCGTTACTATTTTAGAGGTTGAGGGTCAGGATTATATTGTATTATTACCTTTAGATGAAAATGGTGAAAATGAGGACGGAGAAGTTTGGTTCTACCGCTATTCCGAAAATCCGGACGACCCTAACGAAGAGCCTGTTCTGGACTACATTGATGACGACGATGAATATGAAATGGTTGCTGACGCTTTCGATGAATTTTTAGATTCTGTAGAATTTGATGAAGTTATTGAAGAGGAATAATGAACTAAGAAACCGACTATTTAAACGTAATATACGTTCGAAAAAGCGATGGGATTTCAGAATACCATCGCTTTTTCATATTACTTTTCATATCACATTATCGGTTCAATAAACACAGAGGGCTGCAGCACGTGGTCCTTAGTCCCTCGTACATAACATATATTTAAATGCTTTTTGGCACGGGTCATTGCCACATAAAATAGTCTGCGTTCCTCCTCAAGTTCTTCCTCTGAAAGCTTTGAACCTTTAGGAATTTTCCCTTTATTTACATCCAGCAAATATACGGTATCAAATTCAAGTCCCTTAGAGGCATGCATAGTCAAAAGATGAACCCCTTCTGACTGTTCTTTGGTCTTGAGCTTCTGTAAGCTTTTTTGCAAAGCCCTGTCCTCCTCCACATGACAAAGCCAGTCCTGCAGATTAGTATACCCTTTTAATTCCCGGGTAATTTCTTCCAGCTGTTCGTTAATGGCGTCCCACTGTTCTATATCCATACCCAACTGCCTTTCCAGCCAACGGCCGTAACCGATACCACTCCAGATATATTTGATAGCAAGATATGGCCGCATGGTGCCTATATGCTTAACCTGCTGTTCTAAGACATCCGGAAGCTTTGCATATTTCACTAATTGTTCTCTTTTTATAAAACGATTGGGCTTATTGGCTACCCTTAATATGTACTGACGTTCCTTGCTTCCTGTTCCAAGCCGCATGTATGCTTCTATATCCAAATACCAATCCTCGTCAAAAATACTCTTTTGGTCCTCCTTGGATAAATATGGAATGCCCTTCTGGCGAAGTTTATAAGCCATTCTCCGCAATTCCTGATTAGTGCGGAAAATAATGGCGTAGTTGTTTAAAGTGCCTGTTTGCGCCTTTTGGAGCGTCTGAAACACATTTTCATACATATCATGCCTTAATTCGTAGTCCGATATATGCAACCCGCCTCTTTCTGTGTTAAAGGCACAAATCTTTTTTGCAAAGCGGTTTTTATTACAAGCAATGACCTGTTTGCTGCCTTCCACAATCCCCTTTGTGCTTCTGAAATTCATATCCAATTGAATTTGTACTACCGGCTTAAACTCCTCCAGAAATCGTTTCATAAGCTCCACTCTGGCACCACGGAAACGATACACAGACTGATCATCATCTCCTACCATAAAAATATTTTGCTCCGTTCCTGCAAGAAGCTTTAGAATTTCATATTGCAACACATTCATATCCTGACATTCATCAATTAAAATATACGGAAATTGTTTCTGCCAGTGCTCCCTTACCTCTGCATTATCCTTCAACAACTGATAACAGCACAGCATTAAATCATCAAAATCCATATACCCATACTCCTTCAGAGCCAAATGATAGCTACGATACAGACTGCGCAGGTCACTCTGCTTTAAATCTGCATACTCTGCCATATTCTGCATAGAAAGACCATTATTCATATACAGGCTAAGCAAGCGCTCTACCTCTTCAAATTCTATATCATTATCCTTGTCCAGCACTTCGTCACAAATCTCTCTAAGGATACGATGCTTGTCTTCTGTGGAAATAAACCGATTAGGAATCGATGTATAAGAATGTTTAAGAATGTAATAAAAGCAGGAATGAAACGTACCAAACCACGGATGAGCGTCCGACAGAAGCTTTAAAAAACGCTGTTCCATTTCCATGGCCGCTGCTTTGGTGAAAGTAATAACCAGAATATGTTCACCGGGTATCTGATACTCCCGTACCATATGAACAAGTCTGTTGGTGATGACAAAGGTTTTCCCACTTCCGGGACCTGCCAAAACAAGGCAGGCCCCTTTATGGTGTTTCACAGCACGTTCCTGTGCCGGAGTTATCTGATTAGGCAAGCGAAGCCTCTAAGAGTTCAATGCCCTTCTTTACACGGATAATGGACTCTTCCTTTCCAATAATCTCCATAATCTCCGTTGCACCGGCAGGTGTCATCTGCTTGCCGCTGACTGCAGTACGGAGAGGCCAGATAGCATAGCCATTTTTGCAGCCCTTCTCTTCTACATACTTTACTAAAAGTGCATAAAGAGCATCATTGGTATATTCGTCATGCGCCTCTAATCTAGGCAACAATTCCTTTAATACTTCTAAAGAAGAGGCTTCGGTAGTCTTCATCTTCTTGTGCGCATACATGGAAGTGTCGTACTCCGGCAATTCATTAAAGAAATCAACCAAAGCCGCAATGTCCGGGAATACTTCGATACGTGTCTTTACCATAGCTGCAATCTTCTTAAAATCAAAGTCCTTTGTAAGCGCTTCCTTTAAGTAAGGTTCAGTCAGCTCATAGAATTTGTCAAAATCCATAGCCTTTAAATACTCACCATTCATCCATTTCAGCTTCTGAATATCAAACACTGCCGGTGACTTGCTGATGCGTCTATAATCAAACTTTTCAATCAGCTCATCCAAGGTGAAGATTTCGCAATTATCCTCCGGAGACCAACCAAGTAATGCAATGTAATTTACAACAGCCTCTGTCAAAAAGCCCTGGTCAATTAAATCCTCAAAGGAAGAATGACCGCTGCGCTTACTTAACTTTTTATGATTCTCATCGGTAATAAGCGGCAAATGAATATAAGTTGGAACCTCCCATTCAAAGGCTTCATATAAACGATTGTATTTAGGTGAACTGGACAAATACTCATTACCACGTACCACATGGGTAATGCCCATGGTATGGTCGTCCACAACGTTTGCAAAGTTATAAGTAGGATAACCGTCAGATTTAATCAAAATCATATCATCCAACTCACTATTATCCACTGTAATATCCCCATAAAGCTCATCATGGAAGGTAGTGGTACCCTCTGTAGGGTTGTTCTGGCGTATAACAAACGGCTTACCTGCTGCTAAATTAGCCTCTACCTCTTCCTTGGAAAGGCCTAAACAGTGCTTGTCATAAACAGTAATCTCTTTGCTGCCGTCACCCATATCAATAGACTGACGAAGGCTCTCTAAACGCTCCTTATCGCAAAAACAGTAATATGCCTGTCCCTTATCAATAAGCTCCTTGGCATACTTCATATAAATGCCTGTTTTCATACGCTCGCTCTGCACGTATGGACCAAAGCCGCCATCCTTATCAGGACCCTCGTCATGAATAAGGCCTGTCTTTTCTAAGGTGCGATAAATAATGTCAACTGCCCCTTCTACAAAACGCTCCTGATCGGTATCCTCAATACGAAGCATAAAGCTTCCGCCTTCATGCTTTGCAACTAAAAATTCATATAATGCAGAACGTAAATTACCAACATGCATTCTGCCTGTCGGACTCGGTGCATATCTGGTTCTAATCTTGGTCATAGATTTGTCCCTCTCTTTATTATTTTGTCAAAATTTCCTGCTTATTAGTATATAACAAACTTTGCCAATTCACAAGCCTTAATTTACATTCTGTCAGAATTTACAACACATGCAAACTGCACCTTTGCGGAAATCCTACATACTATAATAGTAATTAATAAGTCTATATGACGGAAAGGATGTCCTATGCAAGATAAATATTTTGATGAGCATTTAGAAAATTTCCCACTTGGTATGTCATATGTTCCATGGCAGCATGCTACCAGAGTTTGTGAAAATTTAGAAGATGGCTTCAAGGCCGGTACTATTTTCCCTGAATTAATAAAACCTTTTGAAGGCAGGAGGTGTATGAAATAATGGCTAGAAAAGATAAATGCACCGCATTATATGAAATAAGTATGATAGATTTCCTCTTAACAGACATGCAATTATATTTGGATACCCATCCAAACGACAAAAACGCTTTAGAATATTATCGCCATTATGCAAAAGTATTGTGCGAATTGCGTGAAGAGTTTGCTGCAAATTATGGTCCTCTGTTCGCCACCCAGTCTAACTGCAATAAGGAATGGGAATGGAGCAACGAACCGAATGCTTGGGAAGGAGTGTGCTAATATATGTTCCAATATGAAAAAAGATTACAATTTCCTGTAAAAATCTGTAAGCCGGACGCAAAATCCGCTCAAATAATTATCAGCCAGTTTGGTGGCCCGGATGGCGAGTTGGCAGCAAGTATGCGATATTTCTCTCAGAAATTTGCTACGCCTTATCGTGACGTTGCTGGTTTGCTGAATGATATAGCTACGGAAGAATTAAACCACCTCGAGATGGTAGGTGCCATCGTATATCAGCTGACAAAGGACCTGTCCATGGAAGAAATTAAGGCTTCCGGCTTTGATAAGTATTATGTGGACCACACCCTCGGTCTCTGGCCACAGGCGGCGGGAGGTATTCCATTTAACGCTTGCGAGTTCCAAAGTAAAGGCGATATTATCACCGATTTGCATGAAGATATGGCCGCTGAACAAAAGGCTCGTACCACCTATGACAACATTTTACGTCTCTTGGATAACCCGGACGTTATTGCGCCTATCCGCTTCCTTCGCCAACGAGAAATCGTGCATTTCCAAAGATTTGGTGAAGCACTTCGCATGACACAGGATAAGCTGAACGCAAAGAACTTCTACGCATTTAACCCTGGCTTTGACTGCAATCCGAATCCTTGCAAATAACTATGCTGTTAGGTTGTGAAACCCCGGGGCTTCACTTGCTATATTATATGATTTGTTTTATATAAAAATGCCCAAACTATGATGCTGCTGCAAAAAATTACAGCTAGTATACCTCTGTATTATAGTTTGGGCATTTATAAAGTTATTTATTTAAATATGCTATAATCGTCGGTGCCAATGCAATCGCCGTAATAATTATCAATCCGATAATCCCCTCTATACGCCTTACCACAAAAAACATTTTTGAAGGCTCTTTATGTGCCTTCCAGCTTTCAAATGTACTCCAACACCACTTCGGAGCAATTATATTGATTAAACACACTCCAAAGATGATTGCATATATAATATAAATAATAACAACCATTACTTGTACCTCCGCATATTGAATGCCGCATAAATTTCAGTACGTGACCCATTACCCAAATTATTCCAATACACCTCTAATTGCTGTTATGTATTGATTCAAATCATATTCTTTCAAACCACCTTGTCCTGAATTTGTCGTTAAAGTCTGCTGTGATGTATTCATCGTTGGAGCAATTTTCCCGGCAACCTGTGCAATACCATCATCAATAGGAATCAATGTTTCAGGAGATAAAGAAGAACCTTTTTCATTCATAAAAAATATATACTCTTCTCCCATTTCTACAGGAACAATTCCTGTTACAATATAAATATAATCCTCCGTTTCTCCACCTGATTGTATGAATGTAATTGAAGCAGTTTCCTCATCAACACCTTTAATTCCTTCTATAACTTCCACCGTTATCTCTTTATAACATTCACGTAATACACTTCCATTACCTGCAGTTCCTATGACATTAACAAGTGTATCGCTTACGTCAACTACTTTTCCATGAATAATAGTTGATGCTTCCTCTATAGCTGTATTGAACGTATAAGCAGGCCAACATGCCTGTACAGTCCGTATCTCTTTTTCGGCAAATTTTGAATCATTATTAAATTTTGCTGGAATAGTATAAGACAATAAAAGTGCAATAACTCCTACAAATACTATAATAGCTGCCACTTTAAATTTAGTATTAATTTTTTTCATATTAAGTCTCCTTTTCAATATAAAATTGCTTACTGATAAATCATCTGATATGACGCTGTATCATACGCTTTTAAAGTACGATTTATTCCTCCAGAACCAGTTTCCGTGCTAGGATTCATTACATTAGTTAAACAAGTGGCACTCCAGCAAGGAGAGGCTTCACCAGCTTCATGGCAATGCGCTACCCCAAGAGCATGCCCTAGTTCGTGAAGAACTACTGATTGAATATCAAATGTACCTGATGAACCATTTGTAGACCAACTTCGTGAATCATCCAGACAGATCGTTACGCCTGTTATTTCTTCCTGCCCGTATGAACTATCAGGATAATAGAAACATGCACCTACCCATCCTTCAACTGATATACCATAATGTATAACATTATTTGTAAAGTGTTCTGTCAAAGCAAGTGTAACCATAGATGTATTGTCAAATGACTTTACATTATTCCATGACGACATAGCCGCACTTACAGCATTCTTTTCTGCAGTATTAAAATCACAAGAAAAATATACAGTTTTAGGTGTATCATACCATTTTCTACCAGTATTTAACAAGATAGAATACATACTTGCATATAAATTTATAGGTGTTACCAAAGAAACTATAATAGATAACGCCAATAACATTAAAGATATTTTTTTTACTTTATTTTTCATTAATTTTTCCTCACTTATTTCACATTACAAAAGTGTCACATAACCCATCCGTGCCCACACGCACAACATATGTGCATTTAATGAATACGTTTTATCGGGCAAAAAAAATACTAAATATATCATATTTACATACCATGTTTCATGCTGTACAAATCTTTCCATAACATCCTTGTAGTTGCCTGAACCCCTATGAGGCATTGCCCAGGATGGAAAATCATTGTAACTATTTGTTCAAATACGCTAATATCGTCATTGCCAATGCAATTAACTTAAAAAAATCAATATGACATTTCCGGATAGATAAGATATTTCTTATCAACGTTGGCAGAAATTCCTCCATGGGTCGCCACTCTGACATAGTCGCCTTTAAAATCAACACATACCCACGAGCCACGTAACAACTCATGTGCAGGCTCTCCAGTTTCTATATCAACGGCATCCTCTGCAAGCATAAATGGTCCCTGTAGCAAGTGCATGGTATCTTCGTTATATTCAACAAGCTCTGAAAATCTGACCCAGCCAAAGCTGTCCATCCAATCTCCAAATGCATGACAGCTAACTAAAACCCAGTGCCTGTCCTCTGGTTTCCAGCTTTTATCCTGCAAATCCATTATACTCTCAAACACAACGACATACGGTGTAACCATACAATATGACAACGTGTTCCCTGTATTAAACTCCTCACTTTCACAAGGCATTTTCCGAAGAGTAACCTCTTCTGCTGTCATATATTTATTCTCAGAAATAGCTTCATAAAAAGCACCTTCCGGAGGCTCCATATGAAATTCATTGATTTTCTGCAGCAACAATTCAAACTCATTATTAAGAATGGTATTTTCTTCTAAGAGCTCAGATAACTGCTGCTCATATTGATTTACTGCACTATCATATGCCTTTGAATAATGATGCCATATCAGAAAACAACAGGTAATAGCCGAAATGCTAACCAATAATAAAATCCATAAGTAATTACGTTTCATATGTCATTTCCTTCTTCCAAACGCCAAAACAAAATTTAATTATTAAACTTTGATATCGCTTTATAGCCACCGTTTAATAAAGCCGCGTAAGTATGGAATGTTAAGTCTGCATGATATGGAGTTTGCTCATAACAAGCCAAATATGGTTCATCATAACCACTACTATCTGAAGGTGTTTGGAAATTTATTAACACCAATATTATATGTCCCTCGTCATTAACGCGATATACAACAGCATCTCCCGGTTGCAGATTTTCGTATCCTCCAATTGACGGATACTTGATAAAGGTATTTGTCCCTACTTTATTCATTCCCCACGCAAAAGAAACGAAGCCTGAACAATCACTCCCATATTTAGGCATAGTATAAGTTTTATTATTAATTGTTCTGCTATAACTGTCATAAAAATCACTGTTAGACATAGCAGCCTCAAATTCTACATCATCACACTGATTTATAGTCATGGAATAAGGCACACCACTATAAACCTTTCCTGCTTCAAAAGTATAACCATTGCGCCATCCTATAAGATTGGTAGTCGGACGCCAAAGAATAGACACCATATCACTTGCTTTATCTATAATCGCCTGCCGTTCAACAGATATTCTTGCTAATGATTTTCCTTTTGAAACACGCTCAATCGCATCTAAAAGTTCATCTGAAATAGCTTCTTTTACTGTCACATTTATAGTATACTGTTCATTACCCACATACAGAATTATATCTGTTGTGCCTTTGCCAGTTGCAAGTATTCGTCCATCCCATGCAATAGCAACATCAGCATCTTCGGAAACATATTCAACAGATGTAGCATCAAAATTTTCTTCCATACCACTAAAGTCGACATATACAGACATTCCTTCTAAATTAATATAAATATTTGTAATTTTATCAGAACATAGAGCTGAAAAATCTACAACATCATCTCCAAATACTATTTCCTCTGCAATCATGCTTTCGGCTGTTGAATATGACATAACACTTGAACTTGCTGCTACTGGAATAATAGATACTGATAACACAAAAAGTAATGTAATTAATAAATTGATTTTTTTCTTCATTTGTTTTCCCTCTTTCAATAAAATTATGCATCCATTAAAAGCACATAAATGTCCGCCATAATTACGTACAATCTATGTGCTTGCTATGAATGCATTTTATCAGGTATAATATTTTATAAACTAAAACATCATTCAAGCATCTTGACATAGAATTGTACGTCAAGCAACACCTTCGCATACGCATATTCCCCTCACCTCTTTTCACGCTGCTTAATATATCTATTTTCATAGAATGACATTGTTTTACCTAACTACCTTGTATATAAATAGTTTAATGTACAATTCATCAACTCTCAATAATAATATTTCTAGATTATGGTAAAATCTAATGTTTCATGCCTTTATTCGCGCTTCTGGACACTATACTTTTTCAAAAATCATTGAAAGGTTATGCACAAAAATAAGCAGCTGCAATTCAGAAAATGGTCAGCCGGTTTCATTGTTTGACCGAAGGGAGTTTTGAAACAAGGCTGACTAATTACATCTCTGAATGCAGCTGCGTAGATTTTTGGTATAAGCTTTCTCTGTTTTTGAAAAGGTATGGCGGCCAGAAGCGCGGGTAGAAGGTATCCCCTACTCCCTCGATCCCGGCAGCCTTACTCTCACAACCAAATTCTTCAATTTCTTCCAATCGAATGGTATCAACGGATACAAATATCCCTGCTTAGATACGGTTTTATTTCCTCCAAGTGCCACAAGCAGGATAATTATACCGGCCACAAAGCCCCATACATTAAAGATAGCGGTTAAAATTAAATTTATAATACGCATAAATTTCAGTGCATAGCCCATTTCATAATTTGGCTGGGTATAGCTTGCAATGGCAATAAATGCCATATAAAGCATTACTTCGGAATTAAACCAACCGCTTTTGACCGAAAATTCACCAAGTACCAGACCTGCCAAAATACTTAGAGGGGTACTAAGCATGCTTGGGGTGTTGACTGCTGCAAGTCTGAGTCCGTCAATAGCCAGTTCTAGAATCAGAAACTGCCAGATAATAGGTACATTTACATTGCCCTGAATAGCTATAAATTGGAAATCCGGTGGTATCCAATCCGGATTTTGCATCAACAAAAGAAACAGTGGTGCTATTACATAGGTCAAAACCGTAATAATAAATCGACTGATACGCAGATACGTACCGGTAATCGGCGGAAAATAGTAATCATCTGCCTCCTCAACCACATCAAAAAAAGAGGTAGGCATAATCAAAACAGATGGTGCGTTATCCACTAAAATAACGATATTTCCTTCTAAAATCTGTGCCGCAGCGGTATCAGGCCTTTCCGTGTACTTAAACTTTGGAAACGGATTATACCATTTGTATGGAAAAAGACATTCTGCAAGGCTTTGTTGATTCATAGTAAGGGCGTCTACTTTAATATTTTTTATCTTTGTCTTTATTTCCTTCAAAAAGTTTTTATCAACCCTGTCCTCCATATAGCAGACTACAATGTCCGTCCTGGAGGCTTTTCCAGCATTCATCATTTCCATACGTAAATGCGGATCCCTGATACGCCTTCTTATCAACGCTGTATTAAATACAATCGTTTCCACAAAGCCATCCTTGCTGCCTCGCAGGGTCTTATCCTTAGCGGGCTCATCCACACTTCTGGCAGGATAAGTTCTGGAATCAATCAGTATTGCTCGATCATAGCCTTCAATCAAAAGCACAAAAACACCGGACAAAAGATTAGTAATTAGCTTGTCATAATTGTCCGCCATATCTACTTCAACATATGGTGCTTTTTTCTTTAACATTTCATGGGCATTCTCAGGTAAATCTGCCTCTTTCATGTCCATAAAATATTGCAGCATCTTCTGCATCAAGACATCCTTGCAAAAGCCATCAATAAAGTATATGCAGGCCTTTCTGCCACCCACATGTACTACACGGTACACCAGGTCAAAGCTGACATCCAGCTGCAGTGCCTCCTTTAAGTAATCCATGTTTTCTTGTAAATTAGTTGAAATCTTTTTATTAGTATTCTCAGACATAAAATAACTCCTTTTCCTAAAATTAGTTTTTCAGAAAAAGGAGTTATTATACTATAAATTTATTTTACATACGCATCGGTATTTTTGTGAATAACTGAGCTGATGCTCTTTAAAGCTTCGGAAACCTGATAATTTTCCTTCTGGTATAACTTACTATGCATATCTGCTACTGCAGCTTCAAGATCGGTACATACTACACTGGAACCTACACCTGCCAAAGAAGCATTTGCACGATATTCCTCACTTGGGAAACCGCCTTCATCAACAATGGTATAGGATGCTATGTCACTTAAAAGTGTAATGATTTCTTCCAAATCCACTGATGTGTATACATCACCAAACACATCACTCGCCAGCTTGGTAAGCTTGTCTACCTCCATACCCTTTGCTTCTTCAAGCATAGCCTGAAGTACTTCTCTCTGTCTCTCGGTACGTTGGAAGTCATAGTTACCAACATATCGAATACGACAATATGCTGTTGCCTGTAGACCATCTACCTTTTGATAGCCTGCCTTAGCAACCGGTTTATAATCGATTTTTAAATTCTCTGCAATACTAATCTGATAGTTATTGATATGCTGTAATTCGCCTTCATCAATATCAATATAAACACCACCAACAGCATTTACGGCATCCATAACGCCTTTAAATCCTACAGCCACGAAATCCGTAATCGCCAAATCCAGATTCATATTAAGCATGTTGATAGCCTGCTTTGCACCACCTTTTGCATAAGCACTGTTGCACTTACTATAAGTATCATTACCAAGATTTAAATATGTATCACGATACACACTCATCAAATGCACTTCTTTGGTCTCATTGTCGATAGCTGCAATCATAATAGTATCACTGCGTGTATTCTTTGCCAGCTCACCAATAGTAGAATCCAGACCAAACAAAGCAATGGTTCTGTACTCCGGTAACTTCTCTCCATCATCGGCCTTAATGTCTCCCTCAGCATCTTCTCCAACACCATCATTAATAATAATGTCCTCTGTAGGGATTTCAACCTTTTGAATACCCTCATCTGCATCTGTTGCTCTGGTTACAAACCATAATAAAGTAACCATAAAAACTAACAGTAATACCTCGACTGATAAAATGACAATATTTCTTACCTTTTTTGAGCTTTTTGTGTTTGTTTTTTGTCCTTGTGCAGTTGACTCCATAACATTCTCCTTCATTGTATATTACTATCATACAAATTTTGCCAATTTTCTAATATATCATAACCAGAATTTATTAGAAAGTTGTAAGAAAGTTGTTATGAAGTTGTTAAGGTTATTTTTTTGTGGTACTTCCAAATCCGCCGTTACGGATATCTGTCACGTCATCATCCACGGTAATGCCGTATTCTAAGAAAATGCCCTGCATGAAGCCTGTCCCCGCCTGAATTTCAACCGTCTTACCTTCATTGGTATCGTTAGTAATTTTGGCAAAAATATGACCTTCATTATCAGAATAAAAGTAGTCTGCATCAATAATACCTACCGTATTGTTCAGCTGCAGGCGGTACTTAAAGCCCAGACCACTTCTCGGATACAGCTTTAATACCCAGTCATATTCCATTTCACATCGAATACCCGTAGGCACCTTAATGGTTTCACCCGGGGCAAGTGTAATACCAAAGGGAGCAAAAAAGTCATACCCTGCACTTCCTTTCGTCGCACGCCTAGGAAGCTTGATATTATCATATATTTTCCTGACAACTTCTTTATCTGTGCAATAATCGGCAAAACCCTCTGCAAACTGTTCGAAGCTGACTTTATGAAATCTTGCAATTTTTTTCATTTACTTTCTAAAACCCCCGTGAACTCTTAGGCATAATTTTCACAATGTAATACAGGTACCATAATGTTATCACTTGCCAGGGTAGCCTGTACATCAACAACTCTCTGATTGTCACTGCCCTTCCAAAGAAGCTTCACATCACGTCTCTCCAGAATAAACGGTCCCTCAACCACAACATCTAAATACTGCATAATCGGATATTCTGCAATTTCCTCCCAGGTATACCCTGTGTATAACCACAGGGTCTTACCCGGATACTTTTCTTTAATTTCCATGGCAAGATTACGCACATCCACACGATTTGCAGGATGTAATGGGTCGCCGCCGGAAAAAGTAATGCCGGAAATATAGTTTTTGTCTAATTGCTCAAAAATTTCTGCTTTGGCAGCCTCGTCAAAGGGTAATCCTCCGGCCGCATCCCATGTCACAGGGTTCTGGCACCCTTTACAACAGTGATTACAGCCTGCCACCCAAAGGACAACCCTGAGCCCGTCGCCGTTTAGCATGTCATCTTTTGTTATATTGTGATATCTCATAACTACATACTTTTCCTTTCAGCTATTTCAGCCATTTTGGCAGCATTTAATCTGGTATCACCATGTACTCTTGAATAGGACAGATAACCATTCATTCTGTCAATTTTGGTCAGGTTACGGCTGCCGCATTTCGGACACACGTCCATTTCCAGTTCCTGGTGACCACAGTCATCACAATAAGCCAGAGATAAGTTTACACCTTCGTAATAGCCTAATTCCATTGCACGATAAATCAATGTCTTAATAGCTTCTTTATTGTAATCAATCGGATACTTCACGTACTGAATCTTGCCACCGTTTGCCAGATCCCAGAAACGTCCTTCTAAATCCTGCTTCTGAATAGGAGTAATTTCCTCCGTTACATGACAGTGGAAGGAATTACTTACATATTCCCTGTCGGAAACACCTTCTATAATACCATATTTACGTCTGAACTGCTGCACCTGAGTACCACAAAGACTCTCTGCAGGAGTGCCGTAAATCGCATATAAATTACCGTCCTCTTCCTTAAACTGGTTAATCTTGGTATTGATATGCTCCATTACTTCTACGGCAAATGCACCATCTTCTACCAAAGATTTACCGTTATAAAGCTCCTGAAGCTCGTTTAATGCAGTAAAACCAAAGCTTGCCGTAGCAGACTTTAATAACGGCTTAATCTTGTCGCTTGGCTTTAAGTGACCGCCAAGGAAACCGCCTTCACAGTACGCTAACGGATTGGTGGAAGCACGCATTTCGCCTAAATACGCATAGGTACGAATGTGGAGCTTACGGATTAACTCTAAATAATAATCTAAAACTTCGTAGAAGTCTCTGCTTTCTTGTCGTGACTTTGCCAAAATCATTGGCAAATGCAAGGAAACCGCACCGATATTGAAACGACCTACGAATACAGGGGTATCCTGCTCATCTGCCGGATGCATACCGCCTCTGCGATACCAAGGAGAAAGGAAAGCCCTGCAGCCCATCGGAGAAATAATTTCACCATACTGCTTGTAAATGCTTGCCACATAACCCTTTCCTGTTAAGCTTAACCAGTCCGGATACATCGTCTTTGCAGAGCATTCTACACCTGCGTCAAAAACATCTTCCAACGGCTTGCCCGGTCCGTGTAAGTTCTCATCATATAAGAACACAATCTTCGGGAATAATACAGGCTTCTTACAAGTTTCCTTACCCTGGCCTTTACGACGAACCTTGAGCATACCGATAGACGCCATTTTAGCAAAACGTCCGGTTCCAATACCCATAGTCATAGTAATAAACGGATAATCACCACGGCTTGAAGCAACGGTATTGAACTTGTACTCCCAACCCTGGAAGCCCTGTTCAAAATCTCTTTCCAGATCACGAACAGTCTCTGCCTCTATTACATCCTCGCTTAAGCCAAGACGCGCATACTTTTCTCTGTATTTTTTGTAGGATTTCTCTGCATACGGCTCCAGAATCAAATCCACGCACGGTACCGTAAAACCGCCATACTGCTGGCTTGCGGCACTGAGCACGATATCACCGATAACGTCAAAAGCCACATCCAAAGTCTTTGGCTCATTATACCAGATATTACCCATTTCAAAGCCGTCCTTTAACACATGAGCCACATCAAACAAACAGCAGTTCATGGTGTCACGTCTTGCAGACATATCGTGTACATAAATATAACCATCACGACAAGCCTGAATTTCTTCCGTAGTCATGAAAAATTTCTGATATAATTCTTTATTTAACTGGTTAAAAATCAAGCTTCTTTTGGTGGATACCAATGCGGAGTCTGTGTTGGAATTCTCCTTGTCACCAATGTACATAATGGACTGGCTCTTCATATAAACGTCATCCAGCATACGTACAAATTCCTGCTTGTAGTTACGATAATCACGATAGCTTTTTGCAACTACAGGCTTTACCTGCTCCAAAGCACTCTCGACGATATTGTGCATCAAGGCAATCGGTACCGCATCCTGTCCTAACTCATCAATCTTGTCCACTACATGCTGACAGATTTTGCTCTTCTCCTCGTGGGTAAAGCTTGTCAGTGCTCTGTATGCACTCTTTCCCACAGCATTAATAACCTTCTGTACGTTAAACTTCTCCAGACTGCCGTCTTTTTTGATAATGCGTACATCTCTCTTGGTATGATATGCCGCACCATAATCAAACGTATCCTTCTCCAGTTCCTTGTTCATGATAACCTCCTGTTTTCATTTTATAATAATAATGCCACAAAATAATAATACTTAATCAGTACATCCAAAAACACAATATCTAGTATCTCTCCCCAAAGCAAAACACACGAACTTGTGTTATTTAAGTATAAAACTCTCGTCTACAAAAAGCAAGATGTAAACGAGAGTTTTTTATTTTCTGTTATTTCTAACAATTTTAGTGACGAATTTTTATAACATTCGACAAATTTTACATCACAAAATCCAAAATCCGAAGCACATCCCAAAGATGATCAATCTCATAATCAGGCTTATATTCTCCCTGTAGCTCCACTCTATCCGGATTGAAGTAACAGGTCTTGATACCTGCAAGAACCCCACCCTTGATATCACTGCTCAAGGAATCACCTATAATAATAGCCTTTGATTTGTCAAAATCAGGAATTTTATCAAAAACATACTCAAAGAATGCCTGGTTGGGCTTTTCAATCCCCACCTCTTCAGAAATAAAACAGTCATTCATACAATCACCAAAACCGGAAAGATTGATTTTCCTGTGCTGGGTGCCTGCTATTCCGTTCGTTACTATGTATTGCCTGCATTTTGGCTGCAGCATCTTGCAAAGACTAAGTGAGTCCTGAATATATTCGTATACGTTGCCCAATACTTCTTCGTATTTTTTGCGCACTGCTTCTACGTCTATATCCTCCATGCCAAGCTCACTGAAAAACGTCCTGAATCTGCCGTCCAAAAGCTCGGGCTGGGTCACCTCACCCAGCTCCAGCTTTTTCCAATATGCAGAATTAATACGACTGTATAAGTCGATAATATCATCTGTAAGAGGCTTATGAATGGCTCTGAAAACCTGTGTAAGCGCCTCCTTCTGAGCAACCTTAAAATCCAATAAGGTACCATCCATATCCCATAAAATCACATCATACTTCATTTGTAGCTCCTATATTATCAGCCTCCGCAGCTTCCTCTGCTGCATCTAAGGCGTTTTGTCTTTGGCGTAATTTAATACCTATAAAAATCGCTATGCCTATCACAAGTACAAAGACAGCCACCACAAGCAGATAAGACATAAAGGAATTTAAGAACAAAATTAAATTCGTCATCCTGTGTACCTCTTTTCTCAATATCGTTTTAACTATAACACAACATACTGTTGCCGTCAAGGAACAAACCACAATATCATGATATTCTGTAATATAAAACATCTGTATTTAAATTATAATACATACCATACCGCCGTTAGAGTCATTCACAATCTTCTGCATGGACTCTTGAAGCTTTAACTGGCTCTCCTCACCAATCATACCAACCTTGGTTTGAATACCTTCCTGCACCAGTTGTTTCACAGTCTTGCCAAAAATGTTGGTCTCCCACACACCATCTTCCTTGCTTCCGGCCGCACTGATATATGATATCAAATCCTCGGCCTGCTCTTTGGTGCCCACAATCGGTGCAATTTCTGTTTCTACCCCTGCACGAATCATATGGATACTCGGGCTTTTGGCTTTAATTTTGACGCCGTATTTATTGCCATGTCTGATAAGCTCCGGCGCTTCCAAAACAATTTCTGACTGCTCCGGCATCACCACACCGTAGCCTGCATTTCGCACCTGTTTCATGGCTACCAGTACCTTACTATATTCTTGTTTCATTTCTGCCAAATCTCTCAAAAGTCCCATCAGCTCATATTCATTGGCTACAGACTGACCGGTAAGCTCTGTAAGCATATCATAATAATAGGATTCCTCCATGCCAATTTGTATTTTGGCAATACCGGTAGCCATATCCACCGCGTCCAAGATAACCCCTGAAATATATGGTGATTCTAAAGAAATTTTTTCACTTTTTAACTTTTTAATGGTGTTTTTGTGCTCCATAAAGCTTTTTACCGCTTCTACAATAGAACTCTTAATCTCGTGATTAAGGGGCAGCATCTCAACCCACTTTGGCATGTAAAACTCTACACTTGTCAGCGGGAATTCCAACAGCAGCACCTCCAGAATATGGTGAATATCCTCTTTTTTCAGTTGCTCACAATTTACCGGCAAAACATTCGCACCGTATTTTTCTGCCAGCTCCTTAGCCAGTCTGAGTGTATCATCACTGTACGGTCTGGCTGAATTTAGGAGCATAATATATGGTTTTTCCTCTCTGGCCAAAGCAGCCATGGTCTTTTCCTCTGCAGCTACATATGCATCTCTGTTAAGCTCCCCGAAGCTGCCATCTGTGGATATCACTAAGCCTACCGTAGAATGATCCTCTATTACTTTATTTGTACCGATTTCTGCGGCCTGAGTGAATGGTATGCTTTCCGTATTCCACGGAGTTTTTACCATTCTTTCCTGTCCCTCCTCCATATGCCCTACCGCACCGTCTACCATATAACCTACACAGTCAATGAGACGCACCAGCATGGATATATTATCCTCTAACACAATTTTTGCGGCCTCTTTGGGAATAAATTTGGGCTCTGTGGTGGTAATGGTCTTGCCGCCGCTTGATTGGGGAAGTTCATCACGTACTCTTTCTGCTTCATGTCCATCTTCCATATATGGGAGCACACATAAATCCATGAAACGTTTAATAAAAGTAGATTTGCCTGTTCTGACCGGACCCACTACACCAATATACAGCTGTCCTCCGGTTCTTGCCTTCATATCCTGATACATACTATATGTATTATGTTCCAATGCTTCGTCCTCCATTCTAATACTGATATATTTATATGAAGGACTTTGGAAATGTATGCGGCTTATCCTCGAATTTGTCCGTCACCAAGGATAGTATATTTGTAAGAGGTAAGCTCTTTTAAGCCCATTGGTCCCCTTGCATGAAGCTTCTGGGTACTGATACCAATCTCTGCACCAAAACCGAATTCAAAGCCGTCTGTGAACCTTGTAGAGGCATTTACATACACACAGGCAGCATCCACGCGGCCGGTAAACACATTTGCCCGATTCAAATCCCTTGTAATAATCGCCTCTGAATGCTTGGTATTATATCGATTAATGTGTTCGATTGCTTCTTTCATAGAGGCTACCGTTTTTACAGAAATAATGTAATCCAGATATTCGGTCCCAAAATCCGCCTCTGTTGCCTCTTTGCAATCCAAAATAATCTTACACGCTGCCTCATCTGCACGGATTTCTACGTTTTTGGCAATTAGTCTCTCCTGAAGCCTTGGCAAAAATGTCTCTGCAATATCCTGATGCACTACCAGGGATTCACAGGCATTACAAACACCAATACGCTGTGTTTTGGCATTTTCTATAATATCAAGAGCCATATCCATATCTGCAAATTTATCCACGTAAATATGACAGTTACCGGTTCCGGTCTCAATCACAGGAATGGTACTGTTTTCTACCACAGCTCTAATAAGACCTGCACCTCCTCTCGGTATCAGCACATCCACATATTGATTTAAACGCATAAAGGCACTTGTTACGGCTCTGTCGGTGCTGTCAATAAGCTGAATGGCATCCGAAGTAAGCCCACATCCCTCCAACGCCCCTCTGATGACATTGGTAATGGCACGATTGGAATTTAATGCATCCGTACCACCCTTTAAAATCACAGCATTGCCTGTCTTAAAGCAAAGGCCAAAAGCATCTGCAGTCACATTTGGTCTGGACTCATATATAATACCGATAACACCAAGTGGTACTCGCACCTTGGAAATAAAAAGCCCGTTAGGTCTGTCAAAGGTCTCCATAATTTCACCAACAGGATCCGGCAGTGCTGCAATCTGCTGTAAGCCTTCGCTCATAGCTGCAATGCGGCCTTCTGTCAGGCGCAGACGGTCTAATAAACCCTGATGCATGCCCTTTGCCTCTCCATTTACAATATCCATTGCATTAGCCTCTAAAATCTCTGCCTGATGCGCGATAAGTGCCTCTGCCACCTGTCTTAATGCTATATTTTTCTGATTGGCAGTAAGAGCCTGTAGTTCATACTTAGCAATACCGGCCTTTTCTCCAAGTGTAATTAAATCAAAAGAATTTTCCTGCATATTTACTCCTCTCCATCTGAAAATCAATGCTTCTTTCCATACTTTTCTCCCAGATTTTCAATGGTACCATCCTCATTTTCAATATCAATATTGTTTAACTGACCTCTGAGTGCATTACGTACACTTGCCACATATGCCTTGCGCAGAGCCTGCTGCTCTGCCTTTTCTTCGTCAGTCAGACCTTCCTCCTTTGATTTATGGTAAAGCACGTTAATACGCGCAATCTTTTCATCCATAGTAAGCTTACTGATATCCTGCATGATTAATTTTTATGTAGGTTTGCTACGAACTCCTTCAAGTCAAAGCTGTCATCGCAATGATACTTAAATAAAGTACCTACATTTTCTCCTTCCATAATTTGATGAATTACTTCTAATTTACTGCTGTTGGCAATAATCATATCCGCCCCGGACTTGGTGGCAATCTGCGCTGCAATCAGCTTGGTACCCATGCCGCCGGTACCTACGTTTGAGCCGGTAGTAGAACGACCCATCTGCATAATAGAATCATCTAACTGCTCTACTACTTCGATAAACGCAGCCTCCGGATTAGTACGTGGGTCATCCGAATACAGTCCGTCTATGTCAGACAACAAAATCAATAAATCCGCTTCAATCATTGCTGCCACAATGGCTGAAAGGGTATCATTATCGCCGATTTCAATTTCGTAGGTAGCAACCGTATCGTTTTCGTTTACAATCGGAATAACCCCCAGCTTTAATAACTCCATAAAGGTATTGTGGGCGTTAAAGCGATTTAAATCATCCACAATCGTGTTTTTGGTCATCAGAATCTGAGCTGCAATATGATTATATTCAGAAAAAAGTTTCTGATATACCATCATAAGTCTTGCCTGTCCCACTGCTGCACAGGCCTGCTTTACTGCAATCGGGCTGTCACCGGACACATCACGACTCTTTAGATTAACTGCCTGCTTGCCCGCTGCAATGGCACCGGAGGACACCAGTACTACTTCCTTTCCCTGATTACTGATATCGCAAAGAGCACGCACCAGTTTTTCCAGCTTGACATAGTCCAAATCTCCGGTTTCTGCATGCTGCAGAGAACTGGAACCGATTTTAATTACAATTCGTTTTTTGTCTTTTATATATTCTCTCATGTTTTTCATAATCGAAATTACTCCTTTTTGTGAATGATTATACATTCGACTCTTGCGTATACTTGGTCACATTTACAGGACAATATTCCCCGGCAATTTCTTCCGCAACTCGAAGCCCATCCATGGCTGCTGAGGTAATTCCTCCTGCATATCCTGCTCCTTCTCCGCAAGGATAAAGCCCTTTCACCTCAGATTGAAGGCTTTCATCACGCATTATACGCACCGGTGAAGAAGTACGACTTTCCACACCCTCCAGCCATACGTTATAAGCTGCAAAGCCCGGAATAATCCTGTCAAAATGCTCCATGCCTTCCACAAATGCCTGATTCATTTCCTCTGTCAGAATATCGGTCAAATCAGCCTCTGTAAAAGCCCCTTTGATACAAGGAGCATACTCAGGCAGCCATTTGTCTGTAGCCTTTCTTGTCACCTTCTCTTTAAAGCTACCGTACTGCTCTACCGGAATACGTCCTTGTCCCAGTTCATAAGCTTTTTCCTCCAGCTTTCTCTGGAAAGCCACTCCTGCAAGAGGATGGTCACTGCCAAAATCCTTAGGGGTTACGGCCACGATTATGGCACTGTTGGCATTTGCACTGTCTCTGGCTGCATAACTCATGCCATTGACTGCAGTCCTGCCTTCCTCTGAAGATGCATTGACTACATATCCTCCCGGACACATACAAAAGCTGTATACCCCTCGTCCGGTACTGGTTTTAGCAACCACTTTATAAGGTGCTGCCCCCAACTGCGGATGGTTTTTAACCCCATACTGACTCTCATTTATCAGGCTTTGAGGATGTTCCACACGAAAGCCTACCGCAAAAGCCTTGGAGGCCATAGGTACCCCTGCTTCATACAAAGTATGAAAGGTATCTCTGGCACTGTGACCGATGGCAAGCACCACTCCCTGGCAGGCAATTTCCCTGCCTTCTTTCAGCTTCACACCTATTATACGCTTGGCGGTCATACCATTCCTGCCGGCCAGTTGCTTATCCTCTATATCCTTCCTGCCGGATACGCACATGCCCTCTATAATAAAATCCGTAACCTGACTTTTAAAATGTACTTCACCGCCCCATTCTAAAATACGTTTACGCATATTTTTAACTACCTGAGACAAAACATCTGTACCGATATGTGGCTTGGCATCGTACAGGATATGCCCGGGTGCCCCATTCTCCACCAAAATGGAAAGCACCTCTCTGTTACGGCCATCCTTATCCTTAATCAGGGTATTTAATTTGCCGTCTGAGAAGGTGCCTGCGCCTCCTTCTCCAAACTGCACATTACTGTCCGTGTCCAAAACGCCACTCGCCCAAAACTGCTGAACCTTGGCTGTTCTGGCATCCACATCTTCCCCTCGCTCCAAAAGAATGGGCTTATACCCATGCTTTGCCAGCATATAGCCACAAAAAAGCCCTGCCGGTCCCATACCGATAATAACAATAGGATTCTTTAACTCCTTTTGACCACCTTCCGGAAAGCGATAAACTTCTCTCTTTATGAGCTCTGCCTGCTTTAAACGGCTTTGCTTTAGCACCTTTGCCTCTTTGTCGCAGACAATATCTATCACATAACTATACAAAATATCCGGCTTTTTCCTGGCATCTATGGACTGCTTTACAATCCTAAGCTCTCTGATATCTTGGGTTGAAAGCTTTAAAAGCTTGGCACACCTATTTAAAAGAGCTTCCATAGAATGCCCTACCGGCATTATAACTTGATTTAATCTTATCATATCATCATCCTGTATTAATCCGTTGCTGCATATTTTCCTGCCAGATAACCACTGGTCCATGCCCACTGTAAATTGTAGCCACCACACATACCATCCACATCCAAAAGCTCCCCTGCAACATAAACAGAAGGACATTTCTTCATGGCAAAATGTGATGTAATTTCAGCCATGGATAAACCACCGGCACAAACTTGCGCCATGTCAAAGCCCATTGGCTTATCCACCGTTAATGTCCACTCTTTAAACAGACTGACAAAGCGGTCAAATTGTTCCTTAGGTACCTGACTTATAAGCTGTCCTGAAGAAATGCCGGCCATTTTACAAAACAGCGAACAAACTTTTTTATTTATAAGACCGGCATGGAACTGCTCCATAGTAACATTATATGAGGTGCTTCTTCCTTGCTCCATGGCACTGTCAAATAAAGCAGCCCTTTTCTCCTCCATATATGCCTGAAACTCTGCCGCCTCCATATGCGGCATAACATCCAGCTGCACCTGTACCTTACGTCCTGACAAACATCCATAAGAAGCAAAACGACTGATTTGAAAAACAGGAATACCGCTGACTCCATATTCCGTCAGCTGTATTTCTCCTATTTCCTCGCACACCTTCTGCCCATCAATAAAAAGATGAACCTTCCCCTCTATACGGACACCTGCAACAATTTTCAAATAAGACTCTCTACAACAAAGCTGCACCAAAGCCGGCACCACCTCTTCTATCCGGCAGGCACATTTCAGACTGCGAAGAAGCTGATAACCACTGCCGTCTGAGCCTGTCTTCGGAGATGCCTTGCTGCCGCAGGCTAAAATCACTCTGTCAAATACATAGCTTTCCGTACCACTTAAGACCTTTACTGTTCCATCCTTCTGATATGTAAGCAGACGTGCTTTTCTATCTGTTAAAACACGTATGCCCAAAGCCTCAATTTGAAAACGTAAAACATCCAGTACAGTACTGGCCTGCTCACTTATCGGATAACAATAGCCGTTTTTATCTTTATAAAGCATTTTAAGTGATGCAAAAAACTGCAAAGTTTCCTCTACCCCAAATTCATCCAAATAAGGAGCAATGTCTCCAATGGTATTACTGCGAAAACAGCTGCTATCCATTTTTAAGTTCGTAAAATTGCATTTACCATTACCGGTGGCTAATATCTTACGCCCTATTCTGTCGCCACCCTCTAATATTGTGACCTCAGCCCCCTGTCCGGCTGCAGAAATTGCAGCAACCATACCGGAAGCACCGCCACCAATAATTCCTATCTTCATAAGTTACTCTCTACACTAACTGGAATGAGACTCCAGGAAAAAATATAATGCTTCTTCATCCCAAATCTCTTTTCCGTTTATCATTTCCTGCCTGGTCTCCTCCGGTAAATCTTCTGCAGCAATACCGGTAGACATAAAGCTCTCTGTAAAATCACCATTACGGTATACTATTACATAATTATCAACAATACGAAGCACGAATTCAGCCTGAGGCTCCACAACAGCTTCACTTGTACCAATAGTCGACTCCAGAACTACGTTTTTGTCATCTACTGCATGTGCTTCCGTAGGCTTATCAACATCTGCTTCAAAATACTCATCCAGATAATATATCTGCTCCGGATTATCCGTCTGGTCGTTCGTTTTGGTGCTCCAGATAAACATACCGCTGCCTGCCAGAATAATTGCCATAACAGGTACATAAATAAAAGATTTCCATCTGCCCTTCATCAAGATACTGACCTCCTTTCAGGAATTTCCTGTTTTTAGGTTAGTATCAGCAAAATCTTCAGAAATATACCATACCACTAGAAAAATCTGGTTAAAAATTTGTTAAGGAACGCAGGCGGCAGATTATTAAGCTCTTCCTTGTCATACACTCGCATTGCCAAAATACTTATATACTGCAAAAGAATGCCTAAAAGCAGACACATAATCAATGTAGCCAATCCGCCAAAGGCGGTAAAAATCAGTGTCTGCACCCCAAATAATATAATAGCAATTATCAAAGTAATTACAATACAGCAGCCGGTACGAATTAATACAGAAACATAATTGATACCAACCACGCGGCTTAAGAGAAATGCTGCCAAAAGCATGGTTACAGCCAGACCAAGACCGATACTAAGCACATATAGTATGCTGCCTGCCCCTAAAGCTTTCATACAAATAAGTGCTGTAATAACACTGACCATAGTACCTGCAGTCATAGCAGCAACTGCCTGGCCACGCAGCCCCCTGTACTTTAATATATCCAAAAACACCATACAAGGCAGGCCTAAAAAGCCCAGCACTGCACTTAATGCTGCCAAATTCATAAAAGAGGTAAAGGTCTGCAGTGACCAAATAGCCAGATAGGACTTGTGCAATGCAAAAGCAAACGCCATGATTGCTACGCTATGTAAAATCACATAACAAAGCACGGTCTTTAAATCCCTGTAATACTGCTCCGTCTGTTTCTTTCTATAGGCTACAAAGAGTCGTCTCTTGTAGGTAACAAGCCCCAAATCACACAAAATCCATACCAAACCAAATACCGGCAAAATAGCTCCATAGAAATTACCGAACAAATAATTTTCCCCCGCAATTTCTTCTAATGACAGCCATAGAAGCACCAAAACAGGTACATGCTTCAGGCAATCACCCACAGACTCTGTAAGCTGCCCGGCAAATAATTGGACGGTAAGCTTAAAAATCCCTTCCCCTGCCACACCGGGCTGCTTATCCAGAATGGTAATGTCTCTTTTATGCAAAATTCCCATAATAAGTAAAAATGCAATAGCTCCCAAGGCACCCAATAAAATGCCCGGTACCAGTCCAAGCAATACATAAAAGTGCTTAAGTCTTACACTTTGTACCAGTCTGGCAACTTTCTCTCCATAATCACCTAAGATAACTGCAGAGGACACGGTGCCAATTACCATACAGACAACAAACACCAGTCTGGAAATACCGATAATAAGCCTGTCAAATTCTGCCTGCAAGACACCTCTTATTACCTGTAGTACAGCTAAAAACGGCACGGTAATCATAAGCAGCGATAAAAG
Organism: Lachnospiraceae bacterium; assembly: GCA_017516285.1. Next base: position 44,588 of record JAFXDD010000047.1, read on the forward strand.
CTTGTCTACATACAATAAATCCGTACGAATCACTATGCAGTTATTTATCAATACAAGCGCTGCCTCAGCCAAAATAGTAGCCAATACACCATATGCCACACCGGCCTTCCATACATTTGCGGCATCCTTATACTGTTCTCTTCTGCGACGTATACGTATCATATACTCCATGGCATCCGGAATACCACCCAGAAAAAGACCCGTAATTAACAAAAATACTTCCATACTGCCAGCCACATATATCATGCCCATACCACCAATTCCGGTGTACAGCACCAACATGCCTGCCAGAAAAATCAATTGTGCTATACTAACAATTCTTTTGCTCTTTAAATCCATATTATTCTTCCCTTGTAATACCTAAAGCCTCTAAAGCTTCCTTTTGCTTTGCCTCCATAACCACAGCCTCTGATGGCTCCATATGGTCATATCCGCACAGGTGCAGCATGCTGTGAGCTATGAGAAAGGCAAATTCCCGCTTTACGGAATGCCCATACTCGTTGGCCTGCTCAAAAACCTTGTCTACGCTGATAACAATATCCCCCATTACAAGCAAGCCTGTCTCCGGATCAAAATAATTTGCTTCGTTTTCTTCTAGTAAGCTAAAATCTCCGGGGGCAGGAAAATCCAGATTAGGAAAAGATAATACATCCGTAGGCCTGTCAATCCCCCTGTGCTCCTTGTTAATCTCATGAATTGCAATATTATCCACCATAGTCACATAAATATCAAACTCATAGGGAACTTCTTCCATATCAGCCACCTGGTTAATCACTGCCTCTGCTATCTCTTCTGCATCAAAGTTCACCTGAAATGCAGCTTCTTCCTCATAAAATAGTGCCATACTATACTTAACCCCTGCCTTTTATCGTCTTTTGTCGTTTCTGTCTCCGATCTTACGCCCATCCTTGCGTCCCTCTCTGGCATTTTCCTTTTCCCGGTATCTTGCCTGTCTAGACTCATAATCGTCATAAGCCTTTACAATCTTTTGTACTAACGGATGCCTTACTACATCCTTATTGGTCAGATTGCAGAATGCAATATCATCAATACCATGAAGCACCTTTTCTGCTACATCCAGACCGCTCTTCATATCCGGTGCCAAGTCCTTCTGACTGGCATCTCCGGTCACAATTACCTTAGAGCCAAAACCGATACGTGTCAAAAACATCTTCATCTGGGCAGGCGTGGTATTCTGGGCTTCATCTAAAATAATAAAAGCATTATCCAGTGTACGGCCTCTCATATATGCCAAAGGTGCCACCTCAATCAGTCCCTTCTCCATATTACGGGTAAAGCTTTCTGCACCCATAATCTGATAAAGTGCATCATAAAGAGGTCTTAAATACGGATCAACCTTACTCTGTAAATCTCCAGGCAAAAAGCCTAACTTCTCTCCGGCCTCAATAGCCGGCCTGGTCAGAATAATCCGACTGACCTCGTTGGCTTTAAAAGCAGTAATTGCCATAGCCATAGCAAGATAGGTCTTACCGGTACCTGCCGGTCCCAGACCAAATACTATCATATTATCACGAATGGCATCTACGTATTTCTTCTGACCTACCGTCTTAGGCTTTATAGGCTTACCACTAATGGTATGGCAAATCAAATCCCTGTCAATTTCCGTAATCAGCTCTTCCTCATCCTCCATGCCCATTGTAATAGCATAGTCTACATTTTGTTCTTCTATTTCATTACCTCGACTATTCAAAATCATAAGCTGCTCCAATATGCTCCTTGCCTTTTCTACGTGTCCCTTTTCACCGGTAATTTTAATTACCCCGTTTCGGTCAATAATCTCTACCTGCAAATCCCTTTCGATTTTTTTTACATACAGGTCATGCTGACCGAAAATACTACGCATTTCGTCTATGGAAAGCTCCAGGCTGCTTTCATATGCCTTCTGTATCATCAATTTCCTCCGGTTCTTCATTTGGCTTTGCGGTAAAAGCCGGCATTATGACCTTCATAGTCCCCTTCAGGGCCCACTTATCCATAATTACTCCTATTGTAACATTTTTTTCTAAAATTTGTACCCCCTTTTCTAATAATATTGCATTATTTTTATAAAATTTTTCTTCCAAAAGCTTTTTTGCCTCATTTTCGGGGTACTCTCTTTCAATTTTGGCATACTCATACACCACAAAATCGCCCAATCCTAAGGTAATATCACCAAGTGTAATACTTTTTTTCTGCTGCAATACATAGTCCTTATATACAAACTTTCTGTCTTTCCAGAAATTTCTATAAATTTTAGGTCCTATAAAGAAATACTTTCCTTCATTATGCCTTCCTGTATACACTTTTTCTACATACACCTTGGATAATAAATACTCTACCGGTATGGTAGTCTCTATGCCTATATCCGCATCCGCGTCATAATATTGATAATATGCGATAGTTTGGTCCTCATTATACACCGGTACTCTGCCATCTACCAATAAATCCCCTGCTTTTACCTCTGCACCTTTCTTTACAAGCGGAACACCGTTTCTTACATATATAGATGAGATAATGCCATCGGCTGTGGCATACAGACTGGTGCCGTAGCTTTCACTCTCTTCAGACTCATCCGGGACCAACTTTTCATTTTCTTTGATATCAATGATAAGAACGGTACCATCCAGCTTCCCGGAAGTCCAGGTTACCAAATCAAACTCCTTACGAATTTCCTTTTCCAACGCTTCTAAAGGAATGTCTTTTTTCCACATACCTACGTGAATGCCCTGCTCCTTTAGAAAGTCCATAAACACATCATCTGAAATACTGTAATTACCTTGAACTTTAATATGTAAAAGCATATTGGTTGTTACCAGCCAAACTGCAATAAACCCCAAAAATCCTACCACTAAAAAGCTTCTTTTCACAAGCTTCGGCCAAAAAAAAGGCAGTCCGTGTCTTTCCACCACAACTGCCCTGATTCCAGCCTTACGCGCCAATTTTTTGCATTGATAAAAATCCTTCAGACGCATGTTTGCATAAACATATTTTCCCTGTGCTCTAATATCCCATAAAGCCAACTGCTTGTGAGCACACAACACCAAAAAGCGTTCTATACCGCTTCCCCATATTTTCAGACGCACATATCCGTCAGCATACACTAATACTCCCATATTCACCCCACTACAAATATGTAATATTGCGAATATTGCCGCAAATCATCATATGCTCTTCCATATAGTGACTGATAACAAGGCTATCACCTTCTAAACGTATCAGATAATTATCAGCCTGCACTAACACTTCTCCTTCTTTGTATTCCAAAAGGGCTTTATAATTTTCCACCCACACTTCTGAATGCCCCACCATGGTCATCAAGGTATCCTTTAAAACTGCCTCCGCCGGAATATTTTTATCCAAAAGCTTTTGTCTGAGGCCATCCGTATATTGCTCATTTTTATGCTTTGGCGGCTTGTTTTTGATATACTTCTTTTTTCTTTTCATACCATAATGTATGCAAAGTTACTATGGAAAATGCAGAAAATAAAAAGTCTTTATCAAAAGCTAGCTTTCGACGCTTTTATCAAAATCCTCCAATACACCACTATACCAACTAACGGGAACAGCATGCCTACTAACATTCCGCATTTCATACCTAGCTGTTCCGGTGTTAAGCCCCACTTGACAGCCAGGTCAACCATTCCCTGTGCCTCCATTGCAATGTCTGTAACAACGCCTACCAGTTGCGGTCCTACGGAAGCTCCTAAATCTCCGCCTGCGGCCATAATCGCGTAAATAAATACACCGCCGGAGGGAATGCGGTCAGATGCAACCACCAAACATCCAGGCCACAACATGGATACGCAAATCCCTGTGAAGCCACATGCCAAAAGTCCTAAGAGAGGAATATTGGAAACTGCTGCAACAAAATAACAGAGTGTAGCTCCGATTATTCCTACAAACAAAACAAGCTCTATATTTTTGCCAAACTTTGCATATAGGCTTCTGCCCATACCTAGCATGGCTCCAAACAATGCCACACCAAATATATCGCCCCAAAGCTTTGGTATGCTAAGCGCCTGCTCTAAATATCCGGAGCACCACTGTGCCATTATCAATTCACTTGCACCGCCTATAAAAATAGCCAACACACACAACCAGAGCGTTTTATTTTTCAGCATACCGATTGCACCACTTGTACGCTTTGGTGTTTCCAGCGTCGGAACAATTGAAAAGTGAAATAAAATAGTCGAAAACAGCGGTATCAGCGCAAACAGGATTGACAACCATTGCCAGTTTTCTGTGCCGAATAAAGCCAGAAATGATGTACTGATGATTACAACTCCTACAACACCCCATGCATAGATAGAATGCAGCTTGCTCATTTCACGCTCCGGATTATCTGACGGAATCGCTGCAATGACCGGACTAATCAATACCTCTGCCAATCCACTGGACGCTGAGAAAATAACAGTGCCGATTACCAGCCCCAAATACACCTTGTCCGGAAAAAGGAAAGGACACATTCCATAAACAATAAGTCCCACTACTGCCAGTGCCGGTGTAATCTTTACCGTTTTGGGAATATTAAATTTATGTGAAAAGAAAGAAAATATCAAATCCACCAATAACTGTGTAGAAAAATTTATTACTACCAGTAATCCTAAAAGAGAGTAGGAAATCCCATACAAGGACCGAAAGGTTAAAAATAATATAGGAGACAAATTACCTACAATGGACATGGTAATATTTGTAGTATAGCAAGCATATTTCAATCGTTTAAATGTATTTTTCATATTTTTATTTATGATACGGTTCTCCTGCAATAATCCTAAAGCCTCTGTACACCTGTTCCAGCAAAATGACGCGCATAAGCTGGTGCGGAAAGGTCATGTCAGAAAAGCTTATTTTGGCATCACTTCGTGCTGATACGCTGTCATGAAGTCCCAAGGAGCCGCCAATCACAAACTGTATATGGCTCTTTCCCTGAACACCAAGACTATTCATGCGGTTTGCAAACTCTACTGAGTCATACTTTTTGCCAAGAATTTCCAAAGTAAATACAAAGGCTTCGTCTTTGACATTTTTCAGAATTCTCTCTGCTTCCTTTGCTTTAATCTGCTCTTCCACAGCTTCACTTGCGCCGTCAGGAGTCTTTTCGTCCGCCACCTCGATAATCTGCAGCTTACAATATTTACTCAACCTCTTGGCAAATTCGTCAATCGCTTCACGATAAAACTTCTCTTTTACTTTGCCCACTGCAATAATGTCTATTTTCATACAAATAATCCTAACATAAATGTTCTGACAGCTTAACCAAAAAGCTTATCATAATGCTCATCCAGTAAGACTTCCACAAAAACAGCATTCTCTGATTCTCCCGGAAAGACCTCCATAATCTGTTCACGCATATATGTCATTCGTTTAAAATAAGCCTCTTCCTCTGTTTCTGCTGTAATCTCACCAAGCTTCTCAAACGTAAAAGCTTCTTCCATATAAGCTTTTAATTCAGACTGTGAATCAGCCTCTTTAGAAGCCAGCTCCTTATATTTTTTGACGCTTTTTGCTGAAACAATACCAACAAACATAAAGATTACAAAAAAAGCAAACATAATACCATGGCTGAACCAGTTGCCTCTGCCACCAATGTAAAATGGAAGCTTACCAAACCAACTGAGTGCCACAATCACACAGCCAAGTGCACCGACTATCAAAAAGCTATATGCACTGGATTTATTTTCTAAAGCCTTCTGTTCATAATTCTGATATACATTGCTTGGAGGAATAAGGCTCTGCTCTTCTTCTGCGGCCTCCATAAGCTCCTCCTCACTCATGGCAGAAAGCTTTTCTTCCATAGCTTTTTGCATTTCTTCACGTACAAAAACCTGCACCTGTTTGGATGCTTCTTTATACTCCTTTTCATCACAAAATAAAGCTGCGATGCCATCTTCCTTTGGCTCTTCTAAAGATACCGTAGTAAATTTACAGTATTCCATATATTCTAAAGCCTTCTTTGCCACAGGATATGGTGCCTCTAAAAGCTGCTTTCTAGCTACCGCTTCCTCCTCTTCATTAATAAGCTCACAATCACAATCCGGGCAGTAAGTAATGCCTTCTCTATATTCATTTTTACATTTTGGACAAATTTTCATAACAAACTCCTCTAACCTGTAAAGGCATAAATTTCTTTTGTTCGAATGTCTACACCATAATACCTACCTGTTCTGTGCTGTTCTCCGGTAGTGGTGTTTCTTAAAACCTCTGCAAAATAGTAGCAATCCTTCCCCACCGCTACAGACATTGGATATAAATATTCATAAATCAGAATATGTGTCTCATCCTGCACAATATGACCTCTGCCATCCGATACCATTCCCTGATTTATAAAATCATTTACTAATATTTCCGTTGCTGCATCCGTAGTAAGGTCCGTATCCAGATTTATCTGGAATTCTCTGGTAATAATTTCACTTACCTCACCTCTATGATCGATTGCAATAAATTTATAAACAGACTTACCCAATGGCGCATATAAATTACTATTATACAAGGCGCTGTTACGATTTGGTGCACTGCCATCCGTGGTATAATAAATACGACTGTCATAATTAGAGATAATTTCAATTTTTACCGGACAATTATAGGTACCGCTGTAGGTCACCACCTCCGGTGGACTGACCTTTTTGGATTCAATAAAATAATTCTTGGTCACTACCGGACTGGAAACTCCGTAATCATTTACAAAAATGGCAGAAATGACATTTTCTCCTGCTTCCAGAAAAATAGTGCCTGAAAATTCCGGGCTGTCTGTGGTCGGCTCTGTTCCATCCGTAGTGTAATAAATAGTACCGATACCGTTAGAATCCAATTTCAGGGTGATCATAGTGGCATAAGTACCTTCCGGCTGACTGAAATTTACCGTGCCGGACATATATTCCCAAAAAGCCATCTGCATATTGCTGTCCTGCAAGGTGCTCAGATACTCTGCAATACTTTCATAATCCTCTTTTGTATCATAGAAATTTACTACCTGTTCTACTGCAGTCATCTGCTCGTCAAAAGTATATTGGGAGCTTCCGGCAATAATCTTGTATGCTTCCAAGGCCTTTTCTTCCTGACCGGCCTCCATGTACAGCTCACACAGCTTAAATCTGTGGGGAACCTTTTCCTGTGCCTTTCTGACTGTCTCTTCCATATAAGCTATGGCTGATGCATAGTCTCCGTCATCTACATAATACTCCACAATCATTTCGTGTATAAATGTAGAATGCTTCCAGACAGTAAGACCACCTATGATAACTGCCGCTAATGCAAACAACACAATAGCAATCGCTCCACCTGACAAAACAAATAATGGGCCTGCCTTCTTGGGAGAAACATCTATGGGGAACCCCTCCGGTATATCGTGTAAATCAGTATCTGCCTCCGTTTTAAGCTCGGCCTTATCTACAATCCCCTGAATGCTTTCAGCCATGCTGTCCTCTACCTCGGCCTCAAACTCCGGTACCAGATTGATTTCCTGTCCGCAGTCCTCACAATACATATGTCCATTTAATATTTCTTTCCCACATTTTGGGCAAATCATTCACTCACCTCATTTATTGAATACAGACAATTTCTCATTAGCATTGCTATCGTCATAGGACCCACTCCACCCGGAACAGGTGTAATAGCACTGCATTTTGGTGCAACCTTATCATAATCAACATCACCGCAAATTTTGTTGTCAGCATCCCTGTGAATACCTACATCTATTACGACTACACCCTCCTTCACGTAAGAATCATCTATCATTAACGGTTTGCCAACAGCAACAATCAAAATATCTGCACGTTTACAAACCTCTTTTAAATTCATTGTTCGGGAATGTGCAATAGTAACTGTCGCATTTTCACGAAGCATCAGCATGGCCATAGGCTTGCCTACGATATTACTTCTGCCGATTACAACACACTCTTTACCGCTAATTTCAATATCGCTGTGCTTTAACAGCTGAATAACGCCGGCCGGTGTACATGGCAAAAAACCGGCTTCACCCAGACACATTTTTCCTACGTTTTCCGGATGGAAGCAATCTACATCCTTTGACGGTGAAATAGCTTTTAAAATTTTATCTTCGCAAATATGCTTTGGTAAAGGAAGCTGTACCAGAATACCATTTACCTCTGCGTTCTGATTTAACTCCTCTACTAATGTCAAGAGCTCTGCTTCTGTAGTTTCTTCCGGTAATTCGTAAGAAAGAGAGCGAATCCCCACATATTCACAGGCTCTTTTTTTGTTGCGCACATAAACGCTGGATGCCGGATCTGCACCAATTTGGATTACTGCAAGACAGGCCTCTATTCCCTGTTCCTTTAACGCTGCTGCCTGCGCCTTTAATTCATCTTTTATTTCTGTAGATATACGTTTTCCATCAATAATCTTTGTCATAAAATCGCTCCTTTATATCGCAGTGCCAATGTGCATTTAGCACTGCTTTGTTTTTAGAATAAACCGGTAATCTGTCCTTCTTCATTCACATCAATATTAAATGCTGCCGGTGCCTTAGGAAGTCCCGGCATGGTCATAACAGAACCGGTAAGTACTACCACAAAGCCTGCACCTGCAGATACATATACTTCACGTACATTGATTTCGAAATCCTTAGGTCTACCCAATAATTCCGGATTATCAGATAAAGAATACTGGGTCTTTGCCATACATACAGGCAAATTACCAAAGCCAAGCTTCTCTAAATTAGCCAGCTGCTTACTTGCTGCAGGAGAGAAGGTGACGCCATCTGCACCATATATTTCCTTTGCAACAGTTGTAATTTTATTTTTCAAAGTATCCTCTTTGTCATACAAAGGTTTAAAATGGCTTTCCTTTGTCTCTAAGGTTTCCAAAACCTTTTCAGCAAGCGCCTTACCACCTTCACCGCCCTTTGCCCAAACCTCGCAAAGAGCAAAAGCACAGTCTCTTTCCTCACAGAACTGCTTTACAAAAGCAATTTCCTCTTCGGTGTCTGTTACAAAAGCATTTAAGGTAACGACTACCGGCACACCGAACTTCTGTACATTTTCAATATGCTTCTCCAGATTTACAATACCGGCCTTTAATGCTTCCATATTTGGTGCAGTTACCTCGGTCTTTGGTACTCCACCGTTGTATTTTAATGCCTTAATGGTAGCAACGATAACTGCTGCATCCGGATGTAAGCCGCTTTCACGGCAAGTAATATCAAAAAACTTCTCTGCGCCAAGGTCTGCACCAAAACCGGCCTCGGTAACCACATAATCAGCCATTTTCAGAGCTGTCTTAGTAGCAATTACGGAGTTGCATCCATGTGCAATATTGGCAAAAGGGCCACCATGAACAAAAGCAGGTGTATGCTCTAAGGTTTGAATTAAATTTGGCTTGATAGCATCCTTTAAAAGGGCTGCCATAGCGCCAACGGCCTGCAGCTGTCCTGCTGTCACAGGAGCACCGCTCATATCATAAGCCACTACCATGCGGCTTAAACGTTCCTTTAAATCAGCCATATCGTTAGCAAGACAAAGTACTGCCATAATTTCGCTGGCTACAGTAATCACGAAGTGATCCTCTCTGACAAAGCCATCAGCCTTGCTGCCAAGACCCACTACCACATTACGAAGTACACGATCATTCATATCCAGACAGCGCTTCCAAACGATATTACGGGTATCAATCTGAAGTACATTGCCTTGCTGAATATGATTGTCAAGCATAGCTGCCAGTAAGTTATTGGCAGAAGTAATGGCATGGAAGTCACCTGTAAAATGTAAGTTTAAATCCTCCATAGGCACTACCTGAGCATAACCGCCGCCTGCAGCACCACCCTTAATACCAAAGCATGGTCCCAAAGAAGGCTCTCTTAAAGCAATAATGGACTTCTTGCCAAGCTTACCAAGAGCCTGGCCAAGACCAACACTCACGGTTGTTTTGCCTTCTCCGGCCGGTGTCGGATTAATGGCAGTCACTAAAATCAGCTTGCCATCCTCCTTTTCTCCCATATTCTTTAAATATTCATTGGAAATCTTTGCTTTGTATTTACCATATAGCTCTAAATCATCCTCGTGAATGTCAATACGCCCAGCCACCTGAACGATTGGCTCCAATACTGCTTCCTGTGCAATCTGAATATCTGTTTTCATAACTACCATCTCTCCTCATTTGTTAAATTCTTATATTTAAATTTCTTCTAAAAGAGCCTCAAACTGCTCTAAACTCATTAATACTTTTCTAGGCTTGGTACCTTCTTCATCACCAACTACGCCATATTCACAAAGCTGATCTACAATGCGGGCTGCTCTGTTAAAGCCAATTTTGAATACCCTCTGCAGCATACCAATAGAGGCCTTATCCTTTTCTATAATAAATCGACCTGCATCGGCAAACAGTGCATCCTTATCATCACTGCGGCCATTTGTACTGCTTCCTGCATTACCGGCACCGGATTTCAAATTGTTAATCTGGCTTTGAATCTCCTCCTGATCCTCATGGTACACATTGCCCAGCTGCTGATTTTTGAGGAAATCCACCACAGCTCCTACCTCTGCATCTGAAACAAAGGAACCCTGCACACGCACCGGCTTACTGTAGCCCTGTGGATAAAACAGCATATCACCCTTGCCCAAAAGCTTTTCCGCACCATTCATATCCAGAATAGTACGGGAATCCACACCGCTGGATACTGCAAAAGCTACACGGGATGGCATATTGGCCTTTATCAAACCTGTAATAACATCTACAGACGGTCTCTGGGTAGCAATAATCAAATGGATACCGGCTGCTCTGGCAAGTTGGGCCAGACGACAGATAGCTTCCTCCACCTCTCCGGGAGCTACCATCATCAAATCTGCAAGCTCGTCCACGATAATCACTATCTGCGGCAGCTTCTTTGGTAGATTTACCTCTCCCTTTGCTGCCTTTTCATCAATTTTGGCATTAAAGCCCTTCATATCGCGGACATTAAACTCAGCAAACTTCTCGTAACGGCTCATCATTTCGCTGACACCCCACTGAAGCGCACCGGCCGCCTGCTTAGGATCCGTGACTACCGGAATAAGCAGGTGCGGAATACCATTATAGGAACTAAGCTCCACCACCTTCGGGTCAATCATAATCATCTTGACCTCATCCGGATGAGCCTTGTAAAGAATGCTCATAATCAAGGTATTGATGCATACCGACTTACCGGAACCTGTAGAACCTGCTATCAGCATATGAGGCATCTTGGCAATATCCGTCACTACAATCTTGCCTGCAATATCCTTACCTACCGCAAAGGAAATCTTGGACTGGAAACTCTGGAATTCCTGAGATTCAATTAATTCCCTAAAAGCAACCGCACTGTTTTCCTTATTGGGCACCTCAATACCGATGGCCGACTTGCCCGGAATAGGAGCTTCAATACGAATATCCGTAGCCGCCAGATTCAACTTTATATCATCCGACAAATTCACAATGCGTGACACCTTCACGCCCTGCTCCGGCTGAAGCTCATAACGGGTAACTGCCGGTCCCTGACTGATGTCAGTGATAGTCACATTTACACCAAAGGTATGTAAACACTCCTGCAGTCTGCGTGCCGTTTCCTCCAAATGCTTCTGTCCATCACGGGCGTTACTGCTTTTGCCCTTTTGCAGCAGACTGATAGGCGGAAATTGATATAACTTCGCCATATCAATAGACATCTGATTAACCGGAACCTGCTTGTCCTTGGGCTTTGCCTGTGCTCTTAAGTCTTGCCTTGATTCCACAGCTCTTGGATTTTGTTCTTCTCTAACCGTTTTTAACTCTACCGGCTCTGCCTCTCTGAAATCCACGCTTTCCTCAGGCTCTATAAAACTTTGTTCTTCTTGCTCTATATGTATCGGATCCCTATATGCAGACTCCCTCTTTGGCGCTTCATTTTCTCTTGTTACTCTATAAGCAGTCTGATTTCTTGCAGGCTCTGCTGCACCAAAGCTAATACGCTCCTGTGCATGATAGCTGCTCTTTGGCCGAAGCTCATGAAGCTCATCCGTCTCCGGCAAGGAACGGGCTACGGTCTCCCGGGACACCTGCAAAGCAGGATTTACAACCTGCCGTACAGCCACTCCTGCCTGTCCGGCTTCTACAGCCGAACCCACTTCCTGAAATATAACATTATCCTCCATAGCCAAAAGCTCATCCACCGGCTCAGTCTGCACTACAGGCTCGCCATCGCCAAGCTTTGAAAAAATAGAGGGAAAATTAATACCTTTAACCTTTTTGTTTCTATCAGGTACAGCTTGTCTGCCTCCACTGATACCTTCTTTACCCTGCAGCTGCTCTTCTTTTAATTTGAGCTGCTCATAATGCTGAACCTCGCGGGTCTTTGCACGTTCTGCAGCGTACTCTCTCATACCTCTGGCATCCGTTCTGGCCTTATTTACCACTGCACGGGATGTTTTTTGAACCCCCTTCACAAAGGATCTTTCTGTAATAAACACCATACAGATAATTCCCAGAACCAATAAAATCAGTACACTGCCCCAGAAATCAAGCAGACTGCTCATCAGGTAAGCAACAGACCCACCTATAACACCACCACCATTAGAAAAATCAATACTGTTTTGGTATAAATCCTTTAAGTTGTAAGCTTCCATATCATTAAGCCTGCCTGCTATCATCTCACAAACAGCACCAATCAAAATAAAAAGTACTGTACATGCAATCAGCTTTCGCCGCGCAGCCGGATGCCCCTTATTCACCCAACCGAAAAATGTCAGTATAAACAATAACACGGGCATAATATAAGCAGTGAGGCCAAAAAGACCAAACATAATATTTTTAAAGAATACACCGATTGGCCCTACCATGCCGAAATTACACAAAAACAAAAATACCATAAAAGCAAACAATACAATAAGACCCACCTCATACCAAAGCTCCTGGTCCTCCCTGGTTTGCTTATGGGCAGTCGATGTTGTTTTTGCAGTTGTTTTTGCAGTTGTTTTTGCAGTTGTTTTTGATTTTGAAGTTGTACTGCGTCGTCTTGTACTATTACTTTTTGCCATAAATTCCTTCACCTTTCATATGACTGCCTTATTCCAAAAGGACATGACATGCCATACTATTTTATTCTAGCACAAAGTGAAGTTTTTGTCATTGGTATTTTAAAATTTTCCTCTACGTTCCGCTATCAAATCATGTAATTTCGCAATTGCCTCCTTGATACCGCCCACTTCATTAATAATTCCCTCATCCACACATTGCTTCCCTACCAGAATAGTACCCACATCCTTTGTAAGCACTGCTGTTTCCATCATCAGACTTTCCAGACGTTCCTCGGAAATATTGCAATGAGAGCTGACAAATCCGGTAATACGATTTTGAATCTGTTTAAAATAGTCAAAGGTCTGACGCACTCCGATTACCATACCGTTCATGCGCACCGGATGAATGACCATGGTGCCGGTTGGTACAATAAAAGAATAATTACAGCTGACTGCAATCGGCACTCCAATAGAATGCGAACCCCCAAGCACTAAAGAAACCGTAGGTTTACTAAGGCTTGCCAGCATTTCCGCAATGGCAAGTCCGGCTTCCACATCTCCGCCCATGGTATTTAAAAGCACCAACACTCCTTCTATATCATCACTGTCCTCAATGGCTGCCAGTCCCGGCAGAATATGTTCGTACTTTGTAGTCTTAGCATTATTCCCCAAAACATCATGCCCCTCTATTTCGCCTATAATGGTTATCAAATGAAGATTTTCTTTTTCTTTATTTTCATCCAGAAGCAACTGCCCCGACTGCTCAATACGATTGTCCTTTTCCTGCTCTGTAGCATTACTACTATTGTTATTCTGATTTTCTTGCATATGCCCTCCTTGCGCAAGGAACCAAGAGGACAAATCCGCTTGGAACTCCTTAAATCCCTCAATCCTTGATGGACCTAAAAATAAAAAGACGAGAGTTCATCTCGCCTTTTAGTATGCACAAATTATTAAATTTTATATATCAAAATCTGCGTTTTCTTCAACCTGATAGTCAAAATGCAGCTTGTCCTCTGACACCTCTATACCAAAATCCACCTTTGGCTTAGATACTCTTTTTGGTATCTCCATGCTCTTCGGAATAAATATCAAAGGCTCTTCTGCAGACTTAGGCGGCACAGTCACAGCAGGCTCTTCTTCAAAGCGAACAATCGTGACCTGCGGCTCTTCCTTTTCTAAAGTCTTTTCCTTTGTAATATCCGGCAAACTTCTGCTATCCGTAAGCTCTTCTTGATCCATCAAATGACTTCCTGCAAACTGTAAATAACATTGTACGGAAAGTCCAGACATAACCACCAGACTCATGTAAATAAAGAAATCATGAGACATATATGTATCCAAACCAAAGAACTGTCCGATAAGTAAAAGCACAGTACCAAACATAATCCAGGTAAATGCACCCTTTTCCTGTAACAGCCAATATATGATAATCGCTACAATAGATACAATAAATATCGGACGAGTACCAAGAGAAAATACAAATGCCTGTATACACTCTATATCCGGCAGCTTAAAATCAGAAAAAAGATATGGATAACTGAGGAAACTGCCGGCCTCCCGATAAGTCATGCCGTAAAGGAAAGTCTGTGCAATCGTAAATGCCTTCTCACCAAGCATAATCCCCAGCATGGCTGCAATAGGTGTAACAAAGCTTTTCTTTTTAAGGTTCTTTTTGTGCTTTCTAAGCGCAAGCCCACCTATTATCACAAAGCCCCAGCCGGAAATATCAAGTAAAATAGCCCACATAATGCATGCACCTATAAAAAGCTCACACAAAAATGCCAATACACCACGGCATTCACTCTGTGCATAACAGGCTATGATTAACGCAATCATACCATAAATCACAAATAGCAGCATCATTGGATTACATTGCATGCTGACTGCAATGCTGTCCGGCAAAAGCATGGCACCGGCAGTAAAAAACAAAGCTGTTACTATTCCAAAAGCTTTACGGATGGCAAAATACCAAAACACCACTGCTGCTATAAGCAATAAAAACTGCACAAATGCGCCTGCTTCATATATATTCCCCAAAAAGAGACAAACTATATGTAAGAAACCTACGTATAATCTGGAAGCCGGATGGGGATTCATATAAACGACGGCATCCTGTGACACCTGGGCATACTGAAAAAATTCATTTTCCGGAATGATTGGCCAAACGCCTCTAAAATAGTCCACAAAGCGGAATATAAAGCCTCCCACCAGTAACAGCACCAGAATACTGCCTTCTAAAAAGACCGCCTCACCCTTAGAAAACTGCACAAAGCACTGGGTATTTTGTGCAATACGGAGTAAAAAGGCACAAATTGCAGCAAGTAAAATCCATACCAGCGTAGGCATTACAATATCCACAATGGACAGTCCGGTCCGATTGTTTACGTATTCAAAAAAAGAAAAGGCATATCCAAAGCCTGCAATTACAGTAAATACAAGCCATATTAAAAATTCCGGTATGGATAATAATCGCTTCATAGTACTCCTAAACAAAATTAAGTATCTTTTGCACACAAACTGTGTTATTAATTCAGTATCTTTTCTATGTTATAACGAGGTCGTTCTTTTACTTCCATGTAAATCTTACCGATATACATACCAACCAGTCCGATGGCAAAAAGCTGGACGCCTCCCAAAAACCAGATGGACACCATTAAAGAAGTCCATCCCGGCACGGTATTTCCCATGAAATGTGCTACCAATGCATAAATGGCAGCCAAAACAGCTAAAGCAATAATAACTACACCAAGACCAAGTATCAGACTGATAGGCTTCACACTAAAGGAAGTAATGCCGTTAAATGCCAAAGCAAGCATTTTCTTCAAAGGATACTTGCTTTCTCCGGCCACACGCTCCTTACGACTATAGTAAACACTGGTAGTATTGTAGCCAATAAGAGGCATCATGCCGCGAAGGAACAAATTAGATTCTTTAAATTTGCTAAAATGCTCCAGTGCACGCTTACTCATCAGACGAAAGTCTGCATGATTGTAAACGGTTTTCACACCCATTATCTCCATGAACTTGTAAAAACCCTGAGCCGTTGCACGTTTAAAGAAGGTATCCGTGCTTCTGTCATTGCGTACGCCATAAACAATATCGTTACCGGCATAGTATGCATCCACCATATCCTCAATCACGGCCACATCATCCTGTAAATCCGCATCAATGGAAATGGAAATATCACACATATCCTTTGCAACCATAAGACCTGCCGTCAGAGCATATTGATGCCCTACATTGCCTGCCAGATTTACACCTTTTACCTGAACAGGATATTTGGCATGCTCACTCTCAATGAGCTCCCAGGTACGGTCCTTACTGCCGTCATTTACGAACATCACAAAGCTGTCCTCGGTAATTTTGCCTTTCCCAATCAAATCAGCCAAAACACCTCTTAACGCCTCGGAACAAATCTCCAATACCTCTTCTTCCTTGTAACATGGAACTACAATCGCTAACTTGTACATATTTTTCCTTCCTGATTATGCTTTATCAATAGCCTGCGCTAAATCAGCAATAATATCTTCAACGTTCTCAATACCAACGGATAAACGGATCAAATCCGGTGCTACACCGGCTTCAACCAGCTGCTCGTCATTCATCTGACGGTGTGTGTGACTGGCCGGATGCAGTACACAGGTTCTGGCATCTGCAACATGGGTAACAATAGCAGCAAGCTCTAAATTATCCATCATATTAGCTGCACCTATCCTGCCGCTCTTTAAGCCAAAGCTGATAACACCGCAGGAACCATTTGGCATATACTTCTGTGCCAGTTCATAATACTTGTTGGATTTAAGACCGGGATAATTTACCCATGCAACCTTTTCATGCGCCTCCAAAAACTCTGCAACCTTCTGCGCATTCTCACAATGACGAGGCATACGTAAATGTAAGGTTTCCAGACCCACATTCAATAAAAAGGCATTCATTGGAGACTGGATAGAGCCCAAGTCTCTCATCAGCTGGCTGGTAGCCTTGGTAATATAAGCACCCTTGCCAAACTTCTCTGTATAAACAATGCCGTGGTAAGATTCATCCGGTGTACAAAGTCCCGGGAACTTATCCGGGTACTTGCTCCAGTCAAAATTGCCGCTGTCTACAATAGCACCACCTACACACATTGCATGACCATCCATGTATTTGGTGGTAGAATGGGTCACAATATCCGCACCAAATTCAAAAGGTCTGCAGTTAATCGGCGTGGCAAAGGTATTATCAATAATAAGTGGTACCTCATGGGCATGCGCCACACGTGCAAACTTCTCAATATCCAGAACAACAAGCGCCGGATTGGCAATAGTCTCTGCCACCACGCACTTGGTATTTGGCTGAAATGCTGCGTTTAACTCTTCTTCGCCGGCATCCGGATCCACCACTGTACAACTTATGCCCATCTTTTTCATGGTACAGGTCAACAGATTGAAGGTGCCCCCATAAACGGTAGAACTCATAATTAAATGGTCACCTGCTTCGCAGATGTTAAACACTGCATAATAGTTAGCAGCCTGTCCTGAGGAGGTAAGCATAGCAGCTACACCACCCTCCAACTCACAAATTTTCTGCGCTACAGCATCATTGGTAGGATTCTGTAAACGAGTATAAAAATAACCGCTGTCCTCTAAATCAAACAAACGTCCCATCTGCTCAGAGGTATCATACTTAAAGGTAGTACTCTGATAAATAGGCAATACTCTAGGCTCACCCTTAGTCGGCTTCCAGCCGGATTGTATACAAATTGTTTCACGTTTCATACTATGTACCTTCTCCTTATTCATCCCAATTGTGATATACGCTCTCTACATCGTCATCATCATCTAATAAATCCAGGGTCTTTTGTAAATTCTTAATAGCTGTTTCGTCAGTCAAAGTAACATAATTCTGAGGAATCATAGTAACCTCTGCACTGACCATAGCAATGCCCTCTGCCTTTAAAGCATCCTTTACCTCATCCAGACTGTCAGGGTCTGTTAAGATTTCAAAGCTGTCCTCTTCCTCATTAAAGTCCTCTGCACCCGCATCCAATGCAATCATCATCAAATCGTCAGCTTCCATATCACACTCTTCCTTGTCGATAATAATCTGACCACGTTTATCAAACATAAAGGATACACAGCCCGGTGTACCGATGCTGCCCTGACCCTTGGTAAATGCACTTCTGACATTACCTGCTGTACGGTTTTTGTTGTCTGTTAAGGTATTTACGATAATAGCAATACCATTTGGACCATAGCCCTCATATGTAATGTATTCGTAATTTACGTTACCAAGCTCACCGCTTGCTCTCTTAATACCGCGGTCGATGGTATCGTTCGGCATGTTGTTGGCTTTGGCCTTTTCAATCACCTTTGCAAGCTTGAAGTTGTTGGCCGGATCCGGACCGCCTTCTTTAACAGCTACAGCAATTTCTCTACCGATAATAGTAAAAATCTTTCCTTTTGCAGCATCATTTTTTTCTTTTTTGTGCTTAATATTGGCAAATTTTGAATGTCCTGACATAATAAATCTCCTCTTATTAATCTGTTTCTTACACCGGTTCCATGACCGGTTTTTGTACGGGCACACCCTGTGCCCGCTTATCCATCTTTTAATATATCAAATTTATGCCCTTTCGTCAACTGAATGACTGTTGACCAATGACAAACTTATTTCAAGGGCATTATTTACCTGACCCATAATATCCTCTCCCAGGTGACAAACCTTATCCTTCAGGCGCTTTTTGTCAATGGTACGCAGCTGTTCTAACAGGATAACAGAATCCTTTTCCATATCGTACATATTTGAGGAAATGGTAATGTGCGTAGGCAGCTTTGCCTTTTCTAACTTACTGGTAATAGCCGCACATATGACAGTCGGGCTGTGTTTGTTTCCTACATCATTTTGTATAATTAAAACAGGCCTGATACCGCCCTGCTCACTGCCGATTACGGGTCTTAAATCTGCATAATAAACGTCACCACGTTTCATTCTGTCGCCTTCCTTTCTATGTAAAGCTTTTTCTTTCATAGCTTAGTATGGCTCAAAATTCTTGCAGTATTCACATTTATCATCTAAAGTTTTCTGACTTTAAAACAAACAAGCCTAAAACCGGTATCTGTCAAAATAATTTTTTACTTCTGTGACAGCTCCGTTATACATATATACGCGCGGAATACGTTTGCCCAAATCGCATACCAACTCATAATGAAGGCGTCCGCTAAGCCGGCCAAGCTCTTCTAAGGTAATCTCCTCCGAACCATCCTTACCGATTAAGGTAACCGCATCGTCCATATGGGCCTCCGGAATATCCGTTACATCTACCATAAACTGGTCCATACATATTCTGCCCAAAATCGGTGCCTTTTTACCGCGAATAAGTACATAACCTATTCCTGACAGACTTCTTGGATAACCATCTCCATATCCAACAGGTATAGTGGCAATCCGCATAGTTTTCTCAGCTACAAAGGTGCCTCCGTAGCTGACCGGTGTACCCGGAGGTACTTCCTTGATATAAACCACATGACTATATAAAGACAAGGCAGGCTTTAAATCTATGCCTTCCCTTTTCATTTCATCCGAAGGCCACAGGCCATACAATGCAATGCCTGCCCTGACTAAATCAAAAGAGCTTTCTCGTAACTCCAAAATTCCGGCACTGTTGGCACAATGCTTCAAAGGAATGGTAATCCTAAAACGCTTCTCCACCTCTGAGACAAAGTTGTTAAACACTTTAAACTGGGCCAAGGCACTGCTCTTATCTTCCTCATCCGCTCTGGCAAAGTGAGTAAATATACCGTTAATTTCAAGCCCCTTCGTCTCTAATACCTTCTTAACAAATTTAAGCCCCACTTCATCCGGACTCACTCCGATACGGCTCATACCGGTATCCACCTTAATATGCACCGGAATCGTCCTGCCGGCTTTCACAGCCGCTTCAGACAGTGCCTGCAAAGAATCCTCTCTGAAAACAGTGGGTATAATATTATGCTCTGTTAAAAGTGAATACTGCTCCGGAAAAGTGTATCCCAGCACCAGTATAGGCTTTTTTATGTGATGCCCTCTCAGCTCCAAAGCCTCTTCTATGGTAGCAACCGCATAACCGTAAAGAGCCTCTTTCCCTTCTAAAAACTCTGCTACAGGAACCGCACCGTGGCCATAGCCGTCGGTTTTAATGACTGCAAGAAAACGACTTTCCCGTCCTACTAACGCCTGCATATTTTTTAAATTTTCTTCGATATGATTTAAATTTATTTGTGCAAAAACTCTTTTAAAAATATCCATAACGCAACCTACTATTATTATATACAAAAATGAACCCTTTGGTTTCCCCAAACAAAAAAAGTGCACCAAAAGCAATGCCCCGGCGCACAAAAAATTATATCTGCTGCTCCTTAGCCAACATGTAGGACAGCTTCATTAAACTGTCTGATAAATGTACATTTTCTACTTTGATGCCCTTCGGTACATTCAAATCCACATGAGCAAAATTCCAGATAGCCTTAATGCCATGCTTTACCAGCTCATCTGCCACACTTACAGCACCGGTCTTTGGAATGGTAAGTACTGCAATGTCAATATGATGCTCCTTAATAAAAGCTTCCATATTCTCCATAGGCTGCACTACCATATTACGAATCTGCTTACCGTGTAGTGCCGGATTTGCATCAAAAATACCCTTGAACAAAAAGCCTCTCTTCTCAAAATTCATGTAATTGGCAATTGCCTGCCCTAAATTACCTGCACCTATAATAATAAGATGATGTACCTCTGTAAGCCCCAAAATCTTACTGATTTCGCCATGCAGATATGCCACATTATAGCCATAACCCTGCTGACCAAAGCCACCAAAATTATTAAAATCCTGCCTGATTTGTGAAGCCGTAACCTTCATAAGCCTGCTCAGCTCCTGTGAGGAAATGCGTTCAATTCCCTGTTCCTTTAAATCCCCTAAATACCTGAAGTATCTGGGCAGTCTGGAAACAACAGCTTGTGATATTTCTTTCTCCATTGTAAATTATCTCTCTTCCAAAAAATACTTTGTAGATATTTTAACAAATAATACAAGTATACGCAATAGTTTTTTTAATTTTTGCGAATAACACTCCTGAACTGCATCATTGACAGTTCCCTTCATTTAACCTGACTTTGGGAGTTGAATACAAAAATATAGTGCTAAGCCAAGGATTAAAACCTGTGGCTTAGCACTTTTTTAATTTCTCCATCACTCAAAAAATATGATGTTAAAGGAAGTCCGGTAAGAGATGCAAATTCCTTAATG
>JAFXDD010000048.1 GCA_017516285.1 Lachnospiraceae bacterium
ACACCGCAGCTGAGGTTAGTACCGCTGCAGCCTTTCACTGAGCGAGAGCGGGTTCTAAAAGAACTTATAGCGCTGCCCTTAGCAAAACATAGTTTAACCGGGAGGGAGCAATTATTCGTCACCCCCACAAACCGGAATTTAACTAAACTGGGAGTTATATAGTGTACTGTAAAACCCGCCTCGTTTCATCAGTTCGTCGTGGTTGCCCACTTCTATAATGCTACCATTTTGTAGCACGATGATTTTATCTGCGTTTTGAATGGTAGAGAGTCTGTGCGCAATCACAAAGCAGGTGCGGCCTTTCATCAGTTCTGCCATGGCCTCCTGAATTTTGATTTCCGTACGGGAGTCTACATTTGAGGTAGCCTCGTCCAGTATCAGCATTTCGGAGTCCGAAATCATGGCACGAGCAATGGTTATCAGCTGACGCTGTCCCTTGGAAATATTAATACCATCATCTGTGAGAACGGTATCGTAGCCCTCCGGCAGACTTTCTATGTAACTGTCAATACGGGCCGCCTTGGCTGCCGCCTTTACTTCCTCTAGTGTAGCACCCTCTCTTCCATATGCAATATTTTCAAATATACTGCCCCTAAAAAGCCATGTATCCTGTAAAACCATGGTATATGCATGTCGCAGTGACTTACGGGTCACATTTCTTACATCTATGCCGTCTACCGTCACACCGCCTCCTGTTACATCATAAAAACGCATCAGCAAACTGATAATGGTAGTTTTGCCGGCTCCCGTAGGTCCTACAATGGCAATGGTCTGTCCAGGCTTAGCAACAAGGGAAATACCGTGCAGAATTTCCTTATCAGGAGTATAGCCAAAAACAACCTCACGAAAGCTTACTTCTCCCTTCACATCCTCAAGCGCCACAGCGTCCGGTGCATCCGGGCTTTCGGGCTCCTCATCTATAATTCTGAACACACGCTCTGCTGCAGAAAAGGCAGACTGAAATTCACTTAAAATATTGGCAAACTCATTGATTGGGCCTGCAAATTTACGAGAGTATTGTACAAACTGCGCCACACCACCCAAGGTGATAAAAAACAAGCTTCCTGCTTCTGCCATGCCATTCCGGGAATACATATACAAGATACCACCCATTATCATTACCAAAGAAATAGAAAGATTATTGATAAAATTTACCGTAGGTCCCATAATAGCCCCATAATAATCTGCCTCGTATGAAGCATCCATGGCATCTGTGTTACGGATATCAAATCGCCCTCCGATAACCTCTTCCCTTGCATAAGCCTGAATGGAGCGACAGCCGGAAAGCATTTCCTCTGCATACCCATTTAACTCACCCAGCTTTCTGGAGCGGGTACGAAAAAGAGGCCGCACACGCTTAGAACGATAACGGGTAAAAAGAATGGCTGCCGGTACCGTAATCACAAACACCAAAATTAATGGCCTGGAAATATTCCACATAAAAATAAGGGAACCGATTACGGTATAAAGACTAGTCATAATCTGCACCAAATCGTGAGCCAAAGTACTATTGATTGTATCAATATCATAAGAAATATGACTTATAATATCCCCTGTAGGATGGGTATCAAAGTAGCCCACCGGAAGACTTGTCAGCTTCTCAAATACCTGCTTACGCATGGTATACACAATTCTCTGGCTGATAAAAATCATCAAAGTGGCCAACAGATAAGACATCACCGCGGATAATATATAACAAACTAACATCCGAACCACATTATACCATACCCCCTGCATGTCCACGCCGCCTGCCGCTGCAATAGCATCAATGGCATTACCGGAGTACTTTGGTCCCAGCAAAGAAAGCTGATTAGAAAACAGGGTCAATATAACTGCCGGAATAAACAAATACCAATAATGAAGCACATAACTGCAAAGACGTAAAAGAATGCCCTTTTTTTGTAAACTATTCAACGAATGCACCTCCCATCTGTGATTCACTTATTTCACGATACTCTATGCAATCTGACAATAATTCTTCATGAGTACCCATACCGATAATTTGGCCTTCATCCAATACTAAAATCATATCGCAGTCCTTTACGGAGCTTACACGCTGTGCCACCGTTATAACTGTAGTATCCTGCATATGCTTCTTTAAAGCAGCTCTGAGTGCCGCATCCGTCTTGTAATCCAGAGCGGAGGAGCTATCATCCAAAATCAGAATATCCGGCTTCGCAGCAATGGCACGGGAAATCAATATACGTTGCTTCTGACCGCCGGAAATATTCGTGCCATGAGGGGTCAGCTTATGCTCATAGCCTTCAGCAAACGCAGTAATAAAATCATCTGCCTGCGCAATCTTTGCAGCCTGCACCACTGACTCATGAGAAATATCCCGACCAAATTTGATATTTTCCTCAATGGTATCTGCATACAGGAAATCATGCTGCAAAGCAGAGCCAAACATCTGATACAGTCTGTCCTTCGGAATGGTGCGAATATCCTCACCATTTATGTAAATACCGCCCTTGCCAACATCATAAAAGCGTAACAGCAACTTAATCAACGTAGATTTACCGCTACCCGTAGCCCCGATAATACCAAGAGTACCACCCTTTGGCAGACTAAAGCTAATCTGCTCCAGATTATTGCGCTTACCGTTATAGGAAAAGCTTACCTTATCAAAGCAGATATGAGCCTTTGTATCTTTATCCCGATATTCGGATTTGGACTGCACCGTAATATCCTCTTCTGCATTCAGCACTTCCGCAATACGCCCGGCACTTGCGGCACACTTAGTGTACATCACAAACATACGGGTTACACTCATCATAGCCATGGAAATCTGGGTAAAATACTGCATAAAGGCAATAATTGTTTCCGGCTCGGACAATCCCCCTGACACCCGCACCGCGCCAAGCGCAATAACTGCCACACTGCCCACGTTCATAAACATGGTCATGACCGGGTTTACACTGCCCATAATGACACCTGCACGAATTTCATCCTTAACCAGATTACGATTAACCGCATCATACCTGCGGTGCTCATAATCCGTCTTGGACAAAGCCTTAATGACGCGAATGCCCTGGGTGTCCTCACGCACCACACGTACCATACCGTCCACAGAGTGCTGTACCCGTGTATAAAGAGGCACACCCTTCCTGGATATAAAATATACCGTCACAAAAATAAAAGGCAATATAGCAATCATTACGAGTGATAGAGAGGCATCCATAAACAAAGTGATGGCAATACCGCCCATTAATAAAATCGGTGCACGCACACCCATACGCTGAATCATATTAATAAAATGATGCACATTATATGTATCCGTAGTAATACGGGACTCCAAAGAAGGAATGGTAAACCTGTCCGTCTGTGCCGCAGACAACCTAAGAGTCTTAATAAACAAATCCTGACGCATTTTCTCCGCAAAATTGCGGGATACCCGGGCCGCCATACGATTGGCTATCACATTGCACAGGCATGCCACACCGGAACATACAATCATCAAAACACCCCAGAAAATAATTTCAGACATATCCTTTCCGATGACATCCGCAAGAATATGACTTAAAATATATGGAAGCATCAACTCCACCAGAGTACCTGCCACCTTAATACCAAGCCCCAAAGTCATACGACCATAATAGACTCTCAAATACTTAAAAACTATCTTCATGCACCTTCTCCTCCCCGTAAACTATCATCCCTTATATTGTCCTCCCCATACACAATGGCCTTGGATTTCTCCAGCATCTTGTCCAAAACCCTGTGAAAAACCTCCAGCTCCTCCTCTGTCACATCTGCTGCAACCAAAGCATTCCACTCCCTTGTAATCCCCACCACCTGAGGATGTAAATCCAACATCTGCTGTGTAGGATACACCAAAAGCTCCCGCTTATCCTCTGCACACACCCTTCGCTCGATATACCCCTTCTGCTCCAGCTTGGTCAGATGCCTGGTCACATTACTTTTATTCAAACACAAATGCTTGGCCAGCTTATCCTGACTCATCCCCGGATGCCTGCATATACACAAAATATAACTGTGAAAAATACCCGGCAGCTCCTCCGCCAGCTGTTGGGTACGATATATACTCTCACACCTGCTGATGATATTCATTTTCCTCATAATCGTTGCCATAAAACACCTCTAATACACAAATAGTTGCAGATGAAACTGTTTCATCTGCAACTATTTTATAATATATGGAAAAATATGTCAATATATTCGCCACTACTCCCCCAAAACCACGCTATCCTTACCATACCAATTTGCCACAGCGCCATTTCTCCAATCCGCAGCATCTTCGGTGATATCATCAAAGTAAAGTAACCATGGCTTGACCGAAAACGGCTTTAATGTAACTTCCTTGTCTGGGCCATTTAATATCTCCAGTCGCTCCTTGTATTCCCGATCGTAGGTCTGTGCTTCCCCGGCCTTTAAAGAAACATATGCTGCGTATGCACCATAATCAAACTGGCGAGTCTCTACATTTACAATGAAGCTTATGAATAACAGGCAGAGAATTGCTGCGGTATAAATAATGATACCTACGTTTGAAGTCATTACCACCTTTCTGGATAAGCCTTTATTCACAATCAGATTTCTTTTTACATGCTGTACCACTTGTTGTATCATCTTGTGGAGAAAGACAGGTCGTCCCTCTGCCGCTTTGCAGCGAATATATCCCAGCCAGTAACCTTCGTTCACGAAAAGCAACAGACAAAACCACATTTTAATGATATTTATCAAGCGGTCAGGGCCTGAACCTCCCATGGCATATAAACTAGGCGTAAACATGCAGGATATAGCGCACAAACTTAATGCAGACACCACTACCGGCACCGGAAACTTAAACCTTGTATTTTCCATTGCTTTCCACAAAAACGGTATCAGCAGCAGTACAAATAAAACTATCTGCAGGGTAAACCAATGACGAGACCAGTGAACCCCCTGAATAAAGGAATCCGCCACCGCTTTTACCGGGCTTGCCTGTGTAAAATTGCTCTGCCTGATCGTATTTCCAAAGGCTGTAACATTTTTATAGAAAGAAAACGCATAAATTCCCCACGGAAGTAATTTCCACAATTTTCTTTGTCCCAGAAGCCATTTCAGACCAATCAAAAAAGTCAATCCCAGAAATCCTATGAGTGCTGTAGAATAATTGGAGCCACCGCAAAGTACACTTAAAATACAAGCCGCAATATATAAAAGTATTTCTTTTACACGACCGGAGCCGTTTTCCACACCAAGCATAGCTGCAAACAAAAGTATCATACAACTGTGCATAAAATTATAATGAACGGCGCCATTGTACCAATAATACGCATTTACCGGCGACGGCACCGTTTCAATAATCAGAAAGATAACGAGGCTGCTGATAATAACCCAGATGCTCTTGGATGTACGCAAAAGCTTGACGAGTATCACATACCCCAAGCTAAAATACGCCACCAACATCATGCCAATCAAAATGATTGGTGACAGGAAATAATACTCTTCGCCCCAGATTGCCGGTGAAAGCGCCATCAAAAATGCAGAGGAAAAGGTACCCTGCCAGGTATCATAAGTAATTTTCACCTGCCGAAAAGCCCACTGCAGAGTCTGCGGCAAAGATTTGGTAGTGCTCCAGATGGCATGGGTATAGTACCCATAGGTAAAATCATCTGCACATGGATGCGCATACCGCCCGATGTATATGAGGGGAATAATGCCCAGTATTAAAAGTGCTAATGCTCCTATAGCAATTATTTTGTAGATGTTTTTGGTATTTAAAAGCTTTCCCATGATAACTCCATATTCAAAAACAGCCTTATTAAAGTCCTGTCGTCAAACTTAAAATCCTGCCGGACAGTCTGAGACCAACCGACAGGGAAATTATACTATACTTCCAAACTAAAAGCAATCATCATCACAGCAAATATCACCGGTATCGTAATGCAAGACAATAAATGTGAAATGATTGCCATACCGGCAGCAACTGTCGTATCCTTTCCGTAGGCACTTGGAATTACAATCGTATTCAATCCCAACGGCATAGCAACAGAACATATAGCACAAATTGTCAGTGTATTATCCAGCTTCAATATGTACAGTACAGTCATCATTACCAAGGGGAACAGCACCAGCCGAATAATAGAAACCGCATAAATACTTACATTCGTAAAAATTTTCTTTAAATCAGCGTTTGCTACCGTAATACCTGTCAGCAGCATAGCAATGGGAGACATACATCCTGCACAGGAGGATGCAGCAGAAGTCAACCAGTCTGGCAGTGTTACACTGTTCAAACCAATAATCATTCCTGCCAGCATGCTTAAAAACATGGGATTTAAGAAGGAACGCAGCCTTTCCTTTAGACTCTGTTTTTGCCCGGCTTCAGAAAGTAACAGAACCGGTACTCCCCAGAGATAAATCATTATCCACAGGGGCAATGTGAAAATCAGATATTCGAAAAAAACATCCGGGAAAAGTGCACCTACTACCGCATTTCCCATAAAGCCAAAATTGGAAAAGGCCAGACCATAAGTATAAATATTTTGAATATACTTACTCTTGCTGCAAAGTCTGGCTGCTAATACAGCAACAGGTATGATAATTAAGGCCATGATAAAACTGGTTAAAAAAATGGTTCCCGCTGCACCTATCTTCTCAGCAGTAAAATTTTCACAAAAGGTTTTCAGTACAAGTGCCGGTATAAATATGTAGTTTTCTAACTTAGAAAGAATCCCGGCAGCATTCTCGGGCAGCAGCTTCTTCTTACAAAGCACAAACCCCAAGAAAATAAGCAAAAATAAAAAGGCCATTTGGTTTAATGTAGTAAAAAAAATATTCATGATAATTCACACCTCTTTCGCTATCTTACATGTATCAATATCGAATATCCTTCAATGCTTCATTTCGAATCGCAATATGCTTTTCAAAACCACCACTTTGCTTGATACCAAGTGTCATCATCAATGCATCAATGACACAAATGTGTGCAACCCGTGCAGATACTGCCTCCACAGGATAATTCTTCTCATCCGAATATACGCAAATGCTCAGGTCACTTTCCTGACTAAGCTTGCTGTCAGCAAAACTGGTAAGTGCAATGGTAGATGCTCCCACACTCCCCGCCCGACGCAAAGCATCCACCACAGACTTTGTCTGCCCACTGTGAGATATACCAAAAGCAACATCTCCAGCCTTTAAATTACCGGCAATAACATTCATAAAAAGTGAATCTGTGCAAGCATGCGCAGGAATACCAAACTGACTGAAACGATATCCCGCATCCATTGCAACTGTGGAGGACGTTCCTATACCAAAAATGTAGACACTTTTTGCGTCAGCCAGCAAATTCACAATTTTCTCCAACTTGTCAAAATCCAGCATGGAGAGAGTATCCTTTAAGGTATGTATTCCTGAGGAGAATACTTTCTGAAAAATGGTCTTTGTATCGTCTGTCCTACTAAAGGCCGGCAAACCTTCCATCGACTCCTCGGCTGCAGTTTCTCTTGCCAGAGCAAGCTTTAAGTCAGCAAAGCCCGCTACCTCTATGGATTTACAAAAGCGGATGACTGCAGATTGAACCGTGCCACAATTTGCAGCCAGTTCTTTTATTGTCAGCCCGGTAATCTGACGAGGATCTTGCAGCACATAATTAGCGATTTTTTTCTCTGTCTCTGTCAGTGTATTGTATTTATTGTGTATCTTTGCAAGTATCATATGACACCTCATTTCATGCTTAGAATTTATTTCTATCAATTTGCTCTATTGTGAAATTTATTTCTTTCAAATAATAACATAACAAAAACTAAAAGTCAATATATCAAATCCTTAAAACTGCAATTTAGATATACAAAAAAACAGAGGCAATTCGCCATTTCAGCTATTTGCCTCTGTCATAAATACTTACATATTTCAAATTATGCAAACAATGGTTTCATTGCCTCTGCAAGTACTGCTTTCTGTGCCTCTGCCTCAGCAAGGTCTTTGCCAAGCGTAGTAAAATAGGTCTTAATCTTTGGCTCTGTACCGGAAGGACGAACCACTACCGTAGCACCGCCTTCAAGCCCGTAAATCAAAACATTTGCAGCCGGGAGACCGGTTTCTTCCGGTTTCTTGTAGTCAGTAACCTTTACTACGGCGTAGCCTCCGATTTCCTTTGGAGGATTCTCACGCAGACCATTCATAATGCCTGCCATTTTGTCCATACCGGAAAGACCAGGGAACTCGAAGCTGTCCACCTTATTGAGATAACGGCCGTACTGAGCGTAAATTTCCTCTAAACGCTGCTTGATGGAAGAGCCGATGCTGCGATAGTATGCTGCCATTTCACAAATAAGCATAGAACCTATAACCGCGTCTTTGTCACGTACATA
Organism: Lachnospiraceae bacterium; assembly: GCA_017516285.1. The sequence continues at coordinate 8,319 of JAFXDD010000048.1, forward strand.
AGGGCCTGCCAGATAGCCGTAGCTTTCTTCAAACCCAAAGATAAAGCGATCCACCTCACCAGCTGCCTCTAAGCCTGCAATCTGATCACCAATCCACTTAAAGCCTGTAAGTACACTACGCATCTCCACACCGTAATGAGCTGCCACTGCATCTGCTAAAGGTGTAGAAACGATAGACTTCACTGCTACCGGATTTGCCGGCATGGTGCCATTCTCGATACGACCTGCACAAATGTAATCCAGTAAAAGCACACCTACTTCATTACCGGTAACAAGCTGATATGTACCGTCAGGGCACTTAATAGCAATTCCCACACGGTCTGCATCAGGGTCCGTAGCTAACATTAAATCTGCACTGGACTTCTGTGCCAATTCCAGACCTAAGCGAAGTGCTTCAAAAATCTCAGGGTTTGGATACGGACAAGTTGGGAAATTGCCATCCGGATACTGCTGCTCCGGAACAATCGTCACATCCTCAATACCGATATCCTTTAAAATACGCATAACCGGAACCAGACCGGAACCATTTAACGGAGAGTAAACAAGCTTTAATCCTGCAGTCTGACACAGACCCGGACGTACGCTTCTTGCCTCAATGGCTGCGTAAAGTGCTTCCTTACAATCCTCACCAACGTATTCAATAAGACCTGCTGCCATACCTTCCTCAAAGGACATCATCTTGACACCTGTTAAAATATCTGTTTTCTGAATTTCAGCATATACGATATCTGCCGCTTCATCGGTCATCTGACAACCATCCGGACCATAAGCCTTGTAGCCATTGTACTTGGCCGGATTGTGGGAAGCAGTTACCATAATACCTGCATTTGCCTCATAGTAACGAGTAGCAAAGCTCAGTGCCGGAACCGGCATCAACGCATCGTAAATGCGCACCTTAATACCATTTGCTGCCAACACACACGCTGCAGTCTTTGCAAAAACATCACTATTGATACGGCTGTCATAACTAATCGCAACCAACTGATTGCCCCCCTGCGTCTTTACCCAGTTTGCAAGACCCTGTGTAGCCTGACGAACCACATAAATATTCATACGATTTGTACCTGCCCCTAATACACCACGAAGGCCCGCAGTACCAAATGCTAAAGAAACCGCAAAACGGTCCTTAATTTCTTCTTCATTGCCGGCGATAGCCTCTAGCTCTTCCTTTAAAGCAGCATCCTCTAAATCAGCCTCCAGCCAGCGTTTGTAATCATCCATGTACATAATGCTCACCTAACCTATAATTTTATTTGGAAAATACTAACAGTAAAGCTACAAGTCTTCTCTGCAAAATTAGTATTTTCCACTAAAAACAGTATAAAGCATGAAAGGGAGGCGCGTCAAGGGGGGCGAGGAAAATAGCTTGAATAGCCGAATACGAAATTCCCGTTGCGGGTTTGGATTTGGATGAAGTACTTTGCGGCATCCGCAAAATATTGACAAAGAAAGACGCTCTGCTTTGTGCAGCGCCTTAAGAGACCGAATTAATTTAC
>JAFXDD010000049.1 GCA_017516285.1 Lachnospiraceae bacterium
ACCGCAGCTGAACTTAGTACCGCTGCAGCCTTTCACTGAGCGAGAGCGGGTTCTAAAAGGACTTATAGCGCTGTCCTTAGCAAAACATAGTTTAACCGGGAGGGAGCAATTATTCGTCACCCCCACAAACCAGAATTTACAGGTTTTTATGTGCCGTAGAAAGCATGAGTTTAATGCGGTTCAGCTGGTTGACTTCGCTAGCCCCGGGGTCGTAGTCAATAGCGACGATATTGGCTGCAGGGTAGCGCTTACGAAGCTCTTTAATTACGCCTTTGCCAACTACGTGGTTTGGCAGGCAGCCGAATGGCTGGGTGCAGACGATGTTTGGCACGTTGTTATGTAATAATTCAATCATTTCACCTGTTAAGAACCAGCCTTCGCCGGTCTGGTTGCCGATGGAAACGATTGGCTCAGCATATTTTACTAATTCGTAGATGTTGGCCTGTTCATCAAAGTGTTTGCTGGCACGAAGAGCCTTGCGGGCACTTAAACGGATAAGTTCAATCGCCTTGATGCCAAGTTTGCTGACAGTAGCGGCCTTTTTGCTGGTGCCTAAGTGATCAGCCTTGTAAATTTGGTTGTAGAAGCAGTAAAGCATGAAATCAATCAGGTCAGGCATTACGGCCTCTGCACCTTCGTGCTCTAAAAGCTCCACTATGTGATTATTTCCAGTAGGAGAGAATTTAACAAGAATCTCACCTACAATACCAACTCTTGGCTTTTTCATGTCTTTTATCGGTAAAGCATCAAATTCTTCAATAATCTGTCGGCACATTTTATTAAATTTTAAGATGTTTATGTGTTTTGCAGAAACAAATTCTTTACATTTGGCTTCCCATTTTTGGTGTAACGCATCAGCACTGCCGGGTACTTCCTCATAAGGACGCATTCTATAAAGACAGCGCATGAAAATATCACCAAAGACAGCGCTGACAGCAAGGCGTGTCAGCAGGCTGACATTTACCTTGAAGCCCGGGTTAGCTTCCATGCCGGTCAAATTCAGAGAAATTACCGGTATTTGCGGCATTCCTGCTTTGTCTAAAGCTCTGCGGATAAAGCCTACATAGTTGGAGGCACGACAGCCGCCGCCGGTTTGCGTCATAATCAGCGCGGTACGGTCTAAATCATATTTACCGGATAACAAAGCCTCCATTAACTGACCTACCACCAATAAAGAAGGGTAGCAGGCATCGTTGTTGACATACTTTAGGCCCACATCTACGGAGTGCTTGTTGTCATTTTGCAAAATTACTAAGTTATAACCACACTGCCGCATTGCCGGCTCCAAAATGTTAAAGTGGATTGGAGACATTTGTGGACAGAGAATGGTGTAATTTGCACGCATTTCCTCTGTAAAAATCACGCGGTTGTGGGCGCTGGAATGAAGCTCGCGCTCTTTTTTCATGCGTTCACGCACGCGGATAGCAGAGAGGAGAGAGCGTACGCGAATGCGGGCAGCTCCAAGGTTGTTGACCTCATCAATTTTTAAGCAGGTATATATTTTGTCAGAACCATCCAGAATGTCATGAACCTGGTCGGTAGTAACAGCATCCAGACCACAACCAAAGCTGTTTAACTGTATCAAGTCCAGATACTCCGTTTTTTTGACATATTCGGCCGCACGATACAGCCTGGAATGATACATCCACTGGTCGGACACAATAAGCGGCCTGTCAGGGTTTGCCAGGTGAGAAACAGAGTCCTCCGTTAAAACTGCAATGTCAAAGGAGGTAATCATTTCAGGAATACCGTGGTTGATTTCCGGGTCGCAGTGGTATGGGCGACCTGCAAGCACAATGCCGCGTTTTCCGGTTCTCTCCAGATAAGCGAGTGTTTCCTCCCCTTTTTCCTGTATATCCAGGTGTGCTTTTTCTAATTCAGCCCAACCGGCTCTGCAGGCTTCTCGAACTTCCTCGGCAGGAATTTCTTTGAATTCTGCAACAATTGCTTCGGCAGCTACATCAAGGGAAGCAAAGCTTAAAAAAGGATTGCGAAGCTTTACCTGACCGCTTGTAATTTCCTCCATATTATTTTTGATATTTTCACTATATGAGGTGACGATTGGGCAGTTATAATGGTTGCCGGCCTCAGGGGTTTCATTTCTTTCATAGTAGAGTGCAGGATAAAATACAAAATCTACCCCCTGTTCCATAAGCCATTTTACATGTCCGTGGGCTAATTTTGCAGGGTAGCACTCGGATTCTGACGGAATGGATTCGATGCCCAGCTCGTAAATTTTACGGTTGGACAGTGGTGAAACAATCACTCTGTAGCCCAACTTGGTAAAGAAAGTAAACCAGAACGGATAGTTCTCGTACATATTTAAAACACGAGGAATGCCTACGATGCCTCGCGGGGCAGCAGTAACCTCCAAAGGTTCATAATTAAACATGCGGTGAAGCTTATAATCAAATAAATTCGGAACGTCTTTCTTTTTCTTGGATATGCCAAGGCCTCGTTCGCAACGGTTGCCGCTGATATACTGTCTGCCACCGGTAAAGCGGTTAATGGTAAGACGGCAGTTGTTGGTACATCCACGACATTTGGTCATGGTAGTGGTAAATTCCAGATTTTGAATTTCCTCCAGAGAGAGCATAGTGGTTTCTGTGGCGGATGTCTGATATTGTTCACGGGCAATTAAGGCAGCACCAAAGGCACCCATAATACCTGCAATATCAGGGCGGATTACTTCTATGCCTGCAGTTTTTTCCAGAGAGCGCAGTACCGCATTATTATAAAAAGTACCGCCTTGTACTACAATATGTTTACCAAGCTCAGAAGCATCTGCTACTTTGATAACCTTGTAAAGGGCATTCTTGATTACAGAATACGCAAGGCCGGCAGAAATGTCGGGCACGGTAGCGCCTTCCTTTTGAGCCTGCTTTACCTTGGAATTCATAAATACGGTGCAGCGGGTGCCTAAATCAATAGGATGCTCGGCAAAAAGAGCTTCTTTAGCAAAGTCCTCTACGGAATAGTTTAAGGACTTGGCAAAGGTCTCAATAAAAGAACCACAGCCGGAGGAGCAAGCTTCATTTAGCTGCACCTTGTCAACGGCTTTATTTTTGATTCGTATGTATTTCATGTCCTGACCGCCAATGTCCAGAATACAATCAACCTCAGGATTGAAAAAGGCGGCAGCGTAATAGTGAGCAACGGTTTCGACCTCACCATCATCCAGTAAAAAAGCAGCCTTCATTAATGCTTCTCCATAGCCGGTGGAACAGGAGCGTACAATATGGGTGTCGGCAGGCTTTATGGCTAGAATTTCCTTCATGGCACCGATAGCAGTCTCTAACGGAGAACCATCGTTATTTGCATAAAAACTATATAATAAAGTACCATCTTCGCCTACAACGGCAACCTTGGTAGTAGTAGAGCCGGCATCAATGCCTAAGAAAGCTCTGCCGTGATAGGTGGCCAAATCTCCCTTGGTTACCTGGTGGGCATCGTGACGAGCCTTAAAAGCATCAAAATCAGCCTGGCTCTTAAATAAAGGCTCCATACGCTCTACTTCAAAGTCCAGATGGATTTTGCCTGCCAGCTTTTCTATAAGGGCAGACAGCTGAATAGAACAATCCTCTTTGGCAGTCAGAGCGGAACCAATGGCTGCATATAAATGTGGATAAGGTGCTTCTATAACATGCTCATCATCTAATTTCAGGGTTCTGATAAAGGCCTTTTTTAACTCCGAAAGGAAGTGTAAAGGACCGCCTAAGAAAGCAACATGTCCGCGAATAGGCTTGCCGCAGGCCAGACCGGATATGGTCTGATTTACCACAGCCTGAAAAATAGAAGCGGCCAAATCCTCCTTGGTAGCGCCGTCGTTAATTAAGGGTTGGATGTCTGTTTTGGCAAACACGCCGCATCTGGCCGCAATGGTGTATAAAGACTGATAATTTGCGGCATATTCATTAAGTCCGGCTGCATCTGTCTGAAGCAAAGATGCCATCTGGTCAATAAAGGAACCGGTACCACCGGCACAGATGCCATTCATACGTTGCTCCACATTGCCGCCTTCGAAATAAATAATCTTGGCATCTTCACCACCAAGTTCAATAGCAACATCGGTTTGTGGTGCCAATTCTTTTAACGCAGTAGCAACTGCAATAACTTCCTGATTAAAAGGAACCTCTAAATGATTGGCAAGACTTAAGCCGCCGGAACCGGTAATCATAGGATGTACCGTTAAGTCACCCAGAACGGCAGAGGCCTTGGAAAGGAGTTCTGTCAATGTTTCCTGAATATTGGCAAAATGCCTTTGATAATCTGAAAATAAAATTTTATGTTCCTGATCCAGGAGTACGATTTTGACAGTGGTAGAACCAATGTCAATACCTAAATAATGCTTCATAATCAATTACTCACTTTCTACAAGAGTTGAAAATACTTCTAAATGAAAGATAAAAATTTTCAACATCTTACATTATACGTCAAATTATTCAGAAGTTCAACACATGTAGTATTAAAAACTACATGGGAAAATTTAAAAAATAATAAAAGAATATAAAAAAAGTATAAATTTAACAAAAAAGTTTTATAGATAGGATTTTAGTTTATTTACTTTCTGCAAAAGGTTTGGTATGATAAATAAAGTGACTATCTTTGAAAGGGTATAATTTTATGATACAGTACAATAAAAATTCCAGGAAAAATTTTGGTATTCCAAATCTAACCGCTTTACTTATAGCAGGATATGCTATTGGATATATTTTGCAGATTGTCAGTCCGAATCTTTTGCCTTATTTAACACTGGACCCTTACCAGATTTTAAAGGGACAGGTATGGCGACTGGTTACCTGGCTTGTGATTCCACCGGATCGTTTTGACTTTTTTACGCTGATTATGCTTTATTTTTATTACAGAATAGGTACGTTGCTTGAAAATATCTGGGGCACTGCCAAGTACAGCAAATATATTTTGGGTGGCGTTGTGCTTACCATTATTTCCAGTTTTCTGATGCTGGCATATTTGAAGTATGTGATGGGTGCTACCGGCGAATTTTTGGCATATTATTCTGCATTAGGTGCACTTGCCGCTTTTTCAACGTATTATATTAATCTGGCTATTTTTATGGGATATGCAGCCACCTTTCCGGATATGCAGGTTTTGGTATTTTTTGTGATTCCGCTTAAAGTAAAGGTTCTGGGCATTATTGACTTGCTCTTGTTGGTATACACGTTTATTACAGGTGCTTTCTTTGTAAAGTTTGCGGTTGGTGCAGCATTGTTAAATATGGGGATTTTCCTTTTGACTAATAAGGTGGCCATTAATCCAAAGCAGATTATCCGCAGACAGAAGTATAATCAGGAAGTGAAAAAGGCCGTTAAAATGGCACCGGCTCACAGGCATAAATGTACTATCTGCGGTGTTACGGACGAGTTGGATTCTAATCTGGAATTTAGATTTTGCAGTAAATGTAACGGTAATTATGAATATTGCTCTAATCATTTGTTTACCCATGAGCATATTAAGTAAAGGACAGAAAATGTGTAGAATACCCTGGTTGCCGGGGCTTGGAAATGAGAGGGAAATATGGAAAAAGAGCTATTGTTTGCAAAAACCTTAGAATATATTAAAAGTGTGGCCAAGGAGCAAAATCATATCGTTTCAAGGGAGCAGGTAGAGACTGCCTTTGCTCCTTTGGAGTTTGGTCCGGAGCAGATGGAGATGGTGTATGATTATCTGCATAAGCAAAAGATCGGTATTGAGGAGGCTGTAGATCCGGACAGTTTTTTGTCCGAGGAAGATGTAGACTATCTGGATACCTATCTGGAGGAGTTAAAATATTTACCGGAAGTAACCTCCGGGGAAAGAGAGGCCATTACCCTGTCTGCTATGGCAGGGGACAAGTCCGCCCAGGAGAAATTGACACTTTTGTTTTTACCACAGGTGGTGGAGATTGCCAAGCTATATGCAGGGCAGGGTGTGTATCTGGAGGATTTGATTGGGGAAGGCAATGTGGCTTTGGCCATGGGTGTATCCATGCTGGGGGCTTTGGAAAATGCATCTGAGGCAGAGGGCATGCTTGCCAAAATGATTATGGACGGCATGGAGGAGTATATCGGCCTTAATGCTGAACAGGTGAAAGAGGACCAGAAGGCTATCGATTTAGTCAATAAAGTCTCTGATGCAGCAAAAGAGCTTTCAGAGGATTTACGTAAAAAGATTACCCCATTAGAGTTAGCCAAAGAAACCGGCATTGCTATCGAAGACATTGAAGAGGCCATTCGCTTAAGTGGAGATACGATTGAATACTTTGAAGGAAAAAATTCGTAATGTTAGATTATCAAGACTATAGATATATTTTACAGGATACAGGGGCGCTGTACGTTGGTGCCAGATTTAGCTTTGGAGACATTGCAAAGGAAGAGGAAATACCATTTAAATTCCGCTCTATCATGATGCGGCATATTTTACAGGAAGTTGACCAAGAGGATACTTTTGAAAGTATCTTTTATTACATGAAGCATGAAGGCTATGCATATGAAGTTTTTGCCCAGCTGCGCACCAAGGTCAAGGTGTCACAGCTGACAGAGGTAAAGCACATGTTCGGCAGGACAGAATGGATTTACAAGGAACATGTTTATAAACTGAAAGAGTTCGTGGCACTCTCTAAATCAGAGAAGGAAAAGCTGGGCATTGTCGTTCAGGAAATACAGTTTTCTAAGCTTGCCATTATGACATTTTCGGTGTAAAAATGACCTGAAAAATGCTTGAAAAAATTTTTAAAAAAAGTATTGCATTTTGTCGAAAGGTGTGTTATATTAATAATGCGCATAGGCGCTTACTTAATTTTTATTAAGTAAAATTCCCCTTTTACACGAGCCAGTTCGCTCCCATGCGACTGGCTCAAATAATTTTTGTTATTGAAGCTACATACAGGGCTGTCGCGTTTGCGGCAGCTTTTGTACGTTAAAAGTTTTATTTTAATAGTTGGATAATTTTGAAAAATATGTTAAACTCTATGTATATATTGTTTTTTGAGGTGTTTTATGAGTGTAAAGGAGCAGGTTTTAGATTTTTATTGTATAGAAGAGGAGAGGGAGAGCAAGGATTTAAATGCCATTCTTTATCGTCTGAGGCATAAGGGGACGGGAGCCAGGGTGGCTGTGATTTCCAATGAGGATGAGAACAAGGTTTTCTACATTGGTTTTCGTACACCGCCTACAGATTCCACCGGTGTGCCTCATATTTTGGAGCATAGTGTTTTGTGTGGCTCTAAGAATTTTCCTGTAAAGGATCCGTTTATTGAGTTGGCAAAGGGGTCTCTGAATACGTTTTTAAATGCGATGACGTATCCGGACAGGACGCTTTACCCTATTGCCAGCTGTAATGAGCAGGATTTTCAAAATCTGATGCATATTTATCTGGATGCAGTTTTTTATCCAAAGATTTATGAGGAGCAGAATATTTTCAGGCAGGAAGGCTGGCATTACGAGTTGGAGAGTCCGGAGGCGCCGCTTACCATTAATGGTGTGGTTTATAATGAGATGAAGGGTGCTTTTTCCAATGCAGATGATGTTATGGAGCGGGAGGTTTTAAATTCTCTGTTTCCGGATACTTGTTACGGTGTGGAGTCCGGAGGTGACCCTGATAATATTCCGGATTTGACTTATGAAGAGTTTTTGAAATTTCACAGTACCCTGTATCATCCGGCCAATAGTTTTATTTATTTATATGGCAATATGGATGTATGGGAGAAGCTGCTTTTTATCCATGAGTCTTATTTAAAGGATTTTTCTGTAGAGGATGAAGGGATTGCTGAATTAAATACCGGAATTGTGATGCAGGAGCCTTTTAAAGCGGGCAAGGAGCTTCGAAAGCCATATCCTGTTATGGAGGGTGAGGATACAAAGGACAAGGCATATTTAAGCTATAATGTGGTGGCAGGCACCAGTCTGGATGCAGAGCTTTGTCTGGCTTTGGAAATTTTGGATTATGCACTTTGTTCTGCACCGGGTGCACCAGTCAAGCAGGCACTGTTGGATGCAGGGATTGGCAAGGATGTTTATTCAAATTTTGAGGATGGTATTTATCAGCCATATTTTAGTATCGTAGCAAAGGATGCCGATGAAAGTAGAAAGGACGAGTTTGTTGCCATCATTGAGCGTGAATTAAAGCGTATTGTTGCCGAAGGCTTTGATAAGAAGTCTATTATGGCAGCTCTGCATTATTTTGAGTTCCGTTACAAGGAGGCTGATTTTGGCAGATGGCCAAAGGGGCTTATGTGGGGGCTTATGGCTATGGACAGCTGGACTTATGCGGATGATGCCCCATTCTTACACTTAGAAGCCGATGACAGGTATACTGCACTGAAGGAAAAGGCGCCTCAGAGGTATTTTGAAGACCTGGTTGAGAAGTATTTACTGCAAAATACACACAAGACCATTCTTGTGATGTATCCGGAGACCGGTCTTACTGCAAAGCGTGAGCAGGATTTTGCAGAGAAAATGGCGAACATTAAGGCCCGCATGAGTGAGGGTGAGTTACAGCAGATTATGGCGGATATGGAAGCCCTGGAGGCTTATCAGGACAGGGAGGACACCCCGGAGGCTGTAGCAAGTATACCGTTGTTAAAGAGAGAGGATTTAAAAACCGATATTCAACATTATGTGAACGATTTAAAAGAGGTTCAGGGCATAAAGCTTCTGACACATCCTGTTTATACCAATGGGATTGCTTATATCAGGCTGTTGTTTGATACAAAAAATGTTCCCCAGGATTTATTCCCGTATCTTTCTCTGTTAAGAGCGTGTATAGGGTATATGGATACCGGCAAGCACAGCTACAGTGATTTGTTTAATGAAATTAACTTAGTAACCGGCGGGATTAATCCTGTTACCAATATTTATACCCATGCGGATGATTTTGATAAAGCTACAGTAACCTTTGAGCTAAAGTGTAAGGTGATGTATGAGGATATGGAAGCAGCAGCCGATTTGATGTTGGAAATGTTGCTGGATACTGTGTACGCGGATAAGAAGCGTCTGTATGAAATTATTGCAGAAGGTAAGAGCAGACTGCAGGGGCAGATGACAGGGGCTGCGCATAATGTGGCAGCAGTGAGAGCCATGTCCTATTTCAGCAGGTCTGCAGCCATCAATGAAGTGATGAATGGTGTCACACAGTATCGCTTCTTTGAGGTGTTAGAGCGTAATTTTGAGGAAATGTACGAAGAAGCTGCGGCGAAGTTAACAGAGCTTTCAAGTATTCTTTTCCGCAAGGAGAATTTTATGGCAGATATTACTGCTGAGGACAGTGGTATCGAAAAGTGGGCCAAATTAGTTCCTGTAATCGGGGACGAGCTTTATAACGGCCAGGTTCGCACAGGAAGCTTTGAGCCTGTAATCGCAAAGAGAAACGAAGGGCTTATGACCTCCGGTCAGGTGCAGTATGTATGTCGTGCAGGTAATTTCTTTAAGAAGGGCTTAGATTATACCGGAGCATTGCTAGTGTTAAAGGTTATTATGGGGTATGAATATTTGTGGACCCAGGTTCGTGTCAATGGGCGGTGCCTATGGTTGCATGTGTTCTTTTGGCAAGACCGGTGACAGTTATTTTGTGTCTTACAGAGACCCTAACCTGGAAAAAACCATAGATGTGTATGAAAAAGCAGCGGCTGCAGTGGAAGCATTTGTCGCAGATGAGCGTACCATGACGCAGTATGTGATTGGTGCTGTCAGCGACCTGGATGCGCCTATGACCTCGTCTGCACTGGGTACCTTCTCACTGGGCGGATTTATGACCAGCAGATCAGAAGAGGATATTCAAGAGGAAAGAAATCAGGTGCTTACGTGTACGGTGGAGGATGTCAGGGCGCTTGCACAGCATATCCGAGCCTTTATGTCTGAAGAGGCACTTTGTGTGGTAGGCAATGCAGAAAAGCTTACTAAGGCAAAGGAAATATTTGATACAACTGTACAGTTATTTTAATAAAATGCAAAGGATAAAAAGAATGAACGAACAATATAAAGCAGGCTTTGCCACCTTAATCGGCAGGCCGAATGTGGGTAAATCTACTTTGATGAACCATTTAATAGGGCAAAAGATAGCTATTACCTCCAACAAGCCGCAGACTACCAGAAATCGTATTCAGACTGTGTATACCAGTGAAGAAGGTCAGATTGTGTTTTTGGATACACCCGGTATTCACAAGGCTAAAAACAAATTGGGAGATTATATGGTAGGGGTGGCCCAGAGAACTCTTTCTGAGGTGGATGTGATTTTGTGGCTGGTGGAGCCTACCAACTATATTGGTGCCGGAGAGCAGTATATTATTGAACAGCTGAAAAAGACCAAAACACCAAAAATCTTAGTGATTAACAAAGTGGATACGGTAAAGAAAAGTGAGATTTTAGGCTTTATTGATACCTATCGCAAGCAGTTGGATTTTGACGAGATTGTACCGGTCTCTGCCTTGAAGGGTACCAATACGGATACTTTAATACAGTGTATCTTTAAATATTTGCCATATGGAGAAGCTTTTTATGATGAAGATACGGTGACGGATCAGCCGATGCGTCAAATTGTATCCGAGCTTATCAGAGAAAAGGCTCTGCGCCTGTTGTCTGACGAAATTCCTCATGGCATTGCTGTTTCTGTTGACAGCATGAAATATCGTGAGCATATTGTGGATATTGATGCTACCATTGTTTGTGAGCGTGATTCCCACAAAGGTATTATTATCGGAAAGGGCGGTACTATGCTTAAGAAAATCGGTATGCAGGCACGTCCTGATATCGAGGATTTAGTGGAAATGCAGGTCAATCTACAGCTTTGGGTCAAGGTCAAAAAGGACTGGCGTGACAGCGATTTTCTAATGAAAAATTTTGGCTATAATCCAAAGGACGGCAAATAACCAATTAGTTCCAGTATAGATTGCACTGCCATACAGATACTAAGTATGGTGGAGGTGCTTACACTATGACTAAGGATGAATATTGGAACAGGTTTTCAAAAACCGGACGTATCACGGACTATCTGGCCTATGCAGGCTTAAGAGAAAAGGACATGGTAAACCGGACAAATTCCAGAGAGGATTGCAGTAACACCTATGCAGGATTTAGTACATGTGACGGGGATGATTCTCAAATCGGAACCTATAGGTGAATATGACAGAAGGGTGGTTATTTTGACAAAAGAGCGCGGTAAGGTCAGCGCCTTTGCCAGGGGAGCCAGAAGACCGGGCAACCGGTTTATGGCTTCTACCAACCCGTTCTGTTTTGGTGAATTTAAATTATATCCCGGAAAGAATGCATATACTTTACAGGATGTACATATTGAGAATTTCTTTGAAGAGCTTAGAGACGATTTTCTGGGTGCTTACGTAGGCATCTATTTTATGGAGGTTGCGGACTATTATAGCAGAGAGAATAACGACGATAAGGAGCTTTTAAAACTTTTATATCAGTCTTTGAGAGCACTTATTCATCCTGCCTATGATAATCGTTTGGTACGGGCTGTTTTTGAAATTAAGGCGATCGCGGTAAATGGTGAGTTTCCGGGGCTTCTTCCGGATATGGATGAGGGCAGCGGCTGTGCATATACCATTTCTTATATTGTGCAGTCTCCTATAGAAAAACTGTTTCGTTTTACACTTTCCGAGGAGCTTTTAACAGAGCTTATAGGCTGTGCAGCCAGATATTGTGCTAAGTGCATGGATAAAAAATTCAAAAGTCTGGAAATAATCGAAACTCTAGGTTGAAAAATTTGAATTTATTGTTTATAATGTAATGTAACTATGTGGATAGGCAGTGCTTATCGTTACAAAGTGAGGAGAGGTTATGAAAAGAAATCGAATATTGGGACTTGTGTTAGCAGTGCTTTTGTGTCTTTCGGGGTGTGGCAGTCCGGATGTGATTGAAACGGATACCTTAAGCCTATTAAAGGATGGCACGGCAACCTACACTATTGTATCTGACTTTTCCGATCCGGCTTATGATTTGGAGGAGTTAAAAGGTATGGCGCAGGCAGAGGTGACAGAATATGGCACCGGGGTTATTATCAGCAATGTAGTGGTTGAGGAGGGGGTGTTACATTTTGAGTACACTTTTGATTCTCTTTCTCACTATGCTGCTTTTATGGACACCAGCTGTTATGCCGGTACGGTCAGCCAGGCACTGAAGGAAGGGTATAAGGGCGACACAAAGCTTGTTTCCGTAAAGGATGGCAGCAGTGTAATGATGAAGGATGATGCAGTACAGGGCTATAAGCTTTTTATATGGAATGAGCCTGTAGCAGTCAGATGTAGCGGCAATGTGGTGTATCACAGTGAGAATGTAAGTGCTGTCGGTAAGAAGGGCGTTCAGCCTGTAACAAATGCCGTGGGGCCGTTTTATGTAATATTTAAATAATTATATGATATACTTAAATTAATTTCAGAGGAGATAGTATTATGGAAAAAACAATGGAAAAAATCGTAGCTTTAGCAAAGGCAAGAGGATTTGTATATCCCGGCAGTGAAATTTATGGCGGTCTTGCCAATACCTGGGATTATGGTAATCTGGGCGTTGAATTAAAGAACAACGTTAAAAAAGCATGGTGGCAGAAGTTTGTACAGGAAAATCCATATAACGTGGGTGTTGACTGTGCTATCCTTATGAATCCGCAGACATGGGTAGCTTCCGGACATTTAGGCGGTTTCTCAGACCCGTTGATGGACTGTAAGGAATGTAAGGAAAGATTCCGCGCAGATAAGTTGATTGAAGATTTCTGTGCTGAAAAAGGAATTGCATTGACCGAAAGTGTGGATGGATGGAGCCAGGAGCAGATGAAGGGCTTTATTGAAGAACATCAGATTCCTTGTCCAACCTGCGGCAAGCACAATTTTACTGATATCAGACAGTTTAACCTGATGTTTAAGACGTTCCAGGGTGTTACCGAAGATGCAAAGAACACCGTTTATTTACGTCCGGAAACTGCTCAGGGTATTTTTGTAAACTTCAAGAATGTACAGCGTACTTCTCGTAAGAAGGTTCCTTTCGGTATCTGCCAGATTGGTAAGAGCTTCCGTAATGAGATTACACCGGGTAACTTTACATTCCGTACCAGAGAGTTTGAACAGATGGAACTTGAATTTTTCTGTGAGCCCGGTACAGACCTTGAATGGTTCCAGTACTGGAGAAGCTTCTGCCATAACTGGCTCATTTCTCTTGGTATGAAGGACGAAGAATTACGTCTTCGTGACCATAGCCCTGAAGAATTAAGCTTCTACAGCAAAGCTACCACAGATTTTGAATTCTTATTCCCATTCGGATGGGGTGAGCTTTGGGGTATTGCTGACAGAACAGACTATGACCTTACACAGCATCAGAACGTATCCGGTGAGGATATGTCTTACTTTGATGATGCAAAGGGTGAGAAATATATTCCTTATGTAATTGAGCCATCCCTTGGTGCTGACCGTGTAGTTTTGGCATTCCTTTGTGCAGCATATGACGAGGAAGAGCTCGGTGAAGGTGATGTTAGAACGGTATTACATTTCCATCCTGCACTTGCACCGGTTAAGATTGGTGTATTGCCATTATCCAAGAAATTAAACGAAGGCGCAGAAAAGGTTTACATGGATCTTTGCAAGAAATACAACTGCGAATTTGATGATAGAGGCAACATCGGTAAGAGATACCGTCGCCAGGACGAAATCGGTACACCATTCTGTATTACTTATGACTTCGATTCTGAAACAGACGGCTGCGTAACCGTTCGTGACCGTGATACCATGGCACAGGTTAGAGTACCGATTGCTGAGTTGGATGCATATTTTGCGGATAAGTTTACATTTTAACGAAAAGGAAATTTATAATGAAAGCATACGGCGTAAATGACTTAAGAAGAATGTATCTGGAGTTCTTCGAAAGCAAAGATCATTTAAGATTAAACAGTTTTTCACTGGTACCACACAATGATAATTCTTTGTTGATTATCAACTCCGGTATGACACCACTGAAACCATATTTTACAGGGCAGGAGATTCCTCCTCGTCGCCGTGTTACTACATGCCAGAAGTGTGTACGTACCGGTGATATTGAAAATGTAGGTAAGACAGCTCGTCACCTTACCTTCTTTGAAATGCTTGGTAACTTCTCCTTTGGTGATTACTTTAAGCACGAAGCAATTGCATGGAGCTGGGAGTTTTTGACCAAGGTAATCGGTATGGAAGAGGATAGATTGTATCCTTCTATTTACTGTGAAGATGATGAAGCATTTGACATCTGGACTAAGGAAATCGGTGTGCCTGCAGAGAAAATCACACGCTTCTATCGTGATGCAGAAGGCAAGTGTGATAACTTCTGGGAGCATGGTGCAGGTCCTTGTGGTCCATGTTCTGAAATTTATTATGACCGCGGTATCAAGTATGGTTGTGGTAAGCCGGATTGTAAGGTTGGCTGTGAGTGTGACCGCTTCATGGAAGTTTGGAACAACGTATTTACCCAGTTTGAAAGCGATGGAAAGGGTAATTATACCGAATTAGTTCAAAAAAATATTGATACCGGTATGGGCTTAGAGCGTCTAGCAGTAGTAGTGCAGGATGTTACCAGTGTATTTGATATTGATACCATGAAGGCTATTCGTGACCGCATTTGTGAGGTAGCAGGTGTAACTTATCAGACAGACAATGCAAAGGACGTTTCTATTCGTCTCATTACAGACCATATGCGTTCCTCTACTTTCATGATTTCCGATGGTATTATGCCAAAAAATGAAGGTCGTGGCTATGTGCTTCGTCGTTTAATTCGTCGTGCGGCTCGTCACGGACGTAAGCTTGGTATCGAAGGACAGTTTCTGGCAGAATTATCCAAGACTGTTATCGATGAGTGTAAGGATGGTTATCCGGAATTAGAATCCAAGAGAGAGTTCATTTTAAACATACTTACTCAGGAAGAAAGCAAATTCAATAATACTATTGACCAGGGCTTATCTATTTTAAATGATATGGTAGATGCTATGAAGGCAGAAGGGAAACCAGAGCTTTCCGGTGAGGACGCTTTCAAATTGTACGATACCTACGGTTTCCCTCTTGATTTAACAGAGGAAATTTTAGAAGAGCATGGCTTTACCTTAGATGCAGCAGGCTTTGAGGTTGCTATGAAGAAACAGCGTGAAACTGCTCGTGCAGCGCGTAAGGTGACCAATTACATGGGTGCAGATGTTACGGTTTATGAGTCCATCGACCCATCCATCACATCTACGTTTGTAGGTTATGACAAATTAGAATATACTTCTAAGGTATCTGTTCTTACTACAGAGACAGAATTAGTGGAAGCACTTACGGACGGTGAAATCGGTACTATAATTGTGGATGAAACACCATTCTACGCTACCATGGGTGGTCAGTGTGCAGATTTTGGTACCATTGAGACAGAAGACTTTACCTTTGAAGTAAAAGATACCATCAAGTTATTAGGCGGCAAAGTGGGTCATGTTGGTGTGGTTACAAAGGGCATGGTAAAAGTTGGTGATGTGGTTACTTTGAAGGTAGATGCATCTAACAGACAGAATACCTGCAAGAATCATTCCGCTACACACTTATTACACAAGGCACTTAGAAACGTACTTGGCACACACGTAGAACAGCACGGTTCTTTTGTGAATGCAGACAGACTTCGTTTTGACTTCTCTCATTTCTCCGCTATGACAGCAGAAGAAATTGCAAAGGTAGAGGCAGAGGTAAATGCAAATATTCAGGCCTTCCTTCCTGTGGTTACTGAGGAAATGGGTATTGAAGAGGCGCGTAAGACAGGTGCTATGGCTCTCTTTGGTGAGAAGTATGGTGAAAAGGTGCGCGTGGTTCAGATGGGGGATTCTGTAGAGCTTTGTGGTGGTACCCACGTGGCAAATACAGGCAATATTGCAAACTTTAAGATTATATCTGAAAGCGGCGTTGCAGCAGGTGTGCGTCGTATCGAAGCAATTACAGGTACTGGAGTGCTTAAATACTACGCAGATTTGGAGGCTACCTTAAATCAGGCTGCAAAGATATTAAAGACTACACCGGCTTCCTTATTAGAAAAGTGTGAACATTTAGTGGCTGAGTTAAAGGCTGTTCAGAGTGAGAATGAATCCTTAAAGGCAAAAGCTGCTAAGGACGCACTTGGCGATGTAACAGACAGCGTTTCTGAAGTAAATGGTGTGAAGTATATTGCAAAAGCTGTAGCAGGTGTGGATATGAACGGTCTTCGCGACCTTGGTGACCAGCTCAAGGAAAAGCTTGGCGATGGCGTGGTAGTGCTAGCTTCCGAAAAAGATGGCAAGGTAAGTCTCATGGCTATGGCTACGGATGGTGCTATGGCTCGCGGTGCACATGCCGGCAACTTGATAAAGGGCATTGCTGCATTAGTTGGTGGCGGCGGTGGCGGTCGTCCGAATATGGCACAGGCAGGCGGTAAGAATCCGGCAGGTATACCGCAGGCAATGAAGGCAGTTGCTGACGTGTTGGCAGGTCAGATAAAATAATATTACGAATTTTTTGAAAAATACAAAAAATGGTATTGACGCAAGAAATATTTGTGCTATAATATTCTTTGTGTATTGGCCTTTAAGCCAAAATCAAATAACCCAAATCAGTCGATATGCTTGAAGGGACTGAAGGGAGGTCAGGGATATGTCAAACGTAATCGTTAAAGAAAACGAGACTTTAGATAGCGCTTTACGTCGTTTCAAGAGAAGCTGCGCAAAGGCAGGTATTCAGCAGGAAATCCGTAAACGTGAGCATTACGAAAAGCCAAGCGTAAAACGTAAAAAGAAATCTGAAGCAGCTAGAAAGCGTAAATATAACTAATTGCTATCAAGGGAGAGTTCCAGAGGGGACTCTCTTTCTTTGTGCTCAAATCGAGCTACATGGCAGGGAGTTAAAATGTCTCACAACTTTCACTCATATTTCTATATAACCTTTCATACCATACTAATAAAAGATAATATGGACATTCATATATGAGGAAAAAAATTATTTCCAGTCTATTAGCGGTACTGTTATTAGTAACCTCCTGCAGGGTGCCTGCAAGGGCCAATGTGGAGCTTACGTCACCGTCAGCAATACTGATTGAGGCATCCACGGGTCAGGTGATTTTTGAAAAAAATGCCACAGAAAGGCGTTCACCGGCTTCTATTACCAAGATTATGACGTTGCTTTTGACCTTTGAGTATTTGGAGAGCGGCAAAATCAATTTAAAGGATTCTGTGCTTACCAGTGAGCATGCGGCGAGCATGGGCGGAAGTCAGGTTTTTTTGGAGGCTGGGGAGACACAGACTCTGGAAACTATGATAAAGTGCATTGTGGTAGCAAGTGCAAATGATGCCTCTGTGGCAGTGGCAGAGCATATTGCAGGGAGTGAAGAGGCTTTTGTGGATTTAATGAACAAAAAGGCGGTATCTCTTGGTATGGCTGATACGAATTTTGAGGATTGTTGCGGGTTATCAGATTCAGATTTACATTATACCAGTGCCAAGGATGTGGCCATAATGTCCAGGGAGCTGATAAGTCAGTATCCCCAAATTTATGACTATACCGGAATATGGATGGAGGATATTACTCATAACACGGCCAGGGGCAGCAGTACTTTTACTCTGTCCAGTACCAACAAGCTGATAAAGCAGTATCCCTATGCTACAGGTCTAAAGACCGGCTCCACTTCAAAGGCAAAATTTTGTGTTTCTGCTACGGCTCGTAAGGATGGCATTGATATGATTGCAGTTATTATGGGCTGCGAGAATGGCAAGGAGCGTTTTAAAGAGGCTGCTGTGCTTTTGAATTATGGTTTTTCTGTTAGTAATCTGTATCGGGATGAAAATGATTTTGTATTGGAAAACATACCAATTAAAGGAGCGCTGAAGCAGGGGGCAGGTATCGCCTTTAAGGAGCCTTTTGTCTATCTGGATACTCAGAACAGAGATATTTCCACTATTCAGAAGGAGCTTCAGCTGCCGGAGGTAGTGGAAGCACCGGTCAAGGAAGGTGACGTGGCGGGATATGCAGTGTATACCTTAAATGGTAAAGAAATCGGAAAAACAGAGATTATTTATACAGAAAGCATTGAAAAAGCCGGATTTTTGGATTATTTTAAACAGGCACTTACATATATGCTGTTTTAATACTTGCACTTTGAATTGATTATATGGTAAGATAAGAAGCGGTAGGTAAAAAACTGCCGCTTGTTTTATTGAAAGTAGTAGCAATACAAAAGCGATGTCCGGATTGCTGCTATGATTTGGAGGAATAATGTGACTTGGTTCGAAACAGTGCTTTGGATTATTATTATTTTGGGTGTGTTTTGCTTATTTAGCATCTGGCATGCTTCCACACATTTTCATAAGGTTTTTTACAGGCTTTCCAGTGACAAAATCAGTAAGCCTGTTAAGTTTGTGCTGTTAGCGGATTTACATGATAAGGAATATGGAAAAGGCAATGCAAAGCTTTTAAAGGCAATAGCAGAGGAGTGTCCTGATGCTGTGTTGGTGGCAGGAGATATGTTGACGGCTCATGAGGGCAGGACGGATAAGGTGGCTGAGCATTTAATAGCAAGGCTTGCAGAGAGGTATCCAGTTTTTTATGGTATAGGCAATCATGAGTCGAAGCTGGGTTGGGGCAGCAAACGCTATGGACAGCGTTATGAAGCCTATATGGAGGATATTACAGCAGCAGGAGCCAAGGTGCTTCGTAATGGCTTTCTGGAGATGGAGGAGTGTCCGATACGTATTTATGGTCTGGATATGGAGCATATTTACTACAAACGTTTTGCAAGGACTCCTATGGCTGATGGATATGTGGAAGAGAAGCTTGGCACGATAAATGATAAGTATTTTAATATATTATTGGCTCACAATCCTATGTATTTTGACAAATATGCAAAGTGGAAGCCGGAGTTAGTGCTCAGTGGACATGTTCATGGAGGATTGGTGCGTCTGCCTTTTGTGGGTGGTGTGATTGCACCCAATCTGCAGCTTTTCCCTCAATATGATGGTGGTAGATTTACAAAGGGAGGCACTACTATGCTGTTAAGCAGAGGACTGGGCTTTCACAGTGTGGAGTTTCGTATGTGGAACCCGGGGGAAGTGGTTGTGATTGAAATTACACCTGTGAAGGCAAAATAAGTCTGGTTTTTTACAAAAGAATAAAAGAGGTTATTATGGCAATACCGGTTAAATTAGAAGTGTTTGAAGGTCCTTTAGACCTGTTATTGTATTTAATTGATAAGAATAAAGTGGATATTTATGATATTCCTATTGTGGAAATCACAGCTCAGTATCTGGAATATATCCGTGCCATGGAGCAAGAGGATATGAATGTGGTCAGTGAATTTCTGGTGATGGCGGCTACTCTTTTGGATATTAAGTGCAGAATGCTGCTTCCAAAGGAAGTGAACGAAGATGGCGAAGAGGAAGACCCGAGAGCGGAGCTGGTACAGCAGCTGTTGGAGTACAAAATGTACAAATATATGTCCTACGAACTGCGGGGAAAGATGTTAGAGACAGGGAATGTTTTGTGCAGAAGTTTGTCTCTTCCTGAGGAAATTCAGGAGTACAGGCCGCCGGTAAATCATGAAGAGCTGATTGGTGACACCACCTTACAAAAGCTGCATGGTATTTTTAAGGATATTATGAAGCGTCAGGTGGACAGAGTGGATCCTATCAGGAGTCAGTATGGTAATATCGTGCGTCCGGAGGTAGATGTGGAGCGTAAAACAATCTATATTGAGCAGTATATCAAAACACGTAAGCATTTTAGTTTCCGGGATTTGTTGGAAAAGCAGGCCTCCAAGCTGGAAGTTGTGGTTACCTTTCTGGTGATTTTGGAGCTTATGAAGACGGGGCAGGTCACCATCAGGCAGGATGATTTATTTGATGATATTTATATTACATCTAATGAAGTAGGTATTGAGGGATAACATGGATAAGAAACAGGCAAAGGCAATTATTGAAGCGATTTTATTCACCATGGGCGAGAGTGTGGAAATATCCAGACTTTCAGAAGTGATTGAAGCAGACAAAAAAGATACTTTAGAAATATTAAATGAAATGCAGCAGGAATACTTTGAGCGTGAGGGCGGTATTCAGATGTTGATTTTGGACAAATCTGTGCAGCTTTGCACCAGAAAGGAGCTGTATGAGTATATTATTCGTATTGCAAAGGCTCCTCGTAAAATCACGCTTTCCGAATCTGCACTGGAAACGTTAGCAATTGTAGCATACAAGCAGCCTATTACCCGTGTGGAGATTGAAAGAATTCGTGGTGTATCCTCCCATCATTCTATTGACAGATTGTTAGAGTATGATTTTATTCAGGAGTTGGGCAGACTGGATGCTCCGGGCAGACCTATCCTTTTTGGTACTACGGAGCAGTTTCTTAGAAGCTTTGGTTTAGAAACCCTTGCTCAGATGCCGGAAATGGACATGGACAAGATGGAAGAGTTTAAGGAAGAGGCTGAAAGAGAGGCGGGATTGCCGACTGGAGTGCAATTAAGCCTGGAAATATAAAAGGAATATCCGGAGTGCCATAAAAGAAGACTATACTTATTTCATACAAAAGCAGTAAGTTACATATAATAAAACGACGAAAACATGTGTGGTGATTGTTTTATGAAGAGGATACTTACTGTTTGCGGTATATGTATATGGACGTTTATATATGGCATATCAGTGGCAGGCAAATCTGACTTTGAGAATATTTTATTTGGTAATATTGCAGTTGCTGAAGTAACTGCAGAGCCGGTTGTGATTAAGGACAATGAATTATATTCTCAGGGCGCTGTTTTAATGGATGCTTCTTCCGGCAGGGTTTTGTATGGCAAGAATGAGGACTTGCAATTGGCTATGGCCAGTACTACCAAAATCATGACCTGCATTGTAGCCTTGGAGCATGGAGGATTAGAAGATGTAGTAACGGCATCAGCCTATGCTGCAGCACAGCCCAAGGTAAAACTATATCTGAACAAAGGGGAGCAGGTATTTTTAAAGGATTTATTATATTCACTGATGTTAGAATCACACAATGATTCTGCGGTGGCCATTGCGGAACATATTGGAGCTAAGCTTTTAGGGCTGTCAACTGACATGGAGAGTGTGACAAAGCGTACGGATGCAGAGTCAAAGGAGGCAGTTGCAGCCTTTATAAAATGCATGAATGATAAGGCAAGTGAGCTGCAATGTTATAATACCTGGTTTATTACACCAAATGGACTGGATGGTACGGAAACTTTCTATTCCGCAGATGGCGCAGAGACAGAGCGTTTTCACAGTACCACAGCAGCGGAGCTTGCCAGGATTATGAGTTACTGCATCCTGCAGTCACCGGAAAAAGAGGCCTTTTTAGAAATTACCGGTACATATTCTTATAATTTTACCAATATAGAGAAAACAAGAAGCTTTGTGTGTAGAAACCACAATGCTTTTTTAAATATGATGGATGGTGCTATCAGCGGCAAGACAGGATATACCGGAAGGGCAGGTTATTGTTATGTAGGGGCGCTTAAAAGAGACGGCAGGTATTTTGTGGTTGCCTTATTAAATTCCGGTGCCTATGGCAGTGGCAACAAGGGCAGAAAGTGGCAGGATACAAAGAAACTAATGTCTTATGGTTTGGAGCATTACCATATAAAAAATATTTATGATGGAAATACAAGCACGGAGCCTGTAATCGTGCAAAATGCAAAGCCGGAAGTTGGTAAGTTTTATGAAAGGCAGCAGGTTGATACGGCAGTCTCCGGTGATAAGCCTGTGGAAATGCTTTTGGCAAGCTGGGAAAAGGCAGAGGTTACCATGAAACAAGAGAATACTCTGACGGCTCCCGTGCGCGAGGGTCAAATTGTAGGCGCTATAGATGTGATATTATCTGGCTGTGTCATAGAGCATTTTGACATTATATGCACCAAAGGAATTGAGGAAAAAAGCTTTGAAGATACATTGTATTACGTAATACATGCATTCTTTTTCATGAAATAGGTGTATTATGTAATTTAAGCAAAAATTTTGAAAAATAATTATGAAAAAAAGAAAAATAAGTGTTTAAAAATGGAAAAATCTGTGATACAATGATATCATGCGAAAGATTTTGATTTACAAATTTATTCGCTAAGAATGTTTTTAAACATATACGTGGAGGGACTATAATGAGTAATACTTCTAAAGCAAGTGAAAGAATTCACGCACTGCTTGATGACAACAGCTTCGTTGAAATTGGTGCCCTTGTTACAGCAAGAGCTACTGACTTTAACCTGGCAGAGAACCAGACTCCATCTGACGGTGTTGTTACCGGATATGGTGTGATTGATGGCAATCTTGTTTATGTATATAGCCAGGATGCATCAGTTTTAAATGGTTCCGTGGGCGAAATGCACGCCAAAAAAATTACCAAGCTTTATGACTTGGCCAGCAAAACAGGAGCACCTGTAATCGGTTTAATTGATTCTACAGGCTTAAGACTTCAAGAGGCAACCGATGCTTTAAATGCATTTGGTGAAATCTATATGAAGCAGACTCTGGCTAGCGGTGTTATTCCGCAGATTACAGCAATTTTCGGCAACTGTGGCGGTGGTTTGGCTATTATTCCTACTTTGACAGACTTTACTTTTATGGAAGCAAAGAATGCCAAATTATTTGTAAATGCTCCGAATGCATTAGACGGCAATACGGTAGCAAAGTGTGACAGCGCATCTGCTGATTTCCATGCAAGCGAGAGCGGCATTGTGGATGTGGTAGCTGAGGAGGCCGAGTTACTTACTAAAATCAGAGAATTAGTAATGATGCTTCCTGGTAATTACGAGGAAGAAGCATTAGATGAGTGTGTAGATGATTTAAACAGAGCATGCGACGCACTTGTAAATTGCAAGGGTGACACTGCTATTGCTTTGTCTCAGATTTCTGACTGTGGCGCATTCTTTGAAATCAAAGAAAAATACGCTCCTGAAATGGTTACAGCTTTTATTAAATTAAACGGTATGACGGTTGGTGCTGTGGCAAACAGAACCGAGATTTATGATGCTGAGGGTAATGTAACCAAAAAGGACGCTGTACTTACCATTAAGGGTTGTTACAAGGCAGCAGATTTCGTAAGATTCTGTGATGCATTTAACATTCCTGTACTTACTTTGACCAATGTGAAGGGCTACGAAGCTACTATCGGCAGTGAAAAGGGTATCGCTACTGCTGTAGCTAAGCTTACACATGCTTTTGCGGATGCAACGGTACCAAAGGTAAACGTAGTAATCGGTGATGCTTTTGGCAGTGCCTATGTGGCTATGAACTCCAAGGCAATCGGTGCTGATATCGTTATGGCTTGGCCGGATGCACAGATTGGTGCTATGGATGCTACTTTGGCAGCAAAGATTATGTATGACGGCAAGGATGCTGACACCATTAAGGCAAAGGCTTCTGAGTACAAGGCACTTCAGACTTCAGTACAGAGTGCGGCAAGACGTGGTTATGTAGATCATATTGTAGAGCCTGCTGATACCAGAAAGTATGTAATCGGCGCTTTTGAAATGCTTTATTCAAAGGTGGAAAACCGCCCGGACAAAAAACACGGTACCGTGTAAGAAAGGTGAGATAGTATGAAGAAATTTGCAGCACTTCTTTGCATGCTTACCTGCATTTTCAGCTTAACAGCCTGCGGTGGTGAAGACACTGTAAACCAGTATCAGGCTGACAAACAGGCGGTTGCTGAGCAGTATGCAACAGACAGTATTATTCCGTTAATGGAACAGGCTTTGGCAAATGAGACCATCATGGATATTTATGCTCAGGGTGGTTACACAGCTGAAGAATGGGAGACCGTTATCGCAAACAGCTTTAGCGCTTCCGTAGAGGGTGAGGCTTTTCTAAAGGCTTTGGAATCTTTTGAAAATGGTCATGAAACCATGGGCGCAATCCTTTCTATTGGTGATGTTAGTTCTGTAGTAGATGACGATACTATTATTGTTACCGTAGATGTAACAGGTGAATTAAAGAATGGTCAGGTTGAGTTAATTTTCTCCAATGACTATTTTGCAGTATTACAATCCTGCACATTAAATGTAGATGCTACCTTCGGTGAGCTTATGACCAAGGCAGCTATGAATACATTACTCGGTATGGGTTCTGTATTTGCAGTATTAATTCTGATTATGTTTATTATCAGCTTATTTGGTTATATTCCTAAGATTCAGGCTAAGTTTGCTAAGAAAGAGGAGAAGGCTGCAGCTTCTGCTCCAACTCCTGTAGTAGCAGCACCGGTCGTAGAGGAAGTGGCAGAAGAAGTAGATGATTTGGCATTGGTTGCAGTGATTGCAGCAGCTGTTGCAGCATATGAAGGACAGACAAGCACAGATGGCTTTGTCGTAAGAAGCATCAAAAAATCAAAAAGACGTTAATCGGTTTGGAGGAATTCAAAATGAAAAATTATACAATTACAGTAAATGGCATAGCATATGACGTAGTAGTAGAAGAAGCAGGCGCAGCTAGTGCAGCTCCGGTAGCAGCACCAAAGGCAGCTCCTGCACCAAAGGCAGCTCCTGCAGCAGCACCGGCACCGGCAGCTCCAAAGGCAGCAGCAGGTGCAGCTGGCAGCATTAAGGTAGAAGCAGGCGCAGCCGGTAAGATTTTCAAGATTGAAGCTAAGGTTGGACAGGCTGTTAAGAAGGGTGACGCAGTAGTTATTCTGGAAGCTATGAAGATGGAAATTCCTGTAGTAGCACCGGAAGATGGTACAGTTGCATCTATCGACGTAGCAGTTGGTGATCCTGTAGAAGCAGGTGCAGTGCTTGCAACCTTAAACTAATATAGAGCGCATGAATCAAAATTTTAACGAGGTGTTAATATGGATTACATTATGACTACACTCGACAACCTGATTCATCA
>JAFXDD010000050.1 GCA_017516285.1 Lachnospiraceae bacterium
AGGAAAATAGCTTGAATAGCCGAATACGAAATTCCCGTTGCGGGTTTGGATTTGGATGAAGTACTTTGCGGCATCCGCAAAATATTGACAAAGAAAGACGCTCTGCTTTGTGCAGCGCCTTAAGAGACCGAATTAATTTACTTGGTGAAATTATCAAATAACCATTCCCGTTTACAACAAAAGGTGCCGAAATCCATTCCTGATTTTGACACCTTACAGTCCTATAACTTTATACAACTAAAAATTAAACTTTGTTTGCCAAAACCCCAACACACCTAAAGGACTGTGCATTCAAATGACAGCCTTGAAAATTACCTGCGAAGAATATACTGAGAATAAAAAGAATATGCCACCGCATCCGTAGTGATATGGGTGACTCTTAAAAAAGGTACCAAAACCTATTCCGGTTTTTGGCACCTTTTTACATCCTATCAAATTTTACTACAACACCTTAGACAAAAAGTCCTTCAGTCTCGGATGCTTTGGATTTGCAAAGAACTCCTCCGGTGCACCGCTCTCCAGTATCTGGCCGCCATCGATAAAGAGCACCTTATTGGCAACCTCACGGGCAAAGCCCATTTCGTGGGTGACGATAATCATGGTCATGCCTTCTTTTGCAAGAGCTTTCATCAGGTCCAGTACCTCGCCAACCATTTCCGGATCCAGTGCACTGGTAGGCTCATCAAAAAGGATAACCTCCGGGTTCATGGCCAGAGCACGCACGATAGCCACACGCTGCTTCTGTCCGCCGGAAAGGGTGGAAGGATATACATTGGCCTTCTCCTCTAAGCCGATACGTCTTAAAAGGGACATGGCATGTTCCTGAGCATCCTTCTTAATCGCTGCCTTCGTAGTTGTGATTGGAATAAGCTCTTTTTTATTCTGAGCCCTCCTAAATATATTTGTAAACTTAGTCAGGCGGTTTTGACATTTAGCCTTCTTTAAGTCCTGACACTGCACATATACAGGCGCCAGCATAATGTTCTGGATAACGGTTTTGTTGTTGAACAGGTTAAAGTGCTGGAACACCATGCCCATTTTGCGGCGGTGCTTGTTAATATCCACCTTCATGTCAGCGATATTTTCGCCGTGGAAAATAATCTGTCCGTCTGTAGGGTCTTCCATACAATTTAAGCAGCGCAGGAAGGTACTTTTACCGGAACCGGAAGGACCGATAACGCACATAATGTCGCCTTTTTCAATCTTAATGCTGATGCCGTTTAAAACCTGAACATCGCCAAATTGCTTTTTGAGATTAATTACGTCTATCACTCTTTCTCAGGCTCCTTTCCATAATTTTAATTCCTGCACTGATAATCAGTACTAACACAATATAAATGAGCGCCATAACCAGGTAAGGAACCATAAATTCATAGCTGTTGCTACCGATATAGTTAAATGCCACGTAAAGGTCAGCGGCACCTACAAAACTTACGACGGATGTTTCTTTTATCAAAGCAATAAACTCATTGCCCATGGTAGGCAGAATATTTTTGACCGCCTGAGGAATTACTATTTTAAGCATAGTAGTCCAATAACCAAGACCCACAGCACGACCTGCCTCCATCTGTCCTCCATCTACAGAAAGGATACCGCCACGCATAATTTCTGAAATGTATGCGCCGGAGTTCAGACCGAATACCAAAATCGCCACATGCAGACCTGAAATACGAATGCCCATCAACGGCAGCATAACGTAGTAAAACACCAAAAGCTGCACTACAATCGGCGTACCTCGAAACAGCTCTACATAAAAGCTGCAGAAGCCATTCAGAATTCTCGGAAGCAGCTTATACTTCGGAATTACCCTGACAATAGCAATCACGGTACCAATAAAAATACCGATAATCAAGCCCAGAACCGCAATCATAATCGTGTTCTGAAGGCCCTCCACTACTTTTATGTAGCCATTCTGCTCTATAAAAATCTCTAAAAATTTATTTACCTTCTGGTCAAAATTGCCCATAATACCTCTTTTTCATAAACACAAGACACAGACCACTAAAACTGCGCAGTCTGTGCCGGGTTGTTAAAACTTACTGTAACTTATTAATTGCTTCTGTGATGCATGCTGCAGGTGCAGAGTCAATAATTACATACTGGATGTTACCATTTAATAAATCCTGTACTGCCAAAGAACCATTCTTGTAGCCTTTCGTTTCCATAGCAAAGCCATTAAAGCCCCAATCCGCATCACCTTCGCAGTAGAACTGACCTGTAGTACCTGTCTGAACACCAACTTTTACCTTGGCATCCTTGCTGTTTAAAATAGCTTCTACGCTGGCTACATCTGTACACTTGTCAAACTCTGTATTGTCAGAAGTAACGATTAACTTCTGGGAAGCGCTATAGTAAGAATCTGTAAAGTTTACATATTCCTTACGGTCTTCCTTTACAGTAAGACCTGCCATAGCGATATCGCACTTCTGCTGACCTACATTTAAACATACTGCATCAAAGTCCATGTTCTCAATAACTAATTCCTGACCAAGATACTCAGCAAATAAAGCTGCAATTTCCATGTCAATACCCAGGTAATTGTCACCCTGTGTATATTCAAAAGGCTCAAATGCTGCATTTGTAGCAACTACCAACTGTTCCTTGCTGTCATCTCGCTTTGCAGAAGTAACCGGTGTCGGTGTGCCATCACCAAAATACTTGTTACAGATTTCATCAAAGGTACCGTTCTCCTTGATTTCCTTGATGAAAGCATTTGCCTTCTCCAGAAGCTCAGGCTGTTCCTTGTCTACACCGAAAGCATACTCTTCGTTTGTAAGCTCGATTTCAATAACCTTTGCTGTCTTTGCAGTGCCACATCCAACCAGTGCGGACATAGCCATTACCATTGATAATGCTAATACTAATAACTTTTTCATGATATTTCCTCCTAATTCTATGTATATTTATTGAATACACTTGCATAATATACCACTTTGGATAAAAAAAATCAATATCCTTGGGAAAAGAAAGTGAATAAATCTCCACTTTTTGCAAATAATATCTATATTTCTGAAGGTGCACTTGTACAAATGCCCTTCCAACATTATATCACAACGGAGACGCCATATGAACAAAAAAGAACGAGAAAAACAAAACCAGCAAAAAAATCATAACGAATTTAACAGTATTACCCAGAAGGTAAAGCCTGAAAATCAGAACCAGGAGCACAATGTGAGGAAAGAAGGCATTCAGCCGATTAATCAAAAGCGGTAATTGCATAATTCCCAAAAACAAAAGGTACTAATCTGCTGAACACCAGCCAAATCAGTACCTTTTAACCTGCGGATAACAGGACTTGAACCTGCACATCTCTCGATATGAGAACCTAAATCTCACGTGTCTGCCAATTCCACCACATCCGCATAGCCCAATGGACTTATTTAATATAACAAATTTCGCGCATATTGTCAAATATATTTTCATATTGTTTCAATACCGGAGCCAAATGATCTTTAACGTCCATGAACCACCCAATTTTGAAATATTGTATATATTCAGAACCACATTCGCATGGCTCTGAATATTTACAAAATATTAATGCTTTGTAATCTTAAAATTAGCCTTTGGCTGATTGTGACTACGTGCACTGGTTCTGCCCTCCGGTTTGATTTCGCCGGCAGCAATCAGTGAGCGCTTGGTCAGGGTAGGACCAACTAATTCATATACCAACACTGACATTAATACAACGTTACGTATAACACTTCCGTCAGATAAGCTTGTTGCAGTCATAGCCATACCGAGCGCAACTCCTGCCTGCGGAAGCAAAGTAACGCCCAAATGCTTGGTAATATGCTCATTGCAGTGTGTCATAGCACAGCTTACATAGGAGCCGCTAATCTTACCAGCAGAACGTGAAATAATGTAAACAATACCTATCAAAAGTACTGCAGGATTGGTCAGAATCTGTAAATCCAGCTCCGCACCTGACAATACAAAGAACAGGATACTGATAGGTGCAGTCCATCTGTCTACACGATCCATTAACTCCTCGGAGGTTGGACAAATGTTACAGAATACTGTACCCATCATCATACAAACCAGCAGCAATGAGAAGCAGCAGTTTACACCGCTCACTTCGAATTCACACATAGAAATACCTACTGTTAATAACACGAAGGCGATAGATACAGACATACGCTTACTGCGTGAATGAAAATATCTTTCCAACCAATGTAAACAAAGACCTGCCAATGCACCCAAGCCTAATGATAACACAATCTCCAAAACAGGCTCCAGCACTACGTTAATTACACTGACACTGCCTCTTTCCAAAGCACTCGCAATGCCAAAGGAAGCAGAGAATAATACCAGACCTACTGCATCATCAATAGCAACTACCATCAAGAGCAGTCTGGTCAGCGGACCATCCGCTTTGTACTGACGCACAACCATAAGGGTTGCTGCGGGTGCTGTTGCAGCTGCTATGGCACCCAACGTGATTGCAGACGGAATGGAAATCAAATCCGGGCGAATCATATGTAAGGCAATCAGGGCCACGTCCACTAAAGCAGTCGTAATCACGGCCTGTAAAATACCAATTATGATAGCCTGCTTACCCATGCTCTTCAATTGAGCAAGTCGGAATTCATTACCAATGGCAAAGGCAATAAAACCAAGTGCTACCTGACTGATAATTTTTAATCCTTCCACCTCTTCCAAAGACTGGAAGCCAAATCCGGCAACTCCCAATTTACCCAAACAAAATGGTCCTAATATCAGACCTGCTATTAAATACGCTGTAACGGCCGGAAGCTTTACCAGCTTTGCCAGTCGTGACATTAAGAGCCCTGCTATCAGGGCAACTGCTAAACAAATTAAAATTTCGTTCATAATATACACCTCACCTCAAAAAAACAAAATTCGGGTACATTATACTCCTCAAAACTCAAAAAAACAACCATAATAATTAACAGTAATTTAAGAAATTTTCAACTTTTTTTGGACAGTTTTTGGGTAATCTGCTGTGCAGACGGAGTAATGGCCAATCCCTCCTGGCTCGTTTCCTTTAAACAGGATGGTATCAGCTTGCCAATTCTACGCATAGAATCAATTACCTCGTCCGGAACAATGGCACTTCTGATACCTGCCATAGCCATCTGCGAGGACACCACTGCATTCACGGCACCGGATACATTACGCTTAATACACGGCACCTCTACCAAACCTCCAACAGGGTCACAGGTAAGTCCCAACATGTTTTTTAATGCAAGAGCCGCTGCATGTATAATAGCCTCATTATCGCCGCCCTCCAAATAGGTAACTGCCCCTGCTGCCATGGCACTAGCTGAACCGATTTCTGCCTGACAACCACCCTCAGCACCTGAAATACTGGCACTGGTTGCAATAACTTCACCAATACCTGCAGCAACAAAAAGCGCCTCTACCATCCGTTTTTCACCGACCTCTCGCTGCTCTTCATAGGACAACAGCACTGCAGGAATAACACCACAGGAGCCGGCCGTAGGCGCTGCTACAATACGCTTCATGCAGGCATTAGACTCACCCATTTTAACAGCCTTCTCCATAACCTTGGTAAGGAAGTCCCCTATGAGGCGATTTCCCTTATGCCGAAAGGATTCCAGCTTGGCTCCGTCCCCACCGGCCAGTCCGCTGGCAGAACGTAAGTCTGCATCATAATCCACATCTGCCAGGCGCATAGCCTGATACATGCCACGCATGGTTTCAAAGGAAACCTCCCTTTCTACGCCTCTTTCCTTCATATCATCCAAAAGTACAGTTTCCCAAAATGGAACCTGCCTTGCTTCACTGACTTCTAATATTTCCTTTAATGTTGAAAAACTCATATTTCAGCCCTCCTGGCTATAATAGGTGACACGCTTCACACCTTCCATTTGTTGGAGACCCCCAATAGCAGCCTCCCATACCTCATGGTCACATTCAATAATCATTACCGCATCCTCTCCACGCACAGAACGGCTGAGCTTCATGGTTGCAATATTAATCCCCCGCTTGGCCAGCTCACTGGTTACCTGTGCCACACGCCCCGGCAAATCCTTATTTTGGATAATAAGAGTCGGATAATCTCCGGAGAAATTAGCTGCATGACCATCTATACTGGCGATATTAATAACAGAGCCTCCCAAGGACTCTCCTACAATCTCCATATACCTGCCATCTTCCCCGGTTAACTTTAACAGCACGGAATTGGGATGGGCATCCTTTAAATCAGTTTCCCCAAAGGAAACCGCCATATGCACTTCCTCGGCAATTTCCATACTGTGAGGGATACGCTTATCATCAGGCTTCATGCCCAAAAGTCCGGCTACCAGTGCCAGATTGGTGCCGTGCCCCTTACCGGTGGCCAAAAAGGAACCATGCAGCAATATATCAGCCTTTACAATCGCCTGCCCCATCAGCTTTCTGGAAACGTATCCAATTTTACAAGCCCCTGCTGTGTGAGAGCTGGAGGGTCCTACCATAACAGGACCTATAATATCAAATATGTTCATAATATTTCCTCTATTTCGCGTATTTACCTTAATTATTTGTTTCCGTCCACTCCGTGTAAGGTAACCTTTTGTTTCAATATGGCTCCCATATATTCTATCATAAAACCACGCTTTTGCAAATATAAAAAGCAGAGACACTCAGCTTTTCAGCCATTTGTCTCTGCCATGAACAGATTGGGTTCTTACATTAATTTTTTTGCTTTAATCAGTTTGTCTGCACGGTCCTTATCCAAATATCCTGCCTCAATGTCAAACGTTAACGTCTCACCGGCTCCTAAGAGCTTTACCTGACCATTTTCCTTGGCATACTGATAACCCAGATGCTCTGCTGTTGCAGGCAATACCATGCCGCAGGAGGCTTCGTCGCCGGTTCGTGACATCCAACGGATACCATAATTAAGCACATCTGTCGGATGACTGACATAGCAGGCTCCATCCTCTGTTTTTTGCAGGGTATAAGCTCTGCCCTCTTCATCCCCCTGATACATCACGGTAAAGCATATTTCAGGGTCATAGACCTGCCCCGGTGCACCGATTCTGTGATGCTTTGCAGGCTCCTTTTCCAGCTCCTCCATATATGTACGCAGCTCCTCTGCATGTTCCATAGATAAATGAGGACTGACAACCTTATGCACCTTGACGTGCTCACTGTCGTACTTTGCACTGTACATCAGCTGTGCTCCGTCCATAGGGCGGAAGTTAATATGACACAGATACATGTATTCCATAGGGCTTGTGCGCC
Organism: Lachnospiraceae bacterium; assembly: GCA_017516285.1. Next base: position 7,213 of record JAFXDD010000050.1, read on the forward strand.
TGTTTTCAAGCCTCATATGAAGCTTTAAAACGGTATCGTCTTCATACAGCCTGCACTCAGGACTAAAGGTATAATTACGTGTGAAGGAAACATCATAGTCCAGGCTTCCGCCTACTGCCACATAATCCTCTCCACATTCTATATAAGCCTTTCTGTAAGGTGCATTTGGAATCTCCCCATGTTGAGGATGCACAGCATCAGCAGCACCAAAGGAGCTGATACCGCAGTGCAGTAAAAAACCTCCATAGGTCTTTAAAAAATCCTGTGTAGGAACAGGCTCTTCAAACCTGGTCTTCATGGTAAGCTCATGCCCCAAAAAACCTGCTCTCCAGATTTGCTGTCCCTGAAATGGCAAGATAATAAAGTATCCCTTACTATTCTCTACCTTAACAGCCTCTACTCCTGTAGAATATTTAAAAAACGTAGCCTTCATTTTTCTATTCTGCAGAAAAACAAATTCCTTTTCTGAAAAAAACTCTTTTTTTAAATGAATTCTCATAAATTACACCACTTATACAATAATGTCCTGAAGACTTTCCAACGCACAACGAACCATATGCTGTCCTAATTCCATACTGGTTTCTACAGAATTTAATGCAAACCACTCCGTATTCTCTTTTGTTTTTTCTAAATCCACATGATTTGGATACAACGCATACATGAGGCTGGATTCATATTTGCCTGCATGGTCAAAGCCACCGCATTTATGCTGTGCTTCCTTGCTCAAAAGCGGAATTACCTTAATATAAGAGAACGGATCATCTCCGGAGCCAAGCTTTTCATAATAGTCAGCATAGCTGTTGCTGCCCCACCAGCCCTGACCTCTTGTTGCCTCCATATATTCCATAATTACCTTTTTGGCAGCTTTATGGCAGGCAATTGTCATAGGCATCAAACCGGCTTCTTCTGTCTGATGATGGGCAACACAGTAAATGTTTTTGACACCACCCCAGACCATGGATTTTAAAATGCAATAAAGATAGTTTTCATATGCATCTACATCTACATGGATTGTTCCGCTTTCCGGACCGGCTACCGCATAGCTTGCCACCCCATACCAGATAGGAGGACATACCACCATCTCCTTTGTTTTTTCCAATTCACGCATAACACCATTAATTACCATGGTGTCTGTACCACAGCTTGCATGCAAGGCATGATACTCAATTGTACCGATAGGAATAATAAATGGCACCTTTCTTTTCTTAGCATCTTCCAATTGTTCATAGAACATATCTACCATCTGCATAATATACACCCTCTATTTTCTTAAAATTCTAATTCATACAGCTTACCAATTTCAGGGCAAAGAACATCACAGCCGTTTTCTGTAACTGCAATACCCTTTTCCCAACGAACGCCAAAGGTATCTGTAGAAATAAATGTATCAATCTGGAATGTCATATTTGGCTGTAATACATAGTTAGAGCTTGTCTCTACCCATGGAGCCTCTACTTCAATCATACCGGTTCCGTGAAGAGGTCCGTATACAAAATTTTCCTTAAAGCCATTATCTACATAATACTTGTAGAAGTTGCTTGCAATTTCAGCTGCCGGAACACCTGCCTTTACCTGCGCCTGTGTCCAATTATGAGCCTCTAAACCAAACATAACTACGTCTCTTCTCTTGCCCTCTAACTTACCGAGTACGATAGGATATCCGATGGCTGCAGAATAACCGTCAATCTTTGCAGAAAGGTTTAACTGCACAATATCACCCTTTTCAAACTTGCGGTAGCTGGAACGGGAAATTGCATGACGTGTAGAAGCCTCTGAAAATACATACATCGGAAGTCCTTCATACTCTGCACCATGCTCATATACAACTCTCTGAGCCACACCAACCATCTGTAATTCTGTCATGCCAGGCTTAATTTCTTTAATAACCTGCTGGGTTGCAAGCTCTGCAATACGATAACCTTCTCTTAAACAATTAATTTCGTTAACAGTCTTAATAGAACGAAGGGTTACCATAATCTGGTCTGCACGCACAATCTCTGCATCCGGGAATGCACTCTTAATACCTTCCATAATAATAACAGAAGTATCCAGATAGCTTGCCACACCAATGCGAAGCTTACTGCCTGTAACACCAATAGCCTTAAATACATCGTGATAGGTATCAGGTGTTAATTCCGGATATGCAGGGTCTGCACTTTCTCTGTATTCCTTTAATACAAAAATCTTTTCAATTTTGGAACGGTCTGCAGCAAACTCGCGGCTTTCAGGACCTACCATAAGTGCTGCATCACCTGACGGTGCAATAGCAACACCACAACGTTCAAATAACGGCCAGAAGCCTGAGAAGTAACGGGCATTTGCATAATCAGCCTCATTGGAATTTACGATTAATACATCCAGGCCTGCCTCCTGAATTAATTTTGCAGCTCTTCCCGCTCTTTCCTTATACTCGTGGTCAGGAATTCTAATTGTACCATGTTCTAACATAATTTGCATCTCCTTTATTCAAATATTGTAATTTAGTAACTATTCAGCGCCATGAGAATGGGGTTCTGAATAGTTACATAATTATTAAAATTAATCACAGCAGTAACCAGGTGTGGTATAAAATGCAACTGTACGCGGCTCTGCCCTGCCATACTGTGCCACAACAGGCTCGTCGCTTTCTAACATAATTGCATACTGCTCTTCAAAGCTTGCTGTATGAACGCCAAAGTCTTTTTCCTCATTGGTTCTAAGACAACGAACACGCTCCGCCTCAACGGTCACACAAATATCTCTTACAGGCTCCTTGTCCGTATAAATCAATGTAATTTTTACATGCGCATCTTTTTTACCGGTATTGGTAATGATAATGGATTCATGGCCCGGAATACAGTTCACACCTACCGGTGGTAATTCTGCATCCGGGAAAATCCAAACTTTTTTGCCGTATCCCATAATATGCTCCTTTCCGCACCATTTCTTGTAACAGCATAGACTGTTACTTCTACTTTATGCAATTTTATTTTACCATTGCCTATGCAAGCTGTATTGTGATATAATCTAAAAAAATGGTCTAAAAGTCAGATTTTAATCAGATGAGGATATTTTATGCATTACTTAGCTTATAACGAAGGAAAACAGCACGGAACTACGGAATTTCCTGTAGCATATTATTATATTAATAAAGAACATCCCCGCTATAACATGCCTTTCCACTGGCATAAAGAATGGGAAATCGTCAGAATTCTGCAGGGGGAGTTTACCCTGTATGCAGATGGCGAAACTTATTTTGCCAAAGAAGGAGATATCCTTTTATTAAGTGATGGTATGTTACATGGAGGCACACCCCATAACTGCATTTACGAGTGCCTTTCTTTTGATTTGCGCGGATTATTCAGTAATGTGCTTTCTGTAAAGAACTCAATGCGCCCCTTTTATCGGGGCAATTTATTGCCAACTGCATTTTATGAGAATTACCATCCAGATGTATATCCTATTGTTGACGAGCTTTTGTGCTCCTTTTCTAAGGATATGCCTGATGATATATGTACGTTAACAACTCTTGGAAATCTCAGCCGCTTATTTGCAACAATTAGGGGAAATCACTCTTATGTCGAAAATACTAAGGACACCTTTGAAACTACCAGAAAAATTACCCAGATCAAGCCTGTTCTGGAATATATAGAAGCTAATTTTGCAGCCCCCCTCACTTTGACTGAGCTGGCAGGCGTTATCGGCATGAACCCCAAATACTTCTGCAGCTTCTTTCACTCCATAACGCAACAGACTCCTATGCAATATGTAAACTATTATCGCATTGAGCAGGCACAATTCATGCTCTCTGCCAGCGACCTAAGCATTGTAGAAATAGGTCTGGAATGTGGCTTTTGTGATAGTAGCCACTTTGTAAAGACCTTCAAGAAATATAAACAGATGACACCAAGTCAGTATCGAAGATGGAATACATAACAAAATGGGCCCCACAAGTTTGTGGGAATATCTGTGGGAAGAATCACTTTTTTCGCAATAAAAAAACCAGCAAACCCTTGAGTTTACTGGATTCTCGTGAGCCACCGGGGACTCGAACCCCGGAAGTAACCCTAAAACCCCAGAAAAATAAGGGACTGCGCATCATCAAAAAGTGAAAAGTGAACAAAAGTGAACAAATTTTTTAGAGCAACGGTAAGGTATTAATTTGCCTCAACTAAAATATTAACATTTCTCACAACCATATTATCCACAATATCTGTTGTAAAGTCATCCTTTTTTGCCTGTATCTCCAAATTTTCAAATATAAAATCATTTAATAAATATTGTGACTTGTCCTCTTTCACATAAAAAAAGTTGTAGCAATCGCAGTGACAATTTTTCATTACAATATGCTCAGCATATGACATCAGAATATCTGTTCTTCCTTTCAAGTCAAAGAACTGCGTCCATGGATTGATATTGATAAAATTGTGTATTTTACCCGTTATGTCTTCTACCGTAATATATTCGTAACACTGTGGTGTATCCGGTCTCATTTTCAGCCACAGTAAATTTTTTCCGGTTTCCACCTGAATTCTGCGCATAATGACATTGCGGTTGCGTACAGATTCTGAACCACAGGTCAGGCAACCATGGCAAAAACCATAAATGCAGTCTTCAATAATGATTCTTTCATTGGAACCATTTTCTTTCTGTGCATCAGCCCAAGGTCCTTTTCCGCCTTTTAATACAACCGCATCATCATTTACCTCCATACGGCAATCTTTTATCAACACGTCCGTACATACATCTATATCAATAGCATCCGTGCTGGGTGCCTTTACCGGCTCTGCCGGAGAGAAAATATTGCAGTTCAGATACTTCACATGGCCGCATTTATAGATATGAGTCGTCCAAAAATGTGCGTTAATCAGATTCAAATCTGCAATCAGTACATTCTTGCTGTTGGATATAAATACCAACCGCGGCCTCTGCTCATCTTTGTTGGTGCATTCCGGGTGCCATTCACGCCTTAGCCAAAATGCTTTCCATGAACGCAAACCATTTCCGTCGATGATTCCCGGTCCAAACATGGTAAATCCGTCCACACCATCTGCATTAATCAGCGCAGTAAAATATGGACAGCTTTCCCCTTCTATGCGGGTCATCTTGATATCATAATCACAAATATCATCACTGCCTTTTAATACCCCTCCTGCTGCTATATGCAAATGTACCCCTTGTTTAAAATACAAGGAACCTGTCATGTACGTCCCCTGAGGCACAACAATAACACCGCCGCCATTTTCCGCGGCGAAATCAATTAAACTTTGAATCTCTGTAGTATGTACTTTGCCATCTGCCAGGATACCATACTCCGTCAATATATATTGTTTTCCCATTTCCTCAAGCTTTGGTACTTTGCAATCATAAAACCATTCATCTATAGGTGTTCCATCCGGAAAAAACTCTTTCATCCTTTTAACTCATCCTTCAACACATTTTCATTTCCATTACTTAATAAGCATCCATGCTGCCATTTTACTTTCAGTTGTCCAGAGCTTGCCTGCTGATGCGTAATCCGTTACATGCATCTTGGTTCCATCCATTAGCGGTATCTCTACTTCTAATAGGTTCGCATATGGTGCAATTTTTGTTTCCGGGAAGGCAACATTCACATAACCATCTTCATCTATCAATATGCCAACGGGTTCATCCACGCTGTATCCCAATCGATTTTCCTGTGCCAACACGAGCGGCCCTCTTCGAAAAGCGCGATGATTCTTTGCTGCAGGGTCTTCTTCATCATAAGTAGGAATGATATAATTCGTTCCCCAAATCACATGATTCATCAGCACCTGATGTCCATACGAAATTGGCTTTATACACTCTGTGCGCATATCCAAATCAAGTTCTATCGTTTCTCCCGGAATCCAAACCTTATCCAGACAAACATAGCCCTTATTTGCAAGCAGCTCTTCTTCGCTCATTCTTATGATTTTTTCATTTACGGTTAATGCGGTCTGTTTACTCCATGCAGGTATTCGTACTCTAACCTCAAATTGCTCGGCCTGCTCCGGCTCAAGAGTAATCCTTACTATACCACTTACCGGATAAGCTGTTTCCATCCTTATAACAAGCTTATTTCCGAAAGGAGTTGTGGTCTCCATACAGCCATCCATATACAGATTCAGATAAATCTCTTTGTGTTGCCTTACCAGTGCCATCTGAGGAAACAGTCCAAGCCCTGCAGAACCGATGCAGGCACAACAACCATAATAATGATGATCTGACATGAGCTTAAGTCCACCAATTCCATTTCCTCTGGTGCCTGCTGTCAACGGACTATAGCTGTCAAAAGGTAAAGGCTCAATGTTCCAATCCGGATGCTCCTCTAATAGCGAAGGCTCAATGACCTTCTCTGTATTGATAGAACCTAAGTAGGCATTGTAAAATGAAGTCTCAAACGCATCTACATATTTGCTGTCCCCTGTTAATAAAAACAACTCATAGAAAAACTTCATGAAGGTAACTGTTACACAGGTTTCCTGCATTTTTTCGCCATTATCGGTATTTGCCTGCCTTACCATAGAATGATCAAACAATTCATGTGTACAACCACAGCAGCCAATAATTGTAAAATCACTCTCTAAAATTTTATTTGCATAATTGATAATACATGTTTTGTATTTCTCTTCTTCGGTCACATAATAATATTCTAACAATCCTTCAAAACAGGATGTCATTTCATAGGCCTTCGTTACCGGATACTGATATGGATAAAGCTTATTTTCGTAAGCCAAATCAAAAACATTAACTACATCTGTGCCACCGCATTCTACAATGTAGGAAGCAAAATCCAAATATCTCTGCTTTTTTGTAAGGTTATACAATCTTACAATCGGTTCCAATATGGAGGAAGAATTCAAGCCACGCCAATGACGAGTTGCCTTTGTAATCAGCTTCTTGCCATCCTCCGGGTCTCCAATCTTTGATATAATGTAATCCACCTGACGACACATACTATCCAAAATTTGTGCAGATAATTCTGCATCTTTACAAATTTCCAGATAATACTGCATCCCCAGCAGTACATACTTACGAGACCAGATGTCCCATGCTTCAAATTCATGATGAACCGTGTAGCTGCTGATTCTGCCGTTTTCCTCTTGAGCTGTCAGCATATCCTGAATTGTATCAGTCAAAACCTGATACAATTCAGGGTTTTGAGAATAGGAATACACAAAGCATGCACCTCGCATCATCTTGCCCCAGTATTCACCTCGCCAGCCACCTTCATAATCCGCATCCTCTTTAAACTGCTGCACAAAACGAATCCATAAATCCGTCCTTAAAAGCTGCTCTTTCTCGATAAACTTCACTGCATTTTCGAAGAAACCATTATATTTTGCTATATTATAAGTCTTCATTCCTTTATGCCACTTCCTTAAATCGTAATTTCCTACAACGCTGGGATTGCTCCGTGCCAAGCATGAAGCAATCCCTCCTGCATCTTTTTTCGATAGTTTCCTATTCTGTAGTTGTTTGAATAACTGTAGGGTCAGTAGCGCTTCCATACACCCTAATGTCATCAATCATGATATCTGCTCCGGCAGCACCTTCCGTCAGGCTGGCTGCTTTTAATCTGAAATGGTCTGATCCATTAAAGCCTCTGAAATAGCTGCAAGTAGCACCTTCTTGCTTTTTCTCCCCATCAATATACAAATCA
>JAFXDD010000051.1 GCA_017516285.1 Lachnospiraceae bacterium
CCTGCCCGGTCCGGTAAGCACGGTATTAAAGATTCCTTCGCCTCCAAGCAGCATATTCTTCATACCCGGCACCTGTCGTATTTCCATCTGCACACCGGGGGTAAATCCGGCCACATTACCGGTATCCACTACAATCTGCTGACCTGCCTGCAATTCATACTTAATCAATTCCCCATCAATTTCTACGAAAGCAATGCCATTACCAGAAAGACGCTGCATAATAAAGCCTTCCCCGCCAAACAATCCGACGCCTATTTTTTTACTGAAATGAATGGAGATGTCTACTCCTGACTGGGCCGCCAGAAAAGCACTTTTCTGCACGATCATCTCCTGTCCTCTGCCGATCTGCACCGGCTTAATTTGACCGGGAAAACTGGAGCCAAAGGCAATCATACCGTTCCCTCTTGCTGTGTAAATATTATGGAACATACTTTCCCCGGACAACACCTTGGAAAACATTCTTCCCAAACCGCCGCCTTTTGTCTCCATCTGCATATTCGGACTCATCCATACCATGGAGCCTCGCTCAGTGATCATCTGCTCTCCGCTCTCCAGCTGACATTCCACCACCGGAAAAGAACCACCTTTTATTTCATAACGCATAATACTCCCTCGCTTTCTATGATCAGTTTTATTTCGTTCTTCTTCGAGACTGCTTAATCACGCAGTACCACAAAAGAAATGATACCCACAACAATCAGAAGCGGTAATGCTAGCACGATCAAACCGGACAAAACCAATCCCACTAAAATCAATGGCAGCAAAACCAAAGAGACTATGATCTTGGCAATGCCCCATGTAGCCTTGATGGCAAATTTTAATATTTTCCCAAAGACAACGAGCATCAATATAACAAAAATTATAGACCACATATGTATTCACCTCATGTTCTTTTTTATAATTTTATGTTAATTTCATTCTATTACATGCATTGAGTAAAATACAGTATATACTTCTGCACATTATCTCTTCTATCGTGCGGAAAGAATGATTTCCTTCTCTGATCTTGTCCCCATGGAGCACGGGCTTACTTTTTTCTTTTCTCTATTATTAAGGATGACACTATTGCATATACTATCGCAATGACTGCAATTCCTATTACAAAAAAGTTTAACCAACCCGTTTGTAGAATAGTGTCAATGGCATTTATCAAAAATATAATACCTATGAATATAAAGACAATTCCTGATTGTTTGTAATGTGGCTTCTTATCCATAGTTTCTCTCTCCTGCTTTGAGGCATAAATATATGCATTATTAAACAAGAAGCCTTTTTCCTGAAACTGTAAATAACTAAATATAAAACACGTAATTGCTATTACACCTAATATAATCGCACCAATTATATTTCCCAATGCATTACCCTCCACTAAACGCTAACTACTTCCAACGACGGCGGATGTTCTTTAGAATCACCACAGACACCACGGCCATAACGGTGAGAACCACGTAGATAACAGGATAAGCAATATTCTGAGGCAACACCAGAGAAATACCCGCTGTCAGGTCCATCAGAGTATGGATTCCCAGACACAACAGGACACAAATGCCCACCTTTTTATGAGCCACGCCATAGCAGACCAAGACACTCATGGCCAAATGGCCGATCATAGCCAACAGACGCTCGAAGCCTGCCAGCAGGAACATAGAAGGCGCCATTCCAACCAACTGTGTCCGGATCAGTTCTAACTGGGTTACGTCCACTCCCAGCCCAGCGGTCTGAGTAATCAGTTTATCAAAATAGCCGCTGTTAATCATTGCAATATAAAGCAGATTGTTTACATAGGTCATACCGATGAGCAGTATTGCCTCTATGCCTCCATGGCCCAGACCTGCTGCCAGAGACCGCCTCCAGATCAACTTTTTCTCCATCAGTTTCGCTACCGCAAATCGCCCTGCCAACTCGAAAAGCCCCGCAGTAAAGGCAAGACCAAAGGCATAAATGAACGGATTGTTCTGCGCAAACACCGCAAACCAGCTTTGGCTTTGCAGAACGGTCAAAATAGGCAGTCGTATTAGGATCTGGGTCACAAAGAAACCGGCAGCACCCAACAGCCAGGCAGAAACGATCCCCTGCTTTTTATTTTTTACTGCTAAACCAATCAGGACTACAATCGGCAGCACCAGACTGACCATCAACGTAATGATACAGGCAAAAACAGTCGTAATAGGTACCATAGCTCATTCTCCTTCAAAATAAACAATTTTACACATCCAACTCAAATACCAAATCCATATCCTTAATCTTCCCATAATCGGATATAACCGTTGGTATATAGCCAACATAACGATATCCTTTTTTTGCATAGTCATCAATGATCTGTCTGTGTTCCTTTGATTTGGCTCCCACAAATCTCCCTATATGTACAGAAACATATTCATACCTTTTCATAATGCTGCATCCTCCACATAACTCTATGAATCTACCAACTCTTTAATGATATTATTATACTATATAAAGTCTAATCGCGCAATTCTTACTATTTTGCAGTCAAATAATAGCAGTCATCAATAGAAAACAGGGAGCCGAAGCCTCCTCATA
>JAFXDD010000005.1 GCA_017516285.1 Lachnospiraceae bacterium
GAAAGACTGATAAACAGTGGTTTCTATGATTTGACCACAGCCTATCAGTCTGTGCATGTCAACTATTGAAACCGCCTAGTACCGAACGGTATGCTAGGTGGTGTAAGAGGACGGCGGTTAGTCACCGCCTCCTACTTAATTTCTTAAACCGTCTTCACATTCCCCTTAAGTGACATGAAAAACAATCTGCTGTAAAGTACCATAGAGACAAATATCATAGCGCCGCACAGAAAAATCAGTACTTCGGCAACAGCAGCCGGGATATTCGGGAACAAAAACAGGATAACCATTACCGCGTAAAGGATTGCAGTAGTAGCTTTGCCGTACCATCTGGCACTGTTGACCACACCGGTTTTCTTGAAGGCCACATAACTGAAAGCAAAGAGAAAACTTTCCTTTAATACCATGAGAATTACCAGGCCAAGCATGCCGGCATATTTGGCAAGCAGGCAGAGAATCATGGCTAACTGTGTCAGCTTGTCTGCCACAGGGTCAATAAACTTGCCGAAGTCGGAAACCATATTGAATTTACGCGCAATTTTGCCGTCCAGAATATCAGTCAGTCCTGATAATGCGATAACTACAACAGCTGCAATATGGCTCTCATAAAAGCTGTAAAGCACCGCCATCACCGGAATAAGCAGAATTCTGAAAAAGCTTAAAAAATTTGGTATGGTTAATATATCTTCTTTTTTTAATTTGTCTTTAATATTATTACTCATAATGTATGTCCTCTCGAATATTCCATATTATACCACTATTAAGCAGTCTGGTCAATAAAATAAAAATTGCTAAATGAAATTAGGTGTAGTACAATAAGATAAAACAGTTCTGGAGGCAATTTAATGAATAGAATAGTATTAATGGTTCTTAGAAATTTCTGGAAGGTGCCGGGGGCATATGCCAAGCTTTGTCATTATGCCAAGCACACAGAGAAGTATCCTGAGGAAGTAAAATATAAGCATATTCAGTATATCTTAAAGTTAGCGGTTAAATCCGGCAATATCAATCTGCAGGTATACGGACAGGAAAACATCCCTAAGGAAAATGGTTTTATGTTGTACGCCAATCATCAGGGTATGTTTGATATTTTGGCTCTTGCAGCAACCTGCGATAATCCATTGGCAGCAGTTTTGAAAAAGGAGTTGATTAACATACCGTTTTTAAAGCAGGTGGCGCAATGCACCCGTTCCTTTGCTATGGATAGAGAGGATATCAGACAGTCCATGGAGGTTATTCAGGCTGTTACAAAGGAAGTAAAGAAGGGCCGTAATTACCTGATTTTTCCGGAAGGTACCAGAAGCAGAAAGGGCAACCGGATGCTGGAATTTCATAGGGGCAGCTTTAAGTGTGCCACAAAGGCCTGCTGTACCATTTTGCCAATTGCACTGATCGACAGTTTTAAGGTGCTGGATCAGAAAGGTTCTAAGCCGGTTGATGTACAGATTCATTACTTAAAGCCTATTCCTTATGAGGAGTATAAGGGAATGAATACGGCAGAGCTTGCGGAAATGGTACGTGGAAGGATAGAAGAGACTGTAATGACATATGCGGTATCTGAAGAAAGGCATGGCGTACAATAAATCTTAAGAAAATCATTTTGACAAATTTCGTCAAAAAAACTATACAAATTAAAAAATATATAGTAAAATGATTACAAAAGAAAAAATTAACAGAGAGGTGTACGAGCTTTGAGAAATATACAGAAAAAATTACAATTTTTATCACTTATTTTAATGGTGGGATTACTTTTTTCCAGTGTAACCATTCCGGTAAAAGCATTTATACAGAAGCAGGGCACTGTGAACGAGGCAGTTACGCTCAGACAGAATGCAGATGCCGGTTCCAATCAGATTATGGAGCTTACCAAGGGGCAGCCTGTTACGGTAAACAATGAGCTGACTGTTGCAGACGGCACTACATGGTATCAATTATTTATTGATAACACCACAGGTTATGTTCCGGCCAATACGATTACTATTTCTGACGGAAGCAGTACGGGGGCCCAGACCGGTACACCGGGAACGGGTCAGACCATGCAGACGATTACCGTTACGGAGCGTGTGGGTACCGTGACAGCCACAGGTGCCATTCGTGTACGTGCACAGGCGACTACCTCCAGCGAGCAGATTGCCAGCATGAATCCAAATGATACCTTTAAGGTTTTAAGTGATGTAAATGCCGGTGACGGTTATGTATGGTACGAGGTTGATTTTGATGACCATGGTACCATGGTACGAGGTTTTGTGCGTTCTGATTTAGTGAAGGTGGAAGAGGTTACTATGCAGCAGCAGGTTCCGGTAGATGACCCTGTTACAGAGCCTACTCCTAGTGTGCCGGATGCTCCGTACAGTATCACCAGTCAGGTGAATGCAGAGGGCACTACCGTTTGGTATCTTTTCAATAACAGCACCGGTGAAGCAAAGGAAATTTCCACGTTGCTTACCCCGCAGCAGGCGGACAAGGGTAATGTAGGTGTTTACAAAATTATTGTTGTAATATTATTAATTCTGGTAATTTTAACTGCAGCAGCTGCTACTTTCTTCTATATGAGATGGCAGGATGCGGAGACCTTTATAGACGAATTGCGTGAGAAGCAGGCTCGTGCCAGAAAGCAGCCGACGCAGGCAGCCACACGTACTGTTCCGGTAAAGCAGTCCGGACCGGTGGTAAGTCCGGCAACGGGTAAGCAGACTACAGTTCAGCCGGCAATGCAGGGCTTGGGCGATATAACCACCAGATCGGTAAGTCAACCGACAAGTCAGCCTACAAGTACTCCGGTATCCAAACCAACAAGTCAGCCTGTAGGCACTCCGGTATCCAAAGTGACAAGCCAGCCTGTAAGCACTCCGGTATCCAAAGCGACAAGCCAGCCTGTAAGTACTCCGGTATCCAAACCGGTAACCCAGTCTGCAGGGCAGACATTGACCAAGCCGACCACTCAGGAGATTTTACCAAAGACCTCTGACATTGTGCGAACCACCAAGCAGGAGTTAAGTGCGAATCAGACCGGTGCTGCTACAGCACCAAAGTCCGGCAGCTGGAAGAGCAAAAATTTCCTGACGGATGATGATGACTTGGAATTTGACTTTTTAGATATGGATGACAAATAATTCTAAAAAAAAGGGCAATACCTAAGAAAGGGTGTTGCCTTTTCTATGCATACTCTGTTATAATAATTCTATAACAAAAGAACCCTGTGAGCAGGAGGTATATCATGCTGATAGAGATTGATTTTAACAGTGACGAGGCTTTATATTTACAGCTTCGTAATCAAATTATTATGGGAATTGCCACGACAGAATTAAAAGAAGGGGATTCCCTGCCCAGTGTACGTCAGCTGGCGGAGACGGTGGGTATCAATATGCACACAGTAAATAAGGCTTATTCTGTCCTGCGGCAGGAGGGCTTTGTAAAGGTGGACAGACGAAGAGGGGCCGTGATTGCGGTGGATTTGGATAGGATAAAGGCCTTGGAGGAGCTGAAAAGGGACTTATTGGTAGTGCTTGCCCGCTCCAGCTGCAAGGGCATTTCCAGACAGGCAGTACACGAGCTGATTGATGAGCTTTATGATGAATACGGCAGTATGAAGTGAGGAAACGGTATGATATTGGTAATAGACATTGGCAACAGTAATATTGTAGTGGGCTGTATTGAAGGAGCACACACCTATTTTATCGAGCGCATGGCTACAGACAGGAAGCGCACCGCGCTGGAATATGCCATTACCTTAAAGAATGTTCTGGAGCTGTATGGGATTGCTCCGGAGGATATCGAGGGCGGCATTATTTCTTCTGTAGTGCCCCCATTAACCGGCTGTATACGTAGTGCAGCAGAGAAGCTTTTGCATCGTGGGCTGAAGGTAGTGGGGCCGGGCTTAAGGAATGGTCTTCGCATTCGGACAGATAATCCGGCGCAACTTGGGAGTGACCAGGTGGTCAATGCAGTGGCTGCCTTGTCAGAGCATAAGCCACCACTTATTATCATTGATATGGGGACTGCTACTACGATTGGTGTACTAAATGCAGAGGGGGCTTATATTGGCTGCCTGATTATGCCGGGGTTAAGAGTTTCAACGGACTCTTTGGCAGGAAGTACGGCACAGTTGACTCAGATAAGCCTCGATGTACCAAAGCGGCTGATTGGCAGCAATACCATAGACTGCATGAAAAGCGGAGCCTTGTATGGGCATGCTGCGGCCATAGATGGCCTGATTACGCGAATTGAGGAGGAACTGGGGCAGTCCTGCACTGTAGTAGCTACCGGCGGTCTGGCAGGCATTGTGGTGCCTTTGTGCAGACGTCATATTCTTTTAGAAGATGATTTACTGCTTAAGGGATTGCAGATTATTTACCATAAAAATCTGTAGCTGTCCATGTCGGGTGCATTTGGACCGGCGTGAAAAGATGATTGAATTTATTATATTTTGGAGGATAGAAGATTGCGTGAATTTACCCCAAATGCCAAGGCGGCACTGATGCTTGCGGAGAGATATGCCAAGCGTATGCGTCAGGGTTATATTGGCTGTGAACATATTTTATTAGGATTAGTGGAGGAGAGGGCAGGTACTGCCAGCGTGGTGCTGCAGGAAAACGGCGTGGATGCTGCCAAAATACGCGAGATGATTCGCGACCTGATTGCCTTTGATTCCAGTATTATATTAGAGGACAAGGAAAAGTACTCTCCTCGTGCAGCAGTGGTGTTAGAGGATGCCCATGCACTGGCTGCCCGTTTTAAAAGCGAACAGACGGGTACAGAGCATATTTTGCTGGCTATAATAAAGGAAGGCGATAATGTGGCTGTGCGTCTGATGAATACTATTGGTGTCAGTACACAGAAGCTATATGTGGAAACACTGATTGCCATGGGTGAAGATGGTGGTCTCTATAAAGAGGATTTGGCTGTGGCGGGAAGCCGCGGCAGAGCGGAGACGTTAGAGCAGTACAGCCGTGATTTAACAGCACTTGCCAGAGCGGGCAGGCTGGATCCTGTGATTGGCAGAGAGGATGAGATTAACCGTGCCATTCAGATTTTGTCCAGACGTACCAAGAACAATCCGTGCTTAATCGGTGAGCCCGGCGTTGGCAAGACTGCCGTGGTAGAGGGACTGGCTCAGCGGATTGTTTCCGGTGAGGTGCCTCCTACTGTGCAGAACAAGCGACTGATGACCTTGGATTTGTCCGGCATGGTGGCAGGCAGTAAGTATCGTGGTGAGTTTGAAGAGCGTATTAAGAACGTGATTGCAGAGGTCATTGCTGATGGCAATATTATTCTGTTTTTGGACGAACTGCATACCATTATCGGTGCCGGCGGTGCAGAGGGTGCCATCGATGCTTCCAATATTTTAAAGCCTTCCTTGGCCAGAGGAGAGATACAGTTAATTGGTGCCACAACTATCACCGAATACCGC
>JAFXDD010000001.1 GCA_017516285.1 Lachnospiraceae bacterium
CAAGCGGCTCAAGAAGTTTTCATAATCCTTCTTGTCGGCAGCACTCCATTGGATTTCTGACAAGGCAGCCATACGAGTCGATGATTTTGATGCAGTATTATGGTGTGGAAGAACACCGTTTGGTTGGGGGAAAAGGGGACGGAATGCGTCTCTTTGAGATAAATAACGGCAAAGGACTGGAGCTTACGGTTTCACCGGACAGATGTGGTGATATTACCAGATTAAAATTCCGAGGAATAAATTTAAGCTACATGTCCCCGTGCGGTTATGTAGCACCGGCTTATTATGACAGTATTGGCAGCAATTGGCTGAAATCCTTTACGGCAGGCTTTCTAACTACTTGTGGTCTGCAGGCGGTAGGTTCCCCTTGTGTGGACGAAGGTGAAGAGCTTCCGTTGCACGGCTCTATTGCCAATCAGCCATGTGAGCAGGCTTATTGGACTGAGGATGAAGAGTGGCTTGTGATGCATTTGCTTGTTAAGGATGAAACAATTTTCGGATACAAGCTGAGAATGGAGAGGCAGATTAAGGTATCCAAGAAGGAGAATGCTTTTGAAATATGTGACAAAATCATTAATACCGGTGACAGGGTGGAGCCTATGGAGATTTTGTATCATATGAACATGGGGTATCCGCTGTTAGATGAGGACAGTATTATCAATATTCCGGCAGCAGAGGTAGTTGCCAGGGATGACTGTGCAGCAGCAGACATTGACAATTGGATGCATATTCAGAAGCCTACAACAGGTTATCAGGAAAAATGTTACTATCATAAATTTGCAGACGAAAAAGGTCAGGCTAGCATATATCAGCCGAAGCTGAATACTCGTCTAACCATATCCTTTAATGCAGCAGAGTTGGATGGCTTTGTAGAGTGGAAGATGTTGGGGGTTCGCGATTATGCACTGGGCCTGGAGTGCGGCAACTGCTATCCGGACGGCCGCAAAGCAATGAGAGAAAGCGGCATGTTAAAGTTTTTGCAGCCGGGAGAAAGCAAGGAATATCAGGTAAGAATAGAATTGGAATAATGACTGGAATAGACTTTAACCGGGAGGTGCTTATATGAAGTTGACATTTATTGGAGCGGATCATGAGGTGACTGGCAGCTGTCATTTGATTGAGGCCTGTGGAAAGCGAATTTTAGTGGACTGTGGCATGGAGCAAGGGCCGGATTTGTTTGAGAATCAGCAGATACCGGTAAAGTCTGCTGACATTGATTATGTACTTCTGACCCATGCGCATATTGACCATACGGGTAAGGTTCCTTTGTTGGTAAAGGAGGGCTTTTCCGGTGATATTGTGTCCACCTTTGCTACAGCAGACTTGTGTAACATTATGCTTCGAGACAGTGCACATATTCAGGAATTTGAAGCAGAATGGCGTAATCGTAAGGCAAAACGAAGCGGTGGTCCCGTTTATGAGCCGCTTTATACTATGGAGCATGCGGAAGCTGCAATTCGTTTGTTTGCGCCGGTTGATTATAACCAGCGAGTTACCTTATGTGAAGGCGTTGATGTACGTTTTACGGATGTGGGGCATTTGCTTGGCTCTGCAGCCATTGAGGTCTGGGTTACAGAAGGGGAGTTGACCAAGAAGATTGTTTTCTCCGGTGATGTGGGTAATGTGGAGCAGCCTATTCTGAAAAATCCCACCCCGGTAGAAGAGGCCGATTATGTGGTGATTGAATCTACATATGGTAATCGTATTCATGGGGAGGAACGGCCGGATTACGTAGGTGAGTTTACTGCTATTTTACGGGAGACCTTTTTAAAAGGAGGTAATGTGGTTATTCCTTCCTTTGCAGTGGGGCGTACCCAGGAAATGCTGTACTTTATTCGGGAGATTAAGGAGCACAACCTGATTCCGGAATTTCCGAATTTTGAGGTATATATTGACAGTCCATTAGCCATTGAAGCGACCGGTGTATTTAATAAAAATGTCTGGTCCTGCTTTGACGAGGAGGCGCTTACGCTTATTCATAAGGGGATAAATCCTTTGATTTTTCCGGGCTTAAAGACTGCTACTACCAGCGATGAATCCAAGTTAATTAATTTTAATGAAAACCCGAAGGTCATTATTTCGGCGTCCGGTATGTGTGAAGCGGGACGTATACGTCATCATTTAAAGCACAATTTGTGGCGCAAAGAATGTACCATATGCTTTGTAGGTTATCAGGCAGTGGGGACCCTTGGCCGCAAGCTCATTGAAGGAGCAGAGACGGTAAAGCTTTTCGGGGAAGTAGTAGAGGTAAATGCCAAGATTGTGACTTTAAAGGGTATCAGCGGTCATGCAGATATGAATGGTTTATTGAACTGGCTAGATGGTTTTACCACAAAGCCTGCTCAGGTATTTGTAGTACATGGTGAGGACACGGTTACCGATGAATTTGCCGTGACAGTGGCAGAGACCTTTCATATTCCGGCATTTGCACCATACTCCGGAGGCAGCGTAGATTTGGCCACAGGAGAAATACTTTCTGCCGGCACTCGTACACCAATCAAGAAAAGCGAAAAAGCTGCACAGTCCAGGAAAAATGCTGTATTTAACCGTGTGGTGGCAGCTGCCAAGAGGCTTATGGAAGTGGTGCTCAAAAACGAAGGCCTTGCCAATAAGGAATTAGCAAAGTTTGAAAGTCAGATTCATAGTCTGGCTGATAAATGGGACAGATAAACCCTGGCAGGCAGACTGTTCAGGCCTTTACCGATGTCTTGTATGCTGTCGGTGACAGACCGGTTACCCGTTTAAACATGCGGGTGAAATGATGAATACTTGTATAGCCGAGAAGTTCGGAAATCTGGGTAATGTTATGGTTGCCCTGACGAATGAGCTTCTTGGCTTCTTTTATTTTTAAATCAATCCAGTAGTCGATAGGACTGGTGCCCGTGCCGGCCTTGAAAATACGGCACAAATAGGTGCGGCTTAAGGAAAAATGGGTACACAAAAGGGGCAGGGACGGTGGCTCTGCCAGATTTGCTTCTATAAAGCTTTCGATGGAGTTTACTAAAGAGCTTTCGGCAATGTGGTGGGAAGCCTGCGTATGCCGCATGGCTTCTACATTAGCAGCGTCGCTGCGTATAAGGGAAAATAAAAATTCCACCAGGTAGCACTGCATCAGCTGAACAGAGCCCAGGGCAGCACCGGAGAAGTCCAAGGGTGCTTTGTTGTGGTAATCGCTAGGAATTTTCCCTAAGGCATTTACAGCCTCATTTAGAAAAAGAGAAAGAATTTTCTGGGAAGCCTTTTCCAGGTGAAAAATCTTACGCGTAAAATAAGCCATCAACGGACTGTTGCAGGTGAAGGAAATAACCACCAGATTACTGGTATCTTCGTGATTGGCAATGTGGGAGTGTTGCTCCATAGGGGTATGAAAAATCACCTGCCCTTTGGACAGCTCACAGCCAATACCATCTACTACGGCATTAATACAGCCGTCGTCTACATAAACCATTTCCCAGAAATCATGTTTTTCCGGTGTGTGATAAAAGGTTTTGTCAAATTCAAAGTAATATAAAGAGTGAAAACCGTCGATTTCAAATTCCGGTTTCACAGAAGCAAGTTCGAAATCCATAAGTGCCTCCAAATACAAGTTGGTACAATGTGTTAAATATATGCAAAAATAGGCCAAAGACTTTTAACATATTGTATCATAGAATATAAATATAGGCAAGAATAGTTTATAGAGAGGAGCGATTAATATGGAGCATGCAAGACAGGGAATTACCATTGCCGGCAATATTTTGGTAGATATTGTAAAGATGATTGAGAAATATCCTGAGAAGAATATGCTGGTAAATATTACAGAGTCTGTTCGTGCGGTAGGTGGCTGTGTGCCGAATACCATCATCAATATTGCCAAAATAGATCCTGATATGAAGTTACAGGCTGTTGGCAAGGTGGGCAGTGATGATAACGGCAGGTTTTTAATCAGTGAGATGGCGAAGTATGGCGTGGATGTCAGCGGTGTGAAGGTAGCAGAAGGCAAGGAAACTTCTTTTGACGACGTTATGACAGAAAAGTCTACAGGAGCCCGCACCTTCTTTTTATCCTGTGGTATTAATCATGAATTTGGCATTGAGGATATCGATATAGATGCACTGGACTGCAAGATTTTTCATGCAGGATACATATTACTTTTGGGGGCTTTGGATGCGGAGGATGCAGAGTATGGCACCAAAATGGCCCGTTTATTAAAGATGGTATCAGATAGAGGCATTAAGACCAGCGTGGATGCAGTAAGTGAGGAGGGAGACCGCTTCCGTGAGAAGATCATTCCTGCTCTGAAATACTGTGATTATACCATTATGAACGAAATCGAATGCTGTAAGGTAACAGGGCTTTCTCCAAGAAAAGAGGATGGTTCCATAAATATTGACAATATCAGGGCAACCATGGAAGCCTTTATGGAGCACGGTGTAAGGGAAAAGGTAATTATCCATTGCTGTGAAGCAGGCTTTTTGTTGGATAAGAGCGGAGAGTTTGTGATTGTGCCTTCCTTAAAGCTACCAAAGGGTTATATTAAAGGCAGTGTAGGTGCAGGGGATTCCTTTGCAGCAGCATGTCTGTATGGTATTGACAAGGACTTTGACAATACCAAGATTTTGGAGTTTGCTTCTGCAGCAGCAGCCTGCAATCTGGCAGCAGCGGATTCCATCAGCGGTATGAAGTCCAGAGCTGAGATTGAAAAGATGTGCGAAGAATTTGAACGTTTATCTTTAGAGGAAATTTAACATAACTACGGAGGAATTATCATGTTAGTAAATATGAATGATGTGCTGAAACCGGCACAAAAAGGCAAATACGCAGTGGGTCTCTTTAATGCAGTAAATCTGGAGCTTGCCAGAGGTATTATTGCAGCAGCGGAAAAGACCCAGTCACCTGTAATTATGGGTACCGCAGAGGTGCTTCTGCCATATGGTCCGTTGGACGAGGTGTCTTACTACCTCATTCCTATGGCAAAGAAGGCTAATGTACCTGTTGTGGTACATTTAGATCACGGTCTCAATAAAGAAACCTGTATCAAGGCTCTGGAGCTGGGCTTTACTTCTATTATGTATGACTGCTCCACAGACCCTTATGATGTGAATGTGCAGAAGGTAAAAGAAATGGCTGAGATTGCTCATTCTTACGGAGCTACTATCGAGGGTGAATTGGGGCATGTAGGTGACAATGAGGGCTCCGCAGAGGGCAGTTCTCATTTGGCAGACCCGTCCAAGTTCTTTACAGATCCTAAGTTAGCTAAGGACTACGTGGATAAGACCGGTGTAGATGCTCTGGCAATCGCAGTAGGTAACGCACATGGTGCATATAAATTACCGCCAAAGCTTGACTTTGCACGTATTGAGACCATCAGAAGAACCATTGACGTACCATTGGTATTACACGGTGGTTCCGGTCTTACCGACAATGATTTCAAGAAGGCCATTGAGAAGGGTATCAGTAAGGTAAATATTTTTACGGATATTAATATTGCAGCAGTAAAGGCAGAGTTCAGACAGTTCTCTTCCATGGACAAGGGTATTATTGATTTGATACCGGCAGCAGTAGAGGCTATCAAGCAGGAAGTAATCAAGAAGCTGGAGCTTTTTGGTTCTGTGGGCAAGGCTCCGTACAACAATTATGATGTGGACAAAATTGTTCAGGCTGTTATTAAAGAATTGGCAGCAAAAAAGATGATGTAATTAAGTAATAATTTTTCAAAAGAAAGAGAGGACAAAGAATATGGATTTTTTATCAACAGTAAAAGGAAGTCTTTTAGAAGGATTTTATCCAAAGGGATGGGACATGGCCAAAATCGATGCATGTTGCGAAAAGGGCATGGCAAGAGAGGATTTCTGGCATAAGGATTTCAACCCGGTAGAGTGCGACAACATCAACGATTTTGATACTTTGATGGGTCACGAGATTGCACTTCAGATTAAGCTTGCAAAGGATGAAGGCAAGAAGCTTGCTATGATTTTGCCGGTAGGTCCGATGGGTATGTATAAGTGGGCAGTATATTTTCTGACCGCATGGAAGGTAGACTGCAAGCATGTGTATACCTTCAACATGGATGAGTGGGCAGATGCAGAGGGTAATACTCTTTCTTCTGACAACCCTGCATCCTTTGAATACAGCATGAAGCAGGCTTTCTTTGATAAGTTGGGTGATTTAACCATTCCTGCAGAGCAGAGAAACTTTGCTACTAAGGAAAATCTTCCTACATATCCGGAAAAGATTGCTGCTTTAAAGGCAGAAGGTGCAAAGCTTGTATTGGTATTTGGTATCGGCAGAATGTGCCACATTGCTTTCTGGGAGCCACAGTTTGCAGATGACTATGCTACTGAAGCAGAATGGAAGGCAGCTCCTTACCGTATCGCTGCAAAGCTTCATCCGCTTACCATTGAGCAGAACGCTCTTACCAGCTTCAAGAGCCGTACCACTTTGGTTCCTTGTCGTGCCAATACCATTGGTCCTGGTCTCTTCTTACAGGCAGACTACATTATCGGTGGTGCAGACGGTACCCTCGGCAGAGGCATGGGCTGGCAGGGCATGAGCTTCCTGACCACTTTACACTATGGCCCTGATATGAATATTACATCTACCTATATGCCTACTTTACCGGGCAAGCTGTTCTATCTGAAAGAGCTGGCAGGTCCATTAGTAGCTGAGTGTAACTAATACCGGAGGAAATACGATGTATACAGTTTTAGTAATATCATGTCATCCGGATGACGTGGAAATTGCTTGC
This sequence comes from Lachnospiraceae bacterium, assembly GCA_017516285.1. The sequence continues at coordinate 6,728 of JAFXDD010000001.1, forward strand.
GCCGGTACCTTATTGAAATGCAAGGAACGCGGTGACAGAGTGGTGGTATGTCATTTGTGCAGCGGCGACAAAGGTCATGAAATTATTATGCCAAAGGAACTTGCTGAAATGCGTGCCAAGGAAGCTATAAACGGCGGTAGCCTGGGCGGCTTCGAGGTAATGCATGGTGGCTTTGATGATTTGGAAATTTACGACAACAACAAAGAATCCCGCGACAAGGTAGTAAATATTATCCGCAAGGTAAATCCGGACTTTATTATTACCCACGACCCGGAGGATTACATGCCGGATCATAATGCCGTATCCAAGCTGGTATTTGATGCTTCCTTTGCGGCTACCTGTCCGCATTACTTTACAGAGGTAGAAGGTGCAGCGAGACTGGTACCGATTTATTATATGGATACCCTTTGCGGTGTAAACTTCAATCCTACAGAGTATGTGGATGTGACAGAGCATATTGATAAGAAGCTGGAAATGTTAGAGTGCCATGAATCCCAAATTGTTTGGATGCGTGAGCATGACCATATCGATTTCCCTGATATGGTAAGAACCTGCTGTAGATACCGTGGCTTTCAGTGTGGTGCCGATTATGCTGAAGGTTTCCGCCAGTGCCAGGTGTATTTGAAGGGTACGACAAAAAGATTATTGCCGTAAATAAGAACTGAAATTTTATAAATACATAATTATTGTGACGAAAGTGCTTCTTTGTGCCGGATAGGTAATGAAGAAGCATTTTTGTGTATAAATTTAAGAGGGGAGGGTTCAAGTATTTTGTTGAATTTGGAATAGAATGGTTGACAAAAAAATGAATTGAGGTATAATTGTATACATATATTTTTGAAAATCAATTATACATATCAGGAGGAAGATTAAAGCATGGATAATTACATAAATGCTGCCGTTGAGCAGTTTCGTACTTTGCTTACAGAGCAGATTGCCAGACAGCGCAAAATGGAGCAGGAAAAGGAAGTTACAGACTTCTCTAAATTAGACAAAATTATTATCGGTGTATGTGGCGGTGACGGTATCGGCCCTATTATTTCTGCAGAGTCTGAAAGACTTATGGCATTTATCTTAAAGGATGAAATTGCGGCCGGCAAGGTAGAGGTTCGTACCATCGAAGGTCTTACCATTGAAAATCGTATTGAACACAATAAGGCTATTCCGGACGACGTGCTTGCAGAGATTAAGGCATGTAACGTAGTATTAAAGGGACCTACCACTACCTTAAACGGCGGTACCTTAGAGAGCGCTAATGTAGCAATGCGTCGTGAATTGGATTTATACGCAAATGTTCGCCCGGTTTGTGTACCGGAGCTGGGCATTGACTGGGCATTTTTCCGTGAAAATACCGAAGGCGAATACGTGCTGGGCAGCCGTGGCGTAGAGATTCCGGACACCCTTGCATTTGACTTTAAGGTAACTACCAATGCAGGTACCGAAAGAATTGCCAGAGCAGCTTTCGAGTATGCCAAGAATAACGGCAAGACCAAGGTTACTATCGTAACCAAGGCTAATATTATGAAGAAGACCGATGGCAAATTCTCTGCAATCTGCCACGAAGTAGCAAAGGATTATCCGGGTATCGAGGTTGACGAGTGGTACATCGATATTATGACCGCAAACCTGATTAATGAGAGAAATCGCAGCAATTTCCAGGTTATGGTTTTACCAAATCTGTATGGTGATATTATTACCGACGAAGCAGCCCAGATTCAGGGTGGCGTAGGTACTGCAGGCAGTGCCAATACCGGTGATAAGTATGCTATGTTTGAGGCTATTCACGGCTCTGCTGTCAGAATGATTGAAACCGGCCGTGGACAGTACGCAAACCCAACCAGCATGTTCAAGGCAGTAGAAATGATGCTCCGCCACATCGGCTTTGTAGAAAAGGCTGATCGCCTTGCAAAGGCAATGCAGTTCTGCAATGAGGAAAATAAATTCGTCATTACCGGACGCAGCGACGGTGCAACCTGCAAGGAATACTCTGATTACCTGATGAGCGTGATTGAGGGTATGATGTAATATCATGAAATAATTTATAAGCCATTGATTATGATTGAGCAAAGTGCCTCTTCATTCCTGACACTAGGGAATGGAGAGGTACTTTTATAGTGGTTGTAATAATTGGTTTTTGATATTATGAATAAAGGAAAGTAATAAGAGGTGCATGGAAATGAGCAAGCAGTCAGATATAGAAAGGTGCGTATGTTGTGTGAAGTGCTTGCAGTGGATCTAAGTGGACTTGGTAATGGTGAGAAAGTATTTTTTGAAAATGAAAACTCAGCATTTTATATGAGTTTATATGAAAGACGGTTAGAACGCTTTTTCCCTTATGAAACAGCACATATAATAATTGCACCAGGCATCTTGGAATTTTTCAAAGATATGCAGAGCAGTTTGAGTTTGGCTGACAACGAATTAAAAGAGGCAGTCTTAGTAGAATTAAAGAAAGTGCATCTTCCACATAGTATTTTTACAGCTGATGAAAAAGTAGATATCTTGATAGGAAGTTTAAGAGATGATGAAGCAGCAGTATCTACAGTATTCAATGGAGCAGAGCAAAGGGAAAAAGCAAAATCGCAAGTAATCAAAGCAAAAGTACAATAGGAGCAGGGCGATGAGATGTGTATTTATAACAACTTGTAAAGATTGTTTACTGGTGGAAATGAGGGAAAAGTCAAGTGCAAACCTTAGAGGTATCATTGTAAGGACACCATGGCTAAAGTGGGAGCAAAGGAAGGACGTAAATGGTAAAGGACACTTGCAATGGTATATAGTGGTTGATACAATGGTAGATAAAGATAGTAGATTGAAAGAAATAGCAAAGGTGCTATGTGAGGATGAAGGGTTTACAGCTTCATCAAGAATATGTCCACATGATTCGTATTATGAGGACATGAAATATTTTCCGGGTTATAATTAAAGGAGGAGTGGAGAGAAAATCAATTTCAAGAAACAATGTTCGGCTAAAAGGTTTTGTGTAACTTTTTTCAGCATATCGTCCAACTAAGCAGCAAAATCAATGAAGGAACAAGCGTGGTAATGGAATTGTCGTATAACATGTAATTGGAAAGAAAGTACAGAACAAACATTCGATTTTGTTCTGTACTTTTTATTTTATTTGTGATATACTTAGAAAAACAGGATTCTGGATGGAAATTATGAAATACGTATGGAATATAAATTGGCTACACATGTGTAGCCAATTTGGGAGTGATTATAGGTGGAAGAATATTTATATCAAACTGCAGAGAAAATACATCAGATAAATCAACAAGCATATATTACATACTTACCAATGGTCGAAGATATATGTAACAGGAAAGTATTAGAAGACGAGTTATCACATTTTTTAGATTATTTGTTGGATTTTGCGTATGATGAGAAAATGTTGGGATTATATAGAAGGGTATGTAAAAATTATTTTTATACTTATCCAGATTGCATCAAGTTTTATATTGAAGCATATCGGGAGATGTGGGGAGAAACGTAGAGGTAGTTGTAGAGATTAAAAAATTAAAGTAGTTATGATTTATAATACATAATTGGGAGGAATAAGAATGCTTCAAGAAAATAATCGTACTGAATTTAAAGCAGAGTTAAATGATAAATTGGAAAAAGAAGTTGTTGCTTTTTTGAACAATCGAGAAGGTGGCGTATTATACATCGGTTTGGACGATGAAGGAAAGCCTGTGGGAGTTTCTGATTTAGATGGCACTCAGTTAAAGGTTGCAGACCGTATTAAGAACAATATTCTTCCGTCTACCTTGGGATTGTTTGATATTGTCAGTGATATGGTTGATAATGTCCCTGTCATTAAGGTTTTAATTTCTAGTGGACTTGAGAAGCCATATTATATCAAGAAGCATGGCATGTCTCCGAGTGGTTGTTTTATCAGAATGGGAACTTCTTCTCAGCCAATGACAACAACCATGATTGATGATTTATACAGCAAGAGAATCCATACTACTTTGCGTAATATACCGTCACCAAGGCAGGATTTGACTTTTGCACAGTTGAAAATCTATTACCAGGAACGTGGACTGGAATTGAACGAAAAATTTGCAAATTCGTTGGAATTGCTTACTCCAGATGGAAAATATAATTACATCGCATATTTGCTGGCGGATGAAAATGGAGTTTCCATTAAAGTTGCGAAATATGCAGGTACAGACAAGGTTGATCTGATTGAAAATGAAGAATATGGGTATTGCTCATTGATTAAGGCAACTAATCACGTAATGGAAAAGTTGAAAATTGAGAATTCGACTATGGCGAAAGTTACCAGTACAAAAAGAATTGAGAAAAATCTGGTTGAACCTATTCCTATGAGAGAAGCATTGATTAATGCTATTGTTCATTCAGATTTCTCAAGAGAAATCCCTCCAGTATTTGAAATTTTTAGTGATAGAATGGTCTTTACATCTTATGGAGGACTGATTCCGGGACAGAGTGAACAGGACTTCTTCAGTTGCAGCAGTATGCCGCGAAACCGCGAACTTATGCGTGTGTTCAAGGATGTTGGACTGGTTGAACAGCTTGGCTCTGGCATGAGTAGAATCTTAAAGGTGTATGATAAGAGTATTTTCAATATATCAGAACATTTTATAAAAGTCGAATTTCCATTTTCTGTGCCAAAAGATACAAAGAACATTGCCAGTGGCAATGAAAATGGCAATGAAAATGACAATGAAAAAAATGAAGAACAGAAAGCATTGGAAATTTTGAGATTGCAACCAGAAATTACTGCAAAAGAGATGGCAAATCAGATGGGGGTGAGTACAAGAACAATTGGACGTATAATGAAGCGTTTAAGGGATAAGGAAATAATTACCAGAGTTGGATCTGATAGAAAAGGATATTGGGAAATTTATGAAAAATAATCAGAAAAAAACTATGCAGGATGCACAAAAAATCTTTAAACTTCATTCAGAATACCAGCCTACAGGAGACCAGCCGCAGGCTATTGAAGCTCTTGTGCAGGGCTTCAAAGAAGGCAACCAATTCCAAACTTTATTAGGTGTTACCGGCTCCGGTAAAACTTTTACTATGGCCAATGTGATTGAGCAGTTGAATAAGCCGACTTTGGTAATAGCGCACAATAAGACATTAGCTGCGCAGTTATACGGAGAATTCAAGGAGTTCTTCCCGGAGAATGCGGTGGAGTATTTTGTGTCCTATTATGATTATTACCAGCCGGAGGCATATATTCCGTCCAGTGATACGTATATTGCAAAGGATTCTGCCATTAATGATGAGATAGACAAGCTGCGTCTGTCTGCTACGGCGGCATTGACGGAGCGTAGGGATGTTATTGTTATTGCGTCAGTTTCCTGTATTTACGGTCTGGGTAGTCCGGAGGATTATCAGGAGTTAATTGTGTCTTTGAGGCCGGGGATGGTAAAGGAGCGCGACCAGGTGCTGCGTGAGCTGGTGGATATTCAGTATACGCGTAATGATTTGGATTTGACCCGTGGTACTTTCCGGGTGCGTGGGGATGTAATAGAGATTTGCCTGGCGTATACCCAGGAGTATTTGATACGTGTAGAATTTTTTGGAGATGAAATAGATCGTATTGCAGAAATTGACCCTATGACGGGCAAGGTACTGACTCTGCTTAATCATATATCTATTTTCCCGGCTTCTCATTATGTGGTGGCGCCGGAGAAGATTTTAAAGGCATGCGCCAATATTGAGCTGGAGATGGAGGAGCGTGTGAAGTTTTTTAAGGCAGGGGACAAGCTGATTGAGGCTCAGCGTATTGCGGAGCGTACCAATTATGACGTGGAGATGCTGCGTGAGACAGGCTTCTGTTCCGGTATTGAGAATTACTCCAGGCATTTGAATTTCATGGAGCCGGGAGCCACGCCGCACACGTTAATGGATTATTTTGGGGATGATTTCTTGATTATTGTGGACGAGTCTCATATTACTATTCCACAGGTCAGAGGTATGTATGCCGGTGACCGATCCCGCAAGACCACGTTGGTGGATTATGGATTCCGTCTGCCATCTGCTTTGGACAACAGGCCATTGAATTTTGATGAATTTGAGAGTAAAATAGACCAGATGCTGTTTGTGTCTGCTACGCCTAATGTGTACGAGAAGGAGCATGAGCTTCTGCGTGCAGAGCAGGTAATTCGTCCTACAGGACTTTTGGATCCGGCAGTAGAGGTACGCCCTGTGGAGGGGCAGATTGATGATTTGCTGGCAGAGATTAAAAAAGAGACAGCTGCTCATAATAAAGTTATGATTACTACGTTGACCAAGCATATGGCAGAGGATTTGACGGATTATCTGCGTGAAGTCGGTGTGCGTGTCAGGTATTTACATTCTGATATTGATACCCTGGAGCGCAGTGAGATTATTCGTGACATGCGTCTGGATGTGTTTGATGTACTGGTAGGTATTAACCTGCTCCGAGAGGGTCTGGATATTCCGGAGATTACGTTGGTAGCCATTTTGGATGCGGATAAGGAGGGCTTTTTACGTAGCGAGACCTCTCTGATTCAGACCATTGGTCGTGCGGCCCGTAATGCGGACGGACACGTAATTATGTATGCGGATCATATAACCGATTCTATGGATGCAGCCATTCGTGAGACCAATCGTCGTCGTGAGATACAACAGGCTTATAATGAGGCACATGGCATTACTCCACAGACCATTCGCAAGGAGGTTCGTGAGCTGATTCGCATCAGTAAGGACATAGCGAAGGAAGAGGTCCGTATGGAGAAGGATCCGGAAAGCATGAGCAGGGAAGAATTGTCCAAGCTGATTGCAGAGGCACAAAAGAAGATGCAGAAGGCAGCTGCGGATTTAAATTTCGAGGTGGCGGCAGAGCTGCGTGACAAGATGATAGAACTGAAAAAGGCCTTACAGGAACTGGAGAATGATTAAGGCAATAAGCGGATGGATCTCGTAGAAGCGAGAACAGGGATACAGGAGATCGAATTTTATGGAAGAAATGGTGAAAATGCGCCCTAGGGAGTATATCAAAATCCGGGGTGCCAATGAAAATAATTTAAAGAATTTAAGCGTAGATATTCCAAGAAATGAGCTGGTGGTTTTGACGGGGCTATCCGGTTCCGGAAAGTCCTCTCTGGCTTTTGATACCATTTATGCGGAGGGACAGCGCCGTTATATGGAGTCTTTGTCTTCCTATGCACGTATGTTTCTGGGTCAGATGGAGAAGCCGGATGTGGAGAAGATAGAGGGCTTGTCTCCGGCAATTTCTATTGACCAGAAGTCTACCAATCGCAATCCACGTTCTACGGTAGGTACGGTAACGGAGATATATGATTATTTTCGTTTGTTGTATGCCAGAATTGGTATTCCTCATTGTCCGGAATGCGGCAGAGAGATTTCCAAGATGTCTGTAGACCAGATGGTGGACCAGGTGATGGCACTGGACGAGGGTACTCGTATTCAGCTTTTGGCACCGGTTGTCCGTGGCCGTAAGGGTCGTCATGAGAAGGTACTGGAGCGTGCTAAGAAGAGTGGTTATGTACGTGTGCAGATTGACGGTAATATGTACGAGCTGACAGAGGAGATACAGCTGGATAAAAATATTAAGCACAATATTGAGGTGGTGGTAGACCGTCTGGTGGTAAAGCCGGGTATTGAGTCACGTTTAACGGACTCTATTGAAAATGTGCTTAGTCTGTCTGAAGGTTTGTTGTTTGTAGATGTGATTGGGGGCGAGATGTTGGTATGTTCCCAGAGCTTTCCCTGTCCCGACTGCGGTGTCAGTGTGGGTGAACTGGAGCCTAGAAGCTTTTCCTTCAACAATCCTTTTGGTGCATGTCCGGATTGCTTTGGTCTGGGCTACAAGATGGAGTTTGATATAGATTTGATGATACCGGACAAGAGTCTGTCCCTTCATCAGGGGGCTATTCAGGCCATGGGCTGGCAGTCCTCCTGTGAGCCGGGCAGTTTTACTTACGCAACTCTTTTGGCATTGTCTGAGGAGTATAAATTCAGCTTAGATACTCCTTTTGAAGAGTTGAGTGAAAAAGCGCAGAATGTGATTATTCATGGCACAGATGGTCACAAAGTCAATGTATATTATGAGGGACAGCGTGGCAAGGGTGTATATCCGATTGCTTTCGAGGGACTTATCCGCAATATGGATCGGCGTTATAGAGAAACTGCTTCTGAAATTATGAAGGCAGAGTATGAGAGTTTTATGCGCATTACACCATGCAGCTTGTGTAAAGGACAGCGTCTGAAAAAGGAGGCACTGGCTGTTACCATTGGTGGCAAGAATATTCATGAAGTGACCTCCATGACGGTAAAGGATTTGTATGAGCATGTACATGATTTGCATCTGAGTAAGCAGCACCAAATGATTGGGGAGCAGATTATGAAGGAGATTCATGCGCGTATAGGATTCCTTCGTTCGGTTGGTCTGGAATATTTATCTTTATCCAGAGCTACGGGTACCCTTTCCGGTGGGGAGGCACAGCGTATCAGGCTGGCTACCCAGATTGGTTCCGGTCTGGTTGGTGTTTGCTATATTCTGGACGAGCCGAGTATTGGTTTGCATCAGAGAGATAATGATAAGCTTCTGGCTACGTTGCGCCATTTGCGTGATTTGGGCAATACCTTGATTGTGGTGGAGCATGATGAGGATACTATGTGGGCTGCGGATCATGTGGTGGATATCGGTCCCGGTGCAGGTTGTCATGGTGGAGAAGTAATTGCGCAGGGAACAGCGGCAGAAATTTGTCAGGTGCCGGAGTCTATTACCGGTCAGTATCTCAGCGGTAAAATATCGATTCCGGTTCCGGCTACCAGACGTAAGCCAACGGGCTGGCTGCAGGTGATTGGTGCAAAAGAGAATAATCTGAAGAACATTAACGTGGATATTCCGTTAGGAGTGGTTACCTGTGTGACAGGTGTGTCAGGTTCTGGCAAGTCCTCTCTGATAAATGAAATTGTTTATAAAACATTAGCGAAGAAGCTAAACCGTGCCCGTACCATCCCGGGCAAGCACAAAGCGATTAAGGGCGTAGAGCAGTTGGATAAAGTGATTAATATTGATCAGTCTCCGATTGGTCGTACACCGCGTTCCAATCCGGCTACGTATACCGGTGTTTTTGATCAAATCAGGGATTTGTTTGCGGCTACTGCAGATGCCAAGGCCAAGGGCTATAAGAAAGGACGTTTCAGCTTTAATGTAAAAGGGGGACGTTGTGAAGCCTGCAGCGGTGATGGTATCTTAAAGATTGAGATGCATTTCCTGCCGGATGTGTATGTGCCTTGTGAGGTGTGTGGCGGTAAGCGTTACAATAGAGAGACTCTGGAGGTGAAGTATAAGGGTAAGAGCATATATGATGTGCTGGATATGACGGTGGAAGAGGCAGTGCACTTCTTTGCACCGGTGCCTTCCATTCATCGTAAGATTCAGACGTTGTATGATGTAGGTCTTTCTTATATCAAGTTGGGACAGCCTTCTACGGAGTTGTCCGGCGGTGAGGCACAGCGTGTGAAGCTTGCTACAGAGCTTGCACGCCGGGGCACAGGCCAGACCATTTATATTCTGGATGAGCCGACTACAGGCTTACATTTTGCTGATGTGCATAAGCTGACAGAGATTTTGCAGAGACTGGCTGACGGCGGCAATACAGTGGTAGTTATTGAGCACAATCTTGACTTGATTAAGACTGCTGACTATATTATTGATATTGGCCCGGAGGGCGGTGACGGTGGTGGTACTATTGTGGCTACGGGTACTCCGGAGGAGGTAAGCAGGGTAGCGGCATCCTATACAGGGCATTATATTAAGAAGATGCTAGAAAAAATGTGAATTTTTTCTTAAATCGACCTTTTTCGCTCTTGCACTTATTGGCATTCTGCATTATGATAAATTTAGGGTATTTTGAGGTGTAGGAAAGGAATAATTATTATGGCACAGTATACAGATATCGGTATTGATTTGGGCACAGCCAGCATTTTGGTATATATTCGTGGAAAGGGTGTTGTGTTAAAGGAGCCCAGTGTAGTGGCTTTTGACCGTGACACCAACAAGATTAAAGCAATAGGTGAGAACGCCAGACTGATGTTAGGTCGTACACCTGGTAATATTGTAGCAGTCAGACCTTTGCGTCAGGGTGTTATCTCTGATTACAAGGTGACAGAGCGGATGATGAAGTATTTTATTCAGAAGGCACTTGGTAAGCGTACCTTCCGTAAGCCTCGTATTGCTGTTTGTGTGCCAAGCGGTGTTACAGAGGTGGAAAAGAAGGCAGTAGAGGATGCTACCTATGAGGCAGGCGCAAGAGAGGTTTCTATTATTGAGGAGCCGATTGCAGCAGCTATTGGAGCAGGTATTGATATTTCACGTCCATGTGGTAACATGATCGTAGATATTGGTGGTGGTACATCAGATATTGCAGTTATTTCTCTTGGAGGTACCGTAGTCAGTGCTTCTATCAAGGTGGCCGGTGATGATTTTGATGAGGCTATTGTTCGCTGGATGCGTAAGAAGCACAATCTTTTAGTAGGTGAGCGAAGTGCCGAGGACTTAAAGATTAAGATTGGCACGGTTTATGATGTTGGTGAAGAGACCTTTATGGATGTGCGTGGCCGTGACCTGGTTACCGGTTTGCCAAAGACCATTACCGTATCCTCCAGGGAGACAGAGGAGGCCTTACGTGAGCCTGTAAATCAGATTGTTGAGACTATCCATAGTGTATTAGAGAAGACTCCGCCGGAGCTTGCTGCAGATATTGCAGACAGGGGTATTGTCCTTACAGGTGGGGGAAGTCTGCTCCGTGGTTTAGAGGAGCTGATACATTCAAAGACAGGCATTAACACCATTACAGCTGAAGATCCTATGACAGCAGTTGCAGTTGGTACAGGTAAGTATGTAGAATTTTTGGCAGGCTATAGAGAAAAGGAATAAACAGCAGGCTGTCGTGCACATGCGACAGCCTTTTGTTAACAGCGAAATATGGATATCATTAAGGGATATGTAGAGCGCATTGTTTATCAAAGTGAAAATGGATATACCGTATTCCATATGGTCAGTGAAGGTGACGAGATTACCTGTGTAGGTACCCTGAAGGGGCTGACTGTAGGAGAGACTATTGAAGCCGAAGGAGAGGGCATTACTCATCCGGTGTATGGCGCTCAGTTTAAAATCAATACGTATAAGGTCATACCTCCGGAGGATGCAGAAAGCATGCGCAGATATCTGGCCAGCGGGGCTGTTAAGGGCATTGGAGCAGCACTGGCGGATAGGATTATTAAGCGTTTCGGGGCAGATACCTTTCGTATTATGGAGGAGGAGCCGGAGCGTTTGGTGGAGATTAAAGGTATCAGTGAGCGTATTGCCCGGGAAATCAGTGCGCAGATGGAGGAGAAAAAGGAGCTGCGCTCTGCACTGGTGTATTTGCAGCAGTTTGGCATTAGTAATACGCTGGCTGTGAAGATTTATCAAACCTATCAGGATAAGCTTTACCAGGTGCTGCAGACCAATCCTTATCGTCTGGCAGAGGATGTCCATGGTATTGGCTTTAAGCTGGCGGATGAAATCGCCGGCAGGATAGGTATACATACGGATTCTGATTATCGTATCAGCAGCGGTATATTATATGTATTACTGCAGGCTTTGCAAGAGGGGCATGTGTATCTGCCGATGGAGATTTTACTGAATAGAGGGGAACAGCTGCTTGGTGTTTCAGGAGAGGCTATAGAGCCGGTTCTGTCTAATATGATGATGGACAAAAAGCTGGTTATCAAGCAGGTGGCAGAAGAACGCATGGTATATGCTTCCAAATATTATTATATGGAGCTGAATTGTGCACGTATGTTGCATGAATTGAATACTTCGGTGGAGTATATTGCACCGGCTAAGGAAGCAAGGATTTTACGGGATATTGATCTTTTGGCGGATCAGTTGGGAATTGTATTGGATGAGCTGCAGACCAGAGCCGTAGTGGAGAGTGTGAAAAACGGTCTGTTCATTTTATCAGGGGGACCGGGCACCGGTAAAACTACTACTATCAATATGATGATCAAATATTTTGAAAAACAGGGTCTGGATATTTTATTGGGAGCTCCTACCGGTCGTGCAGCCAAGCGTATGACGGAGGCTACGGGCTATGAGGCCCGCACCATTCATCGTATGCTGGAGTTAAACGGAGCCTTGGAGGAGGACAGCAGGGGTGCTCGTTTTGAGCGTAATATGGAGAATCCTCTGGAGGCTGATGTGGTAATTATTGACGAAATGTCCATGGTGGATATTCATCTGTTTCAGGCTCTTTTGCAGGCTGTCAGCAGTGGTACCAGGCTGATACTGGTGGGGGACGTGGATCAGCTGCCCAGTGTGGGTCCGGGACAGATTTTGCGGGACATTATGCAGAGCGAATGTTTTCCGATGGTAGTGTTAGACAGGATTTTCAGACAGGCAGCCACCAGTGATATTATTGTAAATGCCCATCGTATTAACAAAGGCTTAACAATTTCGCTGGATAATAAGAGTAAGGATTTCTTTTTTCTGGAACGCAGCGATGTCAATGTGATTTATAAGCATATGATACAGCTTATCAAGGAGAAGCTTCCGGGATATGTCAATGCGGACAGTATGGACATTCAGGTATTAACACCTATGCGTAAGGGAACGCTTGGTGTGGAGCAGTTAAATCAAATATTACAGCAATATTTAAATCCGCCCCTTCCATCCAAGAAGGAGCATCAGGCAGGGAACATCCTTTTCCGTGAAGGTGACAAGGTGATGCAGATACGTAACAATTATCAGCTGGAATGGGAAGTAGTCAGTAAGTACAATATTCCTATAGACAGAGGCATGGGTGTGTTTAACGGTGATGTGGGGCGTATTGTAGAGATACGGGAACATGCAGAACAGCTGGTGGTTGCGTTTGAAGAGGGCAAAAAGGTTACTTATCCTTTCTCGGGATTGGAGGAGCTGGAGCTGGCCTATGCAATTACCATTCACAAGTCACAGGGAAGTGAGTATCCGGCAGTTATTATGCCTCTCTTGACCGGTCCGCGCATGTTGTTTAACCGCAATTTACTTTACACGGGGGTGACAAGGGCACGTAATTGTGTTACCATATTGGGCAGCAGAGAGGTGTTGGATGATATGATTGCAAACAGCAGTCAACACAAGCGATACACGTCGCTGCATTTACGCATCAGAGAGTGTGCTTTGTAGTTATAGTCCATGAGCTTGGAGAGCAGGAGGATTATGCAGCATATTATTACGGAATTACTGTTTCCGCGCAGATGTCCGGTTTGTGACGGGATTGTAACGCCATGGGGAGCGTTGTGTTGTAAGGACTGTATCCCCGGACTGGCATATATAGGGCATGATTATTGCATGAAGTGCGGCAAAGGACTGTCAAGGCAGGAGACGGAGTATTGTCATGATTGTCGCAGACATCCGCATATGTTTGAAAGAGGCAGGTCTCTGTACCGGTATGAAGGTGTGGCAGGAGCTATCTTTCGATTTAAATACGGTGGGCGTCAGGAGTATGCGGATTTTTTTGCTGAAGAAATGTATCGTTATCTGGGACCTGATATTCGGGCTATGCAGGCAGATGCCATGATACCCGTTCCATTGCACAGGTCGCGTTACAAGGAGAGAGGTTATAATCAGTCTGCGGTATTGGGTAAAGCACTGGCAAAGCGCCTCGGAGTTACTTTTTTGGACAATTTAGTGGTTAGGCAGAAAAAAACAGTGCCTCAAAAGCAATTAAGTTACACAGAACGTCAAAATAATTTGAAAAAGGCTTTTAAATTAGTAAAAAATGATGTAAAATTAAATACAGTAATTGTAATAGATGATATTTACACAACGGGCAGTACAGTGGATGCTTTGGCGCAGGTTCTGTCGGAAGGAGGCGTAAAGCATATTTATGTGGTGACACTGGCGGCCGGAGTGGAATAGAGGTAAGTGTATGATTAATGAAGAACGTACCAGATTAATGACCAGACTGGCATTATACGAGAGTAAGAAGGGGAAGAAGGAGCTGCAGATTACCAGGTATTTCCCAGGGGATTATGTGGGGATACATATGTTGTGGTCCTTTGCCTGTGGAACCCTTGCTTTTCTCATAGTTTGTGGTCTGTTTGCATTGTACAATATTGAGAATCTTATGCTGGAGCTGTTCAGTATGGATATTATGGATTTTGCCAGGGATATTCTAATTTATTATATTATATTTATTGGCATTTATCTTGGGATTTGTTATAGTTATATCAGTTATCGCTATAATAAATATAAAAGGCGGGTAAATAAGTATTTACTAAAGCTCAAGGAGCTATATAAACATTATGTACAAAATGATAATCGTGAGGTATAAGAGGTATTTATGGCAGGCTTATTAGTGATTAAAGAGAAAATCAAGGTTTTATATGCGGACTATCACAGAGTGATAGTTCCGGCAATTAAGGCAATTACAGCTTTTTTGATGTTGCTGGCAATTAACGACAGGATTGGTTATATGGCTCGGTTGGATAATTTGTTGGTAGTATTAGCTCTGACTGTAGTGTGTGCCTTTTTACCTACTACTACGACGGTGTTGATAGGACTGGCGGTGATATTGGTGCATTTGTCAGCATTATCGCTGGAGGTAGCGCTGGTTGCGTTAGCTGTATTTCTGGTAATGTCCCTTTTGTATTTAAGATTTTGCAACAGGGACTTAATCTTACTGGTTTTGGTACCTTTGTCCTTTTATTTCGGATTGCCATATGTAATGCCATTGCTTGTAGGTATATTGTGTGGTCCTATGGCAGTATTAACATTGGGCTGTGGGATTGTTATACATTACTTTATTGATTATGTTTCCGCCAGTGCGCTGACCATTCAGGGAATGGCAGAAACAGATATGATGGATAAGTTGCGTGTAGGTATGGATGGTATTATCCGTAATGAAGAGATGTTTTTGGCATTATTAAGCTTTACGGCAGCTACCATAGTTGTACATATTCTGCGCAGGCAGTCTATTGATCATGCATGGAGTGCAGCAATTGTTACTGGTGCTATGACAAATGTGATTTTGTGCTTTATGGGTATCTTGATATTTGATAATGGTCCGGATGTATTCGGACTGTTAATCGGTACAATTATAGCAGTGCCGATAGCTATGTTGATTAGCTTTTTGTTTATGGGTCTGGACTACAGCCGCACGGAGCGGGTACAGTTTGAAGATGAGGATTATTATTATTATGTCAAGGCAGTGCCGAAGTTAAGTATTCAGGCGCCTGCCAAAACAGTAAAGCGTATTAATACGCAAAGACAACATACATATCATAAGTAAGAGAGTAAGAAAATGCAGCATTTGTTACATTGGAGTGAGGAAATTCAGAATTTTTTTGGAAAATTTTATATTCAGTTCTCAGATATTTTGGAAGTCCTGATTCTGGCCTTTCTGATATATCATATTTTGGTCTGGGTGCAGAAAACCAGAGCATGGGTGTTGTTTAAAGGCCTGA
This sequence comes from Lachnospiraceae bacterium, assembly GCA_017516285.1. The sequence continues at coordinate 22,196 of JAFXDD010000001.1, forward strand.
TTGTTATTGCTATATTTTTGTTGGTGGCACTTGCGCTGGATATGGACACAATTTTGTGGATTGCCCAAAATATTCTTGGTGTGGCCATTACGGCAGTGGTTATTATTTTACAGCCGGAGTTAAGAAAGGCATTGGAGGAACTGGGCAAAAATGGTTTTCTGGAGAGGTTTCGTCTGATTGATAAGAGAGTAGAGGAAGGACGTTTCAGTGATAAGACCTTGCAAGGTATTTTGAATGCCAGTGTTGCTATGGGCAAAGCAAAGACCGGTGCACTTATTGTATTAGAACGTAATCAGGATTTGGCAGATTATGCCTCTACCGGTATTACTATAGATGCGATTGTTACCAGTCAGCTCTTAATTAATATATTTGAGCACAATACACCGTTGCACGATGGTGCAGTTGTTATAAAGGGTGATCGTTTGGTGGCTGCTACTTGTTATTTGCCTTTGTCTGACAACCGTGCGGTGAGCAAGGAATTGGGCACCAGACACAGGGCAGCATTAGGTGCATCTGAGAATACAGATGCGTTGATTGTAATTGTTTCCGAAGAAACCGGTGCAATCAGTGTGGCAAGAGAGGGTAATCTGTACCGTAATCTGGGGGCTGATGGACTGCAGGAGCATTTAGTACGTTTCCAGGAAAAGAGAACAGAGCAGGTACAGGCAAAGAGCAGAATTATAAAGAGGTTGAAAGGCACAAAGTAATATGAAAAATAGAATTTTGCACAACTGGGTATTGAAGCTGACATCCGTTGTTATTGCTGTTGCGTTATGGGTTGTTATTTATCTGGTGACCGATCCTGCGGCAACAAAGCGCATGTATAATGTGCCGGTAACCCTTGTTAATACGGAGGTTCTGACCAGTAAGGATCAAGTATATCAGGTGTTGGAGAACACCGATGTTGTGAGGACGTTAACCATTGATTCCACCAGTTCTGTGATTAATGATTTGCGTGAAAGTGATATCAATGTGGAAGCTGATTTTTCCAAGATGAAAATGGACGGCACTATTGAATTAAAGATTTATAGTAACAGACATAATGAGAACATTGTTTTTACACCATCTACAAAAGAGCTGAAGCTATTGGTAGAGGACAGAATAGACCGGTATGTCTCTTTGGGGGCACAGGTAATGGGTGAGCCGGCAAAGGGATACATGGTGGCGTCTGCCATTCCGGACTTGAATCGTATCACGGTAAGCGGTGCGGAAAGTATTGTTAATTCTATTAGCAAGGCTATGGCGGTAGTAGATGTTACGGATGCTAAGAGTGATATTTTTTCTTACGCAGATATCGTTTTGTATGATGGTGAGGGTAAGGAAATAGACAAAAAGAAGCTCAGCATGAGTGCAAAGACAGTAAGTACGCCGGTTGTGATTTATGCAACTAAAACGGTACCGGTCAGATATGAGGCATCAGGTGCAGCTGCAGAGGGCTTTGTGATTACCGGAGAGGAAACCAGTGAGGTTATGGAGCTTAAGATTGCCGGTAAGGAAAATGTTTTGGCATCTATTGGTGAAATTGTTGTGGATGGAGAAGAACTCTTGATAGAGGGAGCAGCAGAGGATGTGGTTGTGACTGTGGACTTGGATGATTATCTGCCTGCAGGTACTATCAGAGCAGACAGGCAGGGCAATGGACAGGTGGCGGTAACACTTCATATTGCTCCAATCATAGAGAAAGAGTTTACACTACGCATGGGTCAGGTGCAGCTGGAAAATGTTCCTGAGGGTTATACAGCAGCCCATGTGTTACGCAGTGCAGAATACAAAGTAGTAGTAAAGGGTTCTGAGCATCTTTTCGAGGAATTTGATGTTTCCGGCATTCAGGCAACCTTTGATGTAGGTGCATGGATGGAGGATGAGAAGATTAGAGATGTAGATGGCGAGACGAGTTACTGGATTATGCCTGCGTATGAAGCAGAAGAAGGCCTTAGCGTGATTACGTCTGAACCTGTTGAAATTGTATTACATGTTGTAGAAGAACAGTAATAATGAGTTGTGCGCATGTTTCATGCAGTGAAAGAGATAATAAAAAGTGGTTTTGGTATTACCAGAACCACTTTTTGTAACAATCTATGGCTGAATTTTTTGAAATTTTATTCGTAATCAAACATATCGCCATCTTCGATAATCATAACCATTGTCTTGCCGGTGTTGAAAGTGATTTCTTTGCCAGACTGGTCATAATATCTGGTAGCACCATATTCGCTGTCCTTTTCCCAGGTACACTTGATAAGCTTGCCCTGAGTGATGTACCATGCGTCACGTCCCGTATCAACAGTCTGGAACCATAGGTATCCAGATGGGTCGCGTACCGCGTATTCATTGGATTGAATAATAATATTGGTAAAGCTCAGTTGCTTGCCGTTTGCTCCATCAATATGAGGACCATCGGTGCCTTGAGACAAGTACTGGGAACGATAATACAAACCATCATCAGGGTTGTACTCAAAATAACATCTGGTCAGAGGATAGCAGCTGGTCATGTTGATGTAAGTGGCATCTTCGGCATAGGAATACTGTGTTAAAGTATTTGGCTCAGATGGCGTAGCGAAATTATAGTGGGTTGCATCGGCTAAGCTTCTGTCAGTTGCCTCAATTTTGTTTTGGTTTAAAGCATTTTTTATGAGTGTTCCGTCTAAATATGCATTGTGAGGTTTTTTTCTGTCGGAGGAACGGAAAAACGGATCGCCTGTCAATACATTACCATCCAGATTGTCTGTGGTAGACTGGGATAATATTTCATCTGCATAGTATGGATTACCAAAGTGACAGATAACAGCATCCCATTCAAAAGCCCAGTATGCATAATAGTCACGAAGGGAGCGGATGTTTCCAAGCTTTTCGATGGATTCATAATCTTCAAAGATTGCCATCATACGGGTCATACGTCCTTCTACATTTGCTTCATAAATAATGGAAGCTTCCGATAAACCATAATGCGGAATGGCAGAGGATTCGTTTGGAATCATAACAGCAAGAGGACGTTGGTTGTAAAGATCTCCGTCAATCCATTCGTTGGTAACCTTGCTGCGAACCATACCTTCTTCTGGCGGGATGGAATCATCAATGGTTTCTGTGCCGGCCTGTGTTTCTGTGGTGTGATTAGAAGTATTAGTTTCTATATTTCCTGTTACCTGAGTTTCAATGACTTCTGCGTCACTGCCGCCTACGGGTGTCGAATGATTGTCGCAGCCGACCAGTAAGACTGTTGATGCAGTCACAGCCAGAAGTGCAACTTGTATTTTTTTCATGAATAGAACCTCGCTTTCTCTGCAGCACGAAATGCCACACTTAAATACATTATAACACATTATTAAAAAACAGTCTTTACAAAAAGAAATCACGTTTTTGTACATTGTGCACAAAAACGTGACAGGGCAGACAAGTTTCGTGAAAATTCAATAAAATAAGTGAATGGTACATGCAATTGCCAAGCCAAGAAAAGCACCAGCCACTACTTGTAATGGAGTATGTCCCACAAATTCCTTCAACTTCTCATCGATTGGCATGAGTTCGTTATGAATATCGGCTAAAAGCTCCATTAAATTATTTAAAACCTTGGCCTGAATGCCTGTTTCACGACGGACACCTCTGGCATCATACATAACAATAATAGCTAATATAAGAGCAATGGCAAATTCGCTGCTTGCAGCACCATGCACAAAATAGCAGGATGTAGCAAGGGCTGTTACGGTAGAGGAGTGACTGCTGGGCATACCGCCGCTGCCATACATGCGTTCTAAATCAAAGTCTTTAGTAAGAAATGCATGTATCAGTGTTTTGAGTATCTGGGCGATCAGCCATGCAGTCGCGGCAGATATAAAAATTTCATTAGATAGTAAATCGTTAAAGAATTTCATGACAATCCCTTTCTTTGAACATGTTTATATTTTATAGTAAAGTGTGCATAAAGTAAAGGAAAAGGTTGTAAAAAGTGGACAAATTTGTTATGATGTTCATATGAAAAGGAGTATTGATATGAAATTATTAAGTGTAGTTGTTCCTTGTTATAACGAAGAAGAGAATGTGCCATATTTTTATGAAGAGTTTATAAAGAACGAGACATATTTTAAAAGCAGAGATATGGACTTCGAGATTATTTATATTAATGATGGATCTAAGGATGGCACGGTATCTGAGGTGAAAAAGCTGCATGAAAAGGATGAAAGAGTGCATTTGGTGTCCTTTTCCAGAAACTTTGGTAAGGAAGCGGGCTTATTTGCAGGCTTGCAGCATTCTAAGGGGGATTACGTGGTTGCCATGGATGTGGATTTGCAGGATCCGCCAAGCTTGTTGCCTGAAATGTTCTCCTATATAGATAAGGGCTATGATTCTGTGGCTACACGCAGGGTTTCACGGAAAGGAGAGCCGCCGATTCGTTCTTTTTTTGCCAGATGCTTTTATAGGCTTATGCGTGTTATCAGCAAGACGGAGATTGTAGATGGTGCAAGAGATTACAGGCTGATGACCAGACAGATGGTAGATGCCATACTGTCCATGTCTGAGTATAATCGTTTTACCAAGGGTATTTATGGCTGGGTAGGCTTTGATACTTATTGGTTGGAGTATGAAAATATTGAGCGTGTCAAGGGCGAAACTAAATGGAGCTTTTGGAAGCTTTTGCTGTATTCCATTGAGGGTATTATGGCCTTTTCAACAGTGCCGCTTTCTATAGCAGCGGTAATAGGTATTGTATTCTGTGCAATAGCGTTTTTGGCAATGTTATTTATTATTGTTCGTGCAATGATATGGGGAGATCCGGTAGCGGGCTGGCCTTCTACTGCTTGTATTATTACATTGGTGGCGGGTGTGCAGCTCTTTTGTATCGGTATTATAGGTCAGTACCTTGCAAAAACTTATATGGAGGTCAAAAATAGGCCAATATATATTGTAAAAGAGAAGTTTTGACAGTACATGATATTGTGATAATGCTGAAATATCGCGAAAATGCGCGATGAGTTAAGCTTTTCAAAATTCGACAGCCATGGTAGAATTCTCACTAACAGAGAGGTTTTACAGAGATGATAAGATATTTCTGTCACAAAATAGACTGGAGGGAGAGTTTTACTATGGATATTTTAACAATGGGTGATGTACAGTTAGAAAAGTACATTACAAAAATTATGCTGGACATCGGTGTGCCGGCGCACTTAAAAGGTTATCACTATTTGAGAGATGCTATTATGCTTTCGGGGAAGGATATGGAGGCGGTTTCCAGTGTGACCAAGCTGTTGTATCCTACCATTGCCAAGCATTTTAAGACTACGGATCAAAAGGTGGAGAGGGCAATCCGTAATGCAATTGAGGTTTCATGGACGAGAGGGAACAGTGAGACCTTTGAGGAATTATTTGGATATTCTTATGAACAGGGAAAGGCCAGACCGACAAATAGTGAATACATAGCAAGAATAGCAGATAAAGTGAGATTGGATGTTCGAGATATGTAATGAGTAAAAGCGAAGTCTCTTGGGAAGCCGCTAGGTTTCCTAAGGGACTCATTGTTTTTTTTGTAGGAATGTGTTATACTAACTTAAAGTATGCTCGTAGGGAGAGAATGATGATTATTTGGTTATTAACAGGTATCTGGATACTGTTGGGATGCGCAGAGGCGGCACATCTGGCTATACTTATGACCAGCAGAAGCCTTGGTGCATATATATTCTTCAGTACGGCATTTATGTTAACAGGAATTTTGGTGTATGTCGGTATTGGGATTTGGATATATCGTAAGGGCGGCGTGAAGGCAAAGAAGCAGCGGAAAATCGAGCTTTCTCCTTATATGATTTTGTTTGCTGTTTTGGCAGGGAGTACGATAGTTCACTTTGTAAAAGGCTATGTACCTGACATACGGGACGCGGTCTATGAAATAACTCTGGGTAATGTCAGTTCCGGAAGTATTATGAGCCTTCATCCTTTTACCGGGCAGGCAGGACAGGCTTCCATGCCTATGCGTATGCAGATTTTGGGTTTATCCAGTTTATACAGTGCTTTCATAACAATATCACAACAATCTCCGTATATGATAATGTGTAAGGTGGTGCCGATGGCTGTATGGGCACTTAGTATTTGGTTGTACGGGGCATTTGCTCGAAAATTATTTCCGGAGGATGTACACAAAAGATGGCTGTTTGTCAGTGTAGTAGCCTTAGTGTATATAGCCACTTCAGGTAGTGACGGGCTGGTGGGACAGCGTCTGTTTTATGCGGGTTTTTCGGCAGAAACGATCAGAGGTGCCCTTTTGATGCCATATACGTTATATGTATGCTGGCAAAGGAAATGGCTTCTGGCTGTGCTTGCAGTATTGACAGAGGCTTGCCTGGTGTGGACTACGTATGGTGTGGGCTATTGTTTATTGATAGCAGTATGTATGTATATGGTACACCTTTGGTTAGACAGGAGGTGTCAGCATGCAGCTTGAGTGGAGCAGATGGTTAAGTGGAATGACTGCCTTTAAAGAGGAACAAGGCATGCTGTGGATTTTTTGTGTAGTGCTTTATGTGATGCTTTGGCTGAAAGGATCCTTAAAAAAGCACAGCTTATTTATGGTTTCCCTGTTATTAGGACTGTTGGTTGTTTTTCCTGCCACTGCAATCGTCTTATTAAAAATATTCACGCCTTTTTACGACTGGAAGGATTTACAGCTACTTTGGCCAATTACGCTGCTCCTGGCCTTTCTAGGAGTGGAAGCGGTATTTTTTCTAAAAGACCGTGATATACCGGGACTTCGTTTTGGTAAGAGGGTAAAAGTGGTCATTAGCATTGGGTGCGTGGTAACTATTTTGTTTGTTGCAACGGGCTTTCGAGGAGTGACATCGCGCGTGGCAGCCAATGAAAATGGTGTTCCGGCAGAGACGGCAGAGGTGTTCGATGCCTTGTATGAAGTGGTAGGAGACCAGCATATGATATTGGCAGCACCGGGAAGGATGCTTCAGTATGTCAGGTTGTATGAGGTCAAGTGGCAGACCTTATATGGCAGAGATTTGTGGGATGGTAAAGCGGCCAGCTACATTAACAGTGGTTATAGTATAGAATACGAATATTACAGCTTGCTGGAAAAAAACACCCTGCTTCCGGAGGAACATCTGGCTTTGACGGACTTAATGAATAAAGAGTTGGTTGATTGTGCCATTGTGCCTATATACTGGCCTGGGGAAATGGGAGCAATGCCCGGTTACACAGTCAAGGATTTAAATGATTATTATTCTGCGATTATAAAAAAGGATTTAATAATAGAATGAAAGAATTAGTTAGTATTATTGTGCCTGTCTATAATGTGAAGTCATATATTGCAGCAACCATAGAAAGTGTGCTGGCACAGACCTATACCGATTGGGAGTTGCTTCTGATAGAGGATGGGTCTACAGACGGTACAAAAGAGTTTGTGGAGCAGTATTTGAAGGAGCAAGCGGATGATAGGATTAAGTTTCATATCATTCCGCAAAATATTGGTGCTGCAGCTGCCAGAAATTACGGTATGGATATCAGCAAGGGGCGATTTGTGACATATCTGGACTCGGATGATTTGTGGCAGCCGGAAAAGTTGTCTCATCAGGTGGCATTTATGATGGAAAAGGACGCAGCTTTTTCTTTTACCGGTTATGAATTTGCGGATGCCTCCGGTAGGGGTACCGGCAAGGTGGTAAAGGTGCCGGCCGAGATGACGTATCGTCAGGCACTGCAAAATACTACTATTTTTACATCTACTGTTATGTTTGATACAGAAAAGCTTTCCAGAGAAGCACTGCACATGCCTTTGGTAAAAAGTGAGGATACTGCTCTTTGGTGGAGAATTCTAAAAAGCGGTGTATCGGCATATGGTTTGCAGGAGAATTTAGTGCTTTACAGACGTATTGGGGGCAGTTTGTCCTCCAATAAAATAGAGGCTTTGCGTCGCATTTGGAATTTATACCGTAAAGAAGAAAAATTAAGCATTCCCTTTAGTGTATACAACTTTTGTTTTTGGGCTTGGCGTGCAGTAAAGAGAAGAGTGTGAGGAGTTACATGAGAGGATTAGGTTCATTTAAAAGATTAATAGTATTAGGCTTTTCTATAGTTACTGTGGCCTTTGAAACAGCCGTATACAGCTGGTTCTGGCTGACGGACTTAAGTATTCAGATTCGTCCGCAGCTGTGGTTTACCGCTAAGGGACATTACATGGCTATTGCAGTGTATGCACTCTTGATTTTTGCTTTTTCCAGTATGTATGGTGGGTTAAATATAGGTTATCTTAAAACCTCAGAGGTTGTTTTTTCGCAGATTTTCGCAACCCTAATTGTTAATGTAATTACGTATGGGCAGGACTCTTTGATGTATTTCTGGCTGATGAATCCCAAGCCCTTTATCGCTTTGACGATTATACAGTGCGTTGGTGTATTTTGTTGGTCTTTAATTGCCCAAAGGGTTTATAAAGCTCTTTTTGCGCCAAGGAAGATGTTACTTATTCACGGTGACAGACCATATCAGGAATTGATAAGTAAATTTGAAAGCCGCAGGGATAAGTATGACATTTGCAAGTGCATGAATATAAGTGAAGGTGTAGAGGCTATTTGTGCAGAGGTAGAGGAGCGTTATGATGCTATTGTTCTGGGGGATATTGATGTAACCAGCCGAAATACCATTTTTAAATATTGCTATGGCAGGAGCATTCGTGTGTATATCTTGCCCAAGATTTCTGATGTTATTTTGGGTGGCGCAGAGGAAATGCATATTTTTGATACGCCGATTTTCCTTACCCGCGAGTATACACTGACTATCGAGCAGCGTATTATCAAAAGACTTATTGATATTATATGCTCCGCTGTTCTCTTGGTAATAGCTTCTCCTATTATGCTGCTGACAGCAATCGTGATAAAGCTTTATGACGGCGGCCCGGTAATTTACAGGCAGGTACGCTGCACCAAGGATATGCGTGAATTTGGTATTATGAAGTTTCGCAGTATGCGTGTGGACGCGGAAAAGGATGGGGTAGCCAGACTGGCAAGTAAAAACGACAGCCGCATTACTCCTATCGGTAAGTTTATTCGTAAGGTACGTATTGATGAGCTGCCGCAATTGATTAATATTTTAAAGGGGGATATGTCCTTTATAGGTCCGAGACCGGAAAGACCGGAAATTATTAAACAGTACATGGAAATTATGCCGGAGTTTGCATTCCGTACTAAGGTTAAGGCGGGGCTTGCAGGCTATGCACAGGTGTATGGCAAGTACAATACCACTCCGTATGACAAATTGAAGCTGGACCTTACTTACATTGAAAATTATTCCGTATGGATGGATATTAAATTAATGCTTTTAACCTTGAAAATTTTGTTCTGGCCTGACAGCACGGAAGGTGTGGAAATGCAACAGGTGACAGCCTTCCGCGAAGAGCATCGAAAGCCGGAGGAAAAGGAAGTGTCTTCCGAAGAAGCATTAAAATAACGAAAAGGAGCAAAGACAATGGAATATCCAAAGGAACCCTTTGATTTTAAATTATTTATATTAAAGATGTTGGGGAAGTGGTATCAGTTTGTACTTTGGACCATAGTTGGATCTGTTATTTTTGGCGGCTGTTACTATCTGTACAAGGTGGTTTATGCACCCGCCAGAGAGTATCAGGCTTCTGCTACCTATTATATCGAATATGCAAAGGATCCTACTTTAAAGGAGCCTTATTCCTATTTTAATGAGTATACGTTGGACAGCTGGCTGACTATGGATGCGTTTACCGGTCAGGTACTGTCACAGCTTACACATGATATGACTGCAGAAGAGCTGAATGAGTATATTACTTTGATTATGGCGTCTGACGTTCGGATGGTAACCTTGCAGGTAATGACTTCTGATCCTGTCCTTGCCATGGAGATTCTGAAGGCATATGACAAGGCTTTTGTCAGCTTTGCAGAAACCCAGCGAGAGGTAAATCGTATGGTGCTTCAAGATATGTCTGATGAGGCAGTGCAGATTAAGGCAGATATTCGGACTCAGAGAGCTTTTGTACTGGGAGCTGTGTTGGGTTTTTTTGCAGCCTGTATGTATATTATGCTAAAGTACTTATTGGATGATGGCATATACTTGCCGCTTACTTTGGCAAAGCGTCATGGCTTAAAGGTATTGGGGGCAGACGTTAGTGAAGAGCTGCCAGCCAATGTGGCATATGCTGTCAGTGGCAGCAAGCGAGTGGCTGTTACCGGTATAGGGGAAGCACCTTCATTACCGGAGGTATTAGAGCAGTTGAAAGCAATTGTCACGGATGTGGAATGGGTAAGTATTCCTGCTATGATGCAGTGTCCGGAAGCAGGAGAAGTTCTGCGTAGTTGTGATGGCGTAATTGTGACAGTGATGTCAGGTGCAGACAAAAGCGGTGCTATTGACAGGGCACTGGCTTATTACAGGCAGCAGGATGTGAGAGTAATAGGGGCTATATTGTGGAAGGCTGATGAAGCGTTATTAAAAAGATACGAAAAGTAAGAGGATATTATGTCAGTACAGTTATTGATTTCCTGCGTGAACAAAAGTATACCGGAGCTGGTAGAGAAGCTTGGACTGGACAGCCCGGCTGTTATTGTAAATCAATGCAGTGAGGACAGGGAAGAGCATGTGGATGTAAAAGGGCATCCGGTAGATATTTATTATAGAAAGGAACGCGGTGTAGGCCGCAGCAGAAATTTAGCACTTTCCAAGGCAGATCAGGACATCTGCCTTTTTGGCGATGAGGACATTGTTTATACGAAAGGATATGCGGCTTTGATTGAGACGGAGTTTGCAGCACATCCGGAGGCAGACGGCATTCTGTTTCAGGTGGAGGTAACGCCGGAGCGAAAGACTTATCAGAATGATGCTTACGGAAAGGTGTCGCTCTTAAATTGTGGCCGGTATCCGGCATATAGTATGGCTTTTCGCAGAGAGAAGCTGCATGCAACGGGGATTACGTTTTCTTTGCTTTTTGGAGGTGGTGCGCCTTATAGTAATGGAGAGGACAGTCTGTTTATTCGTGAGCTTATCAAGGCCGGTATGCAGATTTACAAGAGTCCTGTATGTATTGGAGAAGAAATTCCGCGCCCTTCCACCTGGTTTACCGGCTATCACGAAAAGTTTTTCTTTGATAGAGGCGTGTTGTATCATTTTTTGTATGGAGCAGCTGCTCCCCTTTGGGGCTTTCGCTTTGTCTTTACCAAGCGGAGGGAGATGTGCAGGGAAATTTCCTGGATAAGTGCTTATAAATTATTGTTAGATGGTATCAGACAGGGGAAGCTTGAGGCCGGAAAGAAGGAACAAAATGTGTAAAATCAGTATTATTGTAGTTTGCTTGAATCCGGGGAGTAAATTATTAGAGACCATGGAAAGCATCCGGATGCAGAGCTTTCAGGATTATGAGGTCGTGGTAAAGGATGGTTTTTCCAAGGATGGCTCCATAGCCAAGCTGAAGGAATGGCTGACAGGCACCGGGGCAGAGATTACCAGAAAGGTGCATGTTTATCAACGACAAGATAAAAGCATATATGATGCCATGAATCAGGCTATTTATTTAGCCGGGGGAGAATATTTGTATTTTTTAAACTGCGGGGATCGTTTTTATAAGGATACGGCGTTGGAAGATATGATTAAGGCAATGAATGGACATCCGGAGGGCAGGCTTTTTTATGGTAATGTTTATGATGCCATTCGGGATAGTGTGGTACAGTCCAACCCGCGTATAGATGCTTTTGCATGCTACCGCAACGTGCCTTGTCACCAGGCCTGCATGTATCACAGAAGCCTGTTTGCAGAAAGAGGCTATGAGCCAAAGTATCGTGTAAGGGCTGATTATGAGCATTTTTTGTGGTGTTTTTTTGCACAGAAGATAGAGCCGGTGTATCTTCCTGTTACCCTGGCTTTGTATGAAGGTGGTGGTTTTTCGGAAACCAAGGCCAATAGGGTACGTTCGGGAAAGGAACATGGGGAAATTATTTCTATGTATATGACCCGGGGACAGATTTTGAAATACAGGCTGATTATGTTGTTGTCTTTGCAGCCGCTTCGTACGGCTATGGCAGAGAGCAAGCTTTTGGGCGGTTTATATCAGAAGGTAAAGAGCATGTTGTATAAAGGATAGTAGCCGGAGCTTTCCGGTATATATTAGAGACAGGAATAGGAGAAGCAATGCTGGTTTATATTAGTCTGACAGTGGCTGTATTAATTTTGGCAGCCTTTGTAAAAAACAGTGCATATGCGTCAGGTTATATTTATGGCCATCGTAAATATGGTGTGGACAGGCAGCAGGCAGTAAATATCACGGCCAGTGTGGGTATTTATTTGTTGCTAATGGGTGTCAGTGCTTGTCGTATTGCGGTAGGTAATGATTATTGGGTATATCGTGAAAATTTTAAATTAATATACATGAATCGTGTTGTTGCCAGTGAGCCGGGCTTTAATTTTATTGTATACTGGATGCAGAAGCTTCTAGGTTATAATAATTATTTGCCAATTTTCGGACTGTTCTCAATAATAACGGTGGCTTTTATGGTAAAGGCCGTGTATGATCAGGCAGAATGGTATTGGGGCGTTATTTTTTTGTTGATGACCAATGGATATTATTTCCAGAGCTTGAACACCGTGCGATATTATCTGGTGATTGCCATGGTGATGTATGCGGCCAAGTTTATAATTCGTAAGGAATACGGCAAATTTATTACGTGGATTTTGATAGCGGCACTTTTTCACAAATCAGTGCTTTTGGTAATTCCGGGTTATATCATATTACGCATGCTTTGTGATATGCGAATGAATAAGTGGCTGATAGGTGCAGGCAGTGCATTGGTTTTATCCATGATTTTTCTGCAGGATTTTTACAGGTCTATCATATTTAAGTTTTATCCTTACTACGAAAATACGGTCTTTGACAATGGCGAGGTATCTATCATTAATATTTTGCGTTGTCTGTGTTGCCTGATTTTGGCACTGATATGCTACAAGGACTCTGTGAAGGGCAAAAAGCACATGGAATTTTATTTTTGGGCAAATGCGGCAGGTCTTATTGTTAATACCTTTGGTTCCTTTATTCCGGAAGTGACCAGAGTGGCAAATTATTTTTGCATCTTTCAGATTTTCTTGGTAAGCGGCTGCCTCTATCATTTAAAGAAAGGGCCGAGGAAGTGGTTTTTGACTATTGGTACGCTTAGTGCGTTTGCGGTATATTTTGTATTCTTTTTACGGACTGCTTATGATATTAATATCAGACTGCTTCCGTATTTAAACTGGATTTTTAATTAGAAGGGATTGTTATGCGAGTACTTTGGATTTGCAATATTATGTTGCCGTGCATTGCGAAGAAGCTGGGGCAGGAAGTGAATAATAAAGAGGGCTGGATTACCGGCCTGATGGAAGCAGTACTTGCACACAATGCTTCCTGTACAGAAAAAAGCGTGCAGCTGGGCATTGCTTTCCCTATCCCAAAGGGGCAGGAGCTTTTGCAGGATGCACTAGTAATAAATCAGGATTATGATGTGCCTTTTTATGGCTTTCGGGAAAATGTGCTGGAAGCGGATGTTTATGATATGGCTCTGGAAAAGGATATGAAGCAAATAATTGCGCATTTCAAGCCGGATATCGTACACTGCTTTGGAACGGAGTATCCTCATACCTTGGCGGCTGTGAAGTGCTTTGGCAAGCCGGAACGTACCTTGGTGGGTATTCAGGGGCTTTGCAGGGTATATGCCACTGGTTATATGGCAAATTTGCCAGAGAAAGTGAGAAGGGGTATCACCTTTCGTGATTTTATTAAGAAGGATACTTTGATAAAGCAACAGCAAAAATATGAGGATCGTGGACAATGGGAGCTGGCAGCTATACAGGGCACCGGTCATGTAACAGGTCGCACGCACTGGGATAAGTACTGGACCGAAAAGTGGAATCCAGGGGCCAGATACCACTTGATGCAGGAAACCTTGCGTAGGGAATTTTATACCGGTCAGTGGTCACTTGAGAATTGTGAACAGCACAGGCTGTTTTTGAGTCAGGGTGACTATCCGATAAAGGGATTACATTATATGTTGTTGGCAATGCCTGAAATATTGGAGAGATACCCGGACACGAAGGTGTATGTGGCGGGCAACAGCATTGTAAGAACTAAAAATTTCATTGGACGACTGAAATTGTCGACCTACGGAGCTTATTTGGAGAAGCTTATTGCAAGATATCGGTTAGAAAATAAAGTCATTTTTCTGGGAAAGTTAGCTGCAGGAGAAATGAAGGAGGCATATTTAAAAAGTCACGCTTTTGTGTGTCCCTCTACCATGGAAAATTCTCCTAATTCTCTAGGAGAGGCTATGATTTTGGGCGTACCTGTGGTGACTGCTGATATTGGAGGCGTTACTACTATGCTGGCTGAGGATGAGGGGACCATATATAAGGGCTTTCGTGTGGAGCAGGCTGAGGAACCGGAGCAGTTACAGATTATCAGTGCCCGACTGGCAGAGGCTGTATTACAAGTTTTTGACAATGCGGAGGAAACCATAGAAAAGGCAGAGCGTGCCAGGGTGCATGCACATCAGACCCATGATGGGGGTGCGAATAATAAACGTTTATTAGAAATTTATGAAGCAATCATGCTTTGTGAATAATTGGAGAGGAGGAGCTATGCGACTTGTATTCGTATCAAATTATTTTAATCATCATCAGCAGCCTGTTTCCGATAGGTTATCTAATCTGTGCGAAAGCAGTGGTGGTTCCTATACTTTTATACAGACAGAAGCTATGGAAGAGGAACGCCTTAAAATGGGCTGGGGAGAGGTGTTTCAAAACACATCCTATTTAAAGAATTATTGGCAAGAACCGGAAGTGTGTCAACAGTTGATTGATGAGGCGGATGCTGTGATATTTGGCGGCACGGACGAGGAGTGCTATATTGCGAGTCGTTTAAAGACAGGCAGGCTGATTATCAGGTATAGTGAAAGATTGTACAAAACAGGACGTTACAAATTTGTTTCCCCAAGAGGTCTGGTAAAGAAGTTTCTGGATCATACCAGGTATGGCCTAAGTAAGGTGTATTTGCTCTGCTCCGGGGCATATGTGGCGGGAGACTTCAGACTGGTGTTGGCCTATCCTTTTAAGAAATTTAAATATGGATATTTTCCGGCCTGCAAGAAGTATGATATTGATACACTGATGGCAGCAAAAGGCAGTGCACAGACAGGTGTGGTAGAGCTTTTATGGGCTGCCAGGATGATTGACTGGAAACATCCGGAGATTCCTATTAAGTTGGTGAGGAAATTAAAAGAGTCGCTTATTTTAGACCAAGAAATCAGGTATCACTTGACTATGGTGGGGAGTGGTCCTTTGGAAGAGAAAATGCATAGACTGGCAGAAGAGCTACAGGTTGCAGATTTAATAAGCTTTGTTGGAAGTCAAAATCCGGAGCAGGTACGTAAACTGATGGAGCGAGCTGATATTTATTTGGCTACCAGCGATTATGGAGAAGGTTGGGGAGCTGTGATTAATGAAGCTATGAACAGCGGTTGTGCAGTTGTCGCGAATAAAGCTATGGGGGCAGTTCCTTATTTAATAGATGATTGTAAAAATGGCTATTGGTATAAGAACAAAGATGTAGAAATGCTTGCTGTGAGGGCAGGAATGCTTATAATGAATGAAGCTGTTCGGAAAGATATAGGGATTGCAGCTTATAAGACCATTACAGAGGAGTGGAATGGCACAATAGCAGCGGATAGAGTGTTCCGTCTGGCAGAGGATTTATTAGCAGGCAGGAAGCCTGTAGTGTATGAAACAGGACCGCTTAGCCGTTGCAGATTATATTAGGAGTTATTTATGGAAGCAACACCATTAATTTCGGTCATAGTACCGGTATATAATATAAAAGAATATTTATCCAGATGTGTGACATCCATTACCGGTCAGAGCTATGAAAAGTTGGAAATCCTTTTGGTGGATGATGGCTCCACGGATGGAACGGGAATTCTTTGTGATGAACTGGCAAAACAGGACCAACGCATACGGGTTTTTCATAAAGAAAATGGAGGCTCTTCTTCGGCAAGAAATTTTGGAATCCAAAATGCTACGGGCGAATTTTTGGGCTTCGTAGACAGCGACGATTATATTGAAGCTGATATGTATGAACGTCTGGTGGAAGGGATAATAACTTCCGGTGCAGAGATTGCACAAATAGGCCGTGATGAAGTGGACGAAGCGGGGTGTAAGCTGCAGAATGTGTGTGTTCCGCCTGCAGAGGATGTGTTTGTGGAGTCTGCAGATTTTATGAAGGAGCTTTTGCTTCATAAGGGTGATTGTTCTTTTTGCACAAAGTTGGTTAAAAGAGAGCTGCTTGAGCATAAGGGCTTTCCGGAGGGTGTGCTTAATGAGGATTTTCATCTGTTAATTCAGCTGTTGCCGAGGATAAAGGGAATTATTTCTCTTTGTGGGCAGGCCTATCATGTCTTTTATCGTATAGGAAGCAATACACGTAAAAAAGATAGAAATGAGTTTTCACGTGTGTTTGGTGATAATGTAGATAACGCAGACCTGGTGCAGCAGATTGTGGATGAGACGTATCCTGATTTGCATGATATAGCCGTTCGTTTTGGACTGTTCCAACGTATGGATTATATGTTACACATACCCATTAGCATGATGCACAAAGAAAATAAGCAATATATCAGTATTTGCAGCTATCTGAAGAAGCATATAATAGATATTTTGACAAACAAATACTTAACTAAGAAAAATAAAGTCTACCTGTTACTGTTTGCAACAGCACCAAAGAGCATAAGACAGGTGCATGGGTGGAGTATGAGATTAAGAAAAGGTTGCAATTCCTTTGGCACTGTGGTAAGATAAAGCGGTGAATTGATAAAAAGAATAAAATCAATTATGAGGAGGTACTATTATGAATACAGCATTGACTGGTATTTTAATTACTATGGGTGTTTATTTGTTCGGTATGATTATTATAGGCGCCCTGTTTTCCAAGAAAAACGAGACGGCCGGAGATTTTTATCTGGGAGGCCGTAAGCTTGGACCTTTTGTAACTGCCATGAGTGCTGAGGCATCTGACATGTCCAGCTGGCTTTTGATGGGCTTGCCGGGTGTGGCATATCTCAGTGGTATTGCAGATGCGGCATGGACTGCCATTGGCCTTGCCATCGGTACATATATTAACTGGCTGATTGTTGCAAAACGAATTCGTATTTATACATACAAGGCAAACAATTCCATTACGATTCCTGATTTCTTTACCAACAGATATCGCGATCAGGATAAAAAGAACATATTAATGTTAATTGCAGCGGCAGTTATTATAATTTTCTTTATTCCTTACACAGCTTCCGGCTTCAGTGCATGTGGCAAGCTTTTTGCTACATTGTTTGGAGTGAACTATCAGTTGGCTATGGTTGTTAGTGCAGTTGTTATTGTGTTGTACACCTGCCTTGGCGGTTTTAGTGCAGCCAGCACAACAGACTTTATTCAGAGTATCGTTATGAGTATTGCACTTATTATTGTAGTAGTTTTTGGCGTAAATGTAGCAGGTGGTATGGATGCAGTTATGGCAAATGCAAGTGCATTGCCGGGATATCTGTCCCTTACTGCAATGCATGACAGCGCAAGCGGTACAGCGACAAGTTATGGCTTTATTACTATATGTTCCACGTTGGCATGGGGGTTTGGATATTTTGGTATGCCACACATACTTCTGAGATTTATGGCGATTGAAGACGAAAATAAATTGCCGATGGCACGCAGAGTAGGCAGTATCTGGGTCGTAATTTCCATGGCAGTTGCAATCTTTATCGGTGTGGTTGGTTACAGTGTAAGCAAGGTTGGTGCAGTACCTGTTTTGGCAGGCTCCAATTCCGAAACCATTATTGTAGAGATTGCCAAGCTTTTAAGTGAAAATGGTATTGTATTTGCCTGCATGGCAGGTGTGATTTTAGCCGGTATTCTGGCATCTACCATGTCCACGGCAGATTCCCAGCTTTTAGCAGCAAGCTCCAGTGTTTCAGAAAACATTTTAAAGGGCTTCTTTGGTATTAAGCTTTCTGAAAAAATGACCGTAGTAGTTGCAAGAATTTGCTTGGTAGTAATTGCAGTAATAGGTATTTTTCTGGCATCTGACCCTAACAGCTCTGTGTTTGGTATCGTATCCTTTGCCTGGGCAGGCTTTGGTGCAGCCTTCGGTCCGGTTGTTTTAGCGGCACTTTTCTGGAAACGTTCTAATATGTATGGTGCATTGGCAGGTATGATTTCCGGTGGTGCCATGGTATTTATCTGGAAGTATCTTGTTCGTCCATTGGGGGGTGCGTGGAATATTTATGAATTGCTTCCGGCATTCCTGGTAGCATTGGCAGCAATTGTAATAGTAAGCCTATTGACTCCTGCTCCTTCTAAAGAAATTCAGGATGAGTTTGAGGAAGTAAAGGCTGCTTGTAAATAAGTGAAGCATC
>JAFXDD010000006.1 GCA_017516285.1 Lachnospiraceae bacterium
GCACACTATATCCGCTATGACTACCTCTACACCTACGTTCTATCCAGAATACAGGATTTGTCGAGACAGGCACAGGTGGACGAAAAAGAACTTCTGCGTCGGATACTGAAAGCCAGCGAACAGGAGCTTGCCGCAAATGCCAAAAGGCAGAGCGCAGAGCTTACCAGAGCCGAGAAGCGCAGAACAGAGGTTGACCGTAAGTTTGCGAAGCTGTATGAGGACTGGTCGGACGGTCGTATCACGGAATACAACTTCAACATGATGTCTCAGAAATATCAGACCGAGCAGCAGGAGCTTGTAGAGAAGATCGAAAGACTGTCTGCCGAGCTTGAATCTGAAAAACAAACAACTGTCGATGCGGAGACCTGGATTTCACTTATCAAGCAGTACGCCAACCCCACCGAACTGACAGCGGAGCTTCTGAATACGCTGATTGAGAAGATCGTCATTCATGAAGCTACCACCGTGGACGGTATGCGTGAGCAAAACATTGACATCTACTACCGCTTTATCGGCAAAATTGAGTAAAAACAAAGATATGAGTGCCTATGCAAGTAGGCGTAGGCACTCATACATAACCAATATCTTTAAGTGCGGGAAACGGGGAATGGACGTTTTGATATTCAGATGTTGCCACTGAACAAAAAACTGCCTGGCATTTTGATTGAACTGAAGGCGGAAAAGAACTGCACAGAAGAACAGTTGGATGAACTTGCGGAAAATGCGTTGAAACAGATAAATGATAGACAGTATCATGTTGAAATGAGTGCACAGGATGTGAAGGAGATTTTACAATATGGCATTGCGTTCTCTGGAAAGAGTGCTAGTATCAAGGCTGAGGTTAGAAGATTATGATATTGTAAAAGTCTATTTTTGAATGCTATTTGCTTTTATAGAAGTATGTTACAAGGAAAGGAAGGTGCTTTATGTTCCCTTTAATCAACAAACGAGAAACCGGAGTTAACCTGCGCAGAATTATGGATATGCGTGGAATTACGCCGAAGGAGTTTACACCGGATGTACTGACAAATTATCTGGAACAGATACGGCAGACTACAAAATTTAAAAAGTGGTTTTTCGGACATTATCATGATAATAAAAATGTGAATGCAGAAGAGATATTGCTGTATGAGCAGGTGATTAGAATTTCATAAAGTACTTTTTTATTTTTCTATGAAAGAATGGGGAAGAAATTTAAAAATTCTATTGACTCTAACACTACGTCATAGTTTATGGTAGAATTACCACAGAGAAAGAGGTGATTTACTGAAATGATGACAGTACATGAAGTGAGTAAAATATCGAGAGTAAGTATACGTGCTCTCCACCATTATGATCATATCGGGCTTCTGCCGGCCACAGAAGTAACCGAAGCAGGTTATCGCCTGTATGATGAAGCGGCGTTGGAACGTCTGCAACATATTTTGCTTTTTAAGGCATTGGAATTTCCGTTGAAAGATATCAAGGTAATTTTGGATAGTCCAGATTTTGACAGAAGCAAAGCTTTGGAACAGCAGATTCACTTGCTGGAGCTTCGAAAGGAACATTTGCAGAATCTAATTGATCTTGCTCGTGGAATTAAAGCGATAGGAGTGAAGTACATGAGTTTTGAAGCATTTGATACAAGAAAAATTGATGAGTACGCGGCACAGGCAAAAGCATCCTGGGGAACTACGGATGCGTATAAGGAATATGAGAGAAAGTCAGCAGGGCGAACAGAGGAAACGCAGCAGAAATTGAATGTAGAAATGATGAGTATTTTTGCGGAGTTCGGAAAAGTTAAAGATTTGTCACCGGAGAGCGAGGAAGCGGTGTCGCTGGCAAGAAAGCTGCAGAATCATATTACAGAATATTATTATACCTGTACAGATAAGATTTTGTTAGGGCTTGGAGCTATGTATGCAGGCGGAGGGGATCTTACCACGAATATTGACAAGGTTGGTGGAGAAGGCACAGCTGTGTTTGCATGTGAAGCAATCAAAGCGATGATTGCAAGAAAATAGTGTTGCGGCCATGCGCCAGACGCGCTATAGCATCCGGTTTTGGCATGGAAAAGGGGCCGGAGAACGGGCGAAAACAAAAAATATAAGCGATTTTTAAATAGCGTTTTGGCATCGGGAAGAGCTGCTGGAATGCTATTTTTATATGAGCATAACATGCTGTATGACTTGACGTACGACAAGTAAGAAAAAATAAATACTTGACATATGACAAGTGAGAGTATAAAATCAAGGTGGAGGTGTAAGACTATGAGTATACAGTTGGTAAAAGAAAAACAGGATCTTACTTATTTGTCTTGGTCTGTTTATCGCAATTCCTCAGGAACGGCTGGTTCCTTTTTGAAATCATACTCAGAATTGGGAGGGAAGAAAGTTTACTATAAGCTCTCGAATTTTGATAAAGTACAAGGTGTAATCGGTCATGAGTGTGTAAATGAATTGATTGTTGACCGACTGCTAACCATATTGGGGATTCCTCATTTGCCTTATCAGCTTATCCATGCAGATATCATGCTGGAGGGAGAAATCCATGATGTGTATCTGTGTGCCTCTGAAGACTTCAAGGAAAAAGGCGAGTCAAAAATTGCCCTGGATGCATACAAGGAAAGAGAAGCATATTCCAAGGAATCTGCACTTGATTTCTGTGTACGTATGGGATGGGAAACCTATATTTATCAGATGCTGGTCGTGGACTATTTGATTCTCAATCGTGATCGTCACGGCGCAAATATTGAAGTGTTGCGCAATAGTCGAAAGAAGACTCTGCATCTGGCACCGTTGTTTGATCATGGACTTTCGCTACTTTGCCGCTGTATGAATGACAGTCAGGTAGAAGCGATTGATGTAATGGAAGATAAGCTTTGTAACAATTTTATTGGTTCCAGATCTACATGGGAGAATTTAAAGCTTATACCTGCAGATAAAATGCCGAAGTTAAACCCGCTGTGCGAGAGTGATAGAGCGACTATTATGGAAGGCTTGGATGGTATTATTTCCGGGACGCTTCAAGATAAGATTTGGGAAATGATTTGGAAAAGGTGGTGTGCATATGAAGATTTTTGCAATTCGAGATGAATCTGCTGAGGTTCAAAAGGATTTGGCATATCTTCTTTATTATGAACTTGAAAAGAGATTCTATATTGAATTACCGGAGGGGGCAGATCCTTGGGAACTTCCTTTGCTGCTGGATTCCTTTGTGAGACTGAATGAAACCACTGTAAACTCCTATTGGAGTAAGGTATGGGTTCAGCAACGCATCATTCCGACAGATCGGCAGAATATCGGAGAGATTTTGCGTGATAATCAGTTAGAGGAATATGATGAGTATGAGCTGTTGATTTTGGCGATGGGAAGATGTGCGCAAGATGATTATTATCTCGTTCCAATTGATGAAAACGATCTTCCGGAAGAAATTATCAAGCGATTTGCCACAAGAATAGAAGATGTACTTCCTTTGGAAGATTACGGTTTGTTGGTGTTCTTTAGGGATGGAATGATAAAAAAATGTGAGTTGAAAAAGCATTTTGAAAAGACTTTAGGATTTCAGATCCTGCTTAAGAAGCCGGAGTATTTTGAACATGTGCAAATGCAAACAGGAGGATATGGAGTGTCCTGGGATGTGAATATGGCCGTTTCGGATTCCATGCTGTATCGGATTGGCAAAAAGGTTCCTCTTACAGCGGCAGACTTTCGAAATTTTGTCGCACATAGAGTAATCAATGCAGCGGAGGCGGCGGAGATTCTTGGATGTTCCAGACAAAATATCATTGATTTGACAAAACGTGGGAAATTGCATCCGCTTAAGACATCTGACAAGAATACGTTGTATTTGAAAAGTGAGATATTAAAGAGAAATTGGCAATAGAAAAAGAACAATGAAAAGCATTAAGGATTGTGTAGAAATATATAGATTATAAAAAGATTGCTACAGAGTTAAAGTATTAGTAGTGGAAAACGGGGTATACAAATTACAGTAGGATAAGCATATGAACAAAATTTATCAGGACATATTCAAGGCCATTCATGAAGGAAAATGGATCAAAATTGAATATCGCAACAAACAGGAAGAAATTATGAAGTTTTGGATTGGTATAAAGGATTTGAATATTGCCAACAGAACTATGAATGTAGATGCACTTCATCTGGGAATGTACGGCCTTAGAGAGTATCGATTATATATTGATTCCATTTTATCCTCACAAGTATAAAAATCTGTTTGAAAATGCTGCAAACCTGAAGATTTTGAATTACCTTGAGATGTGTAATCGCATGGATACTACCAGTTTCGTATAAAAGTAATGATGCTATTTTATTGGATAAATGAAAACATATTGAAATAATTATATTTTTCTAGTGGTTTGATAGGATTTAGAACATTGCTTGATGTAGAGTGTTTTTCTTTTTAGGAGATGGATAGAGACGTCACCTAATAGATGCTAAACAAAAAGCAAGTTGAAAACTCGCGATTTGGTACTATAATATACTTGTAAAGTCCGTTTTATAGGACGTGTAGAATGATGTTAGAAAGAAGAAAAAGCATTTTATGGAGGATAAGATTATGGCAAACAAAGGTAGAAGTGAACGCGGTATGTTCGGTACCGTTCATCATTACAATGAGCATGGTAAGAAAGTCGGTCGTAGTGAACCTGGTATGTTCGGTGGTTACACCAATTATGATGCTAACGGCAAGAAGGTAGGACATTCTGATCCGGGGCTCTTTGGTGGCTATAATCATTATAACAACCATGGCCGCAAGGTAGGGCATTCTGATCCGGGGCTATTCGGTAGTTACACTCACAGAGATTCCAGTGGAAAAAAGACTGGATCCAGTAACCCCGGTATGTTTGGCTCTTATCACCATACCGACAACCAAGGCTGTTATGTAGCAACCTGCGTTTACGGCTCCTACGATTGTCCACAGGTCTGGACTCTGCGCCGTTTTAGAGATAATACTCTCGCAGAGACAATGCTTGGCAGAGCGTTCATTCGTACATACTACGCAATCAGCCCGACGATTGTGAAGTGGTTTGGTAAAAATGTGTGGTTTAAGAAAATGTGGCAAGGTGTACTGGACAGCATGGTGCAGCTACTCAATGATAAAGGCGTAGAAGACACACCGTACAACGATAGTGAATGGTAAGGTGAGATAGTGCCGCAGCAAATGGCAGTATAGCGCAAGTCCGTGGGTAGGTTTATTCTGGAGGCATAGTTGCTTATGAGGAATGGTTTTTCGGACACTATCACGATAATAAAAATGTAAATGCAGACGAGATACTGTTATATGAGCAGGTGAATCATTACAAAGATTAGGATGGTTGCCTGATTGGAGGAGCAGCAATGAGTGGTGAGATAATTTTTTCAGATGCATTGGAAAAATTGAATGAGGAACTCCGGATTTTAAAGGCAAAGCTTGCTGAATTATTACAGGAGAAGGATGATCTGATTTATCATGTTTGTCCGGAACTTCGTGCCAAGTATGCTGCTGAAATTGGCGATTATCAAAATAGAGCAAATTATCAGGAATTGATGATTTTGGAATTAAAGCGTCGAATTGAAATTGCACGGGCGGCGCTAAATCGCGAGCAGAGTATTTCTGAAGAGGAAGTGGATAAACAAATCGAGAAGGAGTATCAGGAATTTCACCAAAAGGTGGATGAAGAGTACCAAAAATCCAAGAAATCCCAGGAAGAACAAGCGCAGAAGGAAGAAAAGCGTAAGTTTTATGAGGAACAGTGGAAAAATCAATACGGAAAGCGCAAGGAAGATGAAAACACAGAGAAGAACTCCGATACGAAGGATTCTGACGGGGAGAATTCTGATACGGAGAATACTTCGAGAAAGAGTAGTGGGGATGATCCGGAAGATATTGATACGAAACCGAAAGAAAAGCCTCTTCCGAACGCAAAGGATCTGTATCGAAAGATAGTAAAAAAGTTGCATCCGGACATGAACCCTGATGTCACCGAGCATGAGTTGGAGCTTTTTCACAGAGCTGCAAAGGCCTATGAAGAGGGAGATATCATGACTCTTCAAGCAATATATGATGAAGTATATGGATTGGATACAAAGATGCTGTCTCAGGAAGAAAGTATGGAAACGTTAATTAGCCTCAGAGAGCAGTTGTTGGAACGAATCGCAAAAACAATTGAGGAGATTGAGGCCATAAAAGAAGAATTTCCGTACACAGAAAAAGCATTTTTGGATAATCCTGAGGCTGTGAAGGAAATGCAGGATGCGATTATTCGACTAATCCAAGAATATGAAAAAGAAATTATCCGATTAAACCAGATTTTGCAAGAAGTAAATCACGAAATGGAAGAATTACAGAAAAAGAAGAGGGATAGAATTTATGAATGAGAAAAAGAAAGAATTATCTACAATAGCAAATGATGTCTTAGCGGTGAGCTTTCTCAAACAAAATGGGAATAGTATACAGAGTCCTTTTTCGAGAGATATATTTCTGATGAATACTATGATTAACGGGGCGATGCATGTGGACGAAATACATAAGAGAGCTGCAGAGTTGCACGAAGGGGATCGGGTGCAGTTGATTTTGGAACCCAAAAACAAATATGATGAAAAAGCAATTCTTGTGAAGAATGAGAAGGGACATAAGCTGGGATATATACCCAGAATAAAAAATGAAGTGCTGTATCATTTGATGGATGCAGGTAAGTATCTGTTTGGCATCGTAAAGGAAGGGGATATCGGAGAAAATCTGGACCCGGAGGATCGGTGGATAGAGATTTATATTGATGTTTATATGGCGGATTGAAAAGACAAGCAGGAAAGATAAAGAATCGACAGAGAGTTCAGTGGTGGATTTGATGCCGATTTTTGGGGCTATTAGAGAACTATTAGCACGAGATTGCGAGAATTTGGCGGAGATGGGCGGAAAAGGTTGATTTTAACAAAAAAGTGTGATAAAAGTCAATGCGTTGTTTAAGGTGCACATAAATTATGCCAATTGAACATGCTATGTATTGATTATGTTCCGACTTGGGACTATAATGTATTTTGTAGAATTTTATCGATTTTTTAAAATGAGGAAATTATAATGGGATATTTATCGATTAGTCAAATTACAGAAAAATGGGGGATTTCACAAAGACGAATACGAACATTATGTGCTGAAGGAAGGATTCCAGGTGCCTTCAAGATGGGGGTGTATTGGTCTATTCCGGAAGATGCAGAAAAGCCAGAAGATAAGCGAATCAGAAGTGGACGCTATATTAAAACAAATGACTAATTACACTTACGATAAATAATATTGGGGGAAAGATAATGAAAATATTTCCAGATAAATATGAAGAACTTGATATAGACAAATTTGATAAGCAATTAATGGCTATTGTTAAAAAGATATATAGAGATGATGAAGTTGCTACGTTTATGTTGAGTTGTAATCCTACAAAAACAAAAGAGGGCATAGTTAATATATTGATTTCAGCATCAGGTGTACTTTGCATAAAAGTATTGAGTGAGGTAACACAAGGTGAACTTATGCAAAAACTTTTTGAGCGGCAATTGCAACAGAAGCAAGAATTACAAATGATTATTGATCGAATGAAATTACATAAAGTTCTTGTTGAAAGGGGAGATGTGAAATACTCAATTAAGGTAATCTCTCTATTTCCACAATGCTCAAAACCCGAGTTGATTGATAATCCGGCCATGAAGAAATTTAATGACTTTGTAAATGAAGAATGCTTCTTTATAGATTTCTTCAATACATCTATGAGAGATACAGCATTTATAGACCGGATGATGACTTATGCTGGGAAAAGCCAAATTACAGGGGAGGTTTTGCCTGATATTGTAAATAGACTTACTCCAGAGTATACGATTCCTCAGAAAAAAGCAGCGATGGATCCAAAGGTTGAATTTAAGCAGACAGGGAATCTTATTGACCAAGATGTGTCCGAAGCGGATCGAGCAGCATTAGCATATTTGCTCGATGATAGTCAAATAAATTATATTAATAAGATTAAGAAGGGTGATCAGCTGATTATTGCTTGTGCAGGAAGTGGCAAAAGTGTTATTTTGCTTTCAAAATGTTTTAAAGTAGCTAGTTTAAATCCGGATAAAAGGTTTTTAGTTACAGGGTATAATCGAAATTTGGTTAGTTATTTTAAGTGGTTGATTGATTCAGCAGGTTTCTCGTCAGAAAATGTAGAATGTCTTACTTTTCATAAATTAGCAGTCACTCTTTTGAAACGCAATGGATTGCAAGTACCTACTGTTGCAGACAACGATTACACAGATGTTGTCAATAAATTAGCAATATGCATAGAAGAAGGGAAGATAAAGGACCGTTATTACGGGATATTCATTGATGAGGTGCAAATGTTTGAAACGGAATGGTATAAAATTTGCTATCGCCTATTAGAAAACAAAGAATCAGATGAACACTTTTTTGTTATTTGTGGAGACAAATCGCAGAGTGTTAAAAAGTCTATAAAAAGTGGAAAGGCACCATGGCAGGGACACGGCGAACAATATCCGAATTTTAGAGGCAAAAGTTTTCCGATAGAAGTAAATTATAGGAATTCAATTCAGATCAATAACTACATAAGAAATTTTACAGATTATGCGTTGAGATATGCTGAATTATTTAATATTCAGATGAATCAGGATTCGGATATTTTTTTAAGAGGGAAGGCCATTAGAGAAGGTATAGACCTAAGAATTGTTAATGTACAACATCCCACGTCAGAGGCTGAAGCAATCGCAATTCTTAATCAAGTAATAGACATACATGATAATTACAAGATTCCTTATGATTCTATAGCAGTAATATATTTTAATAAACAATACAAATGGATGAAAAATTGGGGAGAAAAGCATTATGAACCAATTGAACGATTACGCGAATTATTTAGAGAAGCAAATATTCCATCTTGTATGTTGGTAAACACACAAGACGATTATGCGGTTTCATATTCAAATATATCAGGCGTACCCATTGTTTCAATGGAATCATCATTAGGATTAGATTTTAAAGCAGTTGTTTTGTGTGGTTTAAGACCATTGGGATATTATGATGGTACAAAAGACATAACACTGTTAATGGATAATAAGAAAATCCCTAATCAAGATTTGGCAGATGCTTTTTGTAAAAATATTAATATTGTATATATGTCATGTGCAAGAGCTAAAGATGTATTGAGGGTAGTATTGACAGAAAATGAGAATGAGTCGTTTTATGCTAAACTACTAATTAAAGCATATGAGGAGGAATAGGCGTGAGATACAACGAAAATGACGGAGAAGAGATAAATGGTAAAATTGTTATTTCAACGGAAATAGATTTAAATCCTGTATTTGAAATTAGTTGTGTTGTTGTTGGTAATATTAAGTCTCATATAATCAAAGCTAATTATGACTTAATTATACTTGGAGATGTTGAGGCGAACAGATTAGATGTGGCGGGAAATTTCACATGTATCGGTAATTGCAGTTGTGAGAGTGTTTCCGTTCAGGGAACTTGTTCTATTATAGGAAATCTTTCTAGTGAGGAAGGTTTTATCGGGGATGCACTGACTGTTAAAGAGTTGTGTATTGATACAATGGAGATTAAAGGGTCGTTATCATGTGTAAACATGGAATGCAATGATGATGTAACTTGTACGGGAAATGTGCTGATTGCTGAAGGATTAACAGGGACGGGGGCTTTGTCAAGTAAGATGACGGTGTGTGGAGAATATTCATTGTTGGATAATACATCCGGAGTATTTATCGCGGATACTCTAGAAATGGAAAAGCCTACGATATTAAGCCCACAAGTAAAAAGGGATTCGATAGACATAGAAGAGTGGAAAGTAAAAGCTAAGCGACAGTCTCCAGCGGTGTTTTATAGTGAATTGGCAAGGCTAGCAGAGCAACATGCGGAATATAAAAAAGAGTGCAATGCATTCCAAAAATTAAGGGTTGTTGAGGATGTTGTAAAGCTTCCGAGTATAAAAACATATGTAGAAATTATTGATATTTTGAATCGAAATTATAAAATTATTAGTAGTTCAAAATTATTCCAAAAAGTAAAGACTTGTTTTGAAAGTTTTACATATGAAGATATTAATCATTCAAAAATGACAAAAATATCCCAGAAAGATTTTGCTCAAATGTTACATATTATCACTTTTAGACCAAAACTGTTTGACGATAGTATACGAGAGTTAATTCTTGAAACGTTGTGTATGTATGTAGGAATGGATTTGGAAGTTTTTTAAGATGGACATCAGGAGATAGTAGCTGTAGAGAAGATAGAACAAGCTAAAAAGGACCAACCTACTTTGGAGATTAAAGTAGGAGACACGGTACTTGTTGTTCGAGGAGTATGGACGGATACGGTAGGCGAGATTATCAGCATTAACGAGCTCAAGAAGACGATAACAATGAATGTTATGTTATTTGGTCGGAATACGTCAGTGGAGATTTCGTTTTCAGAAATTAAGAAATTATAGATAACAAGTATTATAGTAGACGAAAGGAAAAAGAATGAATACTCAACAAGCACATAGTATATTTGCAGAACAAATCGCTCAGGAACTAATAGGAGAGTTAACTGGTGAAAATGTTGATTATCTTGTGGGGAAGGTACCAGAGGAAAAATTTATTGTAGGTCAGCTTTCACCAAAAGCGGATAGTTCTGAGTTTTTAACATCTAGAACTATAATTAATGCTGTCGGAATTAATTTTAATATTGACAAAAGTGCGGTTAATGGCTGTGAATTAGTGGTACATTTATGCGGGAATCTTTTTTATAGGACGTTTCCTACATATGATGAGCAGTGCCAAGCTATAGTTTTGGAATACAATAAAAAGCTTGGTAAGGAATATTCTTCATTGAAACAATTTTTTGAAGATGAAGAGATTTATAAGCAGTTTTGGGACGAGAAGAAAGGTGTTCCTAATCCTAACTATAGGGTTTCAATATTGAATACTTATAGGAAAATATCTTTAGAGGATTATGGTATTACGGTTTCATTAAAAGTATCAGATGTTTATGATGATAGTCTAGCAATAGGTGTTGTGGATGAGACGAGTAAAATTAATGAGCAACTGCGGTCTACAATAAATAACATAATAAAGAATTTTGTGATTAATCAAGATGATTATTATGCTTATGAGATAAAAGAAAAAATGTCTATATATGATATGAAATCGCGAGAAACATGGGAGAGCTTTTTGGCTAATTCAAAAAAAGAGACAAAACTTCTTCCGAATTGGGCGCTGGCAGTTAATTGCGAAATAAGAGAAATTGATGGACTTATTAATATTGATATTAAATTTGTAAATAAAGCAGAACAACTTGAATCTGAACTGAAGCAGAAACGACAGAAGGAGCATACAAGAATTTCTACAATCTTTAATGCCAGACTAAAAGTGGAACTGTTGAATGCGACATATATACCGATAAAACTAGAGCATTTTAAGGACGATTATAAGTACGATAAGACGCAGCCGGCGATTGGATTTAATTGCAATATTGATTTTGAAGATTTGCATTCAACACAAGATTATCTTGCAACCACAAATGTGCCTATATTTAGACAATACAGATTAAAGACAAATGATAATATTCCTGCACGTTTTTCTGATTTAGTAGATGCTCCAGTTAAGACACTGAATAAAATTTTGGAAGGAATGAAATCGGTACTGGCAGAGTGGAATGAATACTATCAATCCAAGCAGGATGAGTATACAGAAAATGCACTTGAAAATATGGAAAGAGAGATAAGTGACTTTGAACTAGAAATAGACCGATTTGCCATAGGTATCAACTTAATTAATGATTATTCGATAGTTCGAGATGCATTTGTGAAAATGAATCAGGCTTTTATGAATTCACCCAAAAGTTATGGTGGGTGGAGACTGTTTCAGATTGTATATATTGTGTCTGTAATATTAGATATTGTTACAACCGAGAATAAAATAGTCCTTCCTGAAAGCATTAGAGGAAAGTCTACATTTAATTATGTAGATATTATTTATTTTCCTACTGGGGGCGGTAAAACAGAGGCATTTTTAGGAACAGTTGTATTTACGCTCTTTTTTGACCGTCTTAGAGGAAAAGATAAAGGTGTTTCAGCAATTGTGAGATATCCATTGCGTCTATTAGCGGCACAACAAGCTTCGCGTGTGGCCAACATACTTGCTCAAGCGGAATTGATAAGGAGAAGTTCGCCGGAAATGATGCAAACTACAGAGTTTGCATTAGGATATTTATGTGGAGAGGGAAATACACCAAATAAAATAGATGCGTTTGAAATGAAAGAAATCGAAGAGATTTCTCAGGAAGAACGAGATAGACGTTTCTTGGTTGTAGAAAAATGTCCGTTTTGTGGAAGTGATTTGCATGTATATAGAGATAGTGAAAAACTGCGCTTAATGCATGCATGTGGAAACGAGGAATGTGGAGAGAGTATCCTGCCTATTTATATTGTTGACGCAGAAATTTATCGTTATTTACCATCGGTAATAATTAGTACGGTAGATAAAATGGCGGCTATTGGTTTGAACCGTAATTTTCCTGCTATCTATAGAGGGGCAACATGTAAATGCAAAAAACATGGATTCTGCGGAGTGAATGAATGCATAGTAGGAAATAAGAAAAATAAGCAGTGTGATGAGGAGACTTTTGAACCCGTGTCGTTCTATGACCCGGTACCGACATTATTAGTTCAGGATGAATTGCATTTGATTAGAGAATCATTAGGAACATATGATGCACATTACGAGACATTTACAGATTATTATTGTAGGTATCATACATCATCGCATAGAGGAATGAAAATAATTGGTGCTACTGCAACAATTTCTAATTATGAAGACCAAGTTGAAGAATTGTTTATGAAGAATCCAAGAAGATTTCCTTGTGAATCAATAAACTTGAAAAAACATTTTTATTATTATATAGACGAGACAGAATTGAATCGTATTATATTTGGATATGCACCGTTTGGTAGGTCTGTAGCGTATGGCGTCGTTTATTCGATGAAGGATATTAGAACTGTAATATGGAAGTATGTTTCTGATCCAGAATTGGTGAAAAAAATAGCGGGACTAGAAACATTGTCGTTTGAAGAAGCAAAAAAATTGGCTCAGGATTATTGGATGCTTATTGAATACAATAATGTGAAATTAGATAGCCAGAACATCATCGGTGCTTTGAACAACCCTGTGAATATTGAATTGGCAGATGAGAAGGTACGTACATATGTATCGGCAAAGATGACTGGTGACGATACATTTCAGGAAGTTAGAAAGACATTAGCACAGATTGAAAATGCAGAGGATATTGTTGATGATTTGGAATTTAATATGATTGCTGCAACAAGTATGATCTCCCATGGTGTTGATGCTGACCGATTCAATGAAATTTTATTTTTTGGTATGCCTGGTAGTACGGCCGAGTATATTCAGGCATATTCTAGAGCTGGGCGCAAGTATCCGGGAATAGTTGTAGACATTATTAGACCGTCAAGACCTACTGACCAAAGTTATTTGAGATATTTTTATAAGTTTCATGAGTACAAGGATATCTTGATTGATCCAGTACCAGTAAATAGATGGGCGAATAAATCTATAGATGTTACGTTACCAGGTATCTTTTCGGGAATGATGCTGGCAATATATTTACCAAAAAGTTCGAGACGTATATATATGGCAAGCGAATTAAAAAAGGATATATTGGAGGGGCTAATCGACCCTGAAGAGGTAAAGAGAGAACTTTATCTAATCTATGGCTGTGTTCGTCCAGATGGGTCAGAGTACAATAAAGGCAAAATTTTTAAACGTAAGGTCGATGAGGCTGTTGATACGATTTTTGAAAGGATGAATGAAAAAACTATTACAGACGAATATATAACAGCCGGATTAAATGCAATAGGCTTTCATGTAATGAATAGTTTGCGTGACACAGAAAAACAACTATTGGTTGAAGTGAACTAAAGAGGGTACTAGAATGGCAAGTAAAAAAGAAAATCAAATGTTTAGAAGTACATCACAGGCATTATACAAATATGTACCATTGCGATGGATTGATTTCTATTTCTCACAGTCAAGGAGGGGAATTACTGCTTTTGTTGACAGATGGAGTAGCCTACCATTAGAAGATATTAATAAAAAGAGGTTACTGAGAAGGGTTAGCGAGGCAGTAGAAAGTTATCGTAGTCAAAATGGAGCCTTATTTGGCGGTGGTGAAAATGCATGTCTAAAAAATATTGGAAGCACCATAAATGAAGAAACATATACTGTATTAACACCAAGAGTTAGCGAGTTTGACCGAGCAATTGCAGCAAGTGTAAGCCCGAAGGTGTTTTTTTGTGAAAAGTGCAGAAGGGTTCAAAGATTTAAAAGGGATTCGCACTATTCGTATATCATTAAACAGAACTGTAAACATTGTGGCGGAAATTTAGTCCAACTAAGAGATATATATTATTGCAAATGTGGTTGGGCTGGTGATGTTGCAATTGGCAGTTGTGATATACACAAAGATGCACCGGTCCGAATTGATATTAGAAAGCACACGTACGAGTGTACTGTGTGTCATAGGTCAACTGCAATTTTTAGACTTTGTCCAGAATGTAATACAAAAATTAGACCAAATAACGTTTTGGATTCGGCGCAATCGTTTGTGAAAAGTTTGAGTGTTATTGATTTGCTTGATCCAAAGATGGATGATTTTCTTACTCAAGAGGAAGAAGGAGCAGTAAGCATAGTTGCAAACTATCTTGAATTAATCAGTGAGTCAGAATTCAAAAAACTTGTTAAGTATGGGCGAAGCAGTCAAAAAGAAATAAAAAATGAGTCATACGAGTCCCTTTTAAAAACATTTTTAGATCAAGGGATGCCACAAGAATATGCTGAAATGGCTGCAAAGGCTGCTTGTAAAGTCGGCGAGAGTGACCCTATTGAACAGGCGATCAATATGGCTAATGCATATATAGATGACATTTCAAAAATGAACGCATATGCAGAACTTTTATTGGAATACAATGCTGTAAAGTATGGGGAAGACATTGTTGATTTAGATACAGCCATTGAGAGAGCAAAGGAACTTAACGCCTTTGTAAATGTCGAGAAGTTAAAAGCAAAAATTGAACGTAGAGGTTTTAC
This sequence comes from Lachnospiraceae bacterium, assembly GCA_017516285.1. Next base: position 15,120 of record JAFXDD010000006.1, read on the forward strand.
TTCCATGCAGGCATGCGATAGAATTCCTTTTTTGCAATGCTCATATGGATTTACAAGGGAGTATGTAGATAGTGCTTCAGCACCAACAAATAATATGCAACCAGTTGTATTACATGGATTCCCAGATGAAAATGCAGAAAAGAAAAATGTATATGCCACGAAACTTCAAACGGAAGGAGTACTATTCGAAATAGATAGAGTTAAGATTTTGAAATGGTTGCTCAAGAATGGTGTTATTAAGGAAACAGATTTACCTGTTAATATGGATGATGAAATTGCAGTGAAGGCATGGTTTATCAATCACATTAATCTTGGAGCGATACAACCATTTTCTTTGCTGAGTGCTGAAGAAGATGCAATTACATATTATGTTTACAGATTAGTTCATACAATTTCTCATACATTGATCATAGCAGCGGCAGAAGTGTGCGGGTTAGATAAAAATTCTTTGTCAGAATATATCTTTCCGAACGTGCCAGCAATATTTATTTATTGTCAGAACTCACAAGGGTTTAATATGGGAGCATTGTTTAGTGTATTTGAAATGTATTTGGATAAGTGGCTAGATAACTCATATCAAGCAGCAAAGGAATGTGTTTTTGATCCTGTGTGTCGAGAGGTAGATGCTGCTTGCACAGGCTGTATCTTTACAAATGAAATATCATGTCAGCATTTTAATCATGATCTTGATAGAAATTTGTTGATAGGAAAAATGGATAAAAAGACGGAAATACGATTTTATGGTTTCTGGGAGGACTAGTTATGGCTATTATGCACCCAAAAAATCTAAATAATTTTGATGCTACTAAATCGGAACGTGCAATGTTTGAAGCACTTGAGCAACAATTAGATAATTCTTATCATGTCTTTTATTCAGTAACGTGGTATACGGAAGAAAAAGGAGTACGTGTAAATAGTGAATGCGATTTCCTTGTTTTTAATTCGAATTATGGTTTTTTAACTATAGAAGTAAAAGGTGGAACAAAAATAGAAGTTGAAGAAGGAGAATGGACACTTTATGCGTATAATAAGCATGGAGAGATTGAAAGCAGAAAATTAACCAAAAGTCCATATAAGCAGGCAGAAAGTAGCATGCATTATTTTAGGAAATACTATAAGAAAGAGACTTTAACGAATTTTAGAGGAACTTTTGGTATGGCAGTTGCATTTCCATTTTTCTATGTTGACGTAGATATGGAAAATGACGCTCCAAAAGAACTTACAATTCAGCTTAAGGATATGAAAAATCTGGAAAGTAATTAGAGAGTTGTTTCATTATTGGAGCGGAAAAAATGGCGGAAGCTTTTTGTCGAGTGAGCAGGCGCAAAAATTTATTAATTTAGTCAATAGAAGAATCGCGTTATCGATTGCTGCAGGAGCACTAATACCAATTACGAGCAAAAAATTGGAGAATATAAATATAGTTCAGGATTCAATAATAACTTTGTTGGAAAACTATAAAAGAGTGAAAATTGTCGGTGGTGCAGGAACTGGAAAAACATGGATTGCCATGAAAAAAATAATTCAACAGAATTACTCCGGAAAAAAATGTCTGTATACATGTTACAGCAAATCGTTAGTAACTTTTGTTGCAGGGATATTACCTCCTGAAATAGAATGTATAGATATAGAAACCTTGTTTAGGAATAGTCTGAAAGAGAAAGATGCCAAAGGCGCGAATGAAAATCAAGGAGATAGATTATATTTTGATTTGTTGCAAGATGCTAGCCTTGAAAAATATGATTGCATTATGATAGATGAAGCACAAGATTTTTGCTTGGATTGGGCACTGAGTATAAACCAATTTTTAGTTGATGATGGAATTTTTTATGTGTTTTATGATGAAAATCAGAATATCTATTCTAGGGATTTCGAGGATGGATTTATGATAAATACAGAGCCATATTTGTTGACTAATAACATTCGGAATACAAGAAACATCCATACTTGGGTAAAAGAAAAAACGTCGGTTGGAGAGCAGGTTATATCTAATGATATTGTAGGATGTGATCCTGAGGTTCATACAGTAAAGGATCTTAGTGGTGCAAAAATCAGATTGAATGAAATCTTAAATAAACTGGTTATAGAGGAATGTGTAGCACCAGATTCGATAGCGGTATTGGGACCAAGTGGGTTGGATGAAGATGTAGAAATTGGAAGTTTTATTCTTTCTTCTCGCAACAGAGCGGCAAATAATGTGATTCAGTATCAAAGTGTGGCTGACTTTAAGGGGCTGGAATCAGATGTAATTATATATTTGAATAAGTGGCCTAGTGGCGTTCCTAAGAATAAGGCATACTATGACATGCTATATATTGCGGGGACCAGAGCGAAGTATTATTTGTACATAATAGAATGGAGTTGTTAGGCACAATATAGTTACGAAGAAATGCGCCCGAGAATTAAAATCTTGGGCGCATCTTAAATAACAGAAATTGATTATAGATTTAAGGATTTTAGCTTTTGCAATATTTCAGAATTGTCATCAGCTTTATCATATAGTTTGTTAATAAAGTCGATTCCTACATATTTTACAAAAGCAAAAGAGAAGCGGGATGTAGATTTTATCTGTAAAAGATAATTGAGCAATCGGTCTAATACAGCAGGAAATTGATTGTTGCAATAGTCAATAATAACTTCCTTGTGGAATCTACATTCATGATTGTCAAAATAATCAAATAACTTAAATAATTCGCTTACGGACATATAAAACAGTAACAATTTTACAATGGTAGGATTACTTGCGTTTAATATTAAGTCTTTCGTAAACTTGTTTTTGTGAATAATAGATTGAAATTCATATAATTCAGAAGCCGATAAACTTTTATATAATGAAATCCATTCGTTAACAATTTTTTGATTGTATTGATATTGTAAAAATCTGTTTGTATTCGCTTCTTCTGATAGAGAGGCGATTATTTTATATTCACCGCGTAAACTGATTATATTTTCTGGCATGTCTAAAATCATCATGTATTCTTCAACATTTTTGCCAAAAGCGGTGTAAAAGAAACTAGCACTTGTTCCTACTTTGCCTTGGGTAGGAATTAAGATAACTTGTATTGCGCGCAAGTATTTTGCGTTCCATTCTTTACTAATATACCCTCTTTCTTTACTATCAAGTGGAATATATCTCATTGGAAAGGAGAAAATGCTTATCTTTTCTTCTGTATCGGCTTTTTGTGAGTTGATTTCCTGTGCAAGAGCCACATTTAATTGTAATCTTTCATACAAGTCTTGTGGCGTATCTGCTGCATAAGAATGACCTTTTCCTGAAAATGCATCTGCATTATATAATACATAGTTTGATAAGGTATTAATATTGTGATGAGCACATGTGCGTATTGCTTTAACATATACTTCTTTGTCTTCAATATGATCAAATGCAATTCGAGCGGGTTTAATAGCTACTTGAGATAATAATGCAGCTTTTGCATCAGTTAGTAAGTAAGCGTCTAATCCTTGGTTGAAATCAATATATCGTTTATGTGGTTTTTTCGTTTTGGGATTAATGTAAACTGCATTTTTACCGAAACCGAGTTCGATTAACTCGTTTATAATCTCTTCAAAATTGCAAGATTTTAGTACGTTATTATCCATCAATAACAAATCCTTTTTAGGAGATGTAGAAGCTGCATCAATTTTTCGGATTTGTTCTTTTATGGAGATAAATGGAATATAGGTTGGCTCAAGTGTTTTAACGGCACAAAAGCCACAATTCATGCCACATCCGCGTGTACTATACATGAAATAAGCATTTTCGTAGGGATAGTGGTAATAACTTGCTATATCATCTAGGATTGTATAGTCGGGTGTAGTAGAGTCAATTGTATCGTCACCCGGATAACCAAGTTTGCTAGGCTCATTTAGTAATCCGGTCACTGGTCGTATGCCAGTTGCTTTTTCATATTCATCGGGCATTAATGTAGATGCGATTCCGCCAACAACGATTTTATTGATTGGAACAAGTGTTTTTGCATATTCAATCATCTCAATAGAACGTTTCCATTCGAAAGTGAATAAAGTTGTTACATATACCTTGTCCCATGTGGTTATATCTGTAAGACCCTCGCGTATAGGTCCTTTGGAAAAAAAGACTTTATCATGCAATACGTGTTTGTGAAAAGTAGCAATTTTCATCAGTCCTAAAGGTGGATATTTGTTTTTATATGCTGGCTCAAGTAGTAATATGTTTGCCATAAAGTCACTCCTTTCAGTGTTCTTCAAAGATTATATCACTTATAGGTTTAAAAGTCGATCTTTTTTTGATAAATATTTTGGATGCAATATTAAAGACAGTAGAATTATATAGTGAAAATCTTTGGTAAAGGTGTTATAATCAATTATATATTCTGAGTAATTGATATAGTGAATTTAGGAAAAAATAGGTAGAGTGTAAAGGGGCTCAAAAATTATATTTTATGTAGGGGACAGAGATGAATACAGACAAAACATTAATTTACTATGAGAAGAATGCACAAGCATTTGTAGCAGGAACTGTAGCAGTTGATTTTTCGAAAAATCAAAATAAGTTTTTAGAAAAAATGCATAAGAATGCCATCATCCTTGACTTCGGCTGCGGTTCCGGTCGTGACACCAAATATTTCCTCGATCATGGCTATATTGTAGAAGCCATCGACGGCTCCGAGGAACTCTGCGAGTTTGCTAGTAACCATACCGGTATAGAAGTAAAGCACATGCTTTTCCAAGACCTAAAGGAAGTCAATAAATACGATGCCATCTGGGCCTGTTCATCCATCCTGCATCTTCCATACGCAGAACTTATAGATGTGATGAAGAAGATGGTAATTGCTTTAAAAGACAACGGTCTAATCTACACTTCCTTCAAGTACGGAGCTTTTGAAGGTATGCGTAACGGTAGATACTTCATTGATATGACAGAGGACAGTTTGAAAAAATTATTACAGGATGTAAAAGGACTTGAGGTAGAGGAAATTTGGATTACATCAGATGTACGTCCGGGACGAGGTGAGGAGAAATGGTTGAATCTTTTTCTGCGAAAGAAATAGTTGAATATCCCAATGGTGGCAAGAGTTATTTTTATGTGATGGAGCAGACTGTTATCATTGTGGATGAGGGTATCTGTAAGTGTGACGGAGAGGATGAGGTTTTTCATTATACGTTGATTACAGATAAGCAGAATTACTATATGCATCGTTATGATAAAGTTTACCGTTTTCTTGTGGAGGATAAGGATACCATAGAAGCAGTGGTGCAAGGTGCGAAAACCCATGCAGATATGGATTTTACTATTCGCGTTGACAATCGTGAAGAGAATGCAGATGCATCGCCGCTGGAGCTTTTGTTTGAACGAAATTTTAGCAATGTGTATGGTATGAATGCACTGAAATATCTTTGGAAGGAATACGGTGTAATTGATGCTCAGGGGCACAATTATTTTCTGGATTATTATGTGCGAACAGGTGATGGTGGTATTGCGGTGGAAGAGAACGGTGTTTCCTATCATCATCCGCAGATTATCGGTTTGGAGAGGTATCGGAAACAACTTCAAAAGCAAAATACTTGTACCCAGTGGGGGATTAAGCTGTTCCGTTTTTCTACGGAAGATTGTCAGTTTGAAAGTCGTATCGAGGACGATATTCGAACTTTCTTTGGTGAGGATGTGAGCAGATTTGAGGAAAATGGTTTGCTCATTGACAGACCGGTGGAGTTGTATGAACATCAGGTGGCGACTTTGCAGGATATAGAGCAGAAGCGAAAGGAAGGGGTTAATACCTTCCTAATTGTGTTTCCTACAGCCAGCGGCAAGTCCAAGATTGTAGAGGAAGATATGCGTGCCTTTGCTAACGGAAAGACGGATTTTAAGGCCTTGGTGCTGGCACCCAACACGAATATTGTAAAGGATTGGCACAGACGAATTGAAGAGTCCTTAAAGGAATACCGGGATAAAATTGAAGTCAATACTTTTGCATATATTGTGAGAAATTACACCAATATTTCTCCCAAGGAGTATTCCTATATTGTCATAGATGAGGCACATCATGCGGTGGCGCCTATGTTGAAAAGAGTGATTCAGTATTTTACACCGGAGTTTATGGTGGGGCTTACGGCTACGGATCAAAGGCCGGATAAGAAGAAGCTGGAAAGTGTATTTGGTAGTTATAAGACTGGTTTGTCATTGATTCAGGCAATGGAGGAGGGCATCGTTGCCCAGGCAAATGTGTATCGTATTGAAACCAATATTGATTTGAGTCATGTGCGCTTTAATGGCAAGGACTATATTAATGCGGATTTGGAGAAAAGCATTCGTGTTACTTCACGAAATGAACTGATTGTGAATGTGTTGCAGGAGTACTTCAGTGAGGGAGAGGTGTCGAACCGACAGGGTATCATTTTCTGTGTAAATACCAAGCATACGGTGGAGATGGAGAAGCTTCTGAATGAGGCGGGCATCAGCGCAAAATCTTATACCGGACAGACGAAAAATGCAGAGAAGGTCATGGCCGATTTTAAGGAGAAAAAGATTCGTTTCTTATGTGCCTGCAATATGATTTCCGAGGGATGGGATTATCCGGAACTTGGGATTCTGGCCATGGCACGCCCTACATTGTCCAAGGTGCTCTATCTGCAGCAGATAGGCAGAGGTCTTCGCAAGACGGATGTGAAGAAGAATGTGTTTGTCATAGATGTGGTAGATGAGTACGGTGCAATGGCACGACCTTGTTCCATGCATAGTATTTTCCAAAATGCCATGTATGTTCCATTTGGTAATATTGCCTGCAGGACTTATTCTGTGGGAGATATGATTGAGATTGACGGAATTCAGGAGCGGGTGGAGCGCATTGTGGAAATTGATGTGACCAGCTTTGAAGATAAGTATGGTGATTACCTGAGCCAAGAGCAGTTGGCGAGGGAGTTTTACGTCAGCACAGGAACCATTACCAGCTGGATTAAGAAGGGCAAGATACAGCCTACGGTTGCTTATCCTTTTGGTAGCAAGCAAATATATTTGTTCAGTCCGGAGGATGCTAAGCGAATCCGCCAGGAGTTAGAAATCCCTGAGCATACTGAGGAAACCATGAAACAGGACTTCTTTGATTTCTTGGAAGAGAGGGATTATTCCCTATCCTATAAGATGCCGTTCTTGTTGTTTTTTTTAAAGAATCTGAATTCCATCGGAGATGCCAATATCGAAGATGTGTTGAACGATTACATAGCATTTTATGAAGATAGAATCGAGCGTGGTTTGCCTGTGGACAGGCCTTCTTGTCCTTATAATGCGGAGACCTTGAAGGACAGAAAACTGATAAAGGCTAACATGCTGACCAATCCTTTTGAGAAGTTTGAACGTAAGAGGTTCTTGTATCATTCTAAGGATTTGGGTGTAATTTCCATGAATCATGCGCTGTTTGCCAGGATGGAGGAAGAGGATTTCCGGAGGGTGAAAGAACAGATGGAAGAAGATCTTTGTAATTATTATCGGGATATGGGTGTGTGAGAATAGGATAATTTATAGAGGGAGAAAGGTTGGATGAAACCCAGAACAGAAAAGAGCATGGAGCTATATGAAATAATGCTTCGCAGAGGTTATCCGGAACCCTTTTGTGGCCAGATTACAAGGAATCTGAATACGGATTGGACAGCACAAAGAATGATAGGATATTTGTCACATTACAAAAAGCTTCCAATGGAAGAGGTAGTTGATGAGATGCTGGCAATATTAAGTGACAGGAACCGCATTATGCAGAAAAAGGAGCTGGAAAGCACAAATGCCAAATGGAACGAGTATTTGAATGAAAGGTACTATGCAAGTTCTGAATGGCTGGAGGAGATGTAAAATGGTAAGACCAATTATGAGAGATCCGCTATTCCAGGCGCAGAAGTCAGAACCTGCAACAGAAGCAGACAAACAGGTGGTTCAGGATCTTTTGGATACGTTAAATGCAAATCAAGACAGATGTGTTGGCATGGCTGCAAATATGCGCGAGTAGCGATGAAAATGCCGTGTTTACACGTGCATTTGAGGAGCACCGCGGTCAACGAGGCGATAGCCGAGTATAGGTGTTAAGAAGAATATCATTGTTGTGGCAGCAGGCCCATTTATGTTTGCAATGATCAATGCAAAGATTACAAAGAAAAAGGGTGCCTTTAAGACAGAAGCAAGCTGTCTGTCACTTGATGGTGAGAGACCTTGTACCAGATATAAGGAAATCGAAGTGGATTATTTAGAACAGAATTTTAAGCCGCAGCACGGGAAGTATATTGATTGGACTGCTCATATTATTCAGCATGAGCTGGATTATGTGGCAGGAATTGTAATTTAGAGGCAGGATGCATACGAAAGATGAAAAAGGTGGTGGGAATGTGGCAAAGGCAGGCAATTACTATTATGACCAATTGAATAAAGAGCAGCAGAGAGCCTACTATGCGATGAAGGAAGGTTTGTTAAATCTTCAGGATTCCTTTGCGGTACCAAAGCTTTCGGGGAAAGAATTGTCGGATATTTATTTTATGATTCGCATGGATTGTCCGGCGATCTTTTATTCGGTGACTTTTTCCTACAGGTATTATGCGGATTCCACGGCAGTGGAGATGGTGCCACAGTATCTTTTTTCAAAGGATAAAATCAAGGAACATCGTCAGGCCATGGAGTCAAGGGTAAAAAAGCTGGCTCGCCAGGCGGCAAATTTGGATGAAAAGGGGAAAGAGCTCTTTATCCATGATTTTATTGTGCAAAATGTGAAGTATGATAAGTTGAAGAAGGAGTACTCCCATGAAATTATCGGGGCGTTGGGAAACGGTGTGGCTGTCTGTGAGGGAATGGCAAAGGCAGTAAAAATTCTGTGCGATGAACTGAATATCTGGTGTATCATCGCCCTGTCTGAAGCCAATCCGGAAAAAGGGATCAAGTACAGACATGCATGGAATGTGATTCGAATTGACGGTCAGTTCTATCATCTGGATGTGACTTTTGACAACACACTTTCAAGAGACGATACGGTGAGATATGACTATGTGAATTTATCGGACAAGCAGATTTTCAGAGATCATGAGCCTGTCATCTGGAAGATACCGGTTTGCAATGATAACGACCATTTCTATTATAAAGAGAAGAAAATATCCTGGACTACAATGGACGAGGTAAGAAACCGAACAAAACAGGCGGTAAAGAAGGGAAAAGTACTTTTATTCCATTGGCGGGGCGGTTATCTGACGAGAGAAATTTTAGCGGAGCTTCTGGAGATATTTGATAAAGAAGCACAGGCAAAGGACAAGCGGGCACGCGTTTCTGTCAATTGGCCGCAGGCAGTGTTACGAGTGCGGTTTGAAGATGGAACCGGTGAGGAACAGATTGAAATGGAAGAAGCCAATGAAGGCGAGAAAGAATAGCAGCAAGGAGTATGAAAGGAGATTATTTTACTATGAGAAAGAATTTTGGAGCAAAACCATGGGTATATCCAATGCCGGTATTCATCATTGCAACTTATGATGAGAATGGTAAGGCGAACGCGATGAATGCAGCTTGGGGCGGCATTAGCTGTGATACAGAGATTTGCATTTGTATGGGAGAAAATCATCAGACAACAGAGAATCTTAAGAAGAATCCGGAATTTACAGTAAGTATGGCAGATGTGGAACACATTGCTGCCTGTGATTATGTTGGCATTGTATCCGGTAAAAATACACCGGATAAGATGGAGAAGGCAGGATTTACAACCAGTAAAGCAGAATTTGTAAATGCACCGATCATCAATGAACTGCCGATGACCATCGAGTGCAGAATGACCAGTTATGACGAAGAAACCTGCCATTTATTTGCTGATATTATTAATGTCAGTGCAGATGAGAAAATTCTTACGGATGGTAAGATTGATATTGCTAAGCTGCGTCCGATCGCATATGATCCGGTAAGTCATGCTTATGTGGAATGCAGTCAGAAGGTTGGGAATGCCTTTAAGGATGGACTTATCTTGAGGTAAAAAAGGAGAATTATGAACTATTTGATCAAAGACACGACAAAGCAGGAACGTATAGAACTGATTCGCAGTTGGGTACCGGATGATGAGGTTATGGATGGCTGCGATATTGATTTGTGGGAAATGTACCGTGATTACATTGACGGAAAGCGAGAAATCGCAGAAATTAATGCATCTTTTGACGCAGGATTTTATGAAGAATCAGATTTGAGATAAATATGGAAAATGAAGAAGGGACGTGTAAGGCTTGACAACCAGAGAAGAAGTCTTGAAGTATTGTTTGTTATTTCCTGACACTTATCAGGATGCACCGTTTCATGATGAGAACTGGCAGCTAGTTCGGTATCGTAAGAATAAGAAGGTTTTTGCATGGACTTATTTTAGAGATGGTAAGCTTTGTGTCAATGTAAAGGTAAATCCTGAATGGAGAGATTTGTGGAGGCATACCTATGCGGCAGTACTTCCGGGATATCATCAGAATAAGGAACATTGGAATACAATTATTTTGGATGACACGATTCCAGAGGAAGATGTCAAAAGAATGATTGCGGAAAGTTACGACTTAGTGAGCGCAAGAATAAGCAAGCGTAGCTTGGTTGTGGCGAACGGCAAACGTCGATTATAGACGAAGTCTATAATATGATTTGCGGAAGGAAATAAGTGGTGAATATACAGATATTTGGTACAAAGAAGTGCAATGATACCAAGAAGGCGGAACGCTTTTTCAAGGGCGCATGACGTCCGGGGGACGTCAGCTTTGCGCCGACCGGAGCGAAGCGGAGACCGCGGTATCAAGTATCAGTTTATTGATATGAAAGAAAAAGGTATGAGCAAAGGTGAATTCACATCTGTAGCTCAGGCTAACGGCGGTATCGAGAATATGATTAATCAGGATTGTAAGGACAAGGATGTGCTGGCTCTGATTAAATATATTGCTGCAGAAGATAAGTTAGAGAAGATTCTTGAAAATCCGCAGGTAATCAAGACTCCAGTGGTTCGGAATGGAAAGCAGTCGACGCTGGGATATATGCCTGAGGTTTGGAAGAAATGGGAGTAGGTGGTGAAGCATGCTGGATATTACCAAGAGTCTAATCTATATAGATGGAAAAGAACGGACAAGAGAATTAGATAGATGTGACTGGATCCAGATGCTTGGTGTATACCAGGTTCAGTTCTCAAATAGTTCGAATGTGTATTCATATAAGAAATACAGAGTTAAAGAATATAATGCTATTGGAAAAATTCCTATTGATTCTAATATAATCTTTTACAAAGGTAGGAAGCAAACGGATATCGAATTGCTTGTTAAATATGAGAATGGCAATTATTTCTTAAAACCTGTAGGGAAAGAAGGATGGGTGTGTGAAGGGAAGGATATCAGTGTTGATAAAATGTGTCTTTCCAATCCTGATGCAAAATCTGTTTTTGATTACCTAAAACAGTTAGCTACGCTTGGAACCCTTAGGAATGATAAAGGAGAATTGCTTCTGCCGAAGAAGTATGAAGCAATTTCTGATTTGAGTGAACGGTCTGTATTGAGTTGTTATTTGAATCCGGCCGGCATTAAGTTTAATGAGTACATACCACGAGATATTTATATATTTCCTTTTGGTTGTAATAGTAGCCAGTATAAGGCTGTAATTAATGCATTTACGAATAGGGTGAGTGTGATTCAAGGTCCTCCCGGAACAGGCAAAACTCAGACTATTTTGAATATTATTGCTAATGCAATTATTAGAGGTAAGTCTGTTCAGGTAGTTTCCAATAATAATTCTGCGATAGAGAATGTAATTGAAAAACTGGCGTTCCCGCAGTATGGGATGGATTTCATAGTAGCGCTTCTTGGAAGTTCGGATAATAAAAGAAACTTTATTGAGAATCAGTCTGGGCATTATCCTGACTTTGGCCGGTGGAAGGAACTTAGCAATAAACAGGTAATATTAGCGAATGTTCAGCAGGTTACGGAGCAGATTCAAGAGTATTTTCAAAAACAAGAGCAGGCAGCTCTTTTGAGAGCAGAACTGTCTGATTTGCAAACTGAAAAGGTTCATTTTGAAACATTTCTTGATGAATCTTCTGTTTCTATATTTGAATTTGAAAAGGGAAAGGAACTGACCGCGAAAGAGTTGATGAGGTTATGGCAGCGGGCTCAGACGGCAGCAGATGAAGGGAAAGCTCTTGGAAAACTGTATTTATTTTTATTATGGATTAAATATGGTGTAAAATGGAACGTAATGTATCAGAAGCCGCTGATTGATATTATTGTTTCTGTTCAATTGAAATATTATGCAAGAAGAGAAAAGGAATTAGAGGGCCAGATACAGGAGTTGAATGAGTACCTTTCTCAAAAAAACAATGCTGGAATGATAGACAAGCTGAAGAACTACTCTATGGACATTTTGCAGGATGCCATCATTAAGAAATATAAGGGTAAGCCTTCAAGGAAACTTTTCTCGGAGAGAGATCTGCGTTATAACCCGGGAGAATTTCAGCAAGAGTATCCGGTTGTGTTGAGTACAACTTTCTCATCAGTAACGAGTTTGGGTAAAGATGCGATATTTGACTATGTCATTATGGACGAAGCTTCTCAGGTTGATGTGGCAACGGGGGCATTGGCTATGTCTACCGGAAGGAATGCTATTATTGTTGGTGACTGTAAGCAGTTGCCTAATGTGGTACCACCTGCTGAAAAAGAAAAGTCAGAATTGATTTTTGCGCAGTATAAGGTCAATGCAGCATACAAGTATGTTAATAGCTTTTTGAAATCTATTATTGAAATTATGCCAAAGGTACCACAGGTTACTTTGCGTGAGCATTATAGGTGTCATCCTAAGATTATTGATTTCTGTAACAAGAAATTCTATAACAACGAGCTGCTTATTATGACACGGGATAATGGTGAGGAAGATGTTCTGAAGGCGATTAGAACTGTTGAAGGTAACCATGCCAGAGGCAGGGAGAATCAGAGAGAGGTCGATTCGATTCAAAAAGAAATTCTTCCAGGCCTTGATATTGATCATAAGGAGATTGGTATTATTTCACCCTATAGGGATCAGGTTCGTTTATTGAAGCGCACATTCGCAGATATTGAATGTGATACGGTTCATAAGTTCCAGGGGAGGGAGAAAGACACAATTATTATTTCTACTGTTGATAATAAGATTACGGAGTTCTCTGATGATCCGAATCTGATGAATGTTGCAATATCGAGAGCAAAGAAACGTCTAATGCTTGTTACTACCGGTAATGAGCAAGAAGATGGCAATGTCAGGGATTTGGTTGAGTACATAAGATATCAAAATTATGATGTAGAGGAAAGTAAAATCTATTCCGTTTTTGATTATCTTTATAAACAGTATACTGAGAGCAGACAAGCATATCTGAAGGACAAGAAACAGGTATCAAAATATGAGTCTGAGAACTTGATGTTTAACCTGATTTTAGAAGCTATCTGTGAGGTTGGAAGAGAAGATTTATTTGTATTGTGTCATTACCCTCTGAATAAGTTAATAAAAGATCCTTGTTATCTGAATGATGAGGAGTGCAAGTATGCGATGAATCCAGCTACTCATTTGGATTTCTTGATTTACAGTAAGATAAGCAAGAGACCGATTGTGGCTATTGAGGTAGATGGTTTTCATTATCACAAGGAAGGAACAGAGCAGGCAGAAAGAGATAAAAAGAAAAATCATATTTTGGAACTCTATGGAATCCCGCTGATGAGATTTGCGACCAATGGAAGCGGGGAGAAAGAGAAGATTATGGAGTTCTTGAGAAAGATGTAAAATGTTACCAAGAGTGAGATTATGGAACTGGTGCCAAGCATCGGTAAGGCTACATTCTATACCGGAAAAGATTAAAATTTGCATAAAGCTTGAATTTGATGCGATTGAAAGGAGGTCACCTATGCCTTTTGAAATAGTAAAAGCCAGCAAAAAAGCCTTTGCACTGTCGGAGGAACTGTTTAAATCCGTCAGCAGTTATATCGATGAAAATTATATAGACAGTAAAACCCTTGATGAGTGTGGTACGGAAGGCGTGAATGCTCCTCGTCTTGAAACAAGGTGGATAAGAGAAACTCTGAAACAGAGCAATCGAATCCATGAGGAGGTTTGTCCGACACAGGCGTTTGAAGAGTGCCTGGATATGTCTGTTGGTGCAGCAGTTCCAATGGACTCCGATGATTGGGGGCAGTTGTTGAAAAATCTGGATGCCGGTTTTTCCGAAACGCTCCTGCAGCTTATTGACCGCACCGGAAAGAAGGACTCTGAAATCTATAAAAAAGCCAATGTGGATAGAAAATTGTTCTCAAAAATTCGGAACAATATAGATTACAAGCCATCCAAAACAACGGCACTGGCTTTTGCCTTTGCTTTGGAATTGGATATCGATGAAACAAAGGATTTTATCGGTCGGGCAGGGTTTGCCCTCTCCCACAGCAGCAAATTTGATGTGATTGTGGAGTATTTTCTTGTGAACAGAAACTACAATGTTTTTGAATTGAATGAGGTTCTGTTTACTTTTGACCAGCCGCTTATCGGTACATAATCCGCCGGAGGATCCTCTCAGAAGGGGCAATCCTCCATCGGAAATGTCGCATACTATGCGACCATTCATTCTCCTGTTTCCAGTATAATGAAATCACAATAAAGAAACAGGAGGATTTCAAAATGACTGAACTTGTATTTATCATAGACCGCAGTGGTTCCATGTCAGGACTGGAAAAGGACACTATCGGAGGTTTCAACTCCATGTTGGAAAAGCAGCGTAAGGAACCGGGCAGAGCCGCCGTAACCACAGTGTTGTTTGACAACGAAACGGAGGTTATCCATGACCGGGTTGCCATAGCAGATGTACCAAACCTTACCGACAAGGAATACTTTGTCCGCGGCTGCACAGCACTTCTGGATGCTGTTGGTGGCGCAATCCATCATATTGGGAATGTCCACAAGTATGCCCGTAAGGAAGATGTGCCGGAAAAGACACTCTTTATCATCACTACCGATGGTATGGAAAACGCCAGTCGCCGTTACACCTACGATAAGGTTCGTCACATGATTGAACGTCAGAAAGAGCGTTATGGTTGGGAGTTTCTTTTCCTTGGAGCCAACATTGACGCAGCGGCAGAAGCCAGAAGATTTGGCATTGATGAATCTATGGCTGCTAACTATCATTGTGATAAGGTTGGAACTGCTCTCAACTATGAGGTTATCAGCGAGGCGATTACCTGTGTAAGAGCGTGTGATGCACCGTTGTCTGCTGATTGGAAAAAGAAGATTGATGCAGATTATAAGAAGCGAGGGAGAAAGAGTTAATCGGAGCTAAAATTTTGCGTTTTAAGTAGGTTTTATTACATGCTTAGAATATTATTCATCTGCCATGGCAGCAAGTCGCTTTTGGAAAAAAAGTGCGTAAAATCAAGGGTTATGGGATTTTGAAACGGAATTTTTATACCAGATTTATACCAGTAAATTATGGATTTGGGGCTGTGACATGGTTGAGAAAGAAGATAGCATTTCGGTGGTGAGGTGGTTACTGCCGGAGTGCTATCTTGCATTGTCCTGGGGCCGTAATGTTTGTTATAATAAAAAGTGTCATTACAATAGGAGAAAAGTTTTTGCCTTTGAGCGGGTAATAAGGAGCAAGTTATGAATGAGTTATTAAACCTCAATCGAATAGGAAAAGGTGTACATAAGAAGTGGATTTATCCTAATAAGGATTATTATGAATTAGGATGTGATTACTTGCAAAAGATTAATTTTTGTATTCAGGATTTTAATACTGAATTTAATAAAACAAATGAGATTAACATAAAATCAGTAACATATCTAATATTATTAGTCACATGGATACAAGAGGCATATGAGCAGTTTGAAAGAATATTTGATGATTCAATAAAGAGTGGTTTTGTTTATTGTAAGGAATCCAGACTGTCTGAATGTAAGAAGTATTTGCGGGCATTGAGGTCCTTTGTTGTGGCGCATCCGTTAAGTACAAATCAACATAAGAAATATTTGTTAGAGGGAAACTATATTTGTGTCGATATTAGTGTAAGATTAAGCGCTGTGCAAAAATTACAGCAAAGACCATTTTATGTGTTTAACATAGAGGGAGTAGAACAGGTTGCAGATGAAAAAATAGGAAGGGAATGTGATTACTATTTGTTAGTGTACTCAAAAAAAGATGGAGCAAGATTTTTTCAATACTTTGGGTGCCGTTTTGCAGATTTGGTGGAAATTGCGTCTTTATACATAGATAAATTATATGCTCTGGACAAGCACCTAAGTAAATTGAAAAGAACAGATTTTTGCTAACATGACATCAGGGAGGAATGATTTATTTAAGCGAGAAGTAACGTTTTGCTGTTTGACAGAGAAGAATCAAATATCAGAAGACATATTTTAAATGTTTTTAAAGAGAAGGAAGTTGACGAGAATAATAACGTGCATTTTTTACACGTTAAGGATAAGTGAAAAAGTGGAGATATGTACGGAGGGAAATTTTACCTACCTCCATACATATTTTTATGTCCAAGATAGGTGATGTTGTGCTATAATATACCTACTTAGGTAAAATGCAAAAAAAGTTGAAAATATAAAGAAAAACGAGGTTATACCACGATATGAAAAATTATGTCAGTGTCCTCTTCATATGTCATGGCAATATCTGTCGTAGCACCATGTGTGAGTCAGTCCTGACTCACATCATAAAACAAAAACACTTAGAATCCCGCTTTCACATCTCCTCCGCGGCCACCAGTCGTGAGGAAATTGGCAATCCGCCTCACTACGGCACGGTGAACAAGCTGCGTCAGGTAGGTATTCCGGTCGTTCCGCACCGGGCGGTTCAGATGACGAAGCAGGATTATGAGGATTATGATTATTTGATTGGCATGGATTCTGCCAACATTCGCAACATGACGCGCATCGCAGGTGGAGACCCGGAGGGCAAAATTTACAAGTTGCTGACCTTTGCAGGCTCTGACAGGGATGTGGCAGACCCATGGTATACCGGTGATTTTGATGCCACCTATCGTGATGTGTTAGCAGGCTGCCAGGGATTACTTGCCTATTTATCTGACCAAATTTAATTGTATGCTAATGATGGCACCACCGGAGGTGCTGGATTATTTTTTCGGTAGGAAAGAGAGGTGTCCGATGTTTCCATTAATCAACAAACGAGAAACTGGAATTAACTTACGTAGAATTATGGATATGCGCGGCTTGAGCGCAAAGGATGTGCAGGAATATCTTGGATTGGGGTGTGTGCAGAGCGTCTATCGTTGGATGGATGGCATTAATATGCCGACAATTGACAATTTATATGCGCTTAGTGCATTGTTCCAATTACCAATTGATGCAATTGTGCGTGGCAATCGAGCACCGATTGCGCCGAGTGTCACGTCAGAAATGCCTGAACGTGATAGAAGATTATATACGTACTGCCAAGAGTTAAATGAGTTAAGAGCAGCATAAAAATTGAACTACAAGTTCAATGACAAATGAAAGCTCCTCCTTTAGAATTGTTTATAGAAACAGATTTTAAGGGAGGATTTTTTATGAGTGAAAAAATGTTGGTTACACAAGCATTGGATGAAAGAGACTTGTTAGTAAAGAAGATTGCAGATAAAATTGCGAAAGCAAGCTTTGTTGATACCATAAAGCCAAATGAAGAGAAGGTTTATGCGAAGCGTATCACTAAAGAAGATTATGCTAGGGAAGCAGAGTCAGCATATCAGCAAATTATGGATTTGATTGAACGTTTTCAGAAGATCGATGCTGCAATAGTGGCTTCAAATGCACGGACAGAGATTGCAACTTCTTATGGAACATTTACAGTTGCAGGTGCTATTTCTCTTAGGAGCAGATTACGCGGTTTAAGTGCATATGAGGTCGAGGCAGATTTTGAAGGTAACCTTCAGGATAAAATGAGAGCAGAGTACAATGAAAGAGTTCGTTTCTGTGATAATAAAAACAGTCAACTTCAGGCAACTGCAGAGAATATGCGCCTTAGTATTCTTGGGAAAGACTCCAAGACGAAAGATGACAAACCATTAAGCGTTGTAGAGGCTTATGTAAAAGAGAATACCACGGAATTGGTTGACCCGCTTGATGTGAAGAAGAAATTAGAAGCATTGGAGGAAAAACGTAACACTCTTTTAACTGAGCTTGATACGCAGATAAAGGTGTCTAATGCGACTACTTTTATTGAAGTAGCATAGCAGTGTTTTGCCTGCATTACGTAAACCTCTAATCCGGCTTCCCGTAACAGGGTTATGTTACAAGACATATAACCAATTCTGATTAAATTGGGTTGCTTGACTTAAGTGGTGCAATGGTAGCACACATGAATTGTAATCATGTAGTATAGGTTCAAATCCTATCAATAAAAGTTGGGTTTAAAGATGAAAAATATACATCTCCAATTTAACTGTTTTGTGTTTTGTTTGAACCGTCAGTAGTGAATTGTTAATGATTTTATTCTTGAATGGTTTTAGGTGAATTGGGAACTTTCCTGTAGACATAGAAATGTGTTGAAATCCACGAAAAAGGTTAAAGCGTTAAGTCGGTTGGCTGGAGGTAATCCTCGTGGCTGTAATGTAGGCACAAATATAGAATGAAGCCGTGGCAATTGCTGCGGCTTTGTTTGGTGGCAGGGGAAGATGTGGTGTGAACTAGATAAAGTTCAACGAAGTATAAAATATTACCAAAAAGGTAATGAAAGTCTATAAAAGCATTTACTTCTTGCGGATTTAGTGTTATAATTTTGTTACCAAAAAGGTAATAATATAGAAAGGAGCTGAATATAATAATTTGAGTATGATAATTTTGTATAAGAATGAAACTGCTAAAAAACAATTTTGTTCTGAATACAAGAAAACATGGAGATACCCAGAACAGGTCAAGAAAAAGCTTGAAGCTGCAGAAAACTTTATAAAGAATTCCAGCTCCCTCTTAGATGTAGCGAACTATCCGCCCTTTCGGTTTGAAAAATTGAAAGGGAATAGGAAACATGAATGGAGTATTAGACTTGGTAATACTGGATATCGAGTAACAATGATCCCTTGTGATGATGATGGAAAAGAAATCATTGACGGGGATATAATGGCTCAGTGTAAGTTGATTAAAATAGTAAAGGTAACGGAGGTGTCGAACCATTATGAGTAATATTATGGAATATAAAGATATCGTGGCTTTTCACCCTGGATACTATATTGCAGATATTATTGAAGATATGGGTATCAGTCAAGTTGAGTTTGCTACGAGAATGGGAACAACTACTAAAACACTCAGTTATTTGTTAAATGGCCAAGCTAATATTTCGAATGATTTGGCGAAGAAATTATCCGTGATGATGGGAACGGGTGTGGATGTATGGTTGAATTTGCAAAATACCTATGACCAAAAATTAATAGAAATTCAGAAGGCTAAAGAGTTTGATGAACAAGAAGAAGTTGTTAAGCTTATAGATTACAAGTACTTTGTTGATGTAGCTGGACTGCCACTTTCGAAAAATATTAGAGAAAAAGTTGCAAATCTTTGTGGATATTTTAGAATTTCGGATTTACGAATTATGCTAGAACCGGATTTTCTTGTAAATTATAGAACTGGAATATCTAAAATTAGCGAAAAGAATGTGATCAATTCAAGAGCATGGATTCAAACTGCAATCAATTTTTCGCAGAGAATAGAGACAGAGCCTTATAATGCAGAAAAGCTAAAGGGATATATGCCCGAATTACGTAGTATGACAGTTCAAGATCCAAAAGTATTTCTACCAAGAATGAGAGATATATTTGCACAGTGTGGTGTAGCTTTTGTTTTGTTGCCTCATTTGAAGAACTCTGGTGTTAATGGAGCTGTAAAGTGGATAAATGACGAGCGAGTAGTTTTGGCAATGAATAATAGAGGACTTGATGCAGATAAGTTTTGGTTTTCTCTTTTTCATGAAATAAAACATGTGTTTCAGCGAAAAATAAAAACAGTATTTGTTAGTTACAATGAAAAAGAAATGACAGATGCTAATAATCAGTTGGAGGAGGAGGCAAATAATTTTGCTACAAACTTCTTGATTTCGCCAGTTGCGATGAAAAAATTTGCACCAACTAAATATACTTCTGATGATGAAATAATAGCTTTTGCAAGATCTATTGATATACATCCTGGTATTGTTGCAGGTAGATTACAACATGAAAGGATAATCCCACCAAATAGGTGTTCAAGACTTAAAGAAAAGTATGTTATAGAATTACATCATACATCGTAATTTTGTTAATCTCCAACGATTTTTCTGAAAAATCGTAATTAACAGTTGAAATTATCCGCAAAAATATATATAATATCTCTTACCAGTATTTTACATGAGTTACTTTGAGGCGGGAGTAATGAAGAGAGAGTTTAGAGATTACCAGAAGAAAAAAGATTATTTGCTTTGTGTGGATTCAGACGGCAGTGCGATGGATACGATGGAGATTAAGCATCGTAATTGTTTTGGGCCGTGTATGGTGGAAGAGTGGGGCTTGCAGGCTTATGAGGAGAAGGCGCTCTGGATATGGAATGCGATTAGTTTGTATTCTATAAAGCGAGGGGTGAATCGTTTTATTGGCTTGAAGCTTGCTTTGGAATATATTAATCAGACGTTGACTCCGATTGAGGATATTGAGAGCTTGAGTCGGTGGCTGGAGACCACCACGGAGTTGTCTAATGCAGCCTTGATACGTTTTCTGGAGGATGATGACAGTATTATTTTACCGAAGGTATTGCGTTGGTCTCAGTCTGTGAGTCAGCATATTGCCATGCTTCCGGTGGAGAGCAGGCGTCCTTATGATGGTGTGTCAGATGCACTTATGGCAGCATGCGAGGAGAGTGACGTTGTGGTAGTGTCTGCAGCCAATCCGGATGCGTTGTATGAGGAATGGGAGCTGCATGGACTGGCGTATTATGTGAATTTGATTCTTAATCAGAATGTGGGCACCAAGGATTTTTGTGTGAATGAGTTGTTGGCCATGGGCTATGATCCGGACAAGGTGATTATGATTGGGGATAATGTGGAGGATTTGGATGTGGCCAGAGCCTGCGGTATTCATTTTTATCCTATCATTCTGCATCAGGCGGAGGAGTCCTGGAGCCGTTTTGAGATTGAGGCTCTGCAGCGTTTTTATGACGGCACTTATGGCGGCGCATATGAGCAGGAGCTGGAAAATGCATTTTTACAGGCCTTCAAAGAGATATATGAATAATGCTAACCGTGCCGCAGCTTTTGTGGCACGGTTTTTCAAACGAGGAGTGTACATATTATGAAAATACGAGAGATGTTAAGGCAGGATAAGGTGACTTTGTCCTTTGAGGTATTTCCGCCAAAGTCAGAGGCCAATTTTCAGTCTGTATATCAGGCAGCTATGGATGTGGCGGCTTTGCAGCCTAGTTATATGAGTGTGACCTATGGGGCAGGTGGCAGTACCAGGTCCAATACAGTGACTATTGCAAAGGATATTCAGGAAAAGGCGGGGGTAGAGGCAATTGCCCATTTGACCTGCGTAGGAGCCAGACGGGAGGACATTCGTGCTACCCTGGCAGAGTTGGAAGCGGCAGGCATTCAGAATATTCTGGCTTTGCGTGGTGACAGACCCAAGGACTTTGAGGGTGAGCCTTTTAAGGATTATCATTATGCTTCTGAGTTGGTGGAGGAGATTAAGGCTTTTGGAGATTTTTGCGTGGGCGGTGCCTGCTATCCGGAGGGGCATGTGGATGCGGTAAATAAAAAATCCGATATTTCTAATTTAAAGAAAAAGGTGGATGCGGGCTGTGAATATCTGACCACTCAGATGTTTTTTGACAACAATATTTATTATAATTTCCTGTATCGTATCAGGGAGGCAGGCATTACGGTTCCGGTCATTCCGGGTATTATGCCAATTACCAGAGCTACGCAGGTCAAGACAGCTTGTACCTTGTCCGGCACCAATATGCCGGAGCGTTTTCGTAATTTGGTGGATCATTTTGGAGAAAATCCAAAGGCTATGCAGCAGGCGGGCATTGCTTATGCCACGGACCAGATTATTGATTTGATTGCCAATGGTGTGCGTCATATTCATGTATATTCCATGAATAAACCGGAGGTGGCAGCAGGTATTCAGCGGAATTTATCGGAGATTTTGAAGTGATAAACAGAGCAGAGATTATCCGGTATCTGGGCTATGGGCGTCAGGTACCGGATGTAGACATTTTAGCGTTAATAGAGACCTGTGTGCAGGAGGTGGAGGCGGCTGCGGAGCCGAAGTCCGTCATGCGCAGGTTTCCGGTGGTGGTTTCAGAGGACCGGGTACAGGCGGCAGGTTTAACCTTTCATAGCAGGCAGTTAGCAAGGAATTTGCAGGATTGCGAAGAGGTGGTTTTTATGGCGGCTACCTTGGGACTGGGTGTGGACCGGCTGCTGCAAAAGTATCTGAAGCTGCAGGTCAGTAAGGCAGTGGTGGTGCAGGCTACGGCGGCAGCGGCCATGGAAGCTTATTGTAATCAGTGTCAGAAGGAACTGGAGGTTCGGTGTGCAGAGGAGGGGCTTTTTGTAAGGCCTCGCTATAGTCCGGGGTATGGAGATTTGGTACTTAGTGTGCAGGAGTCCTTTTTACAGGTTTTGCAGGCGCAGAAAACTGTGGGTATTGTGCTGACAGAGGGGAATGTCATGTTGCCGGAGAAGTCGGTGACTGCCATCATGGGGCTTAGTCCGGTGCAGACCGGTTGTCACAGGGAGGGCTGTGAGATTTGTGGAAATGTAGGTTGCGCTTATAGACGTGACAGATAAATGGAAGGCTATGCCGGTAGAAGCGACAGTGAAGTCGGCATATACGAAGAAAGGGTCGTTATGAGTATACAAGAAATATTAGGAAATAGAATGTTATTTTTGGATGGCGGCATGGGTACCCTGTTGCAGGAGCGTGGACTGAAGCCGGGTGAACTTCCGGAGACCTGGAATATATCTCATGCAGAGGCTGTGATAGACATACATAAGGCGTATTTGGAGGCCGGTGCGGATATGATTCTGGCTAATACTTTTGGTGCCAACTGTCTGAAATTTGGTGAGGATTTAGAGGCCATTGTTACGGCAGGTATAGCCAATGCCAAACGTGCCGTGGCGGAGAGCGGCAGGGAAGCATTTGTGGCCTTGGATATGGGGCCTACCGGCAAACTGTTAAAGCCTATGGGTACGCTGGCTTTTGAGGATGCCGTAGCGATTTATAAAGAGGTGGCGGCAGCCGGGGAGAAGGCCGGTGCGGACTTGATTGTCATTGAAACCATGAGTGATACTTATGAGTTAAAGGCAGCAGTGCTGGCCGCAAAAGAGGCTACCAGTCTGCCTGTGATTGCCACGGTTATCTTTGGGGAAAATGAAAAGATGTTGACGGGGGCCACTCCGGAGGCGGTAGTGGCTTTGTTAGAGGGTCTGCGTGTGGATGCCATAGGTATGAACTGTGGTCTGGGGCCAAAGCAGATGAAGCCGATTTTTGCAAGAATGGCAGCCTGTGCTTCTGTTCCGTTGGTTATCAGTCCTAATGCAGGGCTTCCGCGTACGGAGAATGGCCGCACGGTTTTTGATGTCTCCGGTGAAGAGTTTGCAGAGGATATGGCAGAGCTAGCCGGCATGGGTGCGTGGATTCTGGGTGGATGCTGTGGAACCACGCCGGCTCATATCAAGGCAATGGTGGATAAGTGTCGCGATATTGCACCGAAGCCTTTAATAGAAAAAGATATGACACTTGTGTCAAGTTATTCTCGCGCAGTTGTTTTGGGTGGAAAACCAATGATTATTGGGGAGCGTATTAATCCTACGGGAAAATCCAGGTTTAAACAGGCGCTTCGTGACCATAATATAGAATATATATTGGAAGAGGGTGTAAAGCAGGTAGATGCAGGCGCCCATATTCTGGATGTAAATGTGGGACTTCCGGAAATCGATGAAGTGCTTATGATGCAGGAGGCGGTATATGAGCTGCAAGGAATTCTTGATACACCTCTTCAGATTGATACTACCAACATGGCTGCTATGGAGCAGGCTATGCGTATTTACAATGGAAAGCCTATGGTCAATTCTGTAAATGGCAAGGCTGAGGTGATGGAGCAGGTATTTCCTCTGGTGCAGAAATATGGTGGTGTAGTGGTGGCACTTTGTTTGGACGAATCCGGTATTCCGGGCACGGTAGAGGGCAGACTGGCTATTGCAGAGAAAATCTACGCCACAGCGGCACAGTATGGTATTTCACGCAAGGATATTGTAGTGGATGCATTGACCATGACTATGAGTACAGATGATAACTCCGCACAGGTGACCTTGGATACGGTAAAGCGTATTCGTGAAAAGGGTGGCCGTACTGTGCTGGGTGTGTCCAATATCTCCTTTGGTCTGCCGCAGCGCGAGCTGATTAATTCCGCCTTCTTTACTATGGCTTTACAGGCGGGTCTTTCAGCAGGTATTATCAATCCCAATGCGGGGGCTATGATGCAGGCTTATGACACCTATCTGGTACTGGGCGGTTTTGACAAGCAGTGTGCAGGGTATGTGGAGAAGTATGCAGCGGTTAAGGTGCAGGGCGGAGCTAATGCAGTGAGCGGTATGCCTGCAACACAGGCATCTGCTTTGCAGACCGGTACAAGTCAGCCAAGCAACGTTGCACAGAACAGCACTCAGGCAACAAACTTACAATTCACTATCCAGGACTGTATTATCAAGGGCTTTAAAGAGCAGACTGCTAAAGCAACAACAAGCATGTTATCAGAGAAGGCACCTTTAGATATTATCAATGAAGAGCTTGTGCCGGCTCTGGATGTGGTAGGAAAGGGCTTTGAAAAAGGTACCATGTTCTTACCGCAGCTGTTAAAGAGTGCCGAGGCTGCGCAGGCAGGCTTTGCAGTCATTAAGGAATTTATGCAGCAGACAGGGCATGAGGAAAGTAAAAAGGCCACTGTGGTACTTGCTACAGTGAAGGGTGATATTCATGATATCGGCAAAAATATTGTGAAGGTGCTTTTGGAGAACTATGCGTATGATGTAATTGACTTGGGGAAGGATGTGTCGGCAGAGGCTGTGGTAGAGGCTGTGGCGGAAAAGCATGCACCGATTGTGGGCTTAAGTGCTTTGATGACCACTACCGTAGCCAGTATGGAGGACACCATCAGGCTGCTTCGTGAAAGGGCTCCATGGTGCAAGGTGATGGTAGGCGGTGCCGTACTGACCCAAGAATACGCGGACCGCATTGGCGCAGATTTCTATGCTAAGGATGCTATGCAGGCAGTTTATTTTGCAGAACAGCTGCAGTAAGGCGGAAAACATTGTTTTTGCGGAGAGTTTATAAATCTTTCATAATTTTCACATGATTTTTCAGAAAAGAAATATTGATTTATGTGGCAACCCAATTTATAATCTTAAATATAAAATAATACTATTTAAGGAAAAGAATGGATAATAAAATGAACGGATATAACAATACAAATAACAGCCAGCCGGGACAAGGAGGAAATTCTGAAAACGGCGGCAATGGCGGTCCAAACAAGAACAACCGCCGCAATATCATAATGTTAGTAGTTTCTCTGGGAATCTTTTTGTTTTTCTTGTGGTCTACTTCTCGGATGATGTCCGGCACCATGCATGAAGAGATTAGCTACTCTCAGTTTGTGCAAATGCTGGAGGACGGTCAGGTAGAAGAGGTTGTGGTAGAGGACGAGCTTATCTACATTTACCCAAAGAAAGAGGAAAAAGAGCCAGTTAACAAGATGGAGGAGCTGCTTTTGGCTTATTATGGGCAGGGGCATGAGCTGGTTTATGTGACTGCCATGGTGGAGGACTATAGTGACCTTACCGCCCGCGTGCTTGCTGCAGATGCAGAGCTTGTCCGCAACATGCCTGATTCGACCGGCAGTATTCTGTACCTGCTGTTAACCAGTGTATTACCTCTGGTATTGATGGTAGTGTTCTTTACCATGATGATGAAGAAAATGAGTGGCAAGGGCGGCATGTTTGGCATGGGTAAAAGCACAGCCAAGGTGTATGTGCAGAAGGAAACCGGTGTGACCTTTAAGGACGTTGCAGGTGAGGATGAGGCCAAGGAATCCTTGGTTGAGGTGGTAGATTTCCTGCACAATCCGGGCAAATATGCAGGTATTGGTGCCAGATTGCCAAAGGGAGCATTATTAGTAGGACCTCCGGGTACCGGTAAGACGCTGCTTGCAAAGGCTGTGGCAGGTGAGGCCGGTGTACCATTTTTCTCCTTGACCGGTTCTGATTTTGTTGAGTTATATGTAGGTATGGGTGCTTCTCGTGTAAGAAGCTTATTTGAGGAGGCCAACAAAAACGCACCTTGTATTATATTTATTGATGAAATTGATGCTATCGGCCGCAGTCGTGATTCCAAGTATGGTGGTGGTAACGAAGAGCGTGAGCAGACCCTGAACCAGCTTCTTAGTGAAATGGATGGTTTCGATTCCAGCAAGGGTATTTTGATTCTGGGTGCTACCAACAGACCGGAGATTTTGGATAAGGCACTGCTTCGTCCGGGGCGATTTGACAGACGTATTATTGTAGACAGACCTGATTTAAAGGGGCGTGTGGAGATTTTAAAGGTACATGCCAAGAATGTCCGTCTGGATGAGACCGTGGATTTACAGGAAATTGCGCTGGCCACCAGTGGAGCAGTGGGCTCAGACTTGGCCAATATGATTAACGAGGCTGCAATTAATGCTGTAAAGGAAGGCCGCGAATGTGTAAGCCAGAAGGATTTGTTTGGTGCAGTGGAGCAGGTGCTGGTTGGTAAGGAGAAAAAGGATCGCATCATGAGTCAGCAGGAGCGCAGAATTGTGTCCTATCATGAGGTGGGTCATGCACTGATTAGTGCTTTACAGAAAAACAGCGAGCCTGTTCAGAAGATTACTATCGTGCCTCGTACCATGGGTGCTTTGGGCTATGTAATGCATGTGCCTGAGGAGGAGAAGTACCTGAATACCAAGGCAGAGCTGCAGGATATGTTAGTAGGTCTGTTTGGTGGCCGTGCTGCCGAGGAGATTGTTTTTGACAGTGTTACTACGGGGGCGTCTAATGATATTGAGAAGGCAACTAAGATTGCCAGATCTATGGTTACCCAGTATGGTATGAGTGACAAGTTTGGACTGATGGGGCTTGAGACGGTGGAGAGTCAGTATCTGAGCGGACATACTTCCATGAATTGCGCAGATGCCACAGCAGCTGCTGTAGATGAAGAAGTAAGACGTATTCTGGAGGAAAGCTATAAAGAGGCATTACGCCTGCTTCGTGAGAATAGAGAGGTTATGGACCAGCTGGCAGAATTCTTAATTGAGAAGGAAACCATTACCGGTAAGGAGTTTATGAAGATTTTCCGCGAGATTAAGGGCATTCCGCAGCCGGAGGAACCACAGGACGCTGCCAGCAAGCTGATGAAGGAAACGAAGGAAATCGAGCGTGCCATGCATCATGAGGAAGGTAACGCCGGTCAAATCAAAGAACAGTCTGAAGAGGCAGATGACTCCAAGAACGAAGAAAACTTAAAAACGGTACTGGAGCAACAGAATCTGAGGGATATCAAGGATGCGGAAAATACGCCTCCAAAGGGACGCTTTTCTAATGCAGACTTACAAGAGTAAAGAGAATAATTTGCAGGAGGGATCCCGCATATGTTTCATTTAGAAGAAGAATTAAAAAAATTACCAAAAAAGCCTGGCGTGTACTTAATGCACGACCAGGCTGATACTATTATATATGTCGGCAAGGCGATTAATCTGCATAGTCGTGTCAGAAGTTATTTTCGTGAAAAAATCGGGCGCGGACCATGGATTGACAAAATGGTCAGCCAGATTGCCCGCTTCGAGTATATTGTAACCGACTCCGAGCTGGAGGCTCTGGTTCTGGAAAATAACTTAATCAAAGAATATAATCCTAAGTACAATACGCTTTTGAAGGATGGCAAGACCTATCCGTACATTAAGGTAACCTTGGGGGAGGCTTATCCGCGGGTGCTTTTTTCCAGGCAGATGAAAAAGGACAAGTCCAGGTATTTCGGACCTTTTTCCAGTGCAGGAGCGGTGAAAGATACCATTGAGTTGATCAACAAGCTTTTTCTGCTACGCACCTGTAATCGTAATTTGCCGAAGGATATGGGAGTGGAGAGGCCTTGTCTCAATCACCATATCAAGCAGTGTCTGGCACCTTGTCAGGGGTATGTCAGTGAAGAGGCTTATGGGGAGCAGGTACGGAAAGCACTGGATTTTTTGAATGGGAATTATCAGCCTGTGATGAAGGAGCTGATGGCCAAGATGCAGGAGGCCAGCACCAACCTGGAGTTTGAAGAGGCTGCCAAGTACAGGGATCTGCTGGAGAGTGTGCGTAAGGTCAGCGAAAAGCAAAAGATTACGGACAGCGACCAGGAAGACAAGGATGTGATTGCTCTTGCCAGAGATGACAGGGACTGTGTTATTCAGGTCTTTTTTGTGCGTGGCGGCAAGATGATTGGTCGCGAACATTATTATATGACAAATGTGTCAGATTTATCCAAGGGAGAAATTATTCAGGAGTTTATCAAGCAGTTTTATGGGGGGACTCCGTTTATTCCAAGGGAGCTTTTTCTACAGTTTGATATTGAGGAACAGGAGCTTTTGGAGCAGTGGCTGACGGGTATACGGGGCAGCAGGGTTTACATCCGCGTGCCTAGAAAAGGCATGAAGGAAAAGCTGGTAGAGCTGGCGGCCAACAATGCCAGAGTGATTTTGTCTCAGGACAGAGAGAAGCTCAAGCGGGAAGAGGGGCGTACCATTGGTGCAGTAAAGGAAATTGCAGCACTGTTGGGGCTTGACCATATTGAGCGCATGGAAGCTTTTGATATTTCCAATATAAACGGTTTTGAAAATGTAGGTTCTATGGTGGTATATGAAAAGGGACGTCCGAAGCGCAGCGATTATCGCAAATTCCGCATCAAGACAGTGACCGGACCGGATGACTATGCCTGCATGAGAGAGGTGTTAACCAGACGCTTTACCCATGGCTTGGAGGAGTCCAAGGAACTTTTGGATAAGCACATGGACAAGGAGTTTGGCAGCTTTACCAGGTTTCCGGATTTGCTGTTGATGGACGGTGGCAGAGGTCAGGTAAATATTGCCTTGGAGGTGCTTAAGGAGCTGCAGATTGATATTCTGGTGTGCGGTATGGTCAAAGATGATTTTCATCGCACCAGGGGATTGTATTTTAATAACGAGGAGCTGCCCATCGATACCCATTCAGAAGGCTTTAAGCTGATTACACGTATTCAGGATGAGGCACATCGTTTTGCAATTGAATATCACAGAAGTCTGCATTCCAAGGGGCAGATTAAGAGCTCTCTTGATAATATTCCGGGGGTAGGGCCTGCCAGAAGAAAGGCACTGATGAGGCATTTTGATTCTATAGCAGATATCAAGGAGGCTACGATAGAGGAGCTTTGCAGGGTGCCGGAAATTCCCCGGCATATTGCGGAAGGGATTTATGATTTCTTTCATAAGGCTTTACCTTAATTGAGCTTTGTGTTAAAATAGATTTATATAAGAGTCTTGTAATTGTTCAGTGCTGAACAATTATATAGTCTTTTAGGAGGCATTATGGGAGAATATATATATTTAAAGGATGTTGTAAAGACCTTGCATTTAACAAACTTTACACCTGAAATTGATATTTCCAAAAAGAAGGTAGTGCAGCCGGAGGTGAACAGACCGGCTTTGCAGCTTACAGGCTATTTTGAACATTTCGAAAGTGAGCGTCTGCAGTGCATCGGCAATGTGGAAAGCTCTTACATGAACCATATGAGTGATGAGCAGAAGGAGGAACGTTATGATAGGCTCTTGACGCATCCTATTCCTGCGCTTATTTTCTGCCAGGGAATGGAGCCGGAGCCGATTTTAAAGCGTCTTGCCATAAAGCATGGTGTACCTCTGCTTGGCACGACCAAGACTACCTCTAATTTTATTGCGGAGAGTATCCGCTGGCTGAATGTGGAGCTGGCGCCTAATATTTCGGTGCACGGGGTATTGGTGGATGTGTTTGGTGAAGGAGTACTTCTCACCGGTGAAAGCGGTATCGGTAAGTCAGAGGCAGCGTTAGAGCTTGTAAAGCGTGGGCACCGTCTGGTCAGTGACGACGTGGTAGTAATCCGCAAGGTCAGCGACAGTACTTTGGTAGGCAGTGCTCCGGATATTACCAAGCACTTTATCGAGCTGAGAGGTATTGGCATTGTAGACATCAAGACCATGTTTGGTGTGTCCAGTGTAAAGGATACCCAGTCTATCGATTTGGTTATCCAACTGGAGGAATGGGACCGGGACAAGGACTATGATAGAGTGGGTCTGGAGGATAAATATACCGAATATCTGGGCAACAAGGTGCTTTGCCATAATTTACCGGTAAGGCCGGGACGAAATCTCGCTATTGTTGTAGAGAGTGCAGCAGTTAATTTCCGTCAAAAGAAAATGGGCTATAATGCAGCCCAGGAGCTGGCAAATCGTATTCAGCACAGGATGGCAATGCAAAGAGCTGAGGAAGAGGCGGAATAAAAGGAGAGGGAAATGAATAAAATAGTTTTTGGTGTAGATATAGGCGGCACCGCGGTCAAACTGGGTGTTTTTACATATGAAGGTACTTTAATCGAGAAGTGGGATATTCCTACCAGAAAAGAAAATAAGGGTCAATATATTCTGACAGATGTTGCTGACAGTATACGGAAGAAGATAAATCAGATGGGATATGGCAAAGAGGACGTTATCGGTGTGGGCGTGGGCGCTCCGGGACCGGTGGACGCAATGGGTACCATTCGCTTTGCAGGTAATCTGGGCTGGGGAACCTTTAATATTCCGGAAGTCTTAAGTGGCTTGGTAGGACTTCCTGTAAAGGCCGGTAACGATGCTAACGTAGCTGCTCTCGGTGAAATGTGGAAGGGCGGCGGACAGGGCTTTTCTAATATGGTAGCAGTTACCTTGGGTACCGGTGTAGGCGGTGGTATCATTGTAGATGGCAGTCTGGTTGCAGGTCTTGCCGGTGCTGGCGGAGAAATCGGTCACATTAATGTAGAAGAGCATGAAAAGTACACCTGTGGCTGTGGCAGTAAGGGATGCCTGGAGCAGTATGCCTCTGCTACCGGCGTGGTGCGTCTGGCCAAGAGACGTCTGGCAGAGGATGAAAAGCCTAGCATGCTGCGTGCAGGTGTGCTGTCTGCCAAGCGCGTTTGGGACGCAGTAAAGGCAGGAGACGAGGTTGCCACAGAGATAGCCGAGCAGTTTGGCTATTATTTGGGCAAGGGTCTGGCGAATATCGCTGTTACAGTAAATCCGGAAGCCTTTGTAATAGGTGGTGGTGTCAGCAGAGCCGGAGAGATATTGTTTGAATATATTCGTCCGCAGTTTAACCGTTTTACTTTTTCCGGCTGCCGTGATGTACAGTTCAGACTTGCTACTTTGGGCAACGATGCCGGTATTTACGGTGCTGCCAAGCTGATTATTGGAGAATAAATATATTATTAAGGAATGACCTTTTATGAATTGGAAAGAAATATTACAAACAGAATATGCAGATAAATTGCGTCTGGAATGGAACGTTCCACTGGCAAAATACACCACCTTTCATATAGGAGGGCCGGCAGAGTGTCTGATTGCTGCCAGGTCCGGGGATGAAATACAAATGGTGCTGCAGTTTTGTAAAGAGCATCAGGTGACATTGCATATCTTGGGCAACGGCTCTAATTTGTTGGTAGATGACAGTGGTGTAATGGGTATTGTACTTTATATAGGCCGCCGGATGCAGGAGATTCAGGTCGAAGGAAACAAGATTATTGCGGATGCAGGAGCCCGCATGGTGTTGGTTTCCAGAGCAGCGGCTGAGGCCTCTTTAACCGGACTGGAATTTGCCTATGGGATTCCGGGCACCATTGGCGGCGGTGTGATTATGAATGCCGGTGCTTATGGTGGAGAGCTGAGTCAGGTGGTAACGAAGGTAGAGGCCTTTGACAGGGATGGTAATCTGCATGTTTTGGAAGGGGATGATTTGTGCTTTGGTTATCGCAAGAGCACACTGAGAACCCATGGTTATATTGTAAGCAGGGTGCATTTGCAGTGTCAGCCCGGTGACAGAGAAGCTATACAGGCTCTTATGAGTGATTTGGGCAGACAGCGCAGGGAAAAGCAGCCTTTGGAATATCCAAGTGCGGGCAGCACCTTCAAGCGCCCTGAGGGGTATTTTGCAGGTCAGCTGATTGACCAGTCCGGCTTAAAGGGCACTGCCATTGGCGGAGCACAGGTTAGTGAGAAGCATGCGGGATTTATTATCAATAAGGGTTCCGCATCCTGCAAGGATGTCCGTACTCTGATTGGATTTATCAAAAATACTGTTTCAGAAAAGTTTGGAGTGGAGCTGGAGCCGGAGTATGTATTTTGGGACAGTGAGACTTAAGACTAAATGAGGTTTTTATGAGGTTTGTAGTTGTTACGGGAATGAGTGGTGGCGGCAAAACCACAGCAATGAAAATGTTAGAGGATGCGGGGTATTATTGTGTAGATAATTTGCCGATTTCTCTTTTGGGCAAGTTTGTGGAGCTGATGGTCACACCTACCAGTGAGGTGACGAAGGTCGCTCTTGGCATTGATGTCCGTGCCGGTGAGGGCATACGTGAGGTGGCAGACAGTTTTACCAAGTTGAAAAAGCAGGGCTGTCAGTATGAGATTTTGTTTATGGATGCGGCTGACCATGTACTTTTAAAGCGCTACAAGGAAACCAGGCGCGTACATCCCATGGCACCAAACGAGCGTGTAGAGGTAGGCATCGAAAGGGAGCGGGAAATGCTTTCCGATATTTATAGTCAGGCAGATTATATTATTGATACTTCTACGCTTCTTACCAGAGAGCTGAAGGAGGAACTGGACCGTATTTTTGTACAGAATGAGGATGGTCACAAGCTTATTGTGACAGTGTTGTCCTTTGGCTTCAAGAACGGCATACCTGCAGATGCGGATTTAGTATTTGACGTGCGGTTTTTGCCAAATCCCTTTTATATTGATGAATTAAAGCATCAGACCGGTAACGATAAGGCAGTACAGGAGTATGTCATGAGCTTTGACGAGGCAGGGGAGTTCCTGCACAAGCTTACAGATATGCTGGAGTTTCTGGTGCCCAACTATATCAAAGAGGGCAAGTACAGGCTGGTGTTGGGCATAGGGTGTACCGGTGGCAAGCACCGCAGTGTGACCTTGGCCAATGCCATCTATAATAAACTAAAGGATTTAGACATCTGCGGTGTAACCTTGCAACATCGTGATGTGATTACAGGAAAGTGACAGGTTTAGGAGTATATGAAGTCCTTTTCAGCAAAAGTAAAGGAAGAGCTGGCCGGAGTGCTCAGCAACCATAAGCATTGTCGTAAGGCGGAATTGACTGGCATGTTTCAGTATGGGGGACAGATTGGCAGAGTAGAAAGCGACTGCTATACCATTGGTTTTCATACGGAGAATGCAGAGGTTTCAAAAAAAGGCTTTACATTATTGCGAAAAACATTTAATATAGATATTGATAAAAATTTATCAGAACAGCAATTATTTGCTTTTTTGGAAAAAGTAGATGCTATGGAACGGGAAAGTCTGGAAAATATTACTAATCGCGTATGCTGCAAGCGCGCTTTTATCAGAGGCGTGTTTTTGGCGGTGGGTTCTATTAGTGACCCTGAGAAGGGTTATCATCTGGAATTCGTATGCGAAGAAGAGGAGCAGGCAGACTTCCTGCGCAATGTGCTTGCTACCTTTGAGCTTGAGACCAGAATAGTGGAGCGAAAGCAACATTTTGTGGTCTACTTAAAGGAAGGGGCGGCCATTGTTGACTTACTGAATGTGATGGAGGCTCATGTAGCCTTGATGGAATTGGAGAATCTGCGCATTTTAAAAGAGGTGCGCAATACCGTCAATCGCAGAGTAAATTGCGAAACTGCCAACATTAACAAAACTGTGAATGCAGCAGCCAAGCAATTGGAGGATATACAGTATATCGAGAAGCATAAAGGGCTGGCAAGCCTGCCCGATAATCTTTATGAAATGGCTCGTATCAGACTGGAATATCCGGAAGCTGCTTTAAAAGAACTGGGAGAAATGCTGGTACCACCTGTGGGGAAGTCCGGCGTGAACCATAGACTGCGCAAGATAAGCGAATATGCAGAAAAGCTCCGGGAAGGGAGCAACACTTATTTATAGGAGGTTAAAGACAAATGTTAGTTACAGCAACAGAAATGTTACAGAAAGCAAAGGCTGGTCATTATGCAGTAGGCCAGTTTAATATCAACAACCTGGAGTGGGCAAAGGCAGTACTTACCACTGCACAGGAAGCCAATTCACCTGTTATTTTGGGTGTATCCGCAGGTGCGGGTAAATATATGTGTGGTTTTCCTACCGTTGCCGCTATGGTTAAGAGCATGATTAAGGAATTAAATATTACAGTACCTGTGGCTCTTCACTTAGACCACGGCACTTTTGAAGACTGCTTAAAGTGCATCGATGCAGGCTTTTCATCTATTATGTTTGACGGTTCTCACTATGACATCGATGAAAACATTTTAAAGACCACAGAAATCGTGAAGCTGGCACATGATGCAGGCTTATCCATTGAGGCAGAGGTTGGCTCTATTGGTGGCGAAGAAGATGGTGTTATCGGTGCAGGCGAATGTGCAGATCCTGCAGAGTGCAAAAAGATTGCAGACTTAGGCGTTGATTTCCTGGCAGCAGGCATTGGTAATATTCATGGCAAATATCCTGCAAATTGGGCAGGCTTAAGCTTTGAAACCTTAGATGATATTCAGCAGCTGACAGGTGACCTTCCGTTAGTACTTCACGGTGGTACAGGTATTCCTGAGGATATGATTAAGAAGGCAATCAGCCTGGGCGTGGCAAAGATTAACGTAAATACAGAGTGCCAGCTTGCATTTGCAGCAGCTACCCGTAAGTACATAGAAGAAGGTAAGGATTTACAGGGCAAAGGCTTTGACCCACGTAAGCTGTTACTACCTGGTACCGAGGCGATTAAAGCTACTGTAAGAGAAAAGATGGAGCTTTTTGGTTCAGTAAACAAGGCTTAAAAATTATATAATGCAAATGGCGCCGGCTTAGCCGACGCCATTTTTCAGTCTAAAACCTGAAGAAAAGGAAAGATGAAAAATAAAAAGGAGGAAGCTGAGCAATATATTTTCTATCGCTCAGCTCATTATGAAAAAGAAAATATATATTACTTATCTACATTTATATCATAAAATAAAAATTTGAAAAAATCATGTGTTTCAATTTAACATTTTGAAAATAAATTATGAACAAAATATGAAGAACAGATTCCTTGCTATTTGAAAGAACCTGTTCTATGATAATGATATGATATTTTAGAAAAATCTGTTCTTGGTAAGCTTCTCCGGTTCCGGATACTCTACACCAAAGGCTTCAACGGTCATGGAAGCAATGCGCTGGTCCTCTAAAGGACGGTCGCTGTAGTCGGTGCGTACACAAGCGATTTTGTCTACTACGTCCAGCCCCTCGGTAACCTGTCCAAAAGCGGCGTAGGAGCCGTCTAAGTGAGGTGAGGTCTCATGCATAATAAAGAACTGGCTGCCGCCGGTATTTGGTGCCATAGCGCGCGCCATGGACAACACACCCTTAGTATGTTTTAAATCATTCTTAAAGCCGTTGGAAGCAAATTCACCGCGGATGGAGTAGCCCGGGTCGCCCATGCCGGTACCCTGAGGGCAGCCACCCTGAATCATAAAGCCTTTGATAACACGGTGGAAAATCAGGCCGTTATAGAAGCCCTTATTGATTAAAGAAATAAAATTATTTACGCTCACAGGAGCGATTTCAGGATAAAGCTCTGCTTTCATCACATCACCGTTTTCCATGGTGATGGTTACAATTGGATTCTGAGCCATGTTAAGTCCTCCTTGTGGAAAAAAATACAAAACTATTTTATATGATAAAGACGTGATTGTAAAGATAAAAGGAAAGAATTTATGCAGGAAATTACATTGGTTACACTGGAAGAATGGAGAGAAATGACGAATGTGTCAGATTTTGTTATAACAGGCCCTCCTTGTGAGGAATTAATGGCGCTGCAGCAGTCAGGCTATCCGGTACTGGCAGAGCTTACCCACCTGCAAGGCTTATCCGAGGAAGCAGTTGCAGAAGCTCTTTGTAAAGAAGAGGCTATCAGGGGATTTACAAATGTGTGTATTCATGCCCGTGAGTTGCCACAGGGATATCTTCGCAGAATTTGGTGCAAGCATCAGGGCAAGCCGGTGTTAATTGCGGAAACAGACAGGCTGATTATCAGGGAGAGCACGGTAGAGGACGCGGAAGCTTTTTATGAATTGTATCAGGATGAAGCATGCAGGAAATATTTGGAGAGACCTCCTGTAGAGGAATGTGGCAACCGGGCGCAGAATATAAAAGAGTATGAGAGATATATTGTCGATTATCAGAAGGGGCAGTATGGCTTTTATGAATATGGCATGTGGTCTGTAGTGGAAAAGGAAAGTGGCAGGTGTGTGGGCCGCGCAGGGGTGGAGCAGCAAAGCTGGGGAGAGGATGGAAAAGAGCAGCTATCCTGTATGGAAGCCTGTGGGCTCTGTTTGGGTTACGCTCTCCTGCCGGAAGTTTGTGGTAAAGGTTATGCCACGGAGGCGTGTCGGGTGATTTTGGAGTACTGCCGGGAATGCGGCTATGGAGAGTGTTTGGTGGTGAAGATTAAGAAGGAGAATGCGTCGTCCTTGTCATTGTATAAAAGGCTGGAGAAACAAAGCCCGATGACATTGAAATTATTTGAAGTGTTATAATCCGCACGAAACCCCTGTACAGCACATTACAGCTGTACAGGGGCTCCTTTTAGCATACAAATTTTATCTTTCCGCCCACAATAACCTTATCCATCTGAATATCCTCATCAAAGATAACGATATCCGCGTCGCAGCCTGCTTTCAGGCGTCCTTTGGTGGTGAGTCCCATTACTCGGGCTGGGGTTTGGGTAATCATTTTGACAGCGGAGGTTAAAGGAATGCCGGCTTTTTGGACACAGGTTCTGATTAAAACGTCTGTGGTGGCAATGCTTCCTGCAAAGGCACTGCGGTCAGCCAGCTTGGCTACACCGTCTTCGATAATATACGGGATGTTTTCGTTGCCGCTGACAACAGAATCGCAGTCGGTACAGCCGCCAAAACGAATGGCATCGGTAACCAGGCACATGTGGTCTTCACCTTTGAGTTTAAAAATCAGTTGCAAAAGCTCCGGTGGCAGATGGCAGCCGTCAGCTATGGTTTCCACGTCCATGTCATCAAAGTAATAAGCAGACTCAATAACACCCAAATGGCGGAAACCACCCTTTCTGACAATAGTGGAGGTACAGGAGTATAGATGGGTAATCAGCTTGCAGCCATGCTCATAAGCCTCTTTCATGTGGCAGAATTTTGCATCCGTGTGTCCTGCAGAGCCTACAATGTCATGCTTATTTAAAAAGTCTTGAAAAACAGTGGAATTGTTTAACTCAGGCGCATAGCTCCAACGCTTAATCAGGTCACCATATTGCGCTACCAAGTCTGTATATTCTGCTTCATCAGGCTCTTTGATACAGGAAGGATCCTGAGCACCGCACTGCTTTGGTGAAAAGTAAGGACCTTCCAGATGTACACCTGCAATATTTGGAATGACTTCTTCATCATGACCAAATTCCCTGATGGCAGAGAGACTGGCTTTGGTTGCCTCTATATCAAATGCAGAGATGGTAGGATATATGGTGGTAGTACCGTGGCTGCCGTGAATATTTGCCACTCCGTGCACAGCTTCTCTGGTTTTGTCAATAAAACGATGTCCGTCGCCGCCATGTACATGCATATCAATAAAGCCCGGGGAAACGTAGCGACCCTCTGCATCGATTTCAGCATCGAAAGGAAGCTCGTCTTCTGTAATATGTGTAATTGTTCCGTTTTCAAAGTATAAATATTTATTTTCTGCAATTCCTTCCGGCAGGATGAACCTGCCGTTTTTTATTCTTGTAATCATATGATACTTCTCCCTGTTTATGTAAATTTATGGTGCACCAGATCCTGTTTGGTGCTTTGCTAAAAGCCTTTAATATAAAGATAGCATAGCAAAATGGGGCTTTCAAGGCATAAAAATAATATCAAATTTAACGCAAATTTTGAGAGGGAAAATTAAAAAATTTGTGCAAATCTTCGGGAGTGACAGTGGTTGGATTGACACTTGTTTTGGACTCAAATATACTTGATATGATACATATATTTATAGGGTGTCACGACTCGGCATCAGAATTTGAGGCGAAGGAGTCGGCCACGAAGATGAAAGGAGTACCCACATGATTTTAAAAGAAGGAAAAAAAGATAACTTAAAGTATTATGTTTTTGATAATCGCGCAAATGCAGGTGTTTTGGCAGCACAGGATATTGCTGAGGCAATTTTGACATGCTTGAAGGAGAAGGACGAGATCAACATGATTTTTGCGGCAGCACCTTCTCAGAACGATACTCTGGCAGCACTTTTAGAGAGAAAGGACATTCCGTGGAACAAAATTAATGCGTTCCATATGGATGAGTATATCGGTTTACCGGACGGTGCACCACAGAGCTTTGGTGTATTTTTAAAGAATGCCATTTTTGGTAAGGTGGATTTTAAGTCTGTAAATTATATTAACGGCAATGCAGCAGATATTGCAGCAGAGTGTGCTCGTTACAGCAAGCTTTTAACAGACTATCCAACCGATATTGTTTGTCTTGGCATTGGTGAAAACGGTCATATCGCGTTTAACGATCCGGGCGTAGCAGATTTTGAGGATAAGGTGTTGGTTAAGACTGCTGATTTGGATGAAATCTGCCGTCAGCAGCAGGTAAATGATGGTTGCTTTGCCACTATCGATGATGTTCCAAAGCAGGCTCTGACCCTGACCATTCCGGCTTTGACCAAGGCAGCGCACATGTTCTGTACAGTTCCGGCTGCTACAAAGCGTTGGGCAGTAAAGGAAACCATTAATGGTGCCATCAGTGAGAACTGCCCTGCAACTATTATGAGAAAGCATGATCATGCTGTTTTGTATTGTGACAGCCAGAGTGGCGCAGATTTACTGTAAGGAGGATATTCATGTTTAAATTAGGTGTTATTACGGATGAAGTTTCACAGGATTTTGAAGCAGCCCTGCAATTTGCCGCGAAGCATGAATTGGACTGTGTAGAGCTTCGCTCTGCATGGGAAAAGGATCCTTTTGAATACACTGAGGAGGATATTGCTGAAATCAAGCGTCTTTCTGATAAATATGAGATACCGGTACTTGCGATTTCTTCTCCGCTTTTTAAATGCTCCTACTTTGATGCAGAAACAAGACAAAAGCATATGGAAGGCCTGAAAAGGGTTGTAAAATATGCAAATATTTTAGGCGCCAAAATGATAAGAAGTTTCGACTTTTTCAGAGAAGAAGGCGTTACCCTGGAGCATATTGCAGATGCTTATAAGGAACCTATCGCACTGTGTGCAGAGCATGGTATTACCTTGCTTTTAGAGTCAGAGCCTACTGCAAACTCCTACGATTGCAAGAGTATTGCAGCTACCGTAGAATACATAAATAGTCCTTATGTAAGAAGCCTCTATGAGCCGGGCAATGACATTTATTCTCCTACAGAGGAGATACCTTTCCCGGAAGGCTTTGAGCATGTGAAGGCTACCTTTGCACATGTGCATGTGAAGGACGCCGTAAAGGAAAACGGCACCGCAAAGGGCGTAGCCATCGGCAATGGAGTGGTAGACTACGAAGGCATTGTAAAAGCTCTGCTTGATATGAATTATACCGGAGCAGTCATGCTGGAAACTCACTATAAGCCGAATATTGTCATGGACGAAGAATTGTTGAAAAATCCAAAGGGCAGCCAGATTTCCTACATGGGTGATGTGGCCAGTGAAGAGTGCATGATTGCACTGAAGGGAATTATTAACAAGGTGCAGAAGAAGTAGTGATATATAAATGCAGTTAACAAAACGAAAATCCATGAGTGTCAGCTCATGGATTTTCTTGACTTTTCTCAGCTGATAAAGTATATATAAATCAGAGCTTAGAAAGGAAGAGTGAAACCATGGAGCAGCAAATTTCTTTATATCGCGAGCTGGAGGAGCCGGCGATCGTATTTCACAATAGAAATATTTTACCGCATGTAAATATGCCCCATTTGCACAGCCAGTATGAATTTTATTATAATATTGAAGGTGGAGAAGGGCTTTTTGCAGACAAGAAGTTTTATGAGTGTACCGGCCGTGATTTATTTCTTATTCCGAAAACCTGTGTGCATAAGGTGCTGGTGCCAAAGGATACTTACTACGAGCGTTGTATTATAAACATAGATTCCAAGCTGGTAGATGCCATTAATGCTATGCCGAATTTACATAGGCCGCTTTTATGGTTGGAGGGAATCGGTGAGCCGGGGCCTAAAAAAGTCAATTTGAACGACAAAGAACATCAGGAATTTGTGAAGATGGTAGAGGATTATAATGCGCCGGAGCAGAGCGAGCTAAAGCGTTATGCAAGGCTTTTGGAAATCCTTTCCTTTTTGGGAGAATTGTTTCCGCTGGGCAAAGAGTGCAAAGGTCAGATTAAACAGGCTGCGTCCATTCCGGAGCAGGCCCTTATGGTCATAGAGGAAGGTTTTAAGGAAATACGCATTTCAGATATTTCAGAGCGACTTTACGTAAACAGCAGTTATTTGAGTACACTTTTTAAAGAGGAATACGGCATTACTTTGGAGCACTACCTTATAATCCGTAAAATTGCTGAAGCCAAGAAATATTTATATATGGGTGTTCCGGTAAACAAGGTTTGTGAGCTGGCTGGATTTAATGATTATTCTAATTTTATCAGAACTTTTAAAAAGTTTGAAGGATATTCCCCGAGTAATCTGGAGAAGCTGACAGCACCGCTGTGAGATATAAATATAATAATAAAAAGGTTGTCCGAGGGCAACCTTTTGCAATAATATATCTACTTCTTCCACCTGCCGCTGGCGCCGCATGGCAGTACCAGTCCGTTTGAGGTAACCGGAAGGCCGATTTCACCGGCTTCTACGTGACCACCGAATTTGGAAACGATGGCGGTGTTAATCATGTAGGACAGTACTGCAGGCTGCAAACCTGTAGTGTAGCTGTTTACCAGGAAAAACAGCGGGTCGTCTGAAAGAATCTGGCTGGTAAGTTCAATAAACGGATAGATGCTGTCTTCGATTTTCCAGATTTCGCCCTTTGGTCCACGACCATAGCTTGGAGGGTCCATGATGATGGCATCGTATTTGTTGCCACGGCGTATTTCACGTTCTACAAATTTGCCACAGTCGTCCACCAGCCATCTGATGGGAGCGTCTGAAAGACCGCTGGATGCGGCATTTTCCTTGGCCCAGTTGACCATGCCCTTGGAGGCATCCACGTGGGTCACGTGAGCTCCTGCTTTGGCGGCAGAAAGGGTAGCACCGCCTGTATAGGCAAATAAATTTAACACCTTCACAGGTCTGCCGGCATTTTTAATCAATTCAGAGAACCAGTCCCAATTGGTAGCCTGTTCCGGGAAAAGACCGGTATGCTTGAAACTGAAAGGTTTCAAATTAAAGGTCAAATCCTTGTACTGAATGCTCCATTCATTGGGCAAATCAAAAAACTCCCATTCGCCGCCACCCTTGTTGGAACGGTGGTAATGGCCGTTCATGTGCTTCCAGCCATATGCCTTCCTTGGCGTGTTCCAAAGCACCTGCGGGTCCGGACGCACCAAAATATAATCACCCCAGCGTTCCAGCTTTTCTCCACCGGAGGTATCAATCACTTCGTAATCTTTCCAATTATTTGCAATCCACATAATGTTCATCCTTAATTCTTTTTCTAAATATAGTGGTATGAAATGCACTATTATTATAAGTATACTAAAAACTGGAAAAAATGCAACATTTTTGGAAACAACATTGCATCATACATGATACTTACTGTATAATAAACTTAATCACGAATACACAGGAGGTCACACATGAAAAAGATAAGGCATACGGCAATTATAGGCATGGGAGCCTTGGGGCTTTTATATGGTCAGCAAATACAGGAGGTATTGGGCAATGAGGCCGTTACCTTTGTAATGGATGAGGAGCGTTATGAACGTCATAGAGATGATGTGTATGAAATTAATGATAAAGTGATGGATTTCAATGTGACATGTGCGTCAGAAATAAAGCCGGTGGATTTGGTGATTGTAGCGACTAAATCTACAGGTTTGGAAAGTGCGTTGGATGTAATGGCTCCGGCAGTAGGAGAGGATACCATTATAATTTCGGTATTGAATGGTATCAGCAGTGAAGGGATTATTGCAGAGCGTTTTGGTGCAACGAGGGTACTGGGCTGTGTGGCCATTGGCATGGATGCCATGAGAGAAGGCAGCAAGCTGCAGTATTGTAGCAAAGGGCGTTTGCAGGTAGGTACTTTAGTAAATGGGCAGGAGGAAATGCTGGACCGCGTGGTTTCCTTTTTTGAAGAAATCGGACAGGCTTATGAGGTAAAAGAAGATATTATGCAGGCTATGTGGAGTAAATTTCTGCTAAATGTTGGTGTGAACCAGACATGCATGGTGTATGAGACCACCTACGCAGGTGTGCTGCAGGAAGGAGAAGCCAGAGAGCAAATGCTTGGGGCTATGCAGGAGGTTCTTAAAGTGGGACAGGCAGAAGGCATCGATATCAGTGAGGCTGATTTGCAGAGAGCACTGACCATTACTGCCGGGCTGAAGCCGGACGGATACCCTTCTATGCGTCAGGATGCTATAGCC
Organism: Lachnospiraceae bacterium; assembly: GCA_017516285.1. The sequence continues at coordinate 57,950 of JAFXDD010000006.1, forward strand.
CACAGAGCCAGTGAGGTTGAACTGTTTGCAGGAAACATTGTAAAACTTGCAAAGAAGCATGAGATTGCGGTGCCGGTGAATTCTTATTATTATGAGAAGATAAAGGGGATGGAGGAGACGTATTAGCAAGAAAGGCGGTAGTGAGAAAGCACTACCGCCTTAAGAAAAGTGAGTTGTTTCATAATACAAATCAAATCATGAGTCAGCTAAATCTGTTTTAAAAATTCCTCCAAGCTATCAGCTTTGGAAGCAAGCTTAATCCAGCACTTCAAGGTTTCATCATCTATACCCTGTAAACGAGCCTGAAAGTCATCCGGCACCGCTCCGAAGTCCTCTAAAATATCAAGAAGCCCCTTAATCCGCCCCTTAGCAAAGCCGGATTCTTCACCTTCAGCGAAAGCTTTCGTAGCCGCTTCTGCTACAACATCTGCTGTATATGCATCCATCCATTCACCCATTGTCATAAATTTACCCTGCACCTCCGCCGATTGCTTTAAGCTGCTCACGTAGTTGTGAAGCTGTGCAATATCATTGTTTGTTACGTTTTCTATTTTACTACTATTTAGGTATGTAAGCAACTCTTTTTTCGCTTTTTGGATATTTAAATTTCCTTTGGCATTAAAGTAAATGAATTTTAAACCATCCCTATACTCTAATTTAGGAAACTCTTTACAAGTATTCTCGAATGTGTACACCATACTGTCCTCGCCAAATGGATCATAATTGGTGATGGTAACCATGTACAGGTCGGGAAGCTTATTCCAGTTCTTTTCACCGGACTTTAGTCCTTTGCTGTCCTTTTTGGCCTGATAGAAACGATTACGTTTGGGCAGGTTGTCCTGATAGAGCTGTGGTTCTATACTGTAAAGGCGGCAGTCGGCTTCCGTTTCTTTGTCATCCAGATATTCTGTAATTTCTACGTCCAGCTGGATACCTCTTAAGTCCGGGGTAACACCGGGGAGAAAGGTCTGAGCCCGGACAATAATTCTGCCAACTTCAATTTCCAAAAGTATGGAAATAATCAGCCGGAAAAACGGCTCGCAGATATCTGGGTCATTGGCAATTACATTCATCAGGAAATTACTGAGAACATCCAGAGTTTCTAATTTTTGTTTTTTAAACATAAAAACACCTCGCTAAGCTATATTTCAGAGGTTGTTTTAAACTCCCTCTATTACGTATAGGCATTAGCAAGGCATTTTGTCACAGAAAAGTTTTTGTGTATTTAAAAAAGTACAATTTTAGGATGTTACAAGTTGTTGCATTACACCCTTGCGAAATAAAAAACTATATTGTATAATATAAATTAACAAAAAGCGTAATACAAAGGAGGTACTACCCATGGGCAAATTTGTTATCAAGGAAGTAAAGACCGGTTTTAAGTTCGACTTAAAGGCAGGTAACGGTGAAGTTATCGCTACATCTGAGGTTTATACCACAGAAGCTGCTTGCAAGAACGGCATTGAGAGCGTAAAGAAGAATGCTGCTGTTGCAGGTGTGGAAGACCAGACTGTAGAAGGTTTCGAAAAGGTAAAACACCCTAAATTCGAAATGTACGAAGACAATGCAGGTGAATTCCGTTTCCGCTTGAAAGCTACCAACGGTGAAGTTATCGCTACAAGCGAAGGCTACAAGGCAAAAGCAAGCTGCAAGAACGGTATCGAAAGTGTTGTAAAGAATGCAGCAGATGCAGAAGTAGTAAAGGCTGAATAAGCTACATAGTTTTTTACGAACGACAAATTACAAACCACATGGATCTTTCGGGTTCATGTGGTTTTTGCCATACATTTCCACTTTTCTATTATTGATATTTTTGTGTATATCGTTTATTATATTCTTATATGACTGATTTTAAGGAGTTCTGTTATGTTTATTTCCGAGGATATTAAATATATTGGTGTGAATGACCATCAAATCGATTTGTTTGAGGGACAGTATGTGGTGCCCAATGGGATGGCATATAATTCTTACGTTATTTTAGATGAAAAGATTGCTGTTATGGATACAGTTGACCGTAGCTTTACGGAGGAATGGCTGGGCAAGTTAAAGGATGTACTGAAGGGTAGGAAGCCGGATTACCTTATTGTGCAGCATATGGAGCCGGATCATTCTGCAAATGTTGCCAATTTTCTGACTTTATATCCTGAGGCAGTGGTTGTGGCTTCTGCGCCTGCTTTTACTATGATTAAAAATTACTTTGGCAGTGATTATATAGATAGAAGAATTGTGGTAAAGGAAGGGATGATTTTAAGCCTTGGTAGGCATGAGTTACAGTTTCTGATGGCACCAATGGTACATTGGCCGGAGGTTATTATGACTTATGATGTTGCGGATAAGGTTCTTTTTTCAGCAGATGGTTTTGGCAAGTTCGGGGCTCTGGATGTAGAGGATGACTGGGCTTGTGAGGCGCGTCGCTATTATTTTGGTATTGTTGGCAGGTTTGGACAGCAGGTACAGGCGCTTCTTAAAAAGGCGGCAGCGTTGGATATTCAGAAAATCTGTCCGCTGCATGGACCGGTTCTTACGGAAAATCTGGGTTATTATCTGAACCTTTATGATACATGGTCTTCTTATAGTGTGGAAAGTGAAGGTGTGGTAATTGCCTATACCTCTGTGTATGGCAATACAAAAGCAGCCATGGAGCTTTTGGCAGAAAAGCTTCAGGCTAAGGGATGTCAAGAGGTTGTGATGCATGACCTTGCCCGCTGTGATATGTTTGAGGCAGTGGAGGATGCCTTCCGCTATGGAAAGCTGGTGCTTGCAACTACCACATATAATGCAGACGTTTTTCCTTTTATGAAGACATTTATTGAATACCTGACGGAACGCAATTTCCAGAATCGTACCATTGCACTGGTGGAAAATGGCTCCTGGGCTCCTGTGGCTGCGAGAGTGATGAGAGGCATGCTGGAAGGCGCTAAGAATATTACTTTTACGGAAACTGAGGTAAAGATGAAAGCGGCACTGAATGAGGAAAGCATGGCACAGCTGGAGGCACTTGCAGAGGAGCTTTGCAAAAAGTAGTTGACAAATCCTGTCAGGATGCATATAATGGCAGTATCAAGCAAATACATGACAAACCTGTGAAGAAGAGTAGTAGCTGGCAGATTGTGGATTTACAGAGAGTTCCCGGCGGTGTGAAGGGAGCATGAAGCAGTTAGTGAATGGACTTCGGAGGGCAGCTTTGAACGATTTATTTAGTAGGAGCTGACGGGATTCCCACCCGTTATCCATCGGGGCGCGTATGATGGTACGTGAGCGAGTGGACATTTCTCATGAGGAGGATGTCAATTTGGGTGGTATCGCAGAAGTTTCGACACTTTTGTCCCATGATTGGGATAGGAGTGTCTTTTTTTGTTGGCACACATCTATCACCCGGATATAAAGGAGATTAATATTATGAAAGCAAATGTAGTAAAGAAATTAGCAGCAGTTGGTTGTAGCATGAGTTTAGCGTTATCTATGGCAGCGTGTGGCAGCACCACAGCAGACGGAAAGGGCACCACAGGCAAAAATCAGTCCGAGTACAAGGTAGCTATCGTAAAGCAGATGGACCATGCTTCATTGGACGAAATTGCAAATGCAATTGCAGCGCAGTTAGACGCTATTGAGAAGGCAGAGGGTGTTGATATTGCATATGAAATTTATTCCGGTCAGGGTGAGCAGACTACTTTGATGCAGATTGGTGAGCAGGTGGTAGCAGAAGGCGTGGATGCGATTATTCCAATTGCAACCTTGGCGGCACAGGTGATGGCTTCTTGTGCAGAGGATAGTGAGACTCCGGTTATTTTTGCAGCGATTTCTGACCCTGAGACTGCAGAGCTCACCGGTATCGAATATGTGACAGGTACCAGTGATGCTTTGAATACAGAGTTTGTTTTGGATATGATGCTTGCAGAAAAACCGGATGTGAAGACGGTTGGTTTATTGTATTCTTTATCTGAGCCTAATTCTGCCACACCGATAGCGGAGGCAAAGGCGTATCTGGATGGGAAAGGGATTGCTTATAATGAGCAGACAGCAGGCACCAATGATGAAGTAATCGCAGCAGCAAGTGCTCTGGTTGCAGCAAAGGTGGATGCAATCTTTACACCAACTGACAATGTAATTATGGCAGCAGAGCTTGCTATTTATGAAGATTTGGCAGAGGCAGGTATCCGCCACTATACAGGTGCGGATTCCTTCGTTAGAAATGGTGCCTTTGCAACCAGTGGTGTAAACTATACGGATTTAGGAACAAAGACTGCGGATTTGGCATTTACAGCAATGAGAGACGGTATGGTCGGTATGGAAGACTTTTATCTGATGGATGGCGGTATTATTACAGTGAACACAGAAACTGCCAAAGCGCTTGGAGCAGATTATAGCGTATTTGCGGATATGGGCACGGTGGTAGAGGTTACCACTTCCGCAGAATAAAAAGATTGGAGGAAACACGGTGCTTTACATTATTCAAACAGCACTGGAGCTTGGATTTTTATATGCTCTGGTCGCGATGGCACTATTTTTAAGCTATAGGGTATTGGACATCGCAGATTTAACCACGGATGGCTGCTTCATTTTAGGAGCGGCTGTGTCTGTGACCTTTGCCGCAGCGGGACATCCGATTTTGGCATTTCCGGCGGCTATGCTTGCAGGTATGATGGCGGGCTTTGTAACAGCGTTTTTACAAACATGTTTGAAAATACCACCGATTTTGGCAGGTATTATTACCAATACCGGACTTTATACCATTAATTTAATGGTTATGGGCTGGAGCGCCAATGTCAGCCTCTTAAAAACAGACACCATTTTCACCTTGTTCAAGGATTTGGGCATTGGTGGTGCATGGAGCGAAATTATTTTAGCAGGTATGATTGTTATCCTGATAGGGGTAGCATTGGTGTGGTTTCTGGGCACCAGACTGGGATTGTCTATTCGTGCTACCGGTAATAACATGGATATGGTAAGGGCATCTTCCATTAATCCTACCTTTACCATTATGGTGGGTCTAAGCCTTTCCAATGCACTGACAGCAATGTCAGGTGCTATGGTAGGTCAATATCAGAAGGCTGCAGATATTAACGGCGGCAGTGGTATTGTAGTGATTGCCCTGGCTTGTCTGATTATCGGTGAAACGGTACTGGGACGCCGCAGCATTGTAAAGGGTGCTATCGCAGCCGTGGTTGGCTCTATGATTTATCGATTGATTTATGCCTTTGTGCTTTATACCAAGATTGTACCGGTACAGGGATTAAAGCTGATTACAGCCATTGTGGTAGCCCTGGCTATTGCCTTCCCTAGTATTAAGGAATGGATTGCTTTTGAAAAGCGTAAACATGCTATGAAGAACAAAGGAGGTCATACATATGCTAAAAATTAATCATATTTCCAAGACCTTCTATCCCGGCACTGTAAATGCCAAGACAGCGCTGAATGATTTGTCTTTGCATTTGGATAAGGGAGATTTTGTTACCATTATCGGTTCTAACGGTGCAGGTAAGTCTACTCTTTTTAATGCTATTGCAGGCGCCTTTATTGTAGATGATGGCAGTATTACCTTGGAGGAGGAAGATATCACCTTTGCTCCGGAATATAAGCGCAGTAAAATCATTGGCAGACTGTTTCAGGATCCGATTAAGGGCACGGCACCGGGCATGACCATTGAGGAGAATATGGCGCTGGCTTATCTTCGTACTACCAAGGGTACTTCTCCATTCAGTCGTATCAGCAAAAAGGATAAGGAGTTCTTTAGGGAAAAGCTGTCCTTACTGAATATGGGACTGGAGGACCGCTTGAAGCAGCCGGTAGGCTTACTGAGCGGTGGTCAGAGACAGGCACTGACTTTATTGATGGCCACTATGGTCACACCAAAATTATTACTTTTGGATGAGCATACCGCAGCACTGGACCCGGGGACAGCCGAGAAGGTTTTAGAGCTTACCAAGACGATTGTAGAGCAAAATAACATTACCTGTCTGATGATTACGCATAATATGCAGCAAGCACTGGATTTGGGCAATCGTACCTTAATGATGGCAGAGGGTAATATTGTGTTAGATATTAAGGGAGAAGAACGTGCAAGCATGTCCGTAGAGGATTTGTTGGGCCGCTTTAAGGCCGGAACAGGCTACGCGCTGGATAATGACAGGATTTTATTGTCAGAAATGTGATAAATAAGGAAGAAATTTGCGAGAGGTTTTGACACTTCTCGCTTTTTCTGTTATGCTAGTAGTATATGTGTAATTTGTCGAAACGGAGAAGGGTCATGAGTAAATATAAACGTATTATATATATTGTTGCGGCAGTAGTTTTGATTTTGATAGGTCTACATATGGATAGGGAGCCTGCAGAGGATATCTCTACAGAGTCTCTTGTGGGTTATGCTGAAACGAACCCGGAAGACTACATAGAATACTACTTCCGGAACGAAGACCTGTTGGAGCAGCATTACAAAAAGCACGGCATGGAGATGGGTTTTGAGTCCATGGAGGCTTATGAGGAGGCTGCAGGGGCAGTGGTGTATCATCCGGATGTACTTATGAAGACGGAGAAGGAAGACGGGGATTACGTATATTACATAGAGGAAAGTAATGAATTTGTCGTGATTTCCCAAGATGGCTATATTCGTACATATTTCAATCCCAGTGACGGAATTGAATATTTTAATAGGCAGTAACAAGAAAGGAAAACAAAATGAGTGAAACAAAAGTATCAAAGAAGGCTTTGAAAAAAGCCTACAAAAAAACAAAAAGAAAAACAGTCACGCCTTGGAAGGCGCTGACACTTATCAGTGGGCCGATTGCGGTCATTATGGCTGTTGCGACCTTTGCATTGTCCATGTTTGACAATACATTGGCTGCTTTCGTGGGCGGTGATTTCCACGAACTGATAAATAAGGATGCAAACGCGATTTACTACGAGTCTGATTTCGCTTCTCCGGAAGAAATGGTAGAGTACGGTCTGGAGCTTTGCGAATTAGTAGAGGCAGAGGGTGCGGCGCTTCTGATGAATGAGAATAATGCACTTCCTTTGGCTAAAGGTTCCAAGGTAAGCTGTTTCTCCAATTCTTCTGTAAATCTGGTGTATGGCGGTACAGGTTCCGGTAATATCGATGCTTCTACAGCAAATACCTTAAAGGATGCTTTGGAGAATTCCGGTTTCGAAGTAAATGAAACGCTTTGGAATTTCTATGCTGTAGATGCGGCAGAGTATTTGCGTAAAGTTGGCGGTGTGGTTACTACCACAGCGGCTACCACCAGTGAATGTCCGTGGGGTGTTTACACCAATAATGTGGTTGATTCCGTAAAAGGCTATGGTGATGCGGCAATTGTTACCTTCTCTCGTGTAGGTGGCGAAGGTGCGGACCTTGAATTTGATGCTGTGAATTATCTGGCATTAGATGAGAACGAGAAGGAAATGATGGAGAATGTAAAGGCAATGAAGGATGCCGGCACCATCAAGAAGATTATTGTTTTAATCAATTCTGCGAATCCTTTGCAGGTGGATTTCTTAAAGGATAATGAGTATGGTGTAGATGCTTGTCTCTGGATTGGTGACGTGGGTATTTCCGGCATTGATGCAGTGGCTGAGATTTTAGCCGGAAATGTAGTTCCGTCCGGCAGTCTGGTGGATACATACTGCTATGACAACTATTCTTCCCCTGCAATGGCAAACTTTGTGCCTACTACCTATGAAGGCTACAAGGAAGGTATGATTCCTGCCAATGCTTCTACCTACATGATTTATCAGGAAGGTATTTATGTAGGTTACAAATATTATGAAACACGCTACGAAGATTATGTAATGGGCACAGGCAATGCCGGTGATTATGTATATGAGGACGTTGTAGCATTCCCATTCGGTTATGGTCTCAGCTACACAGACTTCAAATACAGTGATATGAAGGTGAAGTACAACAAATCAACGGACCAGTTTGAGGTTACCTTGAAGGTTACCAATACCGGCAAGGAATACTCCGGTAAGGAAACGGTTCAGATTTATGTACAGAGTCCATATACTGCTTACGACGTGGAAAATGGCGTAGAAAAGGCTTCTGTAGCACTTTGTGGTTTTGGTAAGACGGGTATCATTGCTCCGGGCAAGAGTGAAAACATCACGGTATACGTAGACAAGAGAGACCTGGCTTCATATGACACCTATGGTGCAGGCACTTACATTTTAGATGCAGGTGACTATTTCCTTACAGCAGCAACAGATGCACACGATGCTGTAAATAATGTATTGGCAGCAAAGGGTTATACCTCTGCTAACACAAAGGGACGTATGGATGGTAAGGGTAATGCAGATTTAGTTTACAAATGGACCAATGACAAGTTTGATGCTACTACATATGCTGCCAGTTTAAATGGTACAGAAATTACCAATCAGTTATCAAATGCTGATATCAATCTTTACGATGGTGTGCAGGAAGAAATTACATATTTGTCCCGTAATGACTGGACTGGTACCTGGCCAACAGAAATCCTCAAGATTACTTTAACCGAGAAGTTAATTGCTGCCCTTCAGGATGTTCAGTATAATGCTGCTGATTATGAAGCAGTAGAAATGCCTACCTTAGGTGCAGACAACGGTCTGAAGTTGGTGGATATGATTGGCAAGGACTTTGATGACCCTGCTTGGCAGGATTTGTTAGACCAGATGACCTTTGAAGAAATGGTTTCCTTAATCGGTGACTCCTTCCATTGGACCATGCCGGTTGAATCTGTACAGGCACCTGCTACCCGCGATGAGAACGGTCCTCAGGGTCTGACGGCAAGCTTATTCTCAGGTGGTGTTTCCTTAGAGGCAACTGCATTTACCTCAGAAGATGTGATGGCAGCTACCTTTAACACAGACATTATGACGGAAATCGGCAAAGTTATGGGTAATAACTGCTTAGAAGCAGGCATTGCATGTCTGTATGGTCCTGGTAACAACACACACAGAACACCTTACGGTGGACGTAACTTCGAATACTACTCTGAAGATGGATTCCTGGCCGGGGAAATGAGCAAGTATCAGGTGGCAGCTATGGCAGATGCAGGTGTATTCGTAGTAATGAAGCATTTTGCATTAAATGACAGTGAGCAGGACCGTATCGGTTTGGGTGTATGGATTAATGAGCAGGCCGCTCGTGAAATCTACTTAAAGGCATTCCAGGCTCCTATTGAAGAAGCAGATGCAGGCGTTATGACTGCTTACACACGCTGGGGTGCAACCTGGTCCGGTTCCAACAAGGGCCTCATGACAGGTATTATGCGTGAAGAATGGGGCAAAAAGGGACTTAACATCACGGATAACGTATTAACCACATATGTAAATGGTGTGGATGGTGTTATGGCAGGAGGTGTTTCTACCTACGATGCAATGCTATGGTATGTAACAAGCCAGCTCCCTAAGTATGAGAACGATCCTGTAATCGTGACAGCAATGAGAGAAGCTTGTCACCACAACCTGTACTCTATTGCAAACTCCAATGGTATGAACGGTATGGGTCCTGACACCACCATTAAGATTACAGAGTTAAAGCTTCTTACTATCTGTAAGACAGTAGCTATCGTGTTCGGTGTACTGTTTGTTGCAGGAGTAGTAATGTGGATTCTCGGAAAACGCAAGTTTAAAAAGACTGAGGCTTATCAGGCATATCAGGCATATAAGGCAGCAAAGAAGGCTGTGAAGTAATATTTAGAATAAAATATGATTTGTAAAAGCTCCCGTAAGGATTTCCTCAGGGAGCTTTTATAATGTTACAATAAATTCGGAGGGTTACTTAATTCTACACTAAAATTCTTATTTGTTAACAAAAAGTTTACAATTTGGACGATATAATGTCCACATTCCCTGAAAGAACTTGCTACAATGGCCTTGTAACTGCATAAGGGAGGTGGGGGGACAAATCACAGGTGGAGTGAGCTTTTGCAACAGTCACTTGTTGATGGAATTATCACCTATGCAGAACAATATTAAGAATTGAGTGCATTGGTACTTGATTATAAATAATACGAGTGTTAAGATGTAATTATGTATACCAATTCACTTGGAGAGAAGGAGGTCATATATGGGTCAAAAAGACATCTCTACAAAGGATTACATGAAGGAAAGTACTGTATTTGCAGACGCCTTCAATAAGTTTATTTATAAAGGGGAGCAGGTCATCAAGCCTGAGAATCTGAAGCCGTTGGATACGGATCTCACGGCGATACCTTACGGTGCAGATGGAGCCGGTGTTCCGACACAGAGGTATCGGGATGTGCTAAAAAGTGCCACCGCCATGGAGGATGAGAACGCAGTTTATCTTCTGCTGGGTATTGAGTCACAGAGTGAGGTACATCATGCTATGCCTGTAAGGAATATGGTCTATGATGCCCTGCAGTACGCGGCACAGGTGGAGGAGGCAGCCCGTTCTCACAGAGAAGCCAGAAAGGCAGGCGACTGGGAGGAACTGGCCAAGAAGCCGGATAGCGGCGAGTATTTGTCCGGGTTCTACAGAGAGGACCGGCTGATACCGGTGATTACTCTGGCCGTATATTTTGGAGCCGGCGAGTGGGACGGTCCCATGAGCCTGCATGAAATGCTGTCTGTACAGAATCCGGAAATTCTGTCTTACGTATCAGATTATAAGTTAAATCTGATAGCACCGGAGCATATGTCGGACGAAGAGATTGACCAGTTTCAGACAAGCCTGCGCGAGGTAATGCTTTTTATCAAGCATTCCAAGGACAAGGCGAAATTAAATGAAATGGTGCAGCAGGACGATCGCTTTAAAAATATGGACAGAAATGCGGCCAGAGTGGTCAGCAGCGTAACCGGTGTAGAGTTTAAGGAAGAAAATGAGGAGAAAAAGGTAGATATGTGTCAGGCACTTAAGGAAATGATGGAAGAGGCAAATAGTGAAGGAATGCAGGCTGGAATGCAGAAAGGAGCCTTGGAACAGGCGAAGGAAACAGCAGAAAGGATGCTGAAAGAGGGCGGTTTGTCTATTGACTTTATAGCCAGAATGACCGGCTTATCACCGAAAGAGGTTCAGGCACTGGCTTTAGATGTTTAATCCGGTTAAACACGATTATTATATAGCTGGATATTTTAAAGGTTAGGGGAGCTGTAAGGCTCCCTTGCTTTATGCAATTTTGGTATTGAAATCTTACTTTTTGTTACTGTACTCCTTTCTGCATTATCGATATAATTTTATTGTAATATACAATAAAATGGTTCATAGGAGGAACAGTATATCGAGATGGATAATTACAAACAGATTTTAGAGGCAAACAGGGAGTGGGCAGAAGCGTTATTTGAGAAACTGGAGAAGAAGCTTTCTGTTATGACGGTCCGCTCACGTGATAAAATACCTACCAGAATCGGGGAGGATGGATTTCATAATTCAGTTACGCCTTTCAATTGGGTAAGTGGATTCTGGGGTGGTTTAAATGTGTTGATGTATGAAAAGACGGGAAAAGAGGAGTATCTTTTAACGGCAAAAAGCAGTGAGGCTCAGCAGGATGAGGTTTTTTTGAATTTTGAAGGAATGCATCATGATGTTGGATTTATGTGGCACATTCTTTCGGGAGCGCTTTACAGATTGACTGGTGATGAAAAATCAAAAAACAGAAGTCTGTTGGCAGCAGCCTCGTTATCATCACGGTTTGTTCTGGGTGGGAATTTTATAAGAGCCTGGAACGATGGTAATGCTAAGGGCTGGGGGAGACCTGTAAATAATTGGACAATTATAGACTGTATGATGAATTTACCGCTTTTATATTGGGCATCCGATGTAATAGGCGATGATCGCTTTAAACGTATCGCTATGGCTCATGCAGATAATACCATTGCTTCCCATATACGTTCAGACGGTTCTGTTGCACATATTGTTGAGCATGATAGAGAAACAGGAGAAGTAGTTGAGACTCTTGGTGGACAGGGGTATAAGGTGGGTTCCTCCTGGTCGAGAGGTCAGGCATGGGCGCTGTATGGTTTCGTGCTTTCTTACTTACATACCAAAGAAGAACGCTATCTCGATGCTTCTAAAAGAGTCGCAAATTATTTTTTGGCAAATTGTACGGATGATTGGATACCGAGAGCTGATTTTAGGGCGCCTTCAGAACCTGTATACTATGATACTTCAGCAGGAGCGTGCGCTGCGTGCGGATTGTTGGAATTGGCAAAAGTGCTTTCTGAGAATGAAGGAGGGATGTATTCCCAAGGAGCTATGAACATTCTTCGTGCAATGTGCGATAAATTTCTTAATCTTGATTGCGAGACAGACTTGCTTTTATCCCATGGTACAGAACGTTATCCCGTTCCCGGACTTTATTCAGAAAAAGCTGCGGGAGTACATCGTATGTTGATATATGGGGATTATTTTTTGGTTGAAGCAATATTGAAACTACTTGGATCTGAATTTAATCCATGGTAGGAAATTAAAAATAGAAAAATATGAATTGCGTTATGGAGGAATTTAATTATGAGTAAAAGACGTTATGCACAGGTAGGAACAGGTGGAAGAGCCAGTTTATTTTTTGTAGCTGTAGCAAAGGACTACTCAGAAACGAGCGAAATGGTGGCATTTTGTGATGTAAACCAAACCAGGATGGACTATTCAAATGTCTTGTTGGAGGAAGCAGGTGGCAAAAAAGTGCCAACCTACAAGCATTATGAATTTGAAAAGATGATTGAAGAAACAAAACCGGATTGTATTATTGTAACTTCTGTGGACAGAACCCACGATGATTACATTATTCGTGCCATGGAGCTGGGCTGTGATGTTATCACGGAAAAACCTATGACTATTGATGAAAAGAGAGCGCAGGCAATTCTGGATGCACAGAAGCGAACCGGCAGAGATGTACGAGTTTCCTTTAATTATCGCTATTCAGCACACAATACGAAGGTACGTGAACTGCTTATGGATGGTGTGATTGGGGATGTATTTTCCGTGCATTTTGAGTGGTTTTTAAATACTCGACATGGTGCAGATTATTACCGCAGATGGCATCGTAACAAGGAAAACAGCGGCGGTCTCTTGGTACATAAGTCTACCCACCATTTTGATTTGGTTAATTTCTGGTTAGGTACGCAGCCGGATACGGTATTTGCTATGGGTGGCTTAAATTTCTACGGACGTACCAATGCAGAGCGTAGAGGTATAAAAGATTTTTATTATCGCTGCCATGGTAGTGAAATAGCGAAAAAAGATCCGTTCTACCTGGATATGGAAGCAAGTAAGGATATGAAGGCATTGTATCTGGATGCAGAGCATGAGGACGGCTATCTCCGCGACAAGAGTGTATTCTCTGAAGAAATCAGTATCGAGGATACCATGGGTGTTATGGTTCGTTATAAAAACAATGCAATTTTAACCTATTCCCTGAATTCTTATCTGCCACTGGAAGGCTTTCGTGTAGCCTTTAACGGCAGCAAGGGTCGTATTGAGTTGGAGGTTTACGAAAATTCTTATGTAAATGCCGGTGGAGATAAAGCAAACGAAGGTGCTGTTAAATCCAAGAAAATTATGGTACATCCAATGTTTGGTGCTTCCTATGAAGTAGAGATTCCGTTAGCTGTAGGTGGACATGGCGGTGGTGATCCTGCTCTTTTAAAAGATATTTTTGGTGAGCCGGGAGAAGATAAATTCCATAGAGCAGCCAATCAGGTGGATGGTGCATTGTCTATTCTGACAGGTGTTGCGGCAAATAAATCCATTGCGTCCGGACTTCCAGTAAAGGTTGACAACTTGGTAAAGTTTTAGAATCATAAGATTTTGAGGGAAAAGTAATGAAAACAATTTTATTTCAAGGGGATTCCATAACAGATGCAGGTCGTTCCAGAGAAAATGATGCAAATACAGGCGTTGGCTATCCAACGCTTGTAAAGGGAGAATTAACCTTCGAGTACTCCAATCATTATATTGTATATAACAGAGGGATTAGTGGCAATCGCGTGGTTGATTTATATGCAAGAATTAAAGAGGACATTATAAATCTGCAGCCGGATGTGATAAGTATTCTGATTGGAGTAAATGATGTGTGGCATGAAATTAACTATAGGCAGGGTGTAGAAGCGGAAAAATATTTCAAGGTATATTCTATGCTGATTGAAGAGATAAAGGAAGCGTTGCCGAATGTTAAAATCATGATTCTGGAGCCTTTTGTATTAAAAGGCGTGAATACAGAGGATACAGCGGATTGTCCGGATAAATGGAACCTATTTCGTGCAGAGGTAAAGAAGCGGGCAGCAAAAGCAAAAGAAATAGCGGAAAAGTATGGGCTGATTTTTGTACCGCTGCAGGACAAATTTGATGAAGTATCTCAAGCGTCACCTGACAATTACTGGCTACGCGATGGAGTTCATCCAACAACAGCCGGGCACGAGCTGATCAAGAGAGAATGGCTTAAGGCATTTAAAAAAATATGAATTTACGAGGAGTAGATAGAGCATAATGAGAACTATTTTATTTCAAGGCGATTCCATCACAGATTGTGGAAGAGGGAATGGATTAGGGGACGGCTATGCAATGCTTGTGAGTGCACAGTTAGGTTTAGAAAATCCGGGTAAATACACCTTTTATAATAGGGGATTAAGTGGCAACAGGATTGTGGATGTATATGCACGAATTAAGGCAGATATCATTAATTTGAAGCCGGATTATATAAGTATCCTGGTCGGTGTGAATGGGGTATGGCATGAGTTTAGCCGTCAGAATGGCGTGTCCGCAGATAAGTATGAGAAAATTTTTTGCATGATGATTGAAGAGATTAAAGAAGCACTGCCGGATGTAAAAATCGTGATTATGGAGCCGTTTTGTTTAAGGGAGCGTGCTACAGAAAATACGGAAGAGTATCCGGACAAGTGGAATGTTTTCAATGCAGAAGTAAAGAAGCGGGCAGAGAAAGCAAAAAAGGTGGCTGAGAAATATAATTTACCATTTATTCCGTTGCAGCATAAATTTGATGAGGCGGCGAAATCGCAACCAAACAGTTACTGGCTGGAAGATGGAGTACATCCTACAGCAGCAGGACATGAGCTTATTAAAAGAGAATGGCTTAAGGCATTTCATGAACTGTAGGTTCATCCTGTAAATGCTGGAGCAAAAAGAAAGTGAGGCTATGATCATTATGACAAACGAACAAATAAATAATTACCATTCCTTTACCATATGTGATACACATCTGCATCTTGTATATCAAGATACGCTGGAGAAGACCATACAGATATATACTAATATTATGGATCACTACGGATATGAGAGGATTGTGCTGCAGTGTATGTTAAATGATGAGTCTGGGGATGCCAGCAATAACGCCAAGGCTCTTTATGTGAAATCTGTGATGAATGCGACTTGGCCGAGCCGTAAGGTTTATGCCAATGGTACGTTGTTCCATTATTATGACGGAAGGGATACTGCGGATGGATACTTGCGCCAAGTGCAGCTGATGGATGCTCTGGGCTTTGATGGCATCAAAATGCTGGACGGCAAGCCGAATTCACGCAAAAAGCTTGGCAGACGCCTGGACGATCCGATTTTTGATAAGTTTTACGAGTATGCCGAAGCACATAATATGCCGTTTACCTATCATGTGGGTGATCCTGCTGCAAACTGGGATATTACGAAGATTTCGAAGGCTGCATTGGAACGAGGCTGGTTTTATGATGAAACCTTTACCACTTTGGAACAGCTGCGCGAGGAGATAGAAGGTATTTTAACCAAGTTTCCGAAGCTGCGTATAACCCTGGCTCATTTCTATTTTATGGGAGATGACCTGGAGGGTACTATTAAATTTTTTGAGAAGTATCCGAATGTGTCCTTCGATTTGTGCCCGGGAGGAGAAATGTTTGTGGGATTTTCCAAAAGACCGGAGGAATGGCGTGAGTTCTTTAAAAAGTACGCAGACCGGATCTATTTTGGAACAGATACTTATAACATGTTTTATTCTGAGAATCTGGAAGACTATGAGGAATGTATGACGGCAGGATATCGTATCAATCTTACTCGCCGTATGCTGGAATGGGATACGCCTTTTGAAGACAGGTTCAGAGGTCGTCTTACACCATTAAATCTTGATAGTGACACTCTGCAAAAGATTTACTATGACAACTGTGTGGCACGTTTGGGAGAGCCGAGAAAAGTGGATGGAAAGCTTGCGGCGGCATATGCCTCCAGTGTGTTGGAAAAGTTTGAGCATGGATTTGTGACTACCGGAGATGGAGCAAAGGATCTGGTGGAAATGGAAAACTTGCGAAAGATATATGAGTATTATAGAGTATGAATAAAAAATTGATTTTGGAAGGACAGAAAATAGCAGGGTGTCTGCTTGGAACCTTTATATATGCCATAGGTGTGAACTTATTCGTGGTTCCTGCCGGTCTTTATACCAGCGGTCTATTGGGAATATGTCAGCTTATTCGTACATGGTTGGTGGACTACCTGCACTTTTCTGTTACGGATTTTGATATTGCAGGCGTGATTTATTACTTGATAAATATTCCGCTTTTGATGTTTGCCATGAAAAGGGCAGGAAAAAGATTTCTGATTAAAACTGTGCTTTCTGTTACTTTTATGACGGTATTTATGGCAGTTATACCAATTACTCCTATTGTGGAAGATACCATGACAGCCTGTGTGGTGGGTGGAATTGTTACCGGTATCGGTACTGGTATAACGCTTCGTATGAGTGCTTCGTTGGGTGGTATAGATGTGGCAGGCATACTCCTCAGCCAGTGGAAAAAAGACTTCAGTGTGGGCAAGCTGAACTTGTTTGTAAACCTGCTTCTTTACGGGATATGCCTGCTGATGTTTAACGTGGAGATTGTAATATATTCCCTGATTTTTGCAGTAGTATATTCTGTGGCAATAGACAAGGTGCATATTCAGAATATCAATGTAGAAGTAAAGATTATTACCAAAGCCAATACCGAAATTCTTGAAAAGGAAGTGTTTGGTGAGCTGGGACGAGGTATTACCAAATGGCAGTCTACGGGAGCATATACCGGGGAAGAATCACATGTATTGTACATACTGCTGTCCAAATATGAAGTTATGCACTTAAAGAACATTGTTCATAAGCACGATCCGAATGCTTTTGTCGTGATTAATGAAGGGGTTTTGGTGGATGGCAATTACTTAAAAAAACTTTAGTAAATAATAAAAAATTATAATGGAGAATCGAGAACATGAAATATTTACCTAATGTCTGGGGAAGAGGCGCTTTTTTTGCTTATTCCGGTTTGGAGGGAACCACAACATTTCGTGATAGTATGTGTGGGCAATTAATGGGGGAGCACATCGGTATGACACTGGATGCAACCACGGTTGAATTGTATCTGCGTATGTATGGTACACCTTGGGTGCAGGAAATCACATTTTCGTTGGTGGCTTCCGATTTAATTGAAGGAAGCTTTAAGGATAATGCGGTTTTTAAATTTTTATTTTTAGATCAGCGTTCGATAGTGGGTTATACACCGGCCAATGTAGCCATACCGGTATTTCGGGCTGACTTGGCAGAGGAAAAGCTTTTAGATGGAGGAAAGGCATATAAGTGCGGTGAAAACTGGTATGCTTTTACGACGGAAAATAGAAAGGAAAAGATTTACTTTGCAGTAGCACGCAGTCAAGACTGTGAGGATGCGGTCAGAGCAGCAAGGGAAGCATTAAAGGCAGATATGGAGGGGATTGCACAGCTGCGCAGAAAATATTTTGATATGGTTCCGGAGCTCACGATGGGCAGTGAGGCAGAAAAACGTACTTTTGCCAAGTGTTTTTCTGTCATGAAATCACAGGTATATACCGCAGAAGGTGTTTTTAAAGGACGCTGGACCACTCCTGATCGTATTCCGCATAAAAAGTGGTGGCTGTGGGATTCCGTATTTCATTCTATTGGAAATATACATATTGAACCGCAGCTGGCATATGATACCTTACGCTCTATATTAGATGCCCAGGATCCGGACGGATTCATTCCGCATATGTGTTTTCCGGACGGTTGGGTTGTTCCGCATACACAACCACCGCTGATAGCATGGGGAGTATATCTTCTGTATGAAAAGACAGGACGTCGTGAGTGGGTGGAAGAAATGTATAGCGGAATCAAATCCTATTTAAATTGGGTCATGAAAAACCGTGATGCAAACAGCAATTATCTGTACGAGTGGTATGTAGATCCGGATGCAGAGGATTGCCGCTGTGGGGAAAGTGGTATGGACAATACACCAAGATTTGATGTGGTTCAGCTCATGGATGCCATCGATTATTCCTGCTTTATGGCAAATGAAATGCGTCATATGGAGAAGCTGGCTCGCATACTTGGAATCACAGAGGATGCAGAACTGTATGCTTCCTTATATACACGTATTGCTGAGCAGATTAATAAAGAACTGTATGACGAAGAGGATGGAAGATATTATGACCGTGAACTGGAAAGCGGAAATTTCCGTAAGGTAAGTACTCCGGCAGGCTTACTGCCATTGTTTGCGGGAGTGTGTACCCCGGAGCGCGCAGCACGTTTGGCAGCAGATATAACCAACCCGGATACGTTTAATACACCAATGCCGATTCCTACGGTTTCCCTGGATGATCCGATGCATTGTGATGATTACTGGAGAGGAACTGTTTGGATTAATTACAATTACATGGTGGAGCAGGGATTACGTGAGTACGGATATGTAAAGGAAGCCGACCACATAGTAGATGCAACTTTGGCAGCAATAGCGGAATGGTATGAACGGGAAGGTGTCATTTTTGAGGTATATGATCCTCATAACAGACTGTGTCCGTCAGAACTAGGACGCAAGGGACCTGCAATAAAACCTGCAGAATTTTTTGCTCGATTAATGATGGTGCGTGATTTCGGTTGGTCATCCTGCCTGTATGTTGAGATGGCGATGGAAAGAGAAAAGCGTAGCTAATATTGGGAGGAAACGCTATGCGTATTGATGAATTTTTTGACAAACAGCCGGATGCTCAATTTATAGATGAGCTTAGGCGACCATATCATTCTAAACCACCTAAGCATCTTGATAGACGTGAGCTGTTTGATGGTGAGGTGTATGTAAAAGGAATTTATATTCGTGCGAAGGTAGCTGAATGGGATGAGGTGCTTGCTACAGCTTATGAAGATTTTGCAAGTTTTCTGGCCATAACAGGCATTGCAGGAGAAGAATATCCGATAAACATTATTCAGGGAGAAGCTGCTTCGGAAGGTGCTTTTACGATTTCTGTAAAAGAAAATCACGTGGATATCATTGCGTGTGAGGCGGAGGGAGTACGTCGTGCTATTTTTTATCTTGAGGAAGAAATGATAAAGAGAGAGGGGCCGATACTGTCACTTGGTGATATAGTACGTGTTCCCGGCATACGCAGACGTATTACGAGAGGTTTTTTTTCACCTACCAATCGTGCCCCAAAATGGGGGGATGAGCTTTTGGATGATACGGATTATTATCCGGATGAATATTTGAATAGACTTGCTCATAATGGTACCAATGGTTTATGGATTTATACAAGCTTTGCACAGCTGGTACGGTCACCTTATATGCCCGGTGCCGGTGATGACTGTGAACGCAGAATGGAGAAATTACGTGCTGTAGTGGAAAAGTGTAAGCGCTATGGTATCAAGGTATATGTATTTGCAATCGAGCCTATGGGGCTTTTCCCGGAGGAGGTGGAAAAGTGGCCGGAGCTGATTGGCGTTCCTGCAACCAATATTCACACAAGGCATCCTATATGTCTGCGGATGCCTAAGGCACGTGAGCATGTAATATATTGCGTGGAATATATTTTTAAAAGCATTCCGGAGCTTGGTGGATATATTGATATCACGGCCGGAGAACGTGTTACGAATTGTGCATCGGTTGGCACTTTTACCAAATGCCCACGATGTGCAGCCTATTCAAGAGGAGAGAACCTTGCTTATGCAGTGGATGTGATTAAGGAAGGTTTACGTCGTGCAAATACAGGAGCGGAATTTATCAGTTGGACATATGGACATAGATTTTGGGAGAATGACGATATCAGCGAGTACATTGAGAAGGCAACACAAGATGTTATTGTTATGCAGAATTTTGAAGATGGCGGTATTGACATGCAGCTTGGAAAGCTGAGAGCGGCATATGATTATTGGCTTTCTTATCCGGGACCATCTGAAATGTTCTCGGCTTCAGCAATGGAAGCTAAGAGGTACGGAAAGGAAATATATGCGAAGATGCAGGTATGCTCTTCTCATGAGATGGCAACCGTACCATATATCCCGGTTCCGGGCATCTTGTTTGATAAATATAAGCGTGCCAGAGAGCTGGGAGTCAGTGGAATTATGGAGTGCTGGTATTTTGGAAATTATCCGTCTATTATGAATCGAGCATCCACAGAGCTGTCCTATCTTGACAATTTTGAGGATAAAAAAGATTTTTTACGTGAGCTTGCCGCTCGAATTTACGGTAGTACTTATGCAGAACAGGTAACGGAAGCATGGAGCGCCTTTGAAGAAGCATATCGCCACTATCCGACCAATATCATGTTTAGCTATTATGGACCAATGCATGATGGGGTAGTATGGGAGCTGTCTGCGCTGCCAAAGAATAGAATGCTGCCCCGTTCCTGGCAGCTTCTTGACCCACCTGACGGTGATCGTATGGGAGAATGTCTATTCCGTGGGCATACGTTGGATGAAGCAGTAGTGCTTTTGGAAAAAATGTGTCATAAGTGGGAGCAGGGACAGGCGTTTTTGCCGGCAGGTATGGAGAATGAATTTATTACTTGTCAAGAAGCGATTGGTGTACTGCTTAGCAGTGGGTATCATATTCTTCAATTTTATAAGCTTCGCGAGAAGCTTGGAGAGGAACAAGGAAATCCTTGGAAAGTATTAGAAGAGATGGAGCAGATTGTTCATTTGGAGATAGAAAATTCTAAAAGAATGATAGAGCTTTGTAAGAAAGACCCACGATTAGGATATCATTCGGAAGCAGAGGGCTTTAAGTTTTTTGAGGAAAAACTGAAAGCAAGAATTTCAAAGTTAAGAGCACTGTTTGATGCCGACTTTAAAGAAATTAAAATGCGTCTTTTAAGTGACAGGCATGCACTTGGCTACTATTACGCGGAGGGCTTTGATGCCTATCCTCTTGGTACTAGTGCGGAGGCAGCAAAAGAGATAGAACTCGAGGGAAATAGGACGTTTAGCGCATATATAGAGAATCAGTATATCAAATTGAATATTAATTGCGATAAGGACGATGATTTTTCCGTGTGCTATGAGTTTTCTTTATTTCATCCGGAGTGCGAAGTGATTTATGTAAAGGATACTAACAGCTCTTTTGTGAATTTTAATTCTACGAAGCGGAGAGATGTTGGACTTGCACTTGCACCAAGTGTTGTCTCATTGCAGGGCGTTTGGGGAGATGGAGTTAAAAATGAACTTTCCAATTATGGACTCGAAACACTGTATGAGGGTGAGCGTGTGAAGCATATTTTGTCCACAAGAATTCCTGAGGATAAATGGAACGGAAAAACTGCAATAAAGCTGGGCTTACGTGTCGGAAATGCCAAATGGAAGGCAACTGACACTTCTACTACACTTGGACAGACTTCCTTTTCACCGGAGGAATTTGGATTTTTATTACCGGTTACGGAGTTTGAGTTGGATAAATAAATCCTTTTTTTGCCAGTATACTTATTAAAGGAAAAATGTTATTTTAAAATAGAAATAAAAAACTAAGAGGTATGATGATATGAGAAAAAATAAGAGTGTGATAGTTCAGTGGGTTCTTTCCTATTTAATTATATTATTAATACCTGTTGTTACGATTTTTATCAATTATTATTACAGTACAAATATGATAAAGCAGGAAATTTATGATAGTAATAAGCTTGTTTTGGAAAATCTGGCAGATAATGTGGATGAATACATATATGAACAACGTTCCTTTTATGCATTTATTGTAACGAATAATTTATTTGCAACACTGATAAAGAGTGATAAAAAGGATGCCTGGTTTTATGATAATGTCAGTGAATTATATGAGCAAATAGAAAAATATGACAGCTGGAGAAAAAAGGTAGTCAGTCTTGTTTATATGCAGGAGACGGATTATGTAATTGGAAAAGGGGGAAGCGATAGCAGGAGCTATTATTCAAGCTTAAATCGTACTTGGCAGCAGCAAACGGATTATGCAGAATGGAAGGACTTTCTTTCGGAAGAATATCAGAATGAGTTTATGGTAAATAATTATTGGGGAAATGATGCTGATGACGTATCCATTGTATATGCAAACAGCTATTATTGGCCCGGCACTGAAAAAACCAATGTTTTTATCAGCGTTTCCATATCAGAAATTGAAAAACTGGTTAAATCGTTAAGCTTAGGCACGAAGCTGATTCTTTGCTCGGGTGATACGCCTTTATTGGCAGTATCCAGTGAGGGAATAGAGGAAATTCCGATGGAAACTTCTTATATGGAGGGGAATGATGATTTCTGGGAAACAAGCGAGTACATGGTTGTGCGTGAGGAATCCTCTGAGGCAAAGCTCGCGTATTATCTGATGATACCGCAAAGAGATTTTTGGGAGGAATTTCAATATCTTCGAAATTTATTCTGTGTAAGCTTAATATTGACACTGTTAGTCGGTATTTTCTGCGCTTCCGTTTTAGCAAGGAAAAACTTCAGACCATTATCTGATTTGCATGTTAAGATAACCGGAGGGGAGAAGAAAGGGAATGAATTTTGGGAGATTGAAAGTGCGTATAGCAAGCTTGTGGAAGAACAGCAGGTTATGCAAAAGAAAGTGCAAAATGGAGAAGAAGCCTTAAAGGAATATTATTTGCTTTCTTTGATGAAGGGAAGGTCTACATGGCTTCGAAGCAGTGAAGAGGATATTCTTGTGAGTCTGGAAGACAATGAAAATATTGTTTTGATTGGTTTTTTGATACCGAATGTTGTCAAGGATACCGGTGAACAAGATGAGCTTTGGGCATTTGTATTAGATAACATGTTTTCAGACTTAATCAAGGGCGAAATCTATTATCGTCTGGAGGACGGGCAATATTTATTTTATCTATTTAAGACTTGTGACCCTGAGAACTTTAAAAAGTCTTGCATAGAGAGATGTGAATATTTATGTATCCTGATGAAAGAAAAGTGGGGCATCGATGTATCGGTAGCAGTCAGTGGCTGGGAAGATAAATTGGATCGTGTCAGGGGATTGTATAAAGCTGTAACAGAGGCACTTGCTTATAAAAGTCTTATTGGTGGTGGAGTTATTGATACGCATGAATGGCTGAAAAATAAAAGTATTATGAATGAAATTATAGAATATATCGATTTACATTATATGGAGAGTACGCTGAATATAGGTTCCGTGGCAGATGGTGTGGGACGAAATTCAAAATATATCTCCAAAGTATTTAAAGATGAGACAGGAATTAGCATGCTGGATTACATCCACAATTTGCGTATTCGCAAGGCCCAGGTCATGATGAAGACGGGAGAATATTCTTTAGAAGAAATCAGCGAAAGCGTAGGCTATGTAAGTATTATGACATTCCGCAGAGCCTTTGTAAAGGTTGTAGGAGTGGCGCCCGGAAAATATAAAAACGAACAAAATATGTGATATTGTTAGCGCAATCTTCCCTTTTGTTACTTTTCAATTTGTGGAAGTGTTGATATGCTAAAAGCACAACATCGCGATGTAGATAGAGGATAGTTCGAAATGTCTTCTAAAGAAAATGTAAGTACAAATTAAAAAGGAGATTTTACAATGAAGAATCTTAAAGTTAAAAAGATTTTATGCAGTATCATTGCAGGTACACTGATTGCAGGTATGCTTGGCGGTTGTGGAGCAGAGGAACAGAAAGAATCCGCTGTAAGTAAAAACACAGAAGCTACAGAAAGTCAGAGCACAGAAGCAATAGAGACTACGGAAGAGCTGAAGCTGGGTTATCCAATTGAAGGAAATGTTGAACTTACAATTACTATGATGGACGAAGCAAATGTAAGTACAAATTACAAAAACCTGGCAGAGACACCTTTCGGTAAGGCATGGCAGGAACAGACCGGAATCACATTAAAGCACGAGTACTTGGCAGATAAGGATGCTATGAATTTGTTATTTGCCAGTGGTGAGCTTCCTGATATTATCATGTATAATTTTAATAACTATAGCGGTGGAATCGCTGCTGCAGTTCGTGATGGAATTGTATTGCCGATTACGGATTATGTAGAATATGCACCGGATCTGATGGCTGCATTAGAGAGTAGCGATGGGGCTATGAAGGGTAACATGACAGATGATGGTGAAATTATCGGTTTCCCATTTATCAGATTAGATGAGCGTCTTTGTACCAGCAGAGGTTTGATTATTCGTGAAGACTGGTTGGAAGATGTGAATATGGAAATACCGCAAACTCCGGAAGATTTGTATAATGTATTAAAAGCCTTTAAGGGAATCGAAGGTGTTACATATCCATTTGCAGCAGGCTATGGTAACTTACTTAATTATGGAATAGGAGAAGGTGCTATTACATCTCCATTTGGACTTCCTTGTGGAAATTTCTATCAGATTGATGGTAAAGTACATTATGGCTTTGCAGAACCGGAGCTTAAGGACGTACTTGTTTATTTACACAAGTTATATGAAGAAGAGCTGTTAGATCCTAATATGCAAAGTCTTTCAGCAAATTTGATTAGTGCTGCTATGACAGGCGGAACCGGTGGCTTGACCTTTGGTGCCACCAGTAAAATTGGCGAATATTTGAAGGCTATGGCAGAGGTAGACCCTACATATTCTGTAACAGGTGTGGGTTCTTTAGTTGCTAAAGAAGGTGATACAGCAATGAGTAGTCATTATACCGGTGCGTTAGCCGGAGTGTATGCTGTTATTACACCGGATTGTAAGAATGTAGAAGCAGCAGTAAGATTCCTCAATTATGGATATACGGAAGCAGGTGATATCCTTATGAACTGGGGTATTGAGGGCGAAAGCTATGAAGTAGTAAATGGTGAAAAGCAGTGGACGGATTGGGTAAATAATAATCCGGATGGCTGGACTGCAGGTATGGCGAAATCAGCATACAGCAGAGGCGCTAGTAACGGTCCTATGGTACAGGAATATCGTAAGAAGGATACACCGCAGCAAGAGGATGCAACCACAAGATGGGCAAATTCAAATGCAGCAGATTATGTGCTTCCTAGCTTAAGCATTCCGGGCGAGGACGCTTCAGAATACTCTAAAATTTCCGGAGATATCACTACATATTATCAGGAGATGATTGTTAAGTATATTACAGGAGAAGAGTCCCTGGATACCTTCGAAAGCGCCTATCTTGCTACTTTGGAAAAAATGGGTGTAAAGCGTATGATTGAAATCCAGCAGAAAGCTTTGGATGCATATAATGCAAGATAATATTCTTGTATAGTTTTGGGTTAACTGGTGCAAAGAAGTGATTCTTGCATCAGTTAACTGATTTATACCCGTAGTGTGAAAGGAATGCTATTATATATGAAAAAATCGACGTTTTTTAAAAGATTATGTAAGGATTTAAAAAAATATTCGGGCATTTATATACTCTTTCTTCCGGTACTTATCTATTACTTGTTATTTTGCTATAAACCGATGTATGGACTTGTGATAGCATTTAAAGATTTTAGACCGGGACTCGGAATTTGGGGAAGTGAATGGGTTGGATTTCGACATTTTAAAGACTTTTTTGAATCCTACTATTTTGGGAGAGTATTAAAAAATACTCTTGTTATAAGCCTTTCAAGTCTGATTATTGGATTTCCGATGCCAATTATTTTTGCATTGTTGCTTAACGAAATTAAAAACGATAAGTTCAAACGTATTACCCAGACAATTTCATATATGCCACATTTCATATCTATGGTAGTTATGTGTGGTATGATAACGTTGTTTGTATCAGATAAAGGATTTATTACAGAAATTGTGACTTTTTTTGGTGGACCGGAAGGAATTTCCCTTTTAAACAAGTCAGAATTTTATGTTCCGATTCATGTGATTTCAGGAATATGGAAGGACTTGGGCTGGGGCTCTATTATTTATCTGGCTGCATTGTCAGGTGTGGATCAGGAATTATACGAAGCTGCGAAGATAGATGGTGCTAATCGTTGGAAGCAGACGATTCATATTACGCTGCCGGGAATTGCCGGTACAATCATCATCATGCTTTTGTTAAGAATAGGCGGCATTATGAATGTAGGACACGAAAAGATTTTGCTTTTATATAATCCGGGTATTTATGATACTGCAGATGTAATTTCTACCTTTGTTTATCGTAAGGGCTTGCAGAATTTCGAGTGGAGCTATAGTTCTGCGGTTGGTATGTTTAATTCTGTAATAAATCTAATCCTGGTTCTTACGTTTAATAAAATCAGTAAAAAGGTTACAGAGATTGGTCTGTGGTAGGCAAAGGAGTTCACATGAGAAAAAAAATAAATGGATATCGTGCTTTTACTATCATAAATACAATATTTATGTTATTTATTATTTTTATTATGGCATATCCTCTTTATTATGTAGTGGTTGCATCTTTTAGTGATCCGAATGCATTATTCAGGCATGGAGGATTATTATGGGCACCTTTGCAGCCATATACATTAAGAGCTTATGAAATGGTATTTAATCATTCCCTGATTTTATCAGGATTTGCAAATACCTTGTTTGTATTGGTGGTTGGTTTGATGGTAAACCTGACTATGACAGTGCTTGGTGCATATTGTTTGAATGTAAAAGGTCCTATGTTAAATGGACTGTTTACTACTATGATTATTATTACCATGTATTTTGGCGGTGGTTTGGTACCCGGTTATTTGAATATTAAGGATTTGGGGTTACTGGACAGTCTCTGGGCATTGATTATTCCCGGAGCTATATCTACTACAAATTTAATTATTATGAGAAGTGCCTTTCGCAATATACCGGAAAGCTTAACGGAAGCAGCAGTTTTGGACGGAGCGGCACATTATCAGATTTTGACAAGAGTTATGATACCCTTGAGCAAGGCAACATTGGCAGTAATGGTATTGTATTATGGGGTTTCCCATTGGAATTCCTGGTTTGCAGCTTCCATTTACTTAAGAGATAGTGCCAAGTATCCTCTCCAGCTGGTAGTCAGAAACATTATAAATCTGACGCAAATGACAGAAGATACAGGAGTTGATGAAATGGCTCAAATGGCAGAATTGATGAAATATGCATTGATAGTGGTTTCAACAGTTCCTATCTTATGCATTTATCCTTTTATTCAAAAACATTTTACCAAGGGTGTAATGGTCGGAGCTATCAAGGGGTAAGCGTTTTATAACGGCTTAAGGATATCAAGAAAGTATTCCATTTTTAAGAAAGGTGGACAAGATGATGAAGACAAAATCGTTTCGATTACTGACAGTTTTTTTGACCGTAGTAATGCTCTTGGCTCTGAGCCTGAATGTCATGGCAGCAAAGAGCAGCTCAGTAACTAAGGATGGTTTGACAGCACAGCTTATTACAGACAAGGACTCGTACAAAGCAGGCGAGTCCGTGAAGGCAAGTGTGCAGGTAGATAACCATACCGGCAGAGAAGTATTTATCTTTACACAAATAAATGCGCCTGAGGGTGTTAAGTTGGCCAGCGAAAGTGCTGCTTTTGACACGCGTTTACAGGATGGTGAAAGCTGGATTACACCAGGTGGTGTATTATTCTCTGCAAGCAGCGTGACTACAGCAGGAAACTCCGCTGCAACAGGCGACAATATGCAGGCAGGCTTTTGGGTTATCCTGACAGTTCTTGCAGTTTGCGGCATCGCAGCACTGTTTGTGTACGGCAAAAACAAAAAGACCTGGCTTTCTATTATGCTTTGTATGGTAATGGTAGCAGGAATGGCTGTAGCAGCAGTACCGGCACAGGCCGCTGATATGAATGGGGACATAGAACTTAGCTGTACCATTCAAATGGATGGCAAGGATACAGAGTTATCAGCTACGGTAAGTTATGTTATTTATGATGAGGCTGAGGAAGCAGCAGAGGAGTCTGATGTCGCACCAGAGGCAACAGAGGCTCCTAGTGACACACCGTCCGACAGCGACAGTGACACACCATCCGATAGCGACAGTGACACACCGTCTGATAGTGATAGCGATACACCATCCGACAGCGATAGTGACACACCGTCCGACAGTGACAGTGAAACGCCGGAAGAGGGGTTTGACTTACTGAATGGCGTACTTAATATGGAAACGGATGAAATGGTTTATGACAGACCGAACAAATATAATGGTCACGACCTTTTTGAATATGTAGAAGATGAGGGCTCTCTTGATGGAACGTATTTGAAGCTGACAGCAACAAAGCTATGCCATTGTCCTAATTGTTCAGTAGTTGAGCATTATGATAGTGAAGGTAATGCGGTTAAGGTTGATGGCATGTGCACGAAGATATATTATGCTTATCGTGATGGTTTGGTTGCCAATAAGGAATTTACTTTGAAGTTCTGGGTAAAGCAAAGCGATTTGAGCGCGCCATTAAATGTATATGTAATGACAAGAGATGCGGAAGGAACCGAAATTCGTTTATCTGCACAGGATGAAATTGTGAAGACCGTAAAGGAGCCGAATAAGTGGTATGAGGTTAGCTATACCTTCAAGACGGAATCAAACTATAATATGACAAATTACAGAGTTTATATTTTGAGTCCAAGTGCTGCAGCGGAGGGAACTACTTGGTGTGTAGATAATATTAGTATTTACACGGATGAAATTCCGATAGGTATAGCGGGCAAAGCGGAATTTTTGGCTAAGCTGGCTGCAGAAAGCGAAGTCAGCATGAATCCTGACAGAATTGAACCTAAAAAATACCGTGAACCGCTCACAGAGAATTTATTGGCTAACGGAAACTTTGATGAGGGCCTTGAAGGTTGGAAGGGAAATTCAAAAACAAAATTAGATACGGATTATTTCTGGGTCGATGATGGAAGTCTCAAAATCGATTTGTATAGAAATAGTAATTCTCCGGCGGTAGGATATAATTTAGAGGGGATTGTTGCGGAAGCAGAATATCAGATTTCTTTTGATTATAAGATTGATAAATCCAATGCGACTACCTTCCCTGTGTTCAAAATAGAATGCTTTAGTGGCAATCAATTTACCTCCGCAGATTATATTGGCGGTGTTGAACCTGAGACCATGCGAGCTGATTTTATAAAGGATGGAGAATGGCATACCTATACACATAGAGTCCGTACTTTACCGGGAACCAAAGGTGTTCAGGTAATGTTGCGCCATAATGCAAACAGTACCGGAAGCTCTTGTGCTGTATATTACGACAACATTGAATTAACGATGACAGCCAATCCGAAGATGTTATCTTTAAAGCCAATGAAGATATTCTATACGGATATAGAAAATACAGAGTTTGAAGCAAGTCTAACTTCCAATGCTCCTGCAGGAAGCGAAAATGGC
Organism: Lachnospiraceae bacterium; assembly: GCA_017516285.1. The sequence continues at coordinate 87,359 of JAFXDD010000006.1, forward strand.
AAGGTTGTATTTGAAGTATATGACGGACAAACGTCTATTTATAAGAGTGACGAAATTGCATTGCTTGAAGGAAGCGCTAAGCTTGACTTTAATCTTGGCTTGCTAGAGAAATTAGACAGTCCTTATTGTGTATTAGCTTCTCTGTATGTGGATGGAGAGTTCAAAGGAAATGTCGGACAAGATATATTTATGTATGACAGACCGGCAGCACTGGATCAAAACGGTCATGTAGTAAAATTTGGGGAAGGTTTTGTACCGGTGATTGGATATCATTTTAATCCGGATGGATTTATTGATCAAAATGATGTGGATGCCGGAATTGCTGCTGCTACTGAAGTAGGAATGACACATGATGTAGTCGCAGAGGATATCGGTGTTAATGTAATACAGGGATCAGCTATTAGTTCTGTAGATGAGCTTTTGGCAAAACTCGATTATATGCAGAGTATAGGTCAAAAATATATAGTAATTTTGTACTGGGGAAATAGACCAGCTGGAAATGAGCTATATATGCAGAGAACCATTGAGATAATATCCAATCCGGAGATTAGAAATCACCCAGCATTATTCGGTTATGGTATCGGTGATGAGCCTTTTTATCATAGAACAGAGGACGAGGCAAGACGCGAACTGGAAAATGGTTATCGTCTGATCCGTCAATATGATAAGGATAATATTATCTATTTGGTGGAAAATAAATCGGAATATTACGAGGAATCCGCTACTTTTGTAGATACGCTGTTACTTGATCCTTATTTTGCGGCTGAGGGAGCAGAAGTTTATCAGGAGGTTTCCATTGCTGAAGATGCTTTAGATCCAAACAAGCCTTATTGGACGCTTATGGCAGCTCATGTACAAGGAATTCATGGAATACAACCAGGAGGAGTTTTCAATGGACCGGATGCTTCACGTAACAATTTATATCAAGCACTATTTGCAGGAGCAGATGGTCTGGGATATTTTGGCGTGACAGATTCAGGAAATGTGGATGTAAGCTCCATATTAAAGGACGCGACATTAAAGGCAACATGGGGCGATTATGTATGGACAAAAACGGATGATACGGAGTATATTCCTTTATGGGAGGTTAAGACACCTGATAGTAATACAGCAGGAATAGATACCTGGAATGCACTTAAGAAATTTACCGTAGAGGAACTGCCAATTCTGAAGGAGCACTTCGCACTGGATAAGGGTACAAAGCTTACAGAGGATATGAGTTACGAAAGTGGATACATGTATTACTCCTGGACTGCTGAGGACGGTAAGATTTATCTTGCAGTACTCGATGTAAAGGGTGACGAGGTCACAGTAAATATTCCTTTGAAGAAGGTGGATGGAAGTGATATGGGAGCATACACTGCTACACTTATCGCAGGCAGAACTGCACAGAATGCCATTACAGGAAATGGTACTATGTCAATTGCATTGACCGGTGTAGAAGCTTTGCTTTTTGAAATTACAGAAGGGGCTGCAGCAACAGAGCCACCTGCAGCAACAGAGCCACCTGCAGCAACAGAGCCACCTGCAGCAACAGAGCCACCTGCAGCAACAGAGCCACCTGCAGCAACGGAACCACCTGCAGCAACAGAGCCACCTGCAGCAACGGAACCGCCTGCAGCAACAGAGCCGCCAGTAGCAACAGCAACGCCGGTTATAGCATTGAATATGGAAACGGCGGATATAGTATACGACACTCCGACTAAAAAACATGGTCATGATAAATTTGAATATGTGACAGATGACGCTTCTTACGATAATGGCGCGTATATGAAATTAACAGCAACAAAACAATGTCATAGTTCTACTTGTAAACTAACAGAACATTATGATAGTGAGGGTAATAAAATTACATGTGCGATGGGCACCAAGATACGTAATTCAAGCAGATTTACATTGACAACAGGAATGGAATACACTTTGAAATTCCGGGTAAAGCAAAGTAGTTTGGATACGCCATTAAATGTATATGTAATGACAAAAAATGAAGTGGATGGAGCAACCAAGGAAGTTCAGTTATCAGCGCAAGAAACAGTTAGAGATACTGTGAAGGCGGTTGATACGTGGTATGAGGTTAGCTATACCTTTACGGCTGTAGAGAACAATCAGAATAATAAATACTGGGTTTTTGTTCATGTTCCAAGCACTGCATCTCAGGGAAATACTTGGTGTGTAGATGAAATCGAAATTTATGGTCCGCTTCAATAAGCTATTATAGGAAACTGAATAACCGGCTAATTCAGGCGACTGATATTGGCCGGTTATAAGTGTAATAATGGAGGTTGATTGATGAGAAAACTATATTTTGATTTGATGGAAAAGGTGCTGGAAGCTTACAGCTTAGAACACATCAGGAGATATACAGATACCGTTTTGAAAAATGGGTTAGAGGAGCACGGATTTCCGAGACTTACCGCGAATATTGGCATTTTGATTTCTCATGGGAGAAAGACGGAGCTTAAGGATGATTTTATTAAAATGATGGATTTGTGCTGTAGTGAGATTCCGGTTGCCCTTGGAATTAATGGTATCAACGTGGGAAATGATTTCTCAGTAAAGGAAATTGTTTTTTGTCTGTTGGAAGTGGAAAAGGCCAGGATAGTAGAAAAAGAGATTACGGAGCAGTGGAGAGAAAAGCTGGCTAAAATCAATCCGTACACAACTTATAGCAAAATTGCTTCGGTACCTCCAAAACCAATTGATAATTGGGCGGCCTTTGGTGCTGCAAGTGAACAGGTCAGAAAATATGCAGGTATTGGAGACGAAAGTGTATTTATTGAAGATCAGATGAAGGCTCTTCTGCTGTGTTTTGACGAGAATGGAATGTTTTGTGATCCGGGGAATCCGATAGTTTATGACCTTGTAACACGTTTACAGTTTGCAATAGCATTGTACTTTGGGTTTGAGGGCGAAAGCAGAGATGCTTTAGAAGAAAATTTATTAAAATCAGCAGATATGACCCTAAAAATGCAGTCTGTTACAGGAGAACTGCCGTTTGGAGGCAGGAGCATTCAGTTTTTACATAACGAAACCCTTTTTACAGCACTTTGTGAGTATTATGCAGGGGTATTTAAGCAGAAAGGGGATTTGGATAAAGCAGGTCAATTCAAAAGTGCGGCAAAAAGAGCAGTGGAAAGTATCCTTCCGTGGCTGCAGGAGAAGCCGATACGGCATATAAGGAATTATTATGAAGTGGATAGTGGATTTGGCTGCGAAGGATATGCGTATTATGATAAATATATGATTACAGTAGCTTCCTGGCTGTATATGGCCTACATGATGGCTGATGATGCGGTCGAGGAGGTTGATTTTCTTGCAAAGGAAAAAGCCTATATATGTGAAACCTCTGATTCGTTTCATAAGGTATTTTGCAGATTCGGTGACTACTTCGTGGAGCTTGACACGAGAGCCAGTTCCATTTATGATGCAAGCGGAGTGGGAAGAATCCATAAAAAGGGAGCTCCATCGACGATTTGTATGAGTGTACCTTTCTGTAAAAATCCAAAATACAAAATTGATATTTCGAATCCATCCTATCTTTCCATAAGTGGAGCTATAAAAAAAGGTGAAGAATGGATGTATACATATGACTACCAAACAGAGTATCAGCTTGTGGAAAAGCATATAACAGACCGGCTGGTTCAAGTGAAGTTTGCGTGCAAAATAGAAGAAGATATTGTTTGCTATCAAACCTGTACGGTTTCAGAGGATGGAGTAGAGATTTGCTTTGAGGGACCGGGTGAGCTTAAGCTTATGTTTCCGCTATTTGATTTTGATGGAAAGCAGCAAGTTTCTAATTCTTTGTCTGAAAACAGTGCAGAAGTTATTTACAAAGGATACAAATGTCAATATACATCAGAGGATGAAATGGTGTTAACGGAGGATGTTTATGCGAATAGAAACGGACGCTATAAGGCTGCAGCTGTATGTGGTAAAGATAGTATTTCACTGAAAGTTGCAATTACAAAAGACATTCAGTACTAAGGTATAATTATAATTAGAAACTCTCTGAAGAATTTCCATCAGGGAGTTTCAATATTATCATTTTGATTACTATGCGCTTACTGTACTTCTTTTTGATATACTCGTTTTAAATAATTTTTTCTAAAATCACTTTCTTTACCCCAAAAAGCAAGTTCATGCTTTGAAATGGTTTTGGTTTCCATTTTTAGGCGTATAAGCTCTAGCGTGCATATCAAATCTGCCACTTGAAACAAATGATATTCAGAAGGAAGTACCTTTCTGAATTCCACTTCGGGAAGAAGGGCATTTAATACGGATGAGAGAATTTGTGTAAGCTACAATGTTGGGAGTCAAATCCTAGTAATGCAAGTTCACTATTAAATTTTTGGATATCATCTGAGATATCATTATTCTGATTATGGAAAACCATAGTGATGATATAATACGGAGTGACTATATTCACCAAAATCACCACTTTCATCGACAAAGATACTCAATTCGTTCATAAGTAAAATCTCCAAAAAAATGGCAGGGAACTTCCCTGCCGGTAGATGGACCAGGGTCTTTCGACCAGCCCCAACAGCAACGTTGCTGATTTATTATATGTTTATTATACACGCATATGCGTGATTTAGCAAGTTATTTTTTAGAAAATGCTTGCTTTTTCTTTACCCCTTTTTCTTTAAAAGCGTAAAAGAAAGGGATTACCTCCCCCACTTCTCAATCGCCCAAGCCACACCATCTTCTTCATTACTCAGGGTTACTTCGCTGCAAATGTCCTTAATATCATTCTCTGCATTACCCATAGCAACGGTTTTGCCAAAAGGCTTATTTAGCATGGCGAGGTCATTTTCACTGTCGCCGATGACCATGATTTCATCCATGGAAATTCCCTTTGCAGCGGCGTAGTCTATTAGGGTGCGGCCTTTGTCTACGTGGCTGGCAGTGACCTCAATATTAGTCTTAAAGGAAGAGGAAACAGCAAACTGTGGTATGTCTTTTAAAAGTGTTTTGATTTCGGAAAGAATATGGGGATCCATTGCAACAATCACTACCTTAAAGAAGGATACACCTTGTTTTATCAGACTTTCGATATCACATTCATACTGAATACTGTTTAGTATGGACTGGAAGCGTGCAAGTGCTGCATCTTTGGTGGTGGATTTACCTGCTTCCTCGGCCATGGTGAAGGCCTGGTATATATAGTGCTCTTCCGTAAAAGCTCTGGTGCCGGAAGTTTGGGCTCCTTCGCTTGTCAGGTAATCTACGAAAACACGGTATTTTTGCTCTAAATGACGCAGCAGGCGGATATCCTCATAAGGCATGGCATCAGAGGACAGGCAAGTACCTTCTGCATTATAGACAGCGGCTCCGTTCAGACATATATAGTCGCAGGAAATACCTGCGGCACGAATGATTTTAGCGGCCATAGGAAAAGCACGACCGGTGTTGATGACAACATGTCCGCCTTGTTCCTGATATTTGCGAATAGCGGCTGCATTTTTGGCCGTTACCTTGCCTTCATTGTTCAAAAGAGTTCCATCCATATCTATAGCTATAATTTTTATCATAAAAGCCTCCGTTTTGGGTTTACCACAGCAATGATTATATATACTAACATTTTCAAATTACTTTTTCAATGATAATTTTTTTCAAAAGTGTCATACTATGCTATAGGAGGTAACAATTCAGATGCCTGATAGGATGCGGACCACAGCACAGTGCTTTTGAATGCCTTCTAGCGAGCGTCGGTCCTTAGTGAAGCAAGGTGCGTGCACCGCAGCTGAACTTAGTACCGTTACGTGAGCTTAGAGCGCAAGCGTGCTGAAAAAGCACTGTGCCGTGGTCCACTTCCTGTCAGGCATCTGAACTGTTTCTACAGGAGGCGCGTATGGGAGAAAAAGACATTTATTTAGCAGAAAAGAAAAAATTAAAAAAAGCAAAGAGGAAGGCTACCAGGCCATGGAAGGGGCTCACGTTCTTAAGCTTTCCGCTGGCAATTATCAGTATAATTGTTTTGATTGTGGCTACTATTTTTGATAACACGGTGGCTATTTTCTTTGGAGGGACGTTTTGGGAGTTAGAAAATGTTTCTGAGGATGCTCAGTATTTCCAAACGGATTTTACAGACTGGGATGCTAATGAAGCTTATGGCAGACAAATTGCAGAGCAGGTAGAAGCAGAGGGGGCAGTGCTTTTATACAATAAAGAGAGTGCATTGCCACTTGCTCCCGGGGCTAGAATTAGTATGCTTTCTAATTCTTCTGTGAATCCGATTTATGGCGGAACAGGTTCCGGAAATATTGATGCCAGTGAAGCGGAGAGCTTTCGGGATGCTATGGAGGATGAAGGCTTTGATGTAAATGAGACACTGTGGGAATTTTATGAAGAAGGACCCGGCAGTGTTTATCGCAGAGAAGAAGGCGGAGTAATTGCCCATGCCAGTCAGGTCGTTACTGAGGTGCCCTGGGAACGCTATACGGATGAGGTCAAAAATTCTATCGAAAATTATGGAGATGCGGCCATTGTCATGATCTCCCGTGTGGGTGGCGAAGGGGTAGATCTAGACTTTACTACCACCAATTATCTGGAGCTGGATAGCAATGAGCGTGACATGCTTGCGGCTGTTACAAATATGAAAAAAGAAGGCAAGGTCGACAAAATTATTGTACTGATTAATTCGGCTAATGCACTTCAAATGGACTTTATGCAAGATGAGGGGTTTGATATTGATGCGATTCTGTGGATTGGTGACGTAGGGCTTAAGGGTACCGAAGCAGTATGCAAAATTTTATCAGGCACAGTAAATCCTTCCGGTAGTCTGGTGGATACGTATGTGTATGACAATTACTCTGCACCTGCCATGAAGAATGCAGTGGCAACCCGGTATGAAGGGGCTACAGAGGAAGTGATACCTGAAAAGGCCAGCTATTATATGATTTATCAAGAAGGTATTTACGTAGGATATCGCTATTATGAGACTCGTTATGAGGATTATGTGATGGGTACCGGAAATGCCGGAGCATATAATTATGGCAGCACCGTTGCTTATCCCTTTGGCTATGGTTTGAGCTATACAGACTTTGCTTATAGTGATATGTCTGTAAATTATGAGCCGGACAATGACAGATTTGCTGTACAGGTGACAGTGACTAATGTGGGGAACAGTTTTGCCGGAAAGGAGACGGTGCAGATTTATGTACAGTCACCGTATACAGACTATGACAAACAGCATGGTGTGGAAAAAGCTTCTGTAGTATTATGTGGATTTGGCAAAACAGGAATTTTGCAGCCGGGTGCTTCAGAAACATTGACCATTTATGTGGACCGGGCGGATTTGACTTCCTATGATGCCAATGGGGAAAGAACCTATATTTTAGATGCAGGGAATTATTATTTTGCTGCTGCTACAGATGCTCATGATGCCATAAATTCTATTCTGGCATTTAAGGGGTATTCTCCTGAAAATACAGAGGGCCGTATGGATGGGAACGGTCAGCCGGAGTTGGTATACACCTGGCTGGAGGCAGAGTTTGATGCAACCACTTATAGTATTTCAGATACGGGAGCAGTGGTTACCAATCAATTAGACAGTGCTGATTTAAATATGTATAAGGGAAGTCCTAGCGAAATTACTTATTTATCGAGAAGTGACTGGAGTGGCACCTTCCCTACAGAAATCGTAAAGCTTTCCTTAACAGAGCGGTTAATAGAGGATTTGCAAAATTTACAGTACGATCCCCTTGATTATGAGACAGTAGATATGCCGGTACTGGGTGCGGATAATGGTGGAAAATTAATCGAAATGAGGGGACTTGCTTATGACGACCCTGCATGGAAGCCCTTGTTAGATCAGCTTACTTTTAACGAAATGTGCAGCATGATTGCAGATGGTTTTCACTGGAATATGCCTGTTGGGACTGTGCAGGCACCGGGTACCCGTGATGAAAATGGTCCTCAGGGACTTACCACGTCTTTGTTAAAAACGGATTTGGATGCCACGGCTTTTACTTCTGAGGATGTTATGGCTGCGACCTTCAACAGAGATTTAATGTATGAGGTGGGCAAATGTATCGGTAATGACTGTTTGCATGTGGGGGTATCTTTCCTTTATGGTACCGGCAATAATATTCACCGTACTCCTTATGGCGGACGTAATTTTGAGTATTATTCCGAGGATGGTTATTTATCCGGGGAAATTTGTGCGGCAGAAGTTGCAGGCATGAAGGAAAAGGGCATAGAGGTACTGATGAAGCATTTTGCCTTAAATGACAGCGAGGCAGAGCGTATTGGTCTGGGTGTCTGGGTTAATGAGCAGGCTGCCCGTGAGATTTACCTGAAGGCCTTCCAGGCACCGGTAGAAGATGCTGATGCAAATGGTGTCATGGTAGCATATACCCGTTTCGGCCCAATCTGGTCCGGTGGTCATTATGGTCTGATTACGGGTATTCTCAGAGATGAGTGGGGCTGTGAGGGTAAAATTATCACAGACAACGCCTTGCATGTATATGTAAATCCCGTGGATTTTGTCATGGCGGGAGGAAGCATTATGGATGCTATGCTTCCGATGCAGTTAAGCATGATTAAAAAATACGAAGATGATACGGTTATTGTATCAGCCATGAAAGAAGCAGCACACCGAAACTTATATGCGGTAGTAAATTCCAGTGGCATGAATGGGGTGGGACCTGAAACGAGGGTAAAAGTGGTTACACCGTGGCCTATCTGGGTATGCTGGGGGCTGGCAATCGGCTTTACAGTGCTGTTTACCGTATCAGCAGTAATGTGGAGTGTTAAAAGCAGAAAATTCAAAGCAAAGAAATAAAATTTAAAATTTTATTGACAAATAGTCAAAAATGAATTATTATACTCGTAAGATACTAACTCGTAAGATAGTAACTTGTAATATACTAAAATTAGATGTACTAACTCTGCAGTTAGTAGCATATGATATACAAAAGAGAAGAAGCATATAATTGTTCGCGAGGAAAGGTGGGCATATGTTTTATTGTAGAAATAATGAGTTGGCAAAGATGGAGAAGCGTTACCGGGGCGGTGGCTTTGAGTGTGTAGTTATTTATGGCAGGCGCAGGGTAGGTAAGACGGCGCTGATTAATGAATTTTGTCAGGATAAAAAGAAAATATATTTTTCGGCATTGGATACCACGCCTCAGGAGAATCTTCGTTCTTTATCCAAAGCAATTAGTGAGTGTGAGAATGAAGGTGCTTTGTCTGCAGCGGAGTATAAGAGCTTTGAGGATGCTTTTGATAGGATTTCGTACTTGGCCGGTAAGGATCGTATTGTTTTTGTCATTGATGAATATCCGTATCTGGCTAAGTCGGAGCCTTCTATATCATCCAGACTGCAGCATCTGATTGACCATGCGTGGAAGGATAGTCAGCTTTATTTGATTCTTTGTGGTTCTTCCATGAGCTTTATGGAGTATCAGGTGTTAGGATATGAGAGCCCTTTGTATGGCAGAAGAACAGCACAGTTTAAAATTGAGGCTCTGAACTATAAAGAGACAGCAGTATTTAATCCCGATTTATCAGAAGAGGAGAATGCCCTGATTTATGGTATTACAGGTGGAATACCGCATTATATCAATAAGCTGAACGTGGATACAGATTTGGATGAGGCGATTTTAAAAAATATTTTTGACACCTCCAGCTACTTATATGAGGAGCCGGGTAATCTATTAAAGCAGGAGCTTAGAGAGCCGGCGGTATATAATTCCATTATTACCGCTATTGCAGAGGGAGCCTCCAAGTTAAATGAAATCTCCACGAAAACCGGAGTAGAGACAGGGCCTTGCACTAAGTATCTGAAGGTGTTGATGGATTTGGGGATTATTAAAAGGGAGACCCCGGTTGCGGAGAAAACAGGCAAAAAGTCTATTTATCTGATTGCAGATAACTTTTTCCGTTTCTGGTATCGTTTTGTGCCTCAAAATGTTTCGGCTATTTCCTCCGGTAGGGTAGAGCAGATATATGAGAGAGGAATTAAAAAGCATTTCCCAGATTACATGGGGCTGGTTTTTGAGAAGATGTGCAGGGATTACCTGTTGTATTATGCCAAGGAGTTGCCGATTGATATTCGTGAGATTGGTCAGTGGTGGGGCGCCGATGACAGGAGCAGAAGACAGGTACAGATTGACATTGTTTGCACGCCTATTGAGGGGAAGGATTACATAATCGGTTCCTGTAAGTACAAAAACGATCCGGTAGGTATAGAGGAGTACGAGCTGCTTAAAGAATGTGCGCAAGCTTTCGGAAAGGGTGAACAGTATCATTATTATATTTTTTCCAAGGGAGGCTTTACGGAGCACTTGAGGGAGCTTGGAAAGGAGGGCAAGGTGACCCTTATAGCCTTGCAGGATATGTATTAATTGCATTATTCCATATAATAACTTTCTTTTATTATACGTCTGTGATAAAATAAAGAGGAAATTAAAAAATCGAAGGAGATACACTATGCAAACGAAAACAAAAGATTACGGTATGTTTATACTGGGTATCGCTATATGCTTTGCGGTAGCAGGTCTGTCTGTATTTGTAGAAAAGTTGATTCCCGGAGAACTGCTGGGTGCATCTATTATCGCCCTGTTTATGGGTACTATAATCAATAGCTTTTTCCATCCCTCATGGATGAAACCAGCCTTGAAATTTACTTCCAAGAAAGTCTTGAAGGGGGCAATTATCCTTTTGGGCGCGTCTCTCAGTGTTAACACCATTCTTTCTGTAGGTAAGATGACCTTCTTTGTGATGATCTTCACCTTTGCTATGTGCTTCGGCGGCGGATACTTCATTCGCAAGCTTTTTGGCTTGAATTGGAAACTGAGCAACCTGATTTCTGCGGGAACCGGAATCTGCGGCGGCTCTGCCGTAGCAGCAATTGCTCCGGTCATTGATGCCGATGACAAAGACATCGCCTTTGCAATGTCTTCTACATTCCTTTTCGATATGGTAATGATTGCACTATACCCCATCATGGGCAAAGCTCTGGGAATGTCCGATATTGCCTACGGTATCTGGGCAGGAACTTCCGTGAATGATACCGCCAGCGTTGTTGCTTCCGGCTATGCTTTTTCCGAGGCCGCAGGCGACTTCGCCACAATGGTCAAGCTTACCCGAACCATTGCGATTATTCCTACTGTGTTGGTATTTGCCTATATCGGCACTCGTATTAAGCAGAAGGAGATGCAAGCGGCAAACAATGGCCAGAAGGTTAATCTGATGAAGGTTATTCCTTGGTTCATAGGAGGCTTTTTGCTGCTGGCTATTTTGAACAGCGCCCACTGCATCCCCGTAGCAGTATCCGGAATTATGAAAAGTACCAGCAAATTCTTGATGGTCAGCGCCTTGGCTGCCATTGGTCTGGGAACAAGCATAACTGACTTCAAGAAAGCCGGTCTTGCTCCTATGTTCTACGGAATCACCATTGATACGCTGGTGACGTTAACGGCGCTTGTTGTCATTTGGTGCATGGGATTGATGTAATATGGAAGAACAGTGTAGAAAAAAGAATATTAGTGTTGGTTTGTTGGCCCATGTAGATGCCGGTAAGACTACTCTTGCGGAGCGGCTGCTTTACATGAGTGGCAGTATCAGAAAGCTGGGCAGGGTAGACCACGGGGATACTTTTTTGGACAATAATAGTCAGGAACGTTCCAGGGGTATTACTATATTCTCCAAACAGGCGCAGCTGACAATTGGGGAGCAGGAAGTTACGCTGTTGGACACTCCGGGTCACGTGGATTTTTCTGCGGAGATGGAGCGCGCCCTTCAGGTGTTGGACTATGCGATATTGGTCATTAGCGGTACGGACGGTGTGCAGGGGCATGTGTATACCCTTTGGAAGCTTTTAAAGAGACATCAGGTTCCTACATTCTTATTTATTAATAAAATGGATTTGGCAGAAGGCAGAGAAGAGGCTCTTTTGGCAGAGCTGAGAGAACAGTTGGGCGACGGTATTGTGGATTTTAGCGGTACGGCGTTTGAACCGGAAGGAGTCCCAGAAAATAGCATTTCTCAGAGAGCATCCTATGAAGCAGAATTCATGGAAAATGTAGCCGTTTGCGATGAGGATGTATTGGAATATTATCTGGAGCATGGCTGCTTGGAGCCGTCTCAGATAAAGAAGCTGATTGTGGAGAGAAAGGTGTTTCCGTGCTTTTTCGGTTCTGCATTAAAGGGACAAGGTATTGAAAGGTTTATGACATGTATGTCAGAATACATGGTTTTTCCGGATTATGCAGATGCATTCGGAGCTAAGGTATTCAAGATTTCCAGAGATGAGCAGGGGAATCGTCTGACTCATATGAAAATTACCGGTGGCTCTTTGAAGGTGAAAGCTCTGTTAACCGGTACTTCTCATTATAAGGGTGGTGAGTCCGGTGAAAATATCTGGCAGGAAAAGATAAATCAAATCCGTATCTATTCGGGAGCAGGTTTTCAGCCGGTGAGCGAGGCGGCGGCAGGACAGATTTGTGCAGTGACAGGACTTACCAGGACTTATGCCGGACAGGGTCTGGGCATAGAGCAGGCGGATGAACAGTCAACCTTGGAGCCGGTTTTAAATTATCAGGTGATTTTGCCACCGGAGTGTGATGTATACCAGAGCTTTTTGAAGCTTAGGGAGTTGGAGGAAGAGGACCCGACCTTACATATTGTGTGGCAGGAGGGTACCGGTGAAATACACATTCAGCTTATGGGTGAGGTGCAGATAGAGGTGCTTCGTACCTTGATTTGGGAGCGTTTCGGACTGGATGTGCGATTTGGCTCAGGCAGTATTGTATATAAGGAGCGTATTGCTTCCTGCGTGGAGGGTGTAGGCCATTTTGAACCTCTTAGACACTATGCAGAGGTACATCTGTGGATGGAGCCTGGGGAACCGGGCAGCGGAATGACCTTTGCCACAAAATGCAGTGAGGATATTTTAAACAGGAATTGGCAGCGGTTAGTGCTGACGCATTTAGAGGAGCGCACCCATAAAGGTGTGCTTACAGGTTCAGAACTGACGGACACCAAAATTACCTTAATTGCAGGCAGGGCACACCAGAAGCATACGGAGGGTGGTGATTTCAGGCAAGCTACTTATCGTGCAGTACGTCATGGTCTGATGTATGCCTCCAGCGAGCTGTTAGAGCCGGTGTATAGTTTCCGACTGGAGTTACCTGCAGAAAATTTGGGACGGGCTATGAACGACATTCAACGCATGTATGGCCGCTTTGATGCGCCTCAAACCCAAGGGGACATGGCAGTACTGACCGGTGTGGCTCCTGTGGCAACTATGCAGGGATACCAGATGGAGGTGGCGGCATATACCCGTGGATTGGGAAGAGTTTTTTGTACCTTGCAGGGATATGAGCCATGTCACAATGCAGAGGAGGTCATTGCAAATATCGGATATGAGCCGGAGGCTGATTTAGAGCATACCGCGGACAGTGTGTTCTGCGGTCATGGAGCCGGCTTTGTGGTGCCTTGGGACCAGGTGTATGATTATATGCATATAGAGACCGGAGTGACCGGTGGCATGACGGGGGAGGCGTATGGCTATAGCGACGGAACGAGTATGAGCATGTCGACAGATGGAAGCCATAGCTTTACACCAAGAAGAATGAACGACAATATCGATGCTGATTTTATTGCACAGGAGGAAATCGATGAAATATTTCGTCGTACCTATGGCAGTAATGAGCGCGCAAAAAAAGGCTGGGAGGGGCATAAAAGAAAGGCACCCACCCCTTATGTGGGCCAAAGTGTTGCAAGCAAGCCTACGCCAAAGGCAAATGCAGAGGAGTATCTTTTGGTAGATGGTTATAATATTATTTTTGCCTGGGAGGACTTAAAGGAGCTGGCCGGTGTCAATATTGATGCAGCCAGAGACCGACTGGCAGACATTTTGTGTAATTATCAGGGCTACAAGAAATGCCACGTTATACTGGTATTTGATGCCTACCGCGTGAAAAATCATGCAGAGACAGTCATTCCTTATCACAACATCCATATTGTGTATACAAAGGAAGCCGAGACTGCCGATAACTACATTGCCAGAACAGCGGCACGTATGGAAGGACAGTACAATGTTTCCGTAGCAACCTCCGATGCACTGGTGCAGATGATTATCTGGGGCAAAGGGGCTGTGAGAATATCTGCGCAGGGGCTGAGAGAAGAGATTGAAGGCCTAAGCAGGAGCATGCAGGAAATGTATGTGAGAGAGAGCGGTAGTTTGGGGAATACGGTTTTGAATCACAGTAAAAATAATTTACTTGGAAGTTAATTACTTTCAAGTAAATTACAATGTATATTTTCTAAAGGGAATTGCAAAGAAAGAGTTTGGAAAAGGATGATGGAGGAAGATTATTACTCATCCTCCGTCTCCTGTGTAAAATAATCTGCATTTTTCAGCACAATATCTGCGTTTTCGGAAAAGCCGCCGTAGAGGTGATTGGTAACCACCTGCTGAAGCTTTTCTAAATTTCTTTGAAGTATGGTTTCTACGATTTCGCAGTGGGCCTCGTAAAGGTGGGTCATGGCTTCCGGATTTCCTACATTTAAAAGAGCGCGAAAACGTTCGTACTGCGGATTGGAATTCACCAGCATGTCCCATATTTTCTTTTTGCCGGCCAGAGAGAAAAGCAGCTCATGGAACTGGTTGTCCAATAGAAGAAAGCGTGTGCCGGCTTCTTTTTGCTCCTCAGGCGTGAGCGTGCTCATTTGCTGAATAAGCTTTTGCTGTTCGTTCAGAGCCAGGCGTATTTTGAGTACCTGCGCCTGAGTGTAAGTATTGGCCAGGATGCGCAGGACGGCCTGCTCCACTACTTCACGCAGGAAAAGAATGTCGGATATTTCCCGGATGTCTATATAAGATACAAAGGTACCTACGTGCGGTACGACCTCCAATAAGCCCTCACTTGCCAGAGCCTTAAAGGCATCACGCACCGGGGTACGGGATACATTATATTTATTAGAGGTTTCAATTTCGCTGACAGCACTGCCGGGCAGTAGCTGCAAATGTAAAATTTCATTTTTGAGGGACTTGTAGACAATGTCTGAGGTCCCTTTCTTTTTTGTTGTTTTTGGTTCCATACGCATATCCTCATTTATTATATGCTTTTATCTTAAAACATTTTTCTTGTGATTTCAATAAGTTTGTGTATGGAAATGCTTAAAAATGCAGAAAGTATATGGAAAAGATCTGTGATGGCGTTAGTAATCAAAACTTGTATACAAGCAAAATGTTTTAGATATCTTTAAGATGTTGGAATAGACAGAGAATTATATACATTATAGATGCTAAAAATGGTTCAAAAGATTATATAACTATTTATTTTTTATAAAACTTTTGAAAAGCAGTTGACACTTGTATACAAGTGTAGTATGTTAAATATATAAATAATGAAATCATATGCCCATGGGCAGAAAGGACGAAGTATGAAATTATCTTTTAGATGGTATGGCGAAGATGACAAGGTTACTCTTCAGAATATTAGACAGATTCCGGGTATGCACTCTGTAGTTACAGCGGTGTATGATGTACCTGTAGGTGAGGTGTGGAGCAGAGAGTCCATCGCTAAGTTGAAAAAGCAGACAGAGGATGCAGGTCTTCATTTTGAGGTTATAGAATCTATTCCGGTACATGAGGATATTAAGTTAGGCAAGCCAAGCCGTGACAAATATATTGAGAATTATTGTGAAAACATTCGTCGTGTTGCTGAGGCAGGTGTTAAGTGCATTTGCTACAATTTCATGCCTGTATTTGACTGGACACGTACTCAGTTAGACCATGTATTAGAAGATGGCTCTACTTCTTTAGTATATTATCAGGAGCAGGTTGACGTTGTAAATCCGTTAAACAGTGACAGCGATTTGACACTTCCGGGCTGGGATGCAAGCTACACACGTGATGGTCTTAAGGCAGTAGTTGCAGAGTACAATGCTATGACAGAGGAAACTTTATGGGACAACTTAAAGTATTTCTTAGAGAGAATTATCCCGGTAGCAGCAGAGTGTGACGTTTACATGGCTATCCATGAGGATGACCCATGCTGGTCTATTTTTGGTTTACCACGTATTATTACCTGCGAGGAAAATCTGGACAAGTTCCTGAAGTTAGTGGATGATAAGCACAATGGTATTACCTTGTGTGCAGGTTCTTTGGGATGCTCCAACAAAAACGATGTAGTAAAGATGGCAGCAAAGTATGCAGCTATGGGCCGTATTCACTTTGTACACATGAGAAACGTAGCAATTTTAGAGAATGGTTTTGAAGAAAGAGCACACTTGTCCAGCTGTGGCAGCTTAGATATGTATGCAATTATGAAGGCACTTTATGACAATGGTTTTACAGGCTACGTTAGACCTGACCATGGCCGTATGATCTGGGGAGAAACAGGCCGTGCAGGTTACGGATTATATGACAGAGCTTTAGGTGCTACTTACCTTAATGGTTTATGGGAAGCAATCGAAAAGGCTGATAAAGCAAATAAATAATTTGGAGGATATCGAGATGAAATTACCAATTCAGATGGATTTAACAGGTAAGGTTGCAGTTGTTACAGGTGCAGGCGGCGTATTGTGCAGCGTTATGGCAGAGGCACTTGCTATGTGTGGTGCAAAGGTTGCACTGTTAGACAGAAATTTAGAGGCAGCTCAGGCAAAGGCTGATGAAATTGCAGCAAAGGGCTATATTGCAAAGGGTTATGCAGCAAATGTATTAGAAAAGGAATCTTTAGCAGCAGCGCATGAGGCTATTTTAAAGGACCTTGGCACTTGCGATATTTTGATTAATGGTGCGGGCGGCAACAACCCAATGGCTACTACAGATAAGGAATATTTTGAAATCGGTGATATCGATGCTGATA
Source organism: Lachnospiraceae bacterium (assembly GCA_017516285.1). The sequence continues at coordinate 104,188 of JAFXDD010000006.1, forward strand.
CGAAGTCTTTCTTCGATTTAGAACAGAAGGGTGTTGAATTTGTATTTAATTTAAACTTTATCGGCACTTTACTTCCTACACAGGAATTTGCAAAGGATATGGTTACTAAGGAGCATACAAATATTTTAAATATTGCTTCTATGAACGCTTACACACCACTTACCAAGATTCCTGCATACTCCGGTGCGAAGGCTGCTATCACCAACTTCACACAGTGGTTGGCAGTACACTTCTCCAAGACCGGTATCCGTGTAAATGCTATTGCTCCGGGCTTCTTTGCAACCAAGCAGAATGCAGCTTTATTGTTCAATGCTGACGGTACTCCGACAGCCAGAACAGGCAAGATTTTGGCTGCTACTCCAATGGGCCGTTTTGGTGAGACAGAGGAGTTGTTAGGCGCTACCCTGTTCCTTTTAAATGACGAAGCTGCAAGCTTTATTACAGGTGTGTGTATTCCGATTGACGGTGGTTTCTCTTCTTATTCAGGAGTATAAAATTTATAATTTTTATATAGCATACCAAATGAGCCCGTTTGCATGAAAGTGCAGGCGGGCTTAATGTTATATGTAGTAACTAAAATTCAGTAAATTCTAATGTAGCATTTACTGAATAGTTGTGATACAATAAATATTACTAAAGGTCTTAAGTGACCATACAATGAATTGTGGTACATACGAATGATGGAAGAAAGAAAATTTTTGGATTTAAGGGATATGGCTCGTATCGGCTGTAATGATTGCAGAGGGTGTTACAGCTGTTGTCAGGGCATGGGAGACAGTGTGGTGCTGAACCCGTATGATGTGCATAGCTTGTCTTTGCAGCTTAAGATGCCTGTGGATAGTTTATTTCAGGAATGGCTTCAGTTGACAGTGGTGGATGGTTTGCTTCAACCCAGCATGGCTATGAATGGTGTGGCTGAGAGGTGTCATGCCTTGGATGAAAATGGGCGCTGCAGTATTCATGCTTTTCGTCCTTCTATATGCAGATTGTTTCCTTTGGGCAGGCAGTATACGGAGCAGGGGATACAGTATTTTGTGTTAGAGGATGCCTGTCCGGCAGAGGCGAAGACAAAGGTAAAGATATCCAAATGGGTGGAAAGACCGGAATTTAGAGAACACGAAACGTTTTTATGGCAGTGGCATACTTTTAAGAAGCTGTGTATGGCCAGTCTGTCAGAAAGCAGCGATGAGACGTATCACAAGCAATTACTGATGTATGTGCTGCAGCTCTTTTTTAGAAAGCCTTATCCGGAAGGCAGATTTTACGAGGAATTTTTAGCGCGTCTTAAGGAAGCGCAGGAAGTAATAGGAGGCTGATGTTTTTATGCAAAAGCAAACCCACAAAAAGCAGATGCTCTGGTATGTGAGCGGCATACTGTTTTTTGCAGTGACCTTACTGATTATATATATTGGCAATGATTGTGTCCCGTTTATGATGGATGATGATTGGTATTCCACCAGACTTTTTGATGAAGAACCGGTGCGTAGTCTGGCTGATGTAATTGCAGCCCAGACCTGGCATTTTTTTAACTGGGGCGGCAGATGTATTGCCCATGGTCTTTTGCAGCTTACGCTTATGGCCGGATGGTTCTGGGCGGATATTATTAACGTAATTTTTAATATTCTCTTGGCAGCTGTCATTTGTAAGGCAGCCAGAGTAAAGGGGGCTGTGTATTATGCTATGGTATGGGGCATGCTGTATGGCTTGAATGCAAACTGGAGGCAGAGTCTTTGTTGGCAGTCCGGTGCCGCAAATTACTTGTTTATGACCACCTTTGTGTTGTTCTTTTTGTGGTGCTATGTACGGGAGCTGGAGGGGCAGTGTAAGCATCTTCCCGGCATTTCTTTGTGGATGTGGCCTCTTGGTCTTGCGGCAGGCTGGAGTAATGAGAATATGGGGCCTACGATATGGCTGTTGTCTCTGGGCATTATCCTGTATTTATGGGTGAAGGAGCGCAGATGGCACTGGTGGATGCTTTTTGGCAATATTACCAGTCTGATTGGTACATGTATGGTAATATTGGCACCGGGCAATTTTGTGCGTGCCGAGCAGACCATAACGGACAAGGGGCTTTTGTGGCGTGTGTTTTTACGTTGTTATTCGGAGAGTAAGGCACTCTTTGAATATATATCACCTACTTTAATCGTTTTGGCTTTTGCTTTATGCATTGGTATGGGTATTTGCAAAATCCGGTTGAGTAAAGCAAATGTGATATATTTACTGGGGGCATTGTTGTCTTGGGGAGCTATGATATTATCGCCACACTATCCTGACAGAGCAACTTTCGGTACCATGGTATTTTTGATTTGTGTGATTGTTTCCATGGCTGGTGAGACATTGAAGCAGAGACCGGATTTAAAGCCTTGGCTTTGTGCGGCAGGGGGTGTAATCTGGCTGAGAGGCATGTTTTTTATAGCAGAATATATTGGTGTCAGCTGGGGATGGATCAAATAGCAGAAAAAAGTAAAACGAAAGGTCGGCAGTCTTGTAAAAGGTTGCCGATTTTTGCTATACGAAACGGAGAAATGGATGGGCAACGGCAATGTTACACATTACAGATAGCGTGAATACTAATGAGTGCTAATAATTTGTCGCAAAGAATAGAAAATGAAAAAATGTAAAAAAATATTTTACAAACAAGTTGATAATACTAAGAAAATCAAGTATAATATAACTGAAGAAAGGAAAGGTGTATTGGTATGAGATTTGATGTATTGTTTGAACAAAGGGCATTAGTTTCTGAAAAGTTGAAAGAGTGTATTCGCGATAAGGGTTATACCAAGGTTTCTTTTGCTAAAAAGACAGATATTTCCAGACCTACATTGGATAAATTGTTGAGTGGTACTATTGATAATAAAAGTACTTTTGATAAGCATCTCCAAAAGATTCTTCTTGTGCTAGGAATGACAAGTGATGAATTGCTTTTTTATTCTGGTAACATTCAACCGGAAAAGGTCGAAGCAGTGTATTCATTGAACGCACCTACGGATTATGTAATGGACGAGAAGGCTCGGAAACAATATAGTTTACTTATGGATATATTGGATCTTTGTACCATTTATTATTAGGGAGATGTGCATGAGCGAAAAAATAACAGCAAAAAATCTGGATCAGGTTATTCAAAAGAATAAAGCGATAAGGCAGGAGATTGAGCAGTGCGTTATGTTAGTACGTACTACATTTAACCGCATGCAGGTAAGTTCTCCACCGCAGTTTGCTTTTCAATTGCTTAGAACTTATGGCTTGGTTCAAATGCCTATAGAAAATCCATATTTGTGTGGGGCAATTTATGTAAAAGAAGGAAAGAAAATTCCATTCATTAATACAGCACTGCCTCGTGTAAACCAATATTTCACAGCATGGCATGAATTGTATCATATTATTTTTGATACTGTATCGTTTGACCATCTGATTGAGAATGAGACTACTATAGAAGAACGCAAGGCAGAATACTTTGCTTCACAAATGCTTTTGGGTAATCTGATGCCATACTTTTTGGATTTGCCAAAAGAAATGGATTTGCAGTCAAAGATATACAATTGTATGACCGTATTTCAGACACCATATAAGGCAGTTATGATTGCATTGTATGAAGCGGCAGCGCAGTTGGATAACAATGAATTAATGGCTACAATAAAAGAAAACTTTGATAATGCAACTGCTGGGATTGCAGAACGATTTATTGAGCTTGGCTTGGATAATACATTGGTCTTGCCATCGTATGTTGTGGATGTAAGTTCTTTACAGGCCAAGATAAAAAGCAGTGAGCAGGCAAGACCGGAGCTTAGTTACCACAAGGATAATGAGGTATTCTTGGATAATATTATAAAAGAAATCAAATTGATTACAGGGGAATTATATGCTTAATATACCAGTTTGCGATAAATATAATGGAGAAAAGAAAATTGCATTATTAGATAATTCAACCATTGCGTTTATGCATCAGCTTGAACAGAAAGGATGTCACCCGAAATATTTGCTTAAAGGGTATGACGTTATATTTCTTCCTGCATGGGTAGCGGAAGAGGTTCAGGATTCGGAATATAGAGAAAGGTATGTTGAATCATTGTGCCAAAGCGGAATCCCTATCCGGCTTATTAAAGAAGAATTTTATGGGGAACTGATGGATGGTGAGGAAATATATCTGTACGAGATTGTGAAGGCATCTGTATCACGTTTGGGTGCATTCTTGAAATATTTGCGTCTTAATGTAGAAAAGAAAGATCCATTAGATATGGACGCATATGAAGAGTGGATCCGGGATATGTATGCAAATTGGCCGGTGGTTCATGAAATTACAATTAACGGGCGTGTGAAAAAGAAAAATGCAGGGGAGATATCTTTGACGATTTTAGCAGAGATATTTTCCTGGCATTATTCTGATACGGATATCCTTACTGTATATACGCAGGATACAGATGCTTATGAGTTCCAAAAATCGGCAGAGGAAAGATTGAAAAAAGTATTTGTTGATAAGCTTCCGGTGAGTGTTACATATCGTTCCAATGATTCAATTCTGTGCCAGTTGTATAGAGATGGGAAGTTGACATTAGAGAAAGTTTGCGAACTGCGTAAGGATGTAAGGACGGTGACTTATACGATTATGCGTGAGGATAAGACCGTTGCGGTGGAAACGAGGGTTCTTGGAAATGAGGAGTTTTGCGGGTTGGTACAGGATGAGGCGGTGCAGATTGTTTTTTAGAGGGAAATATGTCTGAGACTTAGTTCGAAAGAATTAGGTCTTTTTCTTTTTGCTATTTTCTTACACAAAAGGTTGCATGACTTTCGGATGCGAAAGCAATACAAAAGTAAATGTAATAATAACGAAAGAAAATAGTTGACAAACGAAAGCAAGTGATGTATGATAGGGACAAATGATGAATAGAGGAGAGTTAATTTATGTACAAGGGATTAGGCATAAGACCGCCTTTCTTTGAGGTGGGTCCGAAGGCATATCTTTATGGAGAGCAGATGCTTGCGCTTGCAAAGGTTATTGACAAGACAGCCATGAAGTATGATGTAGACGTTATCGTTACACCGCAGTATACAGATATTCCGCTTTTGGCAAATAATACAGAGCGTATTTTTGTTTTTGCCCAGCACATGGACTGTCTGCCTGTGGGAAGAGGGCTTGGAAGTGTATTACCTGAGGCTGTAAAGGCAGCCGGAGCCAAGGGAGTTATGCTGAACCACGCAGAAATGCCGCTTACCATGGAGGAAATTAAAAGGACCATTGAGCGTGCTGACGAGGTGGGGCTGGGTACCATTGTCTGTGCCAATACAGTAGAAGATGTAAAGACTATCGCACTTATGGGACCTAATATGATTGTGGCAGAGCCTACCGATTTGATTGGGACAGGTGAGACCAGTGACAGCAATTATGTTTTAGATACCATTAAAACCGTGGAGGAAATCAATCCTGACATTATGGTGTTGCAGGCTGCCGGCATTTCTAATGGACAAGATGTTTACAATATGATTAAGCTGGGTGCCCAGGCAACCGGTTCTACCAGCGGCATTATTAAGGCAGCAGACCCTTATGCTATGGTAGAGGAGATGCTTTATAATGTGCGTAAGGCATGGGATGAGGTGAATGGCCGATGAAAAAAGAAGCGTTGCTGCAGGCAAGGCAGGCCTACATAACAGAGAGTGAATGTATTATGCAGATGCTTAACTACTTCGATGAAGAGGTGTACAGTAAGGCTGTGGAGCTTTTAAAGAATGCACCCCGTATCGGTACCAGTGGCTGTGGTCACAGTGGTATTATGTGCCGGCATTTTGCGCATCTTATGTGTTGCATAGAGCGTCCTGCCAGATTTATTTCCCCGGCAGAGGCGGTTCATGGTGCTACCGGTTTCCTTCAGCAGGGGGATGTAATGGTCCTTGCTTCCAGGGGAGGCAAGACAGCAGAGCTTTTACCTATTGTTGATATATGCAAAAAGAAGGGGATTCACATCATTGCTATTACAGAGAATATGGAATCTCCGTTGGCACTTTCAGCAGATGTGGTGATTAAGCAATATGTGAACCGGGAAACGGACAAGTACAATTGTCAGGGGACTACGTCCTCTACTTCGCTGGCTGTGATTTTTCATGTATTACAGACAGCCTTGATTGAGGAAACCGATTTTCGAAATGAGCAGTTTGCCGTAGTGCATCCGGGTGGTGCCGTAGGCGAGAGATTGAACGCAAAGTAATCCTGTAAAAGTGTGTTTGGTGTTGCAAAAGCACCTTAAATATTATAATATAAGTGAGGAATTTATTATGGAATTTAAAGTTTATCAGAAAGAATTAGAATTAAAGTCAAGAGGATGGATACCTACCTTCCATGACGTATCAAAGGAAGTTATTGAGATTGTGGAGGCATCCGGAGTAAAGAATGGTACCGTTACGATTACATCCCATCATACCACCTGTTCTGTTATGATTCAGGAATGCTCTCATGATATTGACTCTTTTGATTTGGAGTATTTACAGCACGATTTATTAGATATTATGAGAAAGATGATTCCGGATTTTGCAGAGGAAGGTCAGTATCGTCATCCGGGCCCGATTCATGCAAAGTTTGGCAGATATGTAGATGAGCCGGGAGATTACACCAGTATGAATACGGACGGACATCTTCGCAGTGCATTCTTTGGCAGAAGTGAATCTATGACCATTAAGGACGGAGTACTGGACGGTGGAGAATTTGCACATGTTTACTTTGTAGACTGGGATCATGTACGTGCCCGCCGCAGACAGTTGAATATCACTGTTATGGGTACTACAGAGGATGTAGGAGACAGAAAGTGGAACAATGGTGAGGTTATCAATACTCTCCGTAAGTACACAGACGAAGAAAAGGCACATGACGTTCATTACACACTGCAGCAGCAGAGATAAGTTCTTGAAACGAGAGAGGAGTTTATTATGTTATATATTTTAGATACTGCAGATTTGGCAGCAATTAAGCATTGTAACGAATATTACCCGCTTGCCGGTGTTACTACCAATCCTTCTATCATTGCAAAGGAAAAGGGTGATTTCTGGCAGTTGGTAAAGGCAATCAGAAACATTATCGGTGAAGACAAGATGCTTCATGTACAGACCACACAGAAGGAAGCTTCTAAGATTGTAGAAGAAGCAAAGCTTCTGAAGGAAGAATTAAAGGGTGAATTTTATGTGAAGATTCCAATTGGCGAAGAAGGCCTTAAGGCAACTATGGAATTAAAGAAGCTGGGCATCGGTGTAACAATGACCGCTATCTTTACTCCGGCTCAGGCACTTATCGCTGCCATGGCAGGTGCAAGCTTTGTAGCTCCGTATGTAAACAGACTGGATAATATTCTCGGTGATGGCACAGAAGTAGTAGCAGAAATCGTAAATCAGTTAGAGCTTTTTGGCTCTGAGTGCAAGGTATTGGCTGCAAGCTTCAAGAATGCAGAGCAGGTACATAAGTGTGCATCCGCAGGCTGCCACAGTGTAACAGTAGCTGCCGATATCTTAAAGACCGTGATTTCTCATCCAATGACAGATGCAGCCATTGCAGGCTTCGACAAGGATTGGACAAGTGTTTACGGAGACAAGACTATCTTGGATTTCTAGGTCTCTTTTCTGACCTGTCCGGGTGTCTTGCCAAAGTGATTTTTAAATATTCTGCAAAAGTAATTATAATTGTCGTAGCCAAGGTGGCTTGCTACGGCGTGTAAAGTCATTTCCCTGCTGACTATCAGCTCACGGGCCAGTGTAAGCTTGCGCTCGTTAATATAGTCAGTCAGGGTTTTTTGCATTTCTTTCTTAAAAATAGCAGAAGTATATTCTTTGGATAAATTCAACTCGTTACTGATAAGGTGCAAGGACAATTTGTCATGAATATGCTCGTCTATGTATTTCAGCATGCGGTCTACGTGCTCATTGGTACATTCCGGTGCTGTGCTGTCTAAGAGCTCGTAAAGAAGATATTCCAGCATAAGGGTACATTTCTCCTTGGAAAAGTAAAGCGGAGAAAGGTGGCTGGTAGGAAATATGCTAACCAGCTTACGCATATTGCCTGTAACGCATTTTGGCAGAAAAAGTGAAAACGGAAAGCTAACATGGTCATTGGCCAGAAAGTTAAAACTAACGTAGCTGACCGGTTCAGTACCCTTTTCTCTGATGTAAACGGTGCCTGGTGGGAAAAAGACAGCATCATTTTTGTGCATCACATAAGGGACACCATTGGCATAATAGGTCATGCTGCCTTCCAGTACAAAGGTAAAATCATAGAAATCTATGGTGCGCAGGTTAATGTTGCTGCATCCTGGAACAGTAATATTACAGTAGTGGGTTAATTCTTTTACTAAATGATAGGACATAGTATCTCCTTAAGATAATGCTAATAATTATGTAAATATTATATCATTTTTGGAATGTTAGTAAAGTGTAATATTAAAATAGTGCAAAAAATAAAGAAAGGTGATAATAGGGTTACTTGAAGCATATACCGATGAAAATTTATAATAGAATTAAGTCTTATTTGAAAAAGGCTTTCTATTTTACATAAAAGAGAGGTATGTCCATGAAAACTTTATTATTAGGTGATATGTCACCTACCGTATTAACGGATCCATTGTTTGAGTCGGGAGATGTAGAAGCTTTGTTTTCTGACACTGTTTCCCTGTTTGAAGGAAATGACGTGAATTTTGTGAATTTAGAGTGTGCATTAACAGAAAGCACCAAATCTATTGAAAAGTTTGGTCCGCCTTTAAAAGCTTGTGCAAATGTGGCAAAGGTTTTAAAGGAAGTAGGCGTAAATTACTGTGGTCTCAGTAACAATCATATTTTCGACTTCGGCATTCAGGGTGCTTTAGATACCATGAAAGCCTTAGACGAGGCAGGTATTGCATATACCGGTTTTGGAGAAAATTATGAGGACTCCAGAAGGGACCTTGTAGTGACTGTAAACGGGGAAAAGCTGGCTATTATTGCCGTTTGTGAGCATGAGTATTCTTATGCGTTGGAAGACCGCATGGGCAGCAGACCTTATGACGAATACCACACCATGGAGGATATCCGTAAGGCAAAGGAAACTTGTGACAGAGTAGTAGTAATTTATCATGGTGGCAAAGAGCACTGCGGATACCCATCTCCGAGACTGCGCAGACTCTGCCGTGCTATGGTCAGAAACGGTGCAGACGTGGTACTTTGTCAGCATAGCCATTGTATTGGCTGTTATGAGCAGTATGAGAATTGTCACATTTTGTATGGACAGGGCAATTTCCACTTTGTAAAGCCGGCTTTTATTAATCCGGACATGGCAAAAACCTGGAATAATTCATTGGCTGTAAAATACGATACAACAGACAATGCCATAGAGTTTATTCCACTGGTAGTGGAAGGCAGCGGTATTGCTCTGGCAAAGGGGGATGAGGCAGAAAGTATTATGCAAGCATTTGCGGCACGTAATGAAGAATTGGCAGACGGACGCTGGAAGGAAGGCTGGCACGCATTCTGTGAAAGCATGAAGGATATGTATGTGGGTGCGATTGAAAGGGCGTGTGCTCCGGATGCAACCGAGCAGGAAAATAAACGCTTTGGTCATTACCTGGATTGTGAAGCACATACGGATGTATGGAGAGAGCTGTTCCCAACTGCAAATATGACGAATGAAAAGTAAAAAAAAATTGTGACAAAAACGCCTTCTCGTGCATATATGTAATAGAGGCAAATATTATTCATCTGATATTTCACTTCTAAAATCATATCTTAACTAGGAGGAATTTTTATGAATTCAGAAATTACGTATTCTGTTCAAGCGGGAAACGTGAGTACCATGCGTTCCGTGAAAGCGGCAGGCATGGTCTTTACCAAAGGGGAGGTGCTGCCGCAGCTTGCGGAAAATCCGCGTGTTCGTCTGGATGTGCTACGGCAGATTCATGAGGATGCGGAGTTGTTGAGAATGTTTCAAGAGCTGCAGCCTAACGAGCAGGAGGTTTTCCTGCAGTTCTGCATCGGCAATCGCAACCTGAAAGTCACCTACGACCCATTCTTTCGCAGCATTTTTCATCCAGAAAAGCATCCAGGACGTCTGGACGGCTTCCTTTCTTCCGTGATGGGGCAGCCGGTCAAGGTCCGTGCCATCCTTCCCAGAGAAGGCACCCGCCTTTCTTCGGAGGCATCCTTCATGGCTATGGACGTGTTGGTGGAGCTTGCCGACGGTTCTATGGTGAACGTGGAAATGCAGCGGATCGGTTACCATTTCCCGATTGAGCGTACCTTCTGCTATGGGGCGGATATGTTGGTACGTCAGTACGATCGCATTCGTGCTAACCAGGAAAAGGATTTCGCTTACAACGACATGAAGCCGGTATTCGTCATTGTATTGATGGAGAAAAGCCCTGCTTTTTTTCGCAAACAACCGGGTGCCTACCTGTATCGATCCGAGTTTCGCTTAAACAATGACACCCAAATACCTAATTTGATGAATTTTGTTTACATAGCACTTGACTATTTCCTGGAAATGCCGCATAATGAACTTACAGAGTTAGAGGCGTGGCTGTACTTTTTAAGCTCCGACAATCCCCTGCATATTCAGCGAATTATTGAGAAGTACCCATTCTTTCGCGAACTCTACCAGGATATTATTGATTTTCGTAAGGACCCAAAGGAGTTAATTCGTATGTTTTCAGAATCTTTAAGTATTGCAGACAGGAATACCATTAAGTTAATGGTCGATGAACTGAGAGATGAGAAGGCTGAGTTGGAAAATGAAAAGGTCGAGTTGGAAAATATAATTAGCGAGAAGGAAGCGGTAATTAACGTGATGGCAAATGAGAACGCTGAGCTGGCAAATGAGATTTCCGAGTTGAAAAAGCGGTTGGCGGAAGCCGGGTTATAGATTTGTTGAAGTAACAATGAAATGTAAATAAAATAATGAAAATAATCCAGGCATCGATCTCGAAAGAGATTCGAATGCCTGGATTTTAACTTTACATTATTCTTTTTTATTATTCCGCCTCTTTATTTCTATGCTTCACATAGTACTCAAAGCCTTCCATAAATTCCTCTGCAACCAGTTCACGTGCTTCCTCAGTCAGGTGCAGGTGATCCTTTAAGAGCTGATCAGCCTTGTAGTAATTTACAGAGCCGTAGAAGGTATCAATAAAGGTGGTAAAGGTCTTGTAGCATACATCGGACTGATACTGTACGTAAGAAGCTAAAGGTCCTTCTTCACCATAGGTTTTGAGTGTGGAATCCACAAGGGTGCCGTCTTCCTCCAAACCGTATGCATAAGGCGGAGACATTACAATAATCTGGATATGCGGAAAAGTATCCTGAATCAGATTGATGGATGCCTCTAAAGCACCGCCAAAGTGGCGGATATTGGTGGAGTCATCACGGTTGTACATACCACGGCAATCCAGATAGTCACTGCCATCATACATAATGGCAATCACGTCTACCATATTAAAGTCCAGATTCTGAAGCAGAGAAAGGGTGGCCTTCACCTCCACAGGTGTATTCGGCTTGTCTGCCAGATAATCATTTACAATGACGTCATTTCCAATGGTGAATACCGTAGTCAGCCAGTATAAGCTGAACAGGTCGTTATGGCCTGTTTCCAATTCCGGCTCCTTGCAGGATAAGTAAGAGTCGGCAAAAGCAAAATTGTAAACGGTAGCTCCTGTTTTGTCTGCAATTATATTGGCAAGGTTACTTTCTTTACCCATGTCGTCTGCAAACGGTGCATTGCCAAAGCAGGCAATAACCATATCTTCCGGGTCCTTTGGCGCAGCTTCATAGGTATATGGAACCAGGTTGTCCAAGGGTTCTGTGTCAAATTCCGTGCTGTCCTCTGTGCCGGGGTCAATCAGTTCGGCACTGTTGTCCCAAACATATAATCGCACTGCGATGACAACAAATATTAAGGCGATTAAGCCTAAAAAAACATAGTGAAAATTTATGCGGGAGTAGTCAAAATTCTTTAGTGTCTTTGTTGCTTTGCTCAGTGCAGGCTTTACTTTATCTAAAATAGCTTGTATCTTGTCCATATAAAATCCTTCCCTAAATCGAATAGTCTTTACCATATGTTAACATTTTTGTGTTATGAAAGTGTTAATAGGAATCCATATGTTGATGTCGGTATTTAAGTGTGCTGAGGTATTTGCAGTGCAGCAAGCTGGCGCGGACTTAATAGCTTATCCTTTAAATGCCGACGCTGTTCCTTATCCAGCTCGATGTATTCCATGTAAGTAATGCGAAGCTCTGTAAGCCTAAGCTCGCAGGTTGGACAGATTGTTTTGTGACCATTGAGCATATGTATACGATGACAGAATTGACAGTAGTGAATATACATCATGTTTTTATTCCCCTTTTGAGTTGTTGTGCATGTTATATTCTGACATCAGCCGTCGAAAAAGTCAATCAAAAGGCATAATAAAATATCGACAAAAAATCAGTGTTCAAAAAAATCTTAAGACGAATATGGGTTGAAATAGTGGTATAAAAGATGCTATAATAATAAATTGTAAAACTATGAATGTTATGGAGAAGTGAATGGGAAGATTGTTTGGTCATAAAAGATACGATGATATTTTAGAGGAAATAGAGGCACAGGGAGGCTGGGTAGAGCTGGAGGATGAGGAGCTTGCGGTTTCCGATGTCGAAGAGGTTTATGAAGAGGAGCTTGCGGTTCCCGATGTCGAAGAGGTTTATGAAGAGGAGCTTGTGGAAGACGAGCAACCGGAAAGTGAAGGTGAGCCGGAGGATTCTTTATACAGCATGGTAGTAGACTTGCTTGAGGAAGATGCCAGGAAGGAGCAGGAAGCTGTGGACGGAGCAACCAGGGTTATTCCGGTAGCGGAGGTGAAGGCAGAGCGCGCGAGGACTCCTTGGTATGAAAGTATTATGTATGACGAGGAGGAAGAAGACGAAGAAGAGGACGAGGACTTTGAAGTGGAGGATATGGATGAGGAATATCCCGAAAGGAAGCCAAGGCGTGTGTATGTTGAGGAAGAGGATGAGGACAAGTTAGGCGGATTTTTGAGCTTTAAGTTTTTACATATTGCTATCGCTGTCATTTGTATTTGTCTTTGCGGTGTGTTTGGTTTTTCTGTTTATACCGGTATCAAGGAGGAAGAGGCTTTAGTTGCTGCAAACTATGCTCAGATTGGGACGAGTCTTAAGGATGTAGAGGTTATCGGTGGTGAAGGTCTGATTGCCCTTAAGGAGGCTATGGTGGCCGAGTCTATTGCGGCTTCTGAATCTGCAGCAGCAGAGAGCAGTGAATATAAAGAAATCGATGTGGTGCCTACGGTGAAGGTTACTATGGTAATGACTTCTGTAAAGAATGACTTGAAAATCAAATTTACCAATAGTTCTACCGGAAAGCTGATCGCCAATATTCCTTTTGAGGTAACGGTAAAGTCGCCAAGTGGTAAAAAAAGCACCTGGATTGACGAGGATATGGATGGTATTATTAACCGAAAGAATATAGAGGGCGGTGATTATACCATTACCATGGTGCCGTTAACGGATAAGAAATACGAAAAGTATTTGATGGTAGCTTCCAATGAAAAGGCAACCGTTAAGGAAGAAATCGTTTACGAAAAGGTAGATGTTACTAACGAAATTAAAAAAGAAGAGGAAATCGTAGTTAAAAACGAGGAAGAAAATGTAGTACAGACACCGGTGGAATCTGTCAATGAGGATACGGTGGCATGGGTTGAGAGCACCAAGACTTATGTGGGAGACAGTTATAGGGAAATCAGTAAGTCAGATATTCAGAAGCCGGTTGTAAATAATGTGGCTATGCGTATTTTGACCTCCATTACACAGAGGGTTGTGATGCCGGTAACAGCAGCTGATACAGAGGCGACGATACTGCCGCCTACGGAACCAACCGGGGAGCCGGCTACAGCGGAGCCTGTAACGGAGTCTACAGCGGCACCAACTTTAGAACCCACGACAGAAACTACGGCAGAGCCCACAATGGAACCGACGGCAGAACCAACAGTGGAGCCTACACAGACACCGGAGGCTACACCTACTGCAGAGCCAACACCTACATTGACACCAAGTCCGAGCCTAAGCCCGACACCGACGCCCACACCGAGTCCGAGTCCAAGCCCGACACCGACATTGACACCGAGTCCAAGCCCAAGCCCAACACCAACCGCGCTGTTGACAAAGAGTGGTGCCAGTGTGTATGTGAAGGAGGGCGACAGCTACAGGGCAGCGACTTCTGTGGATTATAGTAAAGAGGGCGCCAAGTTCTATATTAAAGAAGAGGGTTACAAATATACAGGATGGAATACCATTGATGGTCATGTGTATTATTTTGATGCCAACGGCAATGCTGTGAAGGGCGAGCAGGTTATTCGCGGTGCCAAGTATCACTTTGATGATGCCGGCAGACTAAGTAATGGCAATGGTATACTGGGCATTGATGTTTCCAGTCACAATGGTTCTGTAGACTGGACGGCAGTCAAGAACGCAGGTGTTGATTATGTAATTATCCGCTGTGGATATCGTGGATACGGCTCAGGCGTTCTGGTAGAGGATTCCAAATATCGTACCAATATTAACGGTGCCTTGAATGCAGGCCTAAAGGTGGGCGTATACTTCTTCTCACAGGCAATTGATGAGATTGAAGCGGTTGAGGAGGCATCCATGGTATTAAATCTGGTAAGCGGTTATAAGATTACCTTCCCGATTTTCTTGGATGTGGAATATTCCAACACGGCACACAACGGACGTGCAGACAGGCTGGATGTGGCCACCAGAACGGCAGTTACCAAGGCATTTTGTCAGACCATTACGAATGGAGGCTACAGGGCTGGCGTTTATGCCAATAAGACCTGGCTGGAGAGTTATCTGGATATGAGCCAGCTGTCAGGCTACAAGGTGTGGCTGGCACAGTATGCCAAGAACCCTACCTATAGTGGACATTATGATATGTGGCAGTATTCCTGCACAGGCTCTATTCCGGGGCTGAAGGGCAACGTAGATTTAAATATGAGTTATTTAGGATATTAAAAAGGGGCAGACAGGCTCTGCTCCTAAAAAAACAAAAGGAGACCAGTTTATTATGAAAGGTATTATTTTAGCAGGTGGTTCAGGCACCAGACTTTATCCGTTAACAAAGGCAATTTCCAAGCAGATTATGCCGGTATATGACAAGCCGATGATTTATTATCCGCTGTCTACCCTGATGCTTGCGGGTATCAGAGAAATCTTAATTATCTCTACACCGAGAGATTTGCCTGTTTTTGAAGAATTATTAGGAGATGGCAGTCAGCTTGGTATGAAGTTTACTTATGCAGTTCAGGAAAAGCCAAGAGGGCTTGCGGATGCGTTTATTATCGGTGAGGAATTTATTGGTGACGATAATGTGGCATTGGTTTTGGGAGATAATATTTTCTACGGTCAGAGCTTTTCTAAACTGCTTAAAACAGTGGCAGAGCGCGAAACAGGTGCTACGATTTTTGGTTATTATGTACGTGACCCTAGAGAATATGGTGTGGTAGAGTTTGATGAAAACGGTATGGCTATTTCCATTGAGGAAAAGCCGGAGCATCCAAAGAGTAATTATGCAGTACCGGGTCTATATTTCTATGATAATGATGTAGTAGAAATTGCCAAGAATGTAAAGCCAAGTGCAAGAGGTGAAATTGAAATCACCAGCATTAACAACGAATATCTGCGCAGGGGAACACTCCGTGTGGAGACCATGGGCAGAGGCTTTGCATGGCTGGATACCGGTAATCATGATGCGTTGTTAGAGGCAGCAGATTTTGTGGCAGCTTTCCAGAAGAGACAGGGTCTGTATGTATCCTGTATAGAGGAGATTGCTTACAAGAAGGGCTTTATTGACAGAGAGCAGCTGTTAAAGCTGGCTGAGCCTTTGATGAAGACGGAATATGGTAAATATCTTGTGGATGTGGCTAATGGCCTGTAAGATGATGATAGCTGCGATAGGTTAAATTAGAGGGTAGGAGTTAGATATGGGTAAGATTACAGTAGAGACTTGTCATATTGAGGGCTTAAAGGTGATTACGCCGACGGTATTTGGAGATAGCAGAGGCTATTTTATGGAGACGTACAACTATAATGATTATAAGGCAGCAGGTATTCCGGAAATTTTTGTGCAGGACAATCAGTCCGCGTCCAAGAAGGGTGTATTGCGCGGTTTACATTTCCAGAAGGAGTACCCACAGGATAAGCTGGTACGTGTGGTGCGTGGTGAAGTGTTTGACGTGGCAGTGGATTTGCGTGAGGGAAGTGCTACCTTTGGTCAGTGGCATGGTGTGCTTTTGTCAGAGGAAAATAAAAAGCAGTTCTTCATTCCGAAGGGCTTTGCACATGGCTTTCTGGTGCTTAGTGATTTCGCGGAATTTGCTTATAAATGCACGGACTTTTATCATCCAAATGATGAGGGCGGACTTTTGTACAATGACCCTGAAATCGGTGTTAAGTGGCCGATTCCTGATGGTATGGAGCTTATTATGAGCGAGAAGGATGCCAAGTGGGGCGGACTTAGCGAGTATGTTGAAAGTCGGAGAGTTTAGGTTCGGCTTGAGTGTCGGCCGTATACCGGCCGGGTAATGGAATGATAAACAAAGGAACTTATCTGTATGAAAGAAATTTTTGTAAACAGGCGCCTGATTTGGAAGCTTGCGGGGAATGACTTTAAAAAGCGTTACGCGGGTTCTTCTCTGGGGGCTGTGTGGGCTATGATACAGCCGGTCATTACCGTGTTAATGTACTGGTTTGTATTTCAAGGCATTATGAACCAGAAGTATCAAAGCATTGCAGAGGGGGTAAATGTACCCTATGTATTGTTTTTGACAGCGGGGCTGGTACCATGGTTTTTCTTTAGCGAGGCCTTAAACAATGGTACGGCCAGTCTCTTGGAGTATCAGTATCTGGTTAAGAAGGTGGTATTTAATATTAATATTCTGCCGGTAGTCCGGGTGACGGCGGCCTTGTTTATTCATGCTTTTTTTGCTGCGGTACTGCTTGTGGTATCCTTGCTTTATGGATACAGGCCAAGTATTTACATGCTGCAGATTGTATACTACAGTCTGGGACTATTCGTATTTTCTTTAGGGCTTAGTTATATTACCAGTGCCATTGTGGTGTTTTTCAGGGATTTAACCCAAATCATTGCTATTGGGTTGCAGTTAGGTATGTGGGCCACACCGGTACTCTGGGATATTTCCATGGCCGGTAACTGGAGCCCGGTTATTGCCTTTATCATTCAGTTAAATCCGGTATGCTATGTGGTGACCGGTTATCGAAGTGCCATTTATGGCGGACAGTGGTTCTGGGAAAGACCTGGTTATACTATATATTTCTGGGTGGTGTCCATAGGACTTTTGTGGCTTGGCCGCAGATTATTTGATAAATTGAAGTTCCATTTTGCAGATGTGCTGTAAGTGAAGGGTGTTTATGAGTGAGAAAAATATTGCCATTTCGGTAGAAGGCGTTAAAAAAATATACAAATTATATCAGAAGCCCTTTCACAGGGTATTGGATGCGCTGGGAGTAGGCAGGCAGAAGGTAAAAGAGCATGAAGCCTTAAAGGGAATAGACTTTGAGATACATCAGGGTGAGTGTGTAGGTATTATCGGTACCAATGGTTCCGGCAAGTCTACCATATTAAAAATTATTACAGGTGTGGTCAATCCCAGTGCAGGTAAGGTGACGGTAAACGGACGTATTTCTGCACTTTTGGAGCTGGGTGCGGGCTTTAACATGGAGTATAACGGTATTGAGAATGTTTACCTGAATGGTACCATGATGGGCTTTACAGAGGAGGAGATTACGGCTAAGTTGGATGATATTCTGGCTTTTGCGGATATCGGTGACTATGTGTATCAGCCGTGTAAGACTTATTCCTCCGGTATGTTTGTGCGTCTGGCTTTTGCAGTGGCTATTAATATTGACCCGGAAATATTGATTGTAGATGAAGCACTGAGTGTGGGTGATGTATTTTTCCAGGCAAAGTGTTATCATAAGTTTGAAGAATTTAAGAAAATGGGCAAGACTATTGTATTTGTCAGTCACGACTTGTCCAGTATACAGAAGTATTGCGACCGTGTTATACTGCTTAATAAAGGTGAAAAGCTAGGGGAAGGAGCGGCACGTGATATGATTGATGCCTACAAGCAGGTGCTGGTAGGGCAGTATCAGGTGGCTGACGAGGAGAGCACCCTTTTGGATGACGAGGATATTCGTGCCTTAGCAGCAGAGCAGGCAGGTCACAACCCTCAGCTTTTGGAGTATGGCACTAGAGAAGCGGAGATTTTTGATTATTATATTACTGACGAAAAGGGCGTGCGTACTACTGCCATTGTAAAGGGTACCAGATTTACTATTCATTACAAGGTGAAATTTAACGTGGATAAGCCGGCTCCGATTTTTACGTATAAGTTTAAAAATGCAAGGGGTACGGAGATTACGGGCACCAATACCATGTATGAGAAGGCTTTCTTGGAGAGTGTGTCCGCCGGTGAGGTGAAGGAAGTAACCTTTACCCAGATGATGAGCCTGCAAGGTGGGGAGTACTTATTATCCTTGGGCTGTACCGGCTTTGAAGGGGATGTATTCCAGGCTTATCACAGATTATATGATGTGTTAAATATTACCGTAATTTCTGATAAGGATACGGTAGGTTATTATGATATGTTCAGTGAAATAACCGTGAAATAACAGGGGTGAAGTGTATGTTTGATAGAGCAAATTTTGCAGATACTTGTCCACAGAGAGCAAATGTGATAGAGTGGTTGCCTTTTAAAGAAGGAGAGAGCGTGGTAATTCACAGCAGTGCACCTGCTGCCGTGATAAATATGCTGCGCGATAAAAAGGTGCAGCTTCAGATTTTAAGTGAGACCCATCTGGAAAAGTTAGCCTTAAATCCGGGAAAGGGCAGTCTGGACTGGATTTTAGTACTGGGCATGGAAGTGGATGCAAGATTTTTAGGAGGACTGTATAGGAAGCTGAAGCCGGAGGGACGCCTGGTGGTGCTTTTGCACAACACCTTTGGTATGAGTTACCTGGCCGGAAAGCCTGCTGTTGGACAGCAGTATTATGCTGCTGTAGAAGGCAGAGCAGGTGCTTTTTATAGTTATAAGGGTATGAAAAAGCTCTTTGAGCTAGCCGGTATTGGTCGCTACAGCAGATATTATCCGGATCCTGACGGGGATTTTGCAGTCAATATATACAGTGACAGGTATTTGCCAAAGGCAG
Organism: Lachnospiraceae bacterium; assembly: GCA_017516285.1. The sequence continues at coordinate 123,400 of JAFXDD010000006.1, forward strand.
GTGACTGCAGTGTAAAAGTACGCAATTTCACCTATGACAGGCTGGCTATGTTTGATGAATGCAGAGGTTTAAATGTTGCCGCGCAGGATGGCATGTATCCTACCTTTGCCAATGATTTTCTGGTGGTAACAGGAGAAACCCTGCCACAGGTTATGGTACGCTATTCCAATGACAGGGCTCCCATGTATCAGATAAAAACTGAGATTTGTCAATGCAATGCCTTGTTCGATGCGCCGGTAGTGGGACAGTGTCAGGCGGTAGCAGGACTCAGGGTGAACAAAATTTCTCTTCATGCTCACGGTGCAGAGCATGTAAAGCGCATGGCAGAGAGCTATGTAGCATTGCGTGGGCAGTATGAGGCAGAAGCCTTTACCATAGTGCCGTGTACGCAGACGGAAGGGTATGTCACATTTCCTTATGTGAAAGGAGTTGCCCTGTCAGAGCTTATGCAGCAGGCATTGCAAAAGGGGGATGAAGATACGGTTTTTACGTTGTTCCATACGTATTTAAGCAAGCTGCGTAAGGGCAGAGAGACCGGCTTTTCTAATTATGATTTTATTTTCAGTAATATTCTAATAGATGGCGATAATTGGCAGGTTATCGATTATGAATGGACTGTGGATCAGGCAGTACCTGCTGAGGAGCTGGCTTTTCGCGCTGCTTATTGCTTTTCTTTAGAACATAGTGATTTTCCTTTTGAGGATATATGCAGGATATTAGATTTTGACAAGGACAGAGTAGAGCAACTTATCAATAAGGAAAGGTCTTATCAGCTAAGCATTACCGGTAGCCAGGCTTCCTTGGACAGTCTGTGTGAGGAGCATGGTGGTGATGTGTATACCAGAGAGGAATTGGTGCGTTCCTTAGAGCTTAGTACGGAGGATCACCGGGTACAGATTTATCAGGACAGTGGCAATGGTTTTCATGAGGCACAGTCTTATTTTGTGGAGCATGCCCTGACCTGTCATGATGAAATGGAGCTTACGTTAAAAATCTCTACCGGTATGAAGGCGGTACGTATTGACCCTTGTGAAGAGCCTTGTCTGGTGCAGATTAAAAAGCTTTGGTGGAACGGTAAAGAGCAGTTTCTGGATAAGCAGATTGAGATAAATGGTACGAAGGGGAAGGCTGTTAAGAATAGTTATCCGGAGTATGTTTTTGCTACCAGAGATCCTAACTTTGGTATTACGCTGGATAAGTTGCCGGAAAGTGGTGCCAGTCAGAATGAATTAAAGCTGCAGCTGGAAATACATAAAATTTCCTTACAGCTTGCAAATACACTTACAAAAAGTATGAAACGAATTATTTGAGGGACGTGAATGAGTATTTTTTCTAAGATTATACAAAAACAATGCTTGAAGGAATACGAGGAAGAGCTTCTTAAGCAGCACCTTTCTTTTGCACAGTGGAGGGAGGCACAGCCTGCCTTCACAATGCAGGAGAACTATGCCCATGGGGCAGTGCTGTATGGGGATTATATGGGGCAGGAGCCTGTGTCCGGAAAAGGACAGGTGCCTGTCTTTTTGCCTGACTTTAGCCCCAACAGATGGGATTATGAGGATTATTTGGGGAGAGCTGTTTATATTCGTAAGGATTTATATGAACAGATTGACTGGGACAAAACCAGCAGGCGTACAGGCCTAAAGCGCGTAATGGAGCTTGACAATAGGGTCATTCACATCAGAAGTCTCCTGGAAGGTGACATCCCCGGCTTTGTGAAGTTAGACAAGCTGCCGGGCAGGGGCAGTTTTGAGGCGGTGAACGGTGAACAGTTAAGGGAAGCCATTCATCAAGGGATTTCCATTGTCATTCCATCCAAGGACCATCCGGATATTTTGCAGAAATGTCTGCAGTCTATTGAGAAAACTACAGGGGATACTCCTTTGGAGATTCTTATAGTGGATAATGGTTCCTGCAAGGAAAACAGGGTGCGTGTAGAGGCAATGTGTAAATTTGTCACAGAGGGTACCGGAGGACGTATGACCTGTCAGTATCTGTATGAGCCTATGGAGTTTCACTTTTCAAAGATGTGTAACATGGGTGCAGCAAAGGCTGCCGGAGCTTATGTGTTGTTTTTAAATGATGATATTGAGGCAGTGGAGAACGGCTGGCTTATCCAGATGCTTTCCCAGGCAGTGAAGCCGTATACCGGTGCTGTGGGTATGAAGCTTTTATATCCTGACGGGGAACGCATTCAGCATGCCGGTATTGTGAATCTGCCTATGGGACCGGTGCACAAGCTGCAATTTGCATCGGATAAAGAGGTGTATTATGACAAGCGCAATCGTGGTGTACACAATGTCTGCGCAGTGACCGGTGCCTGCCTTATGATGCGCAAGGCATTGTTTGAAGCGTTGGGAGGCATGTCTTTAGAGCTTCCTATTGCATTTAATGATGTGGAGCTTTGCTTTCATGCCATGGAACAGGGATATTATAATGTAGTATGCTGTGACAGTTTTCTGTTGCATCATGAGTCAATCAGCCGTGGCCAGGACAATACCGAAGAGAAGCGCAGCCGATTGCTTAGGGAGCGTGGCAAACTCTATGAATTGCATCCGAAGCAGGTATCTTTTGATGCCTTTTATCCATACCATATTGCCACAGGCTACGGTCTGTGTCATACTTATCTGGATACGGCCATACGACCGGCTTTCGAAGATGGCAGACCAAAGGTTCAGGTGGCAGAGAACATCCTGGAAACAGACAAGCAGAAAGAACGGGCAGTTTTTTCACAGAAGCCGGAGCATGAAAAGTTGAATCCTTGCTTGAAGATTACGGTGGAGCAACTTTATCAGGAAGAGGCGGAGTATATTCATGTTGCGGGCTATGGTTTTGTGGCAGGCAGTGACAATAGTAATTTTGCGTATACATTGGTGCTGCGTGGTGAACAGAAGGTATATGGTATTCCTCTGGAGCGTGTGCGCAGAAATGATCTGGAACGTAATATGCCTGACCAGCTGCATGTAGGTCTGGCGGGCTTTCATGTAAAACTTCCGGTGCAGAAGCTTAAAGGAGGTCGTTACCGGGTGGAGCTGTATGCAAAGGACAGGACTTCCAGTTTGAGACTGAGACAGAAATCAAATGTGTATTTTACTGTTTAGTTATTATAAAAATTATGTAACAAATCCATAACAAAGTGTGGTATACTAATATATTGAGTAGATTCAAATATACATGAATACAAGGGAAAAATTATGGAAATCAATTACAAAGAAGCATATGAAAAAGAACATCAGAAAAACGCTGCCCTTGCGGAGCGTGTAGCAGCCTTAGAGGATGCCAATAGTGATTTGCAGTTTAAGATTGACCGTATTAAGAATAATCCTATCTGGAAGGCGTCTAAGCCCGCCAGAAATGTCATGCATGCAGCTATTCGTCAGGTAGACAGAGTGCGCAACTGTGGCGGTGTCCGTGGATTTTTGGCCAAGCTGGATTATAAAAAGCGTGAGAAGGAAGCAATGAAACAATTCGGTACAGCCAGCTTTCCAAGTGAGGAGGAGGCTCGTAAGGAGCGTGAGACGCGGTTTGCGTACATGCCGCAGATTAGTATTCTGGTGCCGTTATACAATACCGATGAGACCATGCTAAGGGAAATGATAGACTCTGTGCTTTATCAGACTTATGAAAACTGGCAGCTTTGTCTGGCAGATGGTTCTGACAAAGAGCATGCCTATGTGGAGCGGGTTTGCGGGGCATATATAGAAGCAGAGGGTGACAGAGGACGTATTGTATATCGTCGTCTGGAACGTAATGAGGGGATTTCAGGCAATACCAACCAGTGTCTCACACTTGCCACCGGTGAGTATATCGGCTTGTTTGATCATGATGATGTTTTGCACCCTTCTGTATTGTTTGAGTACGTAAAGGCTATCAACGAGCAGGGGGCAGACTATTTATATTGTGACGAGACTACTTTTAAAAGTGGTGATATCAATCATATGCTGACTATGCATTTCAAGCCGGACTATGCACCGGATAATTTGCGTGCCAACAATTATATTTGTCATTTCAGTGTTTTTAAACGAACACTTTTGGAGGGAACGGAGCTGTTTCGTTCCAAGTTTGACGGCAGCCAGGATCATGATATGATTTTGCGGCTTACTGATAGGGCAAAGAAGGTAGTGCATATCCCGAGACTGATGTATTATTGGAGATGTCATCCGGCCAGTGTGGCCAGCAATATCGGTGCCAAGACCTATGCAATTGATGCAGCCCGCGGAGCGGTGGCAGATCATTTACGCAGCCACGGTTATGAGAATTTTAAAATTACTTCTACCAGGGCCTTTGAGACTATTTTCAAAATCCGTTACGAAATTAAGGGCAGTCCAAAGATTTCTATTGTCATTGCCAACAAAGACCATGCAGAGGATTTAAAGCGCTGTATCAGCTCTATTTATGAAAAGTCTACTTATGATAATTGGGAAATTATTGTGGTGGAGAACGGCAGTACAGAGGATAGTATCTGGGCGTATTATAAAGAACTGACCGGTCAGGACGTGAAGGCTGAGACTAAGCAGACAGACGGTTCTATGGAAGGTCGGCCAGATAGTGCATATAAAGATTTTGTCAGTGAAGATGGCAAGGTTCGCGTGGTAGTTTACGAGACGAAGGGTGGCTTTAACTACTCTGCAGTCAATAATTTTGGTGTAAGCTTTGCCACGGGTGAATATATTTTACTTTTGAATAATGATACAGAGGTCATTACCGTAAATTGGCTGGAGGAGCTTTTGATGTATGCCCAGCGTGAGGATGTGGGGGCAGTAGGTGCCAAGCTGTACTATCCGGACAAGACTATTCAGCATGCCGGTGTGGTACTGGCTCTTGGAGCACATCGTACCGCAGGTCACAGCCATTACAAGCAGCCAAAGGCTAATCTGGGCTATATGGGCAGACTTTGCTATACCCAGAATGTGAGCGCAGTAACAGGAGCCTGCCTTATGGTAAAGAAGCGTCTGTTTGAAGAAGTGGGTGGTCTGGATGAAGGCCTTGCTATTTCCTTAAATGATGTGGACTTTTGTCTGAAGCTGCGTAAGAAAGGCTTACTAAACGTATTTACGCCTTTTGCGGAGTGTTTCCATTACGAGTCTATTTCCAGAGGATTGGATGACCAGGGCGAGAAGGCAGAGCGTTACAACAGGGAGTCTGAGCAGTTTAGAACCAAATGGAAAGAGGTTTTGGAGGCAGGAGACCCTTATTATAATCCGAATTTCAGCTTGGACCGCAGTGATTTTTCATTGAAGGTGCAGGAGTAAATATAACAACTTGGAGGAATTACAACACATGAATTACATGGAACAATACAATTTTTGGACTACAGATCCATATTTTGATAAGGCTACAAAAGAGGAGCTATTGGCATTAAAGGATAATACTACAGAAATCGAGGACCGTTTTTACAGAGATTTAGAGTTCGGTACAGGAGGGCTTAGAGGTGTGAATGGTGCAGGCACCAACCGCATGAATGTTTACACTGTGAGAAAGGCTTCACAGGGTCTGGCTAACTATATTTTAAAACAAGGCGGTGCAGACAGAGGCATTGCTATTGCATATGATTCCAGACGTTTTTCTCCGGAATTTGCTGAGGAAACAGCACTCTGTATGGTAGCCAATGGTATTAAGGCTTACATATTTGACAGCCTGAGACCTACACCGGAATTGTCTTTTGCACTTCGTACTCTGGGCTGTATTTCCGGCGTGGTGATTACTGCATCCCACAATCCGCCTGAGTACAATGGCTACAAGGTTTACTGGGAGGATGGTGCCCAGATTACCGCGCCAAAGGACAAGGAAATTATTGCAGAGGTAAATGCCATTACCGATTATTATACGGTAAAGACTATGGACAAGGAGGCTGCTATCGCAGCAGGCTTGTACCGGGTTATTGGTAAGGAAATTGATGATGCCTATATGGTAGAGTTAAAGAAGCAGATTATTCATCCTGAGGTAATTCCGGCTGCATGTAAGGATTTAAAGATTGTATATTCTCCGTTTAACGGTACCGGTAATGTACCGGTTTGTCGAGTGCTGAAGGAGTTGGGCTTTACACAGGTGTATGTGGTAAAAGAGCAGCAGATGCCTGATCCGGATTTTACCACTTTGGAATATCCAAATCCGGAGGACCCGAAGGCCTTTACACTGGCTTTAAAGCTGGCTGAAGAAGTAGACGCGGATGTGGTGCTTGCTACGGATCCGGATGCGGATCGACTGGGCATTTACGCCAAGGATATCAAGACCGGTGCTTATATTCCATTTACAGGTAATATGTCCGGTATGCTAATTTGTGAATATATTTTACGTGAAAGAACTGCGACAGGTACCATGCCTGAGAAACCGGCATTGGTATCTACCATCGTTACTACCAATATGGCTAAGGTTATTGCGAAGGTGTACGGAGTGGATTTCATTGAAGTATTAACCGGCTTTAAGTATATCGGTGAACAGATTAAGTTCTTTGAGCAGTCCGGCTCTAATAACTATGTATTTGGTTTAGAGGAGTCTTATGGCTGTTTGGCCGGTACTCATGCAAGAGACAAGGATGCCATCGTGGCGGTAATGTGTCTGTGTGAGGTGGCTGCATGGTGTAAGACCCAGGGCATTTCCCTGTGGGATATGATGCTTGAAATGTATGAAAAGTATGGATACTATAAAGAAACGCAGTACACGATTACCTTGAAGGGTATTGACGGCAGCAAGCAGATTGCTGCCATTATGGACAAGCTTCGTAAGGAACCTCCGAAGGCCTTTGGCGATAAGAAGGTGCTGGCTTACCGTGATTACAAGACCGGCAAGGTGGTTGATATGTTAACAGGCGAGGAGTCTGCAACAGGTCTTCCGACCTCCAACGTACTGTATTTTGAGCTTCCGGGTGATTGTTGGTGTTGTGCCCGTCCGTCCGGCACAGAGCCAAAGATTAAGTTTTACATGGGTGTAAGGGGCAGTTCCTTAGAGGATGCAGCTGCACAGGTAGAGGCATTGACAGAGGCTGTGAAGGCGTTGGTATGATTAAGAAATTATTAACCCCTTCTAACTGGAAGAAGGCTTACTACTATTTAAAGAAAAATGGTTTGAAGGCGGCAGTACTGGCAGCCATGGAGCGTCTTGAAAAAAGCGAAAACGACAACTATCAGTACATTGCCCCTTCCAAAGAAGAATTAAACAGACAAAAAGAGCTGAGCAAAGGCTGTGAGCTTTTGTTCAGTATTTTGGTGCCTGTATATAAGACACCGGAGAAGTATTTCCGGGAAATGATACAGTCTGTGCTGGGCCAGAGTTATCCTCACTGGGAGCTTCTTCTGGGAGATGCCAGTCCTAACGACGGACTTAGGGCTGTAGTAGAGGAGGTAAATGACAGTCGTGTCAAATATATAAAAATTGCCGAAAATAAGGGTATTTCTGCCAATACCAATGTCATATTGGAGCAGGCGAAAGGACAGTATATCGGTCTGTTGGACCATGATGATGTGCTGACACCTGATGCGCTTTTTTGTGTGCATGAGGCCATAAAGCATAGTGAAAAGCAGACTGGTGGTAGTACAGGTCAGGTAGATATGGACTCGCATGCAGGAAAACCTGCAAAAATGATATATTCCGACGAAGACAAGGGCGATGGCGAAATGGAGCATTTTTATGATGTAAACCATAAACCGGCCTTTGATCAGGACTATTTGTGGTCCAATAATTACATTTGTCATTTCACGGTCTTAGAAGCAGGACTTATGAAGGAATTGGGTTTTCGACCGGAATTTGACGGAGCCCAGGACTTTGATATATTCCTGCGTGCTGCAAGAAAAATTGCAGAATATTCTGAAAATACTAACAATGGTTCACAAGTTCTTAACATTTCTAAAGTATTATATCATTGGCGATGCCATATGGATTCCACGGCAGTAAATCCGCAGAGTAAATTATATGCATATGAGGCCGGTAAGCGGGCAGTAGAAGAGGATTTACGTGAACGTGGTATAGAGGCTAGAGTGAGCCATAGCAAGCACCTGGGCTTTTATCAGGTTACATTTGCTGATATTTTCAGAGACAGGCCGGAAGTGGCTATGGTGGCAGGTCCCGTTTATAGGTCCGGACGGATTGTGGGAGGAGCCAGAGATACCGCAGGGCAGTTACTTTACGGCGGCCTTTTAAAGGGCTTCAGCGGTGGACACCTGCACAGAGCCAGCGTATGGCAGCAGTGTTATGCAGCAGATTTTGACAACGCCCTTTTCAGACAAGATTTATTTTTAGAATTTTTAAAAATGCAAGGCATCCAAGGTATGGAAGAATTGCAGAAAATGTCTGCTGAGACGAAGGATAGATTGTGTATGGCGTGGGCAGAATATGTACATGAGCGTGCCATGATTATTTTGTACAATCCTGAAATGGAGTAGCAGGAATGGTTACGATTATTATACCAAATTATAACGGATATGCCTTTTTAAGAGATTGTCTGGAGGCATTGATGCCGCAGCTGAATGACCGGGTGCACGCGCTGGTGGTGGATAATGGTTCCACAGATGAGTCCGTGGCCTTTTTAACAAAGCTTAAGCAAGCTGATTCAGAACAGCACGGCAAATACAAAGAGATAGATGCTATATTATTACCAAGCAATACAGGCTTTGCAGGGGCAGTAAATGCGGGTATTAAGCACAGCCGCACCAAGTATGTGATTTTGCTTAACAACGATACAAAGGTTCTTCCGGGGTTTGTGGACAGTCTGGTGGCAGCCATGGAGCAGGATGGACATGTTTTTGCAGGCAGTGCCTGTATGCTTCAGATGCATGCTCCGGAATTTATAGATGATGCAGGAGATGAATATTGTGCTTTGGGCTGGGCCTTTGCCAGAGGAAAGGGTAAGCCGGTGCAGCAATATCAAACTATGTTGGAGATATTTGCAGCCTGTGGTGGTGCCAGCATTTACAGAAGGAGTGTATTTGATGAAATCGGTCTCTTTGATGAGAGCTTTTTCGCATATTTAGAAGATATTGATGTGGGCTACAGAGCACGTATTCACGGTTATCGCAATATTTATGTGCCTCAGGCAAAGGTGCTTCATGTGGGCAGCGGCTTTAGCGGCTCCAGACATAATGCCTTTAAGGTATCCTTAGCCAGCCGTAACAGCGTATACCTTGCATGGAAAAATATGCCTTCTGTGCAGTGGTGGTTAAATGCTCCGTTCTTATTTGCGGGCCGAATGGTAAAGGCGGTATTTTTCGCCGGAAAGGGGCTTGGCAGGGTGTATTTAAAAGGTCTGTACGAAGGGCATCTACAGTGTAAGGAACCGGGGAATCGTAGTAAAAAGATGCATCTTAACAGAAAGCATTTCAAGGCTTATTGTCAGATACAGTTACTTTTATGGAGAAATATGTTCAGGATTGAGCATTAAACGAAGGAAAATTTGGATGTATGATTAAGGATAATCAAAAGCTCTTAAATAAAGTTCATTTGATGATGGACGCTCTGGTAATTGTCATTGCGTATGTGTTGGCATGGATTGTAAGGTTTGAGTTTGGCAAGGTTACCGGTGGTGTATTGCCCAGGGAGGACTATTTTGCAGCCCTTTTCTTACTGGTGCCGGGATATTTATCCCTTTATTCTGCATTTCATCTTTATACACCAAAGCGTACCACCCGTACCAAGATAGAGATTTTTACCGTGGTGAAGGCCAATACGGTAGGTGTATTCGGATATCTGGCTGCTTTGTATATTCTGCATCAGGAAGACTACTCCCGAAGCATGATTGCTATTTTTTATGTGATCAATATTTCGTTAGCCAGTGCATATCGTGTTATTTTAAGAGATTTGCTGAAGCATTTCCGTAAGAAGGGCTATAACCTGAAGCATGTGCTTTTGGTTGGTTATTCCAGAGCTGCTGAGCAGTATATTGAGCGCATTACTCAAAATCCTGCATGGGGCTATCACATTATGGGAATTCTGGATGATCATGTGGGACAGGAGGTTGCCTTCAAGGGTATCGAGGTTATCGGTGAGGTGGACGAGCTGTACAGGCTGCTTCCGGAGAATAATCTGGATGAAATCGCCATTACCTTATCCCTGAACGACTATGACAGATTAGAGGAAATCGTATCTTTTTGTGAAAAGAGTGGTGTACACACCAAGTTTATACCTGATTATAATGCAGTCATTCCTACCAAGCCTTATACCGAGGATTTGGATGGACTGCCGGTTATCAACATCAGAAACGTACCCCTTACCAGCGGCTGGAACAAGTTTTTAAAGCGCTCCATGGATTTGATTGGGGGCGTGGCAGCATGTATCGTATTTTCACCGATTATGCTGATATGTGCGCTTCTGATTAAGATGACCTCTGAAGGACCAATCTTATTTAAGCAGGAAAGAATCGGTTTGCACAACAGACCGTTTTATATGTATAAATTCCGCTCTATGCGTTTGCAGACGGAGGCGGATGAGAAAAAGGGCTGGACCGTAAAGGATGACCCCCGTGTCACCGGCATTGGCAAGTTTATGAGAAAAACCAGTCTGGACGAGCTGCCGCAGCTGTTTAATATTTTAAAAGGGGACATGAGTCTTATTGGTCCGAGACCGGAAAGACCGCAGTTTGTTGAAAAGTTTAAAGAAGAAATTCCTAGATATATGATTAAGCACCAGGTGCGTCCGGGTATGACCGGATGGGCACAGGTCAATGGTTATCGTGGAGATACTTCTATTCGTAAACGTATTGATTGTGACATTTATTATATTGAGAACTGGACCTTGAGTCTGGATATCAAGATTATTATGTTGACCTTTATCAAAGGTTTTATTAACAAAAACGCTTATTAAGCGAATATAGGCATTGAAGGAGAAAGGAATGGCTACCACAAATAATAGTAGACAGAGAAGTACAGCACAAAGAAAAAAAGCAAAGAAAACACGCAATATCGTTATATTAGTTGTAGAGGTTTTGGTACTTGCACTGATGTTGGGTGTGCTGTGGTTTGTTACCAGAGCCACTGACGAAGAGCAGGGTATTCAGAAGGTAGAAATACCGGAGGAAGAAATCACCCTGAACGAAGGTGTGGAAGAGAATGAGAATTTAGAAAAATATCGTACCATTGCACTGTTTGGTCTGGACTCCACCGTTGGTGAATTGACCAAGAGTACCCGAAGCGATACCATTATGATTGCGTCTGTAAATAATGAGACGAAGGAAGTACGTTTGATGAGCGTTTACCGTGATACATACTTGAATCTCGGTAACGATACCTATAACAAATGTAATGCAGCATACGCAAAGGGTGGTCCAAAGCAGGCACTGAATATGTTAAATATGAATTTTGACTTGAATATCACCGACTTTGTAGCTGTTGGTTTCAAGGGTGTTATGGATGCCGTAAATGCAGTCGGCGGTGTTTATATTGATGTGGATTCTGAGGAATTAAAGCACATCAACAATTACCAGATTAGTATTTCAGAGAATTTAAAAATTTCTTATAACCCTGTGAAGGGTACCGGCTATCAGCTGCTTGATGGCCTCCAGGCTACTGCATACTGCCGTATTCGTCAAACAGCAGGTGATGATTTTAAGCGTACGGAGCGTCAGAGAGAGGTGTTATCCGGTATGTTAGAAAGGGCCAAAAGCATGGATGTGGCAAGCTTGACCAAGATGGCCAATAATGTATTTGGCAATGTATATACCTCCATCGATTTACAGGAGATTTTGTCTCTTTTGAGTGATTTAACCTCCTATACATTGGTTGATGAAGGTGGCTTCCCAAGCTCTGAATATCGCGCAGGTGCTACCATTGGCGGTATTGGTGACAGCGTTATCTGTACGGATCTGGAGGCAGCAGTAGCAGATTTCCACAAGAGATTTTTTGAGGATGAAGCATATCAGGTTTCCGATACCGTAAAGGATATCAGTAAAACCATTCATACCAATACAGACGCATATATCAGACATTAATACGCTGCAATCGAGTGGGGAGACCTGCTCGATTTGCGTCTTTTGAGGAGAAAGAAATGACTATCGATATATTGATTCCTACTTATAAGCCGGGGAAGGAATTTGTAGAGCTGATCCAGCTGCTTTTAAAGCAGACAGTAGAAATTCGCAAAATTATTATTATGAATACAGAGGAGTTGTATTTTGAACGACTGATGTTTGAATATCCCCAGCTTGGTCAGTACCATCAGCTGGAAATACACCATGTTTCGCAGAAGGAATTTGACCATGGTGGTACCAGACATAAAGGGATGCTCTATTCCCAGGCAGATATTTGCGTGTGCATGACTCAGGATGCCATGCCTGCGGATGCCCATTTGCTGGAAGCACTGACTGCCCCGTTGGAGAATGACAAAGTGGCGGTAAGCTATGCCAGACAGCTGCCAAAGGTGGATGCAGGGCCTCTTGAGCAGTTTAGCCGCAGCTTTAACTATCCGGCAGAGCCAAAGTGCAAGACACGTGCCGACATCGAAACTATGGGGATAAAGGCCTTTTTCTGTTCGGATGTATGTGCGGCCTACAACAGGAGGGTTTATCTGGAGCTGGGAGGTTTTATCAGACATACCATATTTAACGAAGATATGATTTTTGCTCATAAAGCGCTGCAGTCAGGATATTACGTATATTATGCGGCGGAGGCAAGGGTGCTTCATTCTCATGAGTACGGGTTTATGCAGCAGCTTCGCAGAAACTTTGACCTAGGGGTTTCCCAGGCGGATCACCCGGAGGTGTTTGCAGACATTTCCTCAGAATCCGAGGGTAAACGCATGGTAAAAAGCGCCTGCAGACATTTCATGGACATAGGAAAGCCGCTGGAAATTGTACATCTGGTGCTGCATAGCGGTGCCAAATATATAGGCTATTTTATGGGAAAGCATTATCAGAAGTTACCTGCCTTTGTGGTCAGACATATTACCACAAATCAGGCATATTGGGAGAAATAATTATATTCAGCTTAGGGCATCGAGGTAAAAAACTTCGGTGCCCTGTTGTCTATAAAGAGGACATTGGGGAGAAAAAGAGGACAAGTTTTCGTTTCAGCTTTGCCGCAGGCGAAAGATATGTTAAGATGAATTTAATAATGGATGACTTGCCGGGGAATACTGTAATGTGTCAAGGAGGAGGAAATTATGTATAAGATAATTATTGCAGATGATGAAGCATTAATCAGAGCAGGGCTGTATTATCGCAATGACTGGAATGCAATGGGTTTTGAGGTAATTGCTATGCTGGAAGACGGCGGCGATGTGCTGAAGCTTTTGGAGGAGCAGCGCGCAGATGTACTCCTGACAGATATATGCATGTATCAGGTTTCCGGCTTGCAGGTGGCCAATATTATTAAAGAAAAGTATCCTTGGATGAAGGTGGTGTTACTCAGTGGTTATAAGGAGTTTGAGTATGCCAAGCAGGCAATGCATTGCGGAGTATATGAATATCTGCTAAAGCCCATCGATTATGATAAGCTGAGGGAAGTATTTGCCGGTATCAAAAAGGAACTGGACAAGACACAGTATGAAGAACAGCTGCTGCACAGCTTTGGAGAGGAAGAATATGACAAGATGCTGAGTCTTGCTCGTAATCTTACCGGTGCAGTGTTGGGCGAGGGAGAGGAAACATGGCTGGCTTACGCACACCTGAAACCTATGATGCACAATGCACCTCCTCAAATCAGGCAAGTAATTGTGAAAAGATTGTTGGAGCTTTTGCAGAGCAAGCTACACCAAAAGGATGTAATCTTGGCAGAGGAGTTTGCTGTCAAATTAAAGAGTCTGGATATTTCAGAAACCTCTGATATGACACAGGCACTGTCAGCCTTGCTCAGCCAGCTAAATGATGAACTGGTGTCACGCAACCTGGTGCCTACGGTGAAAAAGAGCGGTGATGACAGTATTCAAAAGGCATGCAATTATATCAGTAATCATTTAGGGGAAGACTTTACTTATAAGGACGTAGCGGATTATGTGCACCTAAGTCCCAGACATTTTATCAGACGGTTCCGTAGTGAAATGGGCGAGACCTTTTCCGAGTATGTGCTGCGTGTCCGTATGGAAGGCGCCATGCGCCTTTTGGATGAAAGGAAAATATTACCGGGTGACATTGGTCAGGCAGTAGGGTATCATGATGATAAGTATTTCCAGCAGATATTCAAGAAGTACACAGGCTGTACCGTGCGGGAGTATCTGAGAAAGCAGGAGGGCACGAATGAAAATTAAAAATAAGGTTCGTTTTTCCGTAAAACAGGCTTTAGCCTATTTGAAGGATTACCGATTCAACAGTATTTTGGTCAAATATTTCCTGTTGTTGCTTATCTGCCTGGTGTTGCCTGTAGCAGCACTAAGTATCTGGTACGGTAACCAAATGAGGAAAAATCTGGAAGAGGAGATGATTAAGCGCAATGAAACCTCTCTGGAACAGGTATATGAAAATGTAAATGCGATTATCCTCTCTGCCAAGAATCTGGCTTATAGCTTGTCAGAATCCGAAGTAGTGAGATATCTGAGCGTAAAACGCTCCTTAGAGCCGGACAACTCTGACAACATGGATAACCTGGAAAACCTTGGCAGTATATTATCCGCAAGTAGAAATGCCAGCAACTATGTAGAATCCATTTGTGTCTATCTGCATAAATCCAATAGCTTTATAACAAATCAGGGAGTTTTTGATTTTACAGAATATCAGGACAAAAAATGTCTGCAGATGTATTCTGAAAATATGCCCAATAGAGCAGTCTTTCAGCCCCGCAAGAAAAACAACAAATATCCCTATCTCTTGTCTATTCTTAATCCTATCAGCTTGGGGAAAAACAGCAATGCAGGTGCAGTAATCATTAATATAGATGTGGAAAGACTGGGCGACTATATCGGCAGCGGCCAGTATCGAAATAAGGACTATTCCTCAACCCTGTTTATATATGACGAAAAAATGGAGAGCCTGATTTATAGTGATGAATACCGTCTTTTGAACGAAGAAGAGCATTTTGAACTGGAGATAGGAAGTGATTGGGAAGAACGTTTTTCCAAGGTTCTTATGGTAGAAGGGCGTAACTACATCGTATCGGGACTAAAATCTGATCAGAATGCCTTTCGGTATCTGTATCTGACCTCTATGCACCAGTTTGAGTTGCAGAACCAGGCCACTAATCAACTTTTAAGAAATATTCTCATTATGATAGTAGGCGTGTGTCTCATGCTGGCAAGTCTCCTGGCAATCTGGGTATATAAGCCAATTCAACATACCATGCGTGTGCTGAACGATGTGTCCATGCTGACGGAATGGGACAAAAAGGAGCAGGTGAACGAAATCGAGCGTATTCAGCGCAGTATTCTCAGTGCCAAGAAGGAAAAGGATAACCTGAATGAACAGATTCAGGAAAGAATTATCAGCTTACATAACGCCCAGATATGTGCCCTCCAGACCCAGATAAATCCCCACTTTCTATATAATACGCTGGAGGCCATCGGCAACGCGGCAGCCCTTCTGATGAAAGGTGACAACAAAGTTACGGACATGATATATTCCCTTGGTCTGCTGATGCGCATCAGCCTGTCCGGAGAAAACTATCTTGTCCCCCTTAAGGAGGAGCTGGAACATGTGGAGCTCTATGTGAAGCTGGTGGATTTTCGCTTCAGAGGACGTATTCGCATGCATATGGAGATTCCAAAGGAGTTGGAAGAAGAGAAAATTGTAAAGCTGACCTTGCAGCCTTTGATTGAGAATGCCATTCAGCATGGTCTGGCTCACAAACGCAGCCAGGCAGACATCTGGATTAAAGGGGCAAAGGACGGCGATAAGAATTATATTCATGTCATCGACAACGGCAAGGGTGTCTCTGAAGAGAAACTTCTTAAGCTGCAGACACAGCTGGAGGAAGCCGTAATTGGCAGCGGTAAGCATATCGGCCTGCGTAATGTTAATCAGAGGCTAAAGCTGGTCTTTGGCGAGGAATACGGCCTGGCTATCAAGCGGGCTGAGGAAGGCGGCATGTGCGTTACTATATGTTATAAAACGGTGTGAGAAAAAGTTTATAAAAAATTTATAATTTGGACGATATAATGTCCACATTCTCTGAAAGAACTTGCTACAATGACCTTGTAACTGCATAAGGAAGGTGGGGGATAAACCACAGGTGGAGGAAGCTTTTGCAGCAGTCACTTGTTTGTTGAACTACCGCCTATGCAGAATATTATTGTTGAGTGAGTGAATGGGTACTTGATTATAAATTATACAAGTGTTAAAATACAATTAGGTACACAAATTCGCTCGAAGAAAAGGAGGTCAACATATGGGTCAAAAGGACATCACTACAAAAGATTACATGAAGGAGAATACTGTATTTGCAGATGCCTTCAATAAGTTTATTTATAAAGGGGAGCAGGTTATCAAGCCTGAGAACCTGAAGCCGTTGGATACGGACATTACAGCCATACCTTACGGTGCGGATGGCGCCGGTGTGCCTACGCAGAGGTACCGGGACGTGTTAAAAAGTGCTACCGCTATGGAGGATGAGAATGGAGTATATCTTCTGCTGGGTATTGAATCACAAGTGGAGGTGCATCATGCCATGCCGGTGAGGAACATGGTCTATGATGCCCTGCAGTATGCAGCGCAGGTGGAGGAAGCAGCCCGCTCCCATAGGGAGGCCAGAAAAGCAGGGAATCCAAAGGAGCTTGCCAAGAAGCCGGATAGTGGAGAGTATTTGTCGGGTTTTTACAGAGCGGACCGGTTAATACCGGTGGTTACTCTGGCCGTTTATTTCGGTGCTGGTGAGTGGGACGGTCCTATGAGCCTGCATGAGATGCTGTCCGTGCAGAATCCGGAGATACTGTCCTATGTGTCAGATTACAAGTTAAATCTCATTGCACCGGAGCATATGTCAGATGAAGAGATTGACCAGTTTCAGACAAGCCTGCGTGAGGTAATGCTTTTTATCAAGCATTCAAAGGACAGGACGAAATTGAATGAAATGGTGCAGCAGGACGACCGCTTTAAAAATATGGACAGAAGCGCGGCCAGAGTAGTTAGTAGTGTAACCGGTGTAGAATTTAAAGAAGATGAAGAGGAGGAAAAGGTAGACATGTGTCAGGCACTGAAAGAAATGATGGAAGAAGCAAATAGTGAGGGAATGCAGGCTGGAATGCAGAAAGGAGCCTTGGAAAAGGCGAAGGAAACAGCAAAGAGGATGATAAACAAAGGCCGGTTTTCTTACGAGGAAATAGCGGAGCTGACATCGTTGACAGTGGAAGAGGTTCAGGAGCTTGCTTTGGGAATAGTGTAAAGATAGTATAATTATTGTAGGGAGGAGCTTTTACAGGGTTCCTCCTTTAAGTTTCCATCGGAAAGGAATAGTATCTTGAGAAAAGGATATCCCTGTCTTACTTGTCATCTCTGTCCCCCGATATGTCCTCTGTCTAAGTTGTTTCGATATCGATAAAAATCTATAATACATATAACAAGCAACGTGAAAGAGGAGGTCAAGATGAGGAAGAAGAAAGTTGTTGACGAAAATACAGCGATAAAGGTGAAGAAAAAGAGCATATGGAAGGATAAGGCCAGCTGGTCACTTTTGTTGCTCTGTCTGCCTGCTATCATCGGATACATACTGTTTAATTACATACCGATTGCAGTATCCATAACGATTCCGTTTCGTGATTACAAATTCAGTCAAGGTATTCTGGGCAGTGCATTTGTAGGATTTAAGAATTTTAAGTGGATTTTCACCAGCTCATCCATGCTGGAGATTATCAGAAATACGTTTCTGTATGGTTTGTGGTTTATGTTCTTAGGGCCGATTACCAATGTAATTCTGGCATTGCTTTTGTTCGAGGTTAGAAACAGAAAGGTGCTGAAGATATATCAGACGGTTGTTACATTCCCGAACTTTATGTCCTTCGTTGTTGTAGGCTTCATTACCTATGCAATTTTAAGCCCGACCAACGGTTTTATGAATCAGGTAATTACGGGCCTTGGCGGGGACAAGATAGACGTTTATATCAACGCCGGAGTGTGGCCACTTATACTGAGTCTGGTAAATATTTGGAAAGGTATCGGTATGGGCTCCATGATGTATTTTGCTTCGTTGATGGGTATTGATACGAGCCTGTTTGAGGCGGCTGAAATGGACGGAGCTACCCGTTGGCACAAGATGCGCTATATTTCCATTCCACATTTGGTTCCGCTGATTTGTATTTATATTATTCTGGGTGTAGAGCAGCTGGTTGGTGGTAACTTTGACTTGTTCTATATTATACCGCGAAATGTACCTCTTTTATATGATACCACAGATATTTTGAGCACGTACGTATACCGCGCATTAGTAAACGGAACCTATGCAATGGGTGCCGCGGTTGGTTTACTGCAGTCAGTAGTAGGTATGTTGCTGGTTGTCATAGCGAACTTGGTTGTCAAGAAAATATCTCCGGATAATTCACTGTTTTAGGAGGCTCTAGATGAAGAAAAAGAAAAAAATAGATGGTTTTACCGTCGGATTACATTTGTTTTTTATAATATTTTGTGCCTGCTTTATCATTCCGCTGATACTGGTAATTTCTGCATCCTTTACCAGCGAAAAATCACTGGCTTTGGGTGGTATTGGTTTGGTGCCTCAGGATTTTACATTAGAGGCGTATCGTTCCGCTTTTTCTAATGGTGAAAGAATGATCAGAGCATACATAGTGACCATTGCACAGGCAGGAATTGGCACACTGATAGCATGTGTGGTAGCAGGTATGATGGCATACCCGCTTTCCAGAAGCAATTTCCGCTTTAAAGGGGCGTTGACCGCTTTTATCTTTATTACCATGTTGTTCAGTGCAGGAATGATTCCGAGATACATTGTGTTTGCCAAATATTACGGCATCAGCGACAATTTTCTCGTTTATATTCTGCCGGGCATGACGGGTGGTGCATGGAACACCTTGATTTTCAGAACCTTCTTTAAGGGTTTGCCGGAGTCATTATTCGAGTCGGCTCATATGGACGGCGCCAAGGAACTTACGGTATTCTTTAAAATAGTAGTGCCTTTGTCCACGCCGGTTTTTGCGAGCATTGCCTTCCTGACGCTGGTTGGAAGGTGGAATGACTATTCTACTTCTATGATTTATATCAGAAATGAGGATTTGTATACATTGCAGTACTTACTGCAAAGACTGATGAAGGAAGCGGAGTTCTTGAAGAACCTTGCCAATAATTCAGAATTGGCAGGAAAAGTGAGTCTTGGGGATATGGTGCTTCCAAGTGAATCCTTAAAGTATGCCATGTGTGTGATTGCTGCCGGACCGATGTTAGTTATCTTCCCGTTTTTCCAGAAGTATTTCTCACAGGGTCTGACAGTGGGTGCGGTCAAAGGATGATTTGTCTGCAAATGTAATTGTAAAAAGTCTTGGAAACCAAGATTTTTATAAATGGGTGTCAAAATGACACTACAAAAATTTCAAGGAGGAAACGAAATGAAAAACAAAAAAGTAGTAGCGCTGCTTTTGGCGGCAACTATGTCAGTGGGTTGTCTTGCAGGCTGTGGTAACCAGACGACACAGTCTTCTGAAGTGAAAACCCAAACAGACTCTCAAAAGGAGAGTGAGACCACAGTAACAGAAAGCAGTGAAGTGGTAGAACTGGAAGAGAAGACCATTCAGATTTGGCTTGCTGGTCCTGGTAAGCAGAAGGATTCTGACAAGGTATGGGAAGCATTTAATGAAAAGCTTCAGGAATATGTTCCGAATACTACTGTAGAATTCACGATTTTACCATTTGGTGAGTATTATGACAATTATAGTCGTATGCTTGCAGCAGGTGAAGCAGTAGATTTAGCATGGGTTGGCTGGAATACCAAGACTCAGGACAACATCAACGATGGAAACTTGATGCCTATGGATGAACTGTTAGAAGAATATGGCCAGGGCATCCTGGAGACTTTAGGCGAGGATGTTATAGATTTACATCGCAATGCTGCAGATGGTAAAACGTACTTTGTAATTAGCTGGCAAGGTTTGGTTGGTCAAAAGTATGTATACTATATGCCAACAGAACTGGTAGAGTTGGCTGGCGATGGTTGGTTAGAGGATACACAGACAGCTGTAACGAAGTGGTGGAGCGAAACAGCTTCAGCTGATAACTTTAATGCTGTATTTGACCAGTTTGATAAGTACTTTGCTGCTTGTAAGGATGCAGGTAAGCTTTACAGCGGTATCCGTCCAAACTATGATTTTGCTGCATGGAACGGCAGAAATGGAACTACCCCTTATGTTTCAGGTGTTAATAATGTAGGTGTAGCAAGAACAAGCGAAAATGAGTTTGTAGTAATTGACCATGTTCAGTCAGAGAGCAGACGTGTTTTTGCTCAGAGAATGGCAGAATTCTTTGAAAAAGGATATCTCCGTTCCGATATCGCATCTGTAGATTTAAGTACGCTGAAATTCGTGGAGAACGGTGAATATAATGCTAATACTGTTATCATGTATTCAGGAAATGCAGCAACACCTACCGCACAGAACAATCTGGAGAATAAGGCTGGCGTAGAGCTTTCCTTTATCGAGCGTGAAGAAGTAGCTACTCTTGTTAATGGTAATTCAACCGCAATGTCTGTACCTTACTGTGCAGATGAGCCGGAACGTGCCATTATGGTACTTAATGCTTTATATACCGAGCCTGAATTGTATCAGTTATTAATTTACGGTATTGAAGGTGAGCACTACACTGTAAACAATGATGGTATTATTACAACTTCTTATGGTGCAGAAGGAACTGCTGATGCAGATTACGGTCTGACCAGATGGACAGTTGGTACCTGTATGAATTCCCTGGTTACTCAGGCAGATAATCCTGGATACTATCAGGAGCTTGCAGATGCTGAGGCAGAGGCATATGTAAATCCATTTGTAAAATTCTCATTTGATAAGAGTAATGTTACAGATGTCATTGCTGCCTTAGACGCAGTAGACTCTGTTTACTCCAAGATGGTTGACCTCTGTGCAGCAGGCGCTGATATGGAAGCTACTTTGGATAAGTGGATTGCAGAGCGTAAGGCAGCAGGTGTAGACAAACTGATTGAAGAGTATCAGAGACAGTTAAATGAATACATCAAAGCGAATAATATTACCTCCTGGTAAAATATAACTGGAATTTTGAGCCTGTAAGCTATTAGAGCCTACAGGCTCAAGTTAAAAAGAACCTATAAAAATGTCTGATTTCTAGAAAGGAGTAGAGGACAATGAAAACCAAACGTTTTCGATTACTGACAGTGTTTTTGACTGTAGTGATGCTTTTGGCTCTTAGCTTAAATGTATATGCGGCGAAGAGCAATGCGGCAACCCGGGACGGGATTACGGCACAGTTATTCACGGACAAGGACGCTTACAAAGTAGGCGATAAAGTGAACGCAAATGTTCAGGTAGAAAACAATAGCGGCAGAAATGTATTTGTGTTTACAAATATAAATCTTCCGGAAGGCGTGGTACTGGCAAGCGGTGAAGCCGCACAGGATGCGCTTTTACAGGATGGTGAAACCTGGAGCACATCTGGAGTAATCCTGTCAGCGAGTGATGTGGCTGCGGGCGCAGCTGCAACCGGTGACAATATGCAGGCAGGCTTTTGGGTTATTGTAACGGCCCTTGCAGTTGGTGGCTTTATCGCACTGTTTGTATATGGCAAAAACAATAAGACATGGCTTTCCGTACTGCTTTGCATGGCAATGGTAGGCGGTCTTGTTATTGCAGCAGTACCTGCACAGGCTGCCGATATGAATGGAGATATCCAGCTTAGTTGCACCATCCAGGTGGATGGTAAGGAAGAGACTCTGGCTGCCACAGTAAGCTATGTGATTTATGATGAGACTGAGGAAGAAGCTGATGAGACAGTGGCAGCGCCGACAGAGGCACCGACAACAGCACCGATAGAGACTGAAGCACCGGCAACAGAGCCACCGTCAGAAACGGATGCGCCGGCAACAGAGCCACCGTCAGAAACGGATGCACCGGCAACAGAGCCACCGTCAGAAACGGATGCACCGGCAACAGAGCCACCGTCAGAAACGGATGCACCGGCAACAGAGCCACCGTCAGAAACGGATGCGCCGGCAACAGAGCCACCGTCAGAAACAGATACACCGGCAGTCGAACCACTGGTACTGCACGTTTCCGTAGGTGGCTTAGCAGTGGAAGGCTGCAGTGAAGAAACACATTATGCAGACATAGCAGCTGCACAGGTAGCATTACGTTCTATGGATCATAGTGAGAGGCCGGTTGAGATTATTATCCATGCAGGAACTTATAATTTTAGTCAAAAGGTTACCTTTGAAGCTGTGGACTCCGGTAGTGAGGAATACCCTGTAGTTTATAAGGCAGCAGGAGATGGCGAGGTTTACTTTAGCGGTTCTACGACCTTGGATGCAGCAGATTTTGAAGTAGTCAGTGATGAGACTGTTAAAGCGAGATTGCCTGAAAAAGCACGTGATCATGTAATGGAAATCTCTTTAGCTGAGTATAAGATTGCTAAGACAATTGTTGATTTAAAGAGTAGATATACTTATGCAAACAGACCGCTGGCAGTGGCTTATTTATATTTAAACGACAAGCCTCAGACATTGTCAAGATATCCAAATGAAGGTTATGAAGTGCTAAGTGAAGTTATTGAAAAAGGGGACACCTGGCCTAATGGTGGAAGCGCTAGAGGAACCTTCGGTTATGTGGGCGCTGCTCCGGATAGATGGACAACCGCAGACCAGGCATACATATGCGGTTATTTGAGATATGAGTATTGTCGTGACTGGGTGGCTTTGGGTAGTGTTGATGCAGCGAAAAATACGATAACACTTGCAGATCCCACAACTTACGGCATGGTATTAGGTGGAAAATGGTTTGTAACCAACCTTTTAGAAGAGATTGACTTACCGGGAGAATACTTTATTGATGCTAACGAAATGAAGCTTTACTATTATCCGACAGAGCAATTGGATGCAGAGGATAAGATAGAGCTTACGGCATACAATGACACCTTTATTACCCTGCAAGGTGTAGAATATGTCGAGTTTAATGGAATTCATTTCCAGCATACTCTTGCAAACGGTCTTGTAATTGATAGCAGTTCCAACATTACGGTACGAAACTGCGATTTTAACGATATCGAAAGTGATGCAATTGTAGTAAATGGACGTAATAACCTGATAGAAGGCTGTACTATTTACGAAGTTGGACTTTTAGGTGTAAATGTCATCGGCGGTGGAGATCCTGTAACCTATTCAAAAAGTAACAACAGAATTGCAAACAACCATTTCTGGAATGTTGCAAGACAAAATTCAATGCTGTACCAGTATGCAATTCAATTAGGAAGAAACACCCAAAATCGGGTTATCGGAGATGTAGTTGAAAATAACATTATTCACGGACAGCCTGGAGCAGGAGCAATTATATACGGTGGTTTGGATAATGTGATACGGTACAACGAAATTTATGCTCTGTATTATGAGTGTGCAGATGCCGGTCTGATTTATGCAGGGAGAAGGTCAACTGAGTATGGCAATCTTATAGAGTACAATTATATTCATGATTATGGCTCCAAATTCAATGCGGCGTATGAGGTTCAGGCAATATATTGGGATGACTGGCAGTCAGGTCAGACGGCAAAGAATAACATTATTGTTCCGAATAGTAAGAATTCGACTGCCGGAAATTTGATGGTAGGAGCTAACAATACCTTCTCTGAGAATGTGATAGTGAATTCCCATGAAGGTGTCAGCGTTAGCGACCGAAATATTCAGGCACTGGAAGAGGTATATAATCAATTTAATGCGGCCGGTGCGACTGAGAAAGTGCTGGAGAAATATCCTCAGATTACAGCGTTAAAGGAGCTGCTGGGTGAATATTCGGATGGAAAGATATTCCCTGTAGTAAATAATGTTGTAGAGAATAATCTCAGTGTTGATGTGGATTTAAACGATATAGCCCAAACCGTTATTGAAAATGGTACTGTTCAAAACAACCAGATTACCGATGATTACAGTGTATTTGTAGATGCTGCAAAACATGATTATCGTTTGACAACAGAGGCAATGACAAAATACAACTTCCCTGAAACTATGCTTAATGCGACAAATTTCACTATGGACAGAATTGGTATTCAGAGTGATGTATTTGCAGTAAAGACATCGGCAAGTGAATTCAGTTTACTTTACCCGGCTAACGGTCAGACAAATGTATCCACCAAAGACTTGTACTTAAAGTGGGAAGAAGCACTTTTTGCTGATGAATACGAATATGTCGTTGCAACGGATGCAGACTTTACAGAGACAACGGTTGTTGCAACCGGTACTGTTTATCGTCCGATTGTAAAAGTGGAAGGTCTGGAAAATGGTAAAACCTATTATTACAAGGTAACAGCGAAGAACCTCTCTAAACAGATTGGCAATACATGGGAGAGTGCGGGAAGCGCATATATGTTTACCACTCCTGCTGTAGAAGTACTTAATACCGCAATACTGAAAGAAGAGATTACAAAATTAAAGGCTATTGACATTTCTGATACCGGAGAGAATATAGGTCAATTCAAAGCCGAGGTTACAGGTGCGGTAAATGAAATATTAGCTAGAGCAGAAGAACTGGCAGCACAGACCATGGGAGTACAGTCAGAAGTAGATGATATGGTTACAGACCTTCAGAACTTTATCAAAGGTATTAACGGTTACAGGAACAGTGGGTGCGTAAACCTTAATGTTTTAGGTGACTGGGGTGTTATGGATGAAAGGATTACAGTTACAAAAGAAAATGGTCTGGCAAAAGTAGCGACACAGTATGCCGGTGCTATAGCATATCCTGCGGAAAAGATAAAGAATTATGAAGCGCAGCTTTTCAAATTGAAATCAAGCAATCTTGCAAGCGGTTCTTGGTTTGGAATCGCACTGCGACAAACGAATACAGCATTGGCACCATATAACAGCAAGGGGCAATCATATTTGGTTATAGTAAAGAAGGATGCCGTCGAGTTCCAGAAATATAATCCAACTGCAGCTAAAACAGGTGTGATTGCAACATATCCAAACGACTATATTAAAGATGGTGAGTGGTGTGACATTGAGTTTGGCGCAATTGACGTTATTGGTGGAGTACAGATTTCGCTGAAGGTAAATGGTAATGAGGTGTTTAGTTATCTGGATACCGAAAATCCAATTTATGAAGAAGGATACTTTACGGTTCGTCCGGGTTCAGCAGGTGAGTATTTAGAGCTGATGCCTACAGGCTCAACAGGCGGTGGCTCCACAGAACCTGAAAACCCGACAAATCCAGAGCAACCAGAAGATCCGGAAACTACAGGTGGTTCGACCATATATTATGCAAATGACTACGAAGATTTTAGCACTAAAGATGTGTTGTTGAAGAATTTGGTATCTGAGGGAACGAGGCCTGAGCATGATACCGTTGGAGCAACAAGTACAAATCAAATTCGTGCGTCGGTTACAAAGTCTACAACTGCCTATATCAATGCTATGTTTGATAAAGCAGTTGACAGTAGCAAGACATTATTTGTAGAAGTAACGCTTGGCTACAGTGGTAATAAGCCTATTGGACTGCAGTTGCAGTATCCATACAAAAAAGTAGAGGTTGACGGTACTGCTACTTACGACATGAATACACTCTTGACACTTTCAGATGAGGCTGTATGGACAGCAGGCTTAAATAGTATTGAAGTTGGCAGTGGTTCAAGATATTCTTTTGCATTTAAGATTGACTTGACTAATGGAACGTATACTATATGGACGAGAAAATATAATGACTTGACCGGCCCATATACACAGATTATGCTTCAGAAGGATGATGGCACGACTGTAGATACATTTACGTTAAATGCCTTAGCAGACGGATATACTCCGGAATTTATCAGAGTTCAGTTAAACGCAAAGGAAGATGCTGATGGAATGGCGTACATCGATAATTTTGCTGTTTACAATTTAGCTGATCCAACCGTATATTATGCAAATGACTACGACGATACAGCTACTATAAAAGATAATCTGGATATAGTTGGTGTTAACAAAGGTTACGTTGAAACGGATACCGTTGGTAGCACAGGGACCAGACAAATTCGTATAGCGATTCCTCAGGGAAATGCCAACAGCAGTCCTTATATCAATGCCAACTTTGGCAGTGTGGTTAACAGTGACAATATTATTGTGGAAGCAACGCTTGGATACAGTGGTACGGCAGGAAAAGACGTTGGAATACAGCTGCAGTATCCATACAAGAAATTGGATGATAATGGTACTGTTACTTACGAAATGAACACATTACTGACAATTGCTCAGGGTGGCACATGGACAGCAGGCTTAGACAATATTGAGATTGGTAAAGATAGTAGAGAAGCGTTTGCGTTTAAGATCGATCTGAAAGAGGGAACGTATACAATCTGGCACAAGGACCATACAGCCTTTGATAGCGAATACACACAGGTTGTGGTTCAGAATGCAGATGGCGAATCTGTAGATACATTTAGTCTGGAGCCTTTGGAAGAGGGATATGTTCCTGAGTTTGTGAGAGTTCAGTTTAGCAAAACAGATTTGGATACGAATGCAGGCATGGCCTATATAGACAATTTTGCTGTCTACAGTATGGAGGAGGATTTCCTTGCAGACCCGTTTGGAACTACTGAATAACCCCTTTTAATAAGGATTTTGGACTTTTAAGTATAGAGAGATTTTTAGTTCCAGGCGGACAAGTCCGCCTGGAACTATTTTGTCGTCTTTGTCCCCTAAGATGTCCTTTGTGTAAGTTGTATGAATCACTGTTGAAAGTTATAATTGTTTTAACTATTTTCGGATGGTTAAGTCGGGAATATTAACAAAATTTAACAGAGGCGGCAGTGCCACATTAACAGGAGGAAAACATGGGTTATTGGGCTTATGTGGAGTCTAAAGACCCGGAAAACAGGGAGGAATTGCATGATGAGAGAGCTTAAAGTAGAGGAAATGACACTGGAACAGAAAATCGGTCATCTGTTTTGTTTCAGATGGTTTCATAACGAGGAAGAAATAGAGGAAATATGTGAGGCGCTTTCCAGAGGTGAGCTTGGTGCTGTTCAGGTAAATTGGATAGACTGGTTCGGTCAGAAGCCGGAAGATGTGATTGCCCGCCTGAAAGAAGCTGCCGACAATCATGTACTAATTTGTGCCGATATGGAAACAGGTTTTCCGGGAAGCAAGCTACGAATTCCGTATCAGATGGCCATCAGCTATGCAGATGATGCAGAGCTGGCATATGAAATTGCCAGAATCATTGCAATCGAGGCCAAGAATTCCGGCTACAGTGTGGTATGGAGTCCCATATCTGACATGGGAATAGAAGGTGCCAGCTACAGTAACTGCAGAAGCTTTGGAGATGTGGAAAGGACGATAAAATGTAGTATTGCCATGTTGCGTGGATTTCAGGACGAAGGAATGATGGCTACTATGAAGCATTATCCGGGGCCTGCCGGTGAAAGCGGTGACAATCACATGCGTCCAATAAACTGCATGATAAGTGCCGAAGAGCTGTTGGAAAGAAATATGAAGCCATACAAGGCAGCGATAGACAGCGGTGACCTGGCAGCTATTATGACCAGACACAGTATTTACGAGAAAATCGATAACAAACCGGCTACGTTTTCCAAACGTATTCTTGATATGATTAGAGAGCAGGGCTTTGATGGTTTGATTTTTTCTGACTCCCTTGCAATGATGGCAATAGAAAGCAAATATGGTAAAAGAGAGAGTCTGGGGTTAGCTATTGCGGCCGGTGTGGATGTGGTGCTTCCTTCCTTCAGCCTGACTTACAGAGAAATACATGATGCTCTTATGGAAGCATACAGGAAAGGGGTCTTTACAGAAGAAAGACTGAATGATGCAGTACGCCATGTGCTGGCAGCACAGAAGAGAACCATGAAGAGTCCGACTCAGACGGAGCTTTCCGAGAGACAGAAAAATATTGTGGATGAGTTGAACAGAAAGAGTCTGTGCGCAGTATTGAAGGACGGTGTGGACGTCAAGCTGAATTCGGACAAGAAGAAGTTGTTTGTATTACTGCATGAAACGAATTCGACAATTACAGTTTCTAAGGAGTTAGTGAACGGATGTTGGTTTGTGAAGGAGCAGGTCAAGAAGAAAGCAGAGTTAATTCAGGAAGCATTTCCGGATGCCAAAATCATGCTGCTTAATGAGTTCCCGAACCAGAGGGAAAATGAGGATGTAATTCGTGCTTGCGCAGAAGCGGAGGAAGTAATCTTCTTTACCTTTTGCAAGCAGACCAGCTATCTGGGAAGCAACAGTCTTACGGAGCGCATCAAGAGTGTGCTAGAGGCCTGTATGTATAAGATGGCGGCAATTGTTCACATAGGTAATCCGTATGAAATGAGAAAGTTTATGGACGCACCTAGAATTTTCCTGGGAGTATTAGGTAGCGACAGTGAGCGATATGCCATTCAGGCATTGAAGGGTGAGTTTATTCCTACAGGAAAGGCACCGGAGGATTTATAAGAATAGAAGTATTGTTCTGGGAGTAAGGAGTAGTTTGGAAATAAAAGAAAAAATAATTGGAGAAAATGTGATATGAAAATTTTAATGATTGGAGCCCACCAGGATGATAATGAGTTTGAAGGTGGTGGTTTGACACACAGATTGACCAGAATGGGTCACGAGGTAAGATTTCTATCTATGTGTAATGGCTGTGGCGGTCATCACATTATGACATCGGAAGAAACAACAAAAAAACGTGCAGCTGAATCAGCAGCTGTTGCAATGTTATTAGGAATCAGATATGACGTATGGGATATTGATGACTGTACTTTAGTGGCAGATTTGGAGACTCGCAGAAAATTAATACGTTACATACGTGAGTTTGCACCGGATTTGGTGATTTCACACAGACCAAATGATTATCATGCGGACCATCGTGCGGCAGGCCAACTGGTACAGGACGCATCTTATATGTTGACCGTTCCACACGAATGCCCGGATGTACCTGCTATGCGCAGAATGCCGGTGATTATGTACTATGAGGATAAATTCACCAATCCAGAGTTCCGTCCGGATGTGGTAATCAGTGTGGATGATGAAATAGAAACAAAGCTTCAGATTGCAAACTTAAATGTATCTCAGGTATATGAATGGCTGCCTTATTCTCGTGAGGAAGAGGTTCCAGAGGGGGAGGAAGCGCGGTTTGCGTGGCTGAAGGGCATGGATATTACGGAAGATACCACGGATGAAGAAGTTATGGCAGCTTCTCGTGGTTACAGTGTACGCTTTGCCAAAACAGCGGCTCGTTTCCGTAAGCAGCTCATTGAGCAGTACGGCAGGGAACGTGGCGAGAAAATACGTTATGCGGAAGCCTATGAAGTTTGCGAATATGGTGAACCTTTGTCCGGTGCAGTAAGGGAAATGCTGGAGAGCGCCAGATAAAAAGAGGCTGACAAGGAGAAGTTATGAATAAAAAAGAACTGCTTAAACATGTCGGCAGCGTGGAACAGATTGGCAGCATAAGGGATATTACCTTTAATGATGGGAAAGCAAAAGGTGTCCGTGCCATTGAAGTGAATACCGGCAACTTACGATTTACTGTGCTGCCTGACCGATGCATGGACATTGCACAAGCGCATTATAAAGGACAGGCAATCAGTTGGCTGTCCAAAACAGGGATTACCGCTCCTGAGTTTTACGAAAAGGATGATAAAAACTGGCTTAGAGGTTTTTATGGGGGTCTGATTACAACCTGTGGCTTACATAATATAGGCAGACCGGTAGGAGAGCACGGACTGCATGGCAGAATCGCCAATACGCCTGCGCAGAAAGTCTGTGTTTTTGCAGACTGGGTCGGTGAGGAATATGTCATGCGGATTTCCGGAGAAATGCGGGAAAGCATGGTGTTTGGTTCCAATCTGGTATTGAAGCGTGTGATTACGACCAAGCTGTTTTCGGATGAATTTACGGTGGAGGATACGATTGTAAATGAAGGATTTCAGACTGAGAATATAGCACTTTGTTATCATTGTAATTTCGGCTATCCGTTAGTACAGGATTCCGCTAAAATCGTAAATGTTCCTGTAGAAGTTTCTGAGATTACAAAACCAATGCATGGTAAGGAAGAGGAATGCATTTCTGTGGACTATTCTGAGGAAACAGTCACGGTAGGTATTGAAAATGAAGGCATCGGTGCTTATTTGACTTATGAGCGGAATACTTTACCGGACTTTTTGATTTGGAAGATGCTGGGTGAGAGTGAATATGTCATAGGGTTGGAACCCAGGACAACAGAGTATGGCGGGCAGGATATTATCGACAATGATGCATATGTGAAGCTGGAGCCCTTTGGAGAGTATCGAACGAAACTGGAGTTTTCGGTAAGAGAAAGGAATGTGCGGGAATAATGTGCAAGAGCAGTGCAGCCATACAGGAGGTATACAGTAAATGAAAGACGTAATTGGAATTATCGGTGGAATGGGTCCCATGGCTTCTCAGCTTTTTTATAAAATGGTAACAGAGCACACCGTTGCAGAAAAGGATCAGGATCATATTAAGCTGATAATTTTAAGCGACGCATCCATGCCGGACCGTACGGGAGCAATTCTGTCAGGACAGTATGACGATCCATATAACCAGTTGCTGGAAGATGCGCAGACTCTGGAAAAGCTGGGATGCAAGGCAATTGCCATTACCTGTAATACAGCCCATTTTTTTGCGGATATGATTGCGGATAAGCTTGGCATCCCTATTTTGCATATGATTCGAGGCGCTGTGGCAGAAGCCGCAAGGACATGTCCGCAGGGACGTATCGGCATTATGGCCACTGACGGAACCGTTCAGACCGGTCTATACCAAAAAGCCCTTCTGGAACAGGGACTAGAGCCGTTCACTCCATGTGTAGAAATACAGAAAGAGGTTATGTATCAGATATATGGACGGATCAAAAACGGCCAGCCTTACGATGCGGAGAGCTGGAAAAAAATAGAAGCTGAATACAAAGCGGCAGGATGCAGCAAGGTCCTTCTTGCCTGTACAGAGTTGTCTGTAATCAAAGCCGATGAAGGACTGTGTGACTGGTATGTAGACCCTATGCAAACGCTGGCGCGGATGGTGATTGCCTTTGCAGGGAAGGAGTATAAATGCTTGTAATGAAAACTTTAGTGTTTTAGAAAGTCCGGATGTGGTCATCAGCGTGGATGAGGAACAGGAGGCATTCCCGGATGAGGAATTTGTAAAGTACGCTTAGGCAGGAGGAAAATTACATGAAAATGTTACTAAAAGACGGAAAAAGAAAAGTCATCACGCTGAGTTATGATGACGGTGTTGTCCAGGATAAGCAATTGATAGAGGTATTGGATAAATATGGATTAAAAGCTACTTTTAATATTAATACTGGACGTTATTATCAGGAAGTTGTTAATCCGGAAAAGGGGAGGATGACCAGAGAATCTGCAATGGAGCTTTTTAAGAATTCAGTGCATGAGGTAGCAGTTCATGGATATACTCACCCATATTTTCATGGACTGGACTCCTCGGAGCTTATCTATGAGATTACCACGGATAGAAAGAATATCGAAGAGGATTACGGAGTCATTGCAAGAGGGGCAGCATATCCTTTTGGCAGATATAATGATGATGTTATAGATGTTTTAAGAAAGTGTCACATTGTATATGCAAGAACCACAGAATCTACCTTTGGCTTTGCTTTTCCACAGGATTGGATGAAGCTACATCCTACCTGCCATCATAATTCCGGTAAACTGATGGAACTGGCTGAGAAATTTATTGAAAAAGAGCATGCTTATGGAGAAGCTCAGATGTTTTATCTGTGGGGACACAGTTATGAGTTTGATAATGATGATAACTGGGATGTAATTGAGCACTTTGCAGAATATGTAGGTGGTCGGGATGATATCTGGTATGCTACGAATATTGAAATATACGATTATGTTGAGGCATATAAAAGATTGTGCACAAGCTATGATAAAAAAATAGTTTACAATCCGTCCTCAGTATCTGTATGGGTTTCCATTCGAGGAGAAGTATATCGCGTAGATGCCGGACAAACTATATTCGTGCCATAGAAAGAGAGGAAGTACCTTTATGATCACAACCGTTTTGGGCGAAATCACAGAGGACAAGCTTGGCATTACCTCTTCACATGATAACAAATGCCTATTAAAAAGTAATATATGGAGGGAGTATTTATGCAATTACCATTGATACCTTACCCGCAGCGTTGCACGCTGCTTGATGTTTATGTAAATATTTCAGAATATACCCCTGTTATCTTACAGCTGCCGCAGTCGGAGGAGCGTCTGGTGCGCATGGCAGGCAGGCTGTTTAAGCATGTAGAGGTAAGAACAGGTGAGTATGCCCTGTTTGCGGCACATTCCTTTGCACAGAAATATCCCTTTGGCCGGGAAGAGGGCTATTTGCTTTGTGTGCGTGGGGAGGAAATCTGGCTTGCTGCAGGGGATGCCAGAGGTCTGTTTTATGGTATGCAGACCTTAAAGCAGTGGTTTGAGATGCCGGAACGCCCGGCATTGGAGATTTGTGACTGGCCGGAGCTGTCTCTTAGAAGTGATTATTTGGACATGCGGGGAATTTACCCTAAGTTTCCCAATCTGCTTTTGTATGTGGAGGAGATGGCCCGTTATAAATTAAATACTCTGGTCATCGAATATGAGGATAAGCTGCCTCGGTCACGGTCTCAGCTATGTGCCCGAACGGATTGTCTGACCAAGGAGCAGCATGAGCAATTACTGCAGACGGCATATGAAAATTTTATTGATGTGATCCCACTGCAGCAGACCTTCGGACATCTGGAATATGTATTAAAACAGCCGGAGTACATGCATCTGCGTGCTACTTCCAAAAAACCGGGAGAGCTGTGCCCATTAAGAAAGGGAAGCTTTGAGGTGGTGGCAGAGCTGATGGAGGAGACAGCAAGGATGCATCCAGACAGCAGATACCTTCATCTGGGCTGTGATGAGGTCTGGAGTCTGGGACAGAGTCCGGAGTGCAAAGAAAGCGGCAAAAGCCGTCAGCAGCTTGCCATAGACTTTATCAACCGTCTGGCCGAGAAGGCATTGGAGCTGGGCAAGATCCCTATGATCTGGCATGATATGCTCTTGGGGGAAATTGTGGAGAACAAAAGAACCCTTGGGGATTTGGAAATCCTTTCTCAGCTTAACAAAAGCATTGTGGTAGCAGTATGGCTTTATTATCCGCGAGGCGTAGGTGAGGTGGCACCTGTGTTGATAGACCGGCTGCATAGTCTGGGCATTCAGACGCTTCCATGCTGTGCCGTTCGGGCCTCTGATAACAGAGTAAACCAGAACTATCCGCGCATAGAAATGCGCCTGCGCAACATAGATATGTGGTGTGATTTTATCGCAGACAGCAGAGTTACAGGCATGATCAATACGAATTGGTGCAGCACCTTTGCACTGGGCAATCCGTATGGTCTGTTTGAAACCAGCCGCTACACCGGATTTTATGCTGCAGAAAGATGCTGGAATCTAAGAAGCTGCACAGAGGACTTTATGGAGCGTTTCATGGCAGTTTATCACGGTGTCTATGATGCGAAGATCACTACGGGAGCAGAAAGACGCTATGATTACTATGAAATCGTGGGCACCTTCATGCCGCGGATTACCCGCAACCGTCAGACTGCCCTGCTGATAAAAACCATGTTTGAGTGGGAAGGTGCCTGTCATGCGAATGCTTTGGTATTTCGCAGCAAACTGTATCCGGGCAGCGAGGTAGAGCTGGCATGTCTTCGGGAAAGGGCTGAGCAATGTGAAAATGGCAGACGTGAGCCTGAGAGAATCCTGAAGGAACTGTTGCCGGAGCTGGTAAGTCCTGCCATGGCAGAGCTTTTCTTTGAATCCAGAACTTACCCGAATAGCCTGTTCCAGAGGGAAATCGATGGGTTGTTAAAGGGTAAAGTGTCAGGATGACCTTTATCTCGTCCTTTTGCCTCGTGCTTCGGTTGTTTGCATAGGGGAAAATGTTATAATGTACAAAGGTTAAGAAAAAAAGTAAATAAAAAGAGAAGAGGAGAAGCTATAAAATGGAGAAGAAAGCATTTTTCTTTATTGATGATGTAATATGGGTATTTCGCGATCTGACCAGGAAGAGACCAGATTCAATTTTTGATAATCCGTTTCTTCATGATCTGAAGACAGCGCACGACAGATATGGACTGAAGGTGCAGCTGAATGTTTTTTATCAAACAGATTTCTTTTATGGAAATGATGAGTTTACGCTGGCTGATATGACGGATGCTTATAAAGAGGAGTGGGAAGAAGCATCAGATTGGTTGAAATTTGGTTTTCATGCCAAGCAGGAATTTCCGGATTATCCTTACATAAATGCAGACTATCGTGACGTAAAAGAAAATTTCGATGCAATACAGAAAGAAGTTTTTCGTTTTGCAGGAGAAAAGAGTTTTGCATATGCTGTTGTTACACATTGGTTGCCTATGAGCAAGGAAGGGTGTCAGGCGCTGAAGGACAGTGGTATTAAAATTATGTCTGTCACTTCCGGTGAAAAGATAGAATATAACGGTGATAGGTCTGTGCTTCCATATGGTCATGCTTTTCGTCTTGAGCAAAACAGAAAGCCTGAGACAGGAATCTTTATTCGCAAAACGAATGATACGGCAATTACATCGTCTCTCTGCGGATATAACCATGTATTCGATAAGGAAATCAACGAAACCGAGGGTAAGCTAAAGGCTATTTTGGATGTTGAAACAGGCATGTATTTTAAAAAATTCTGTAGCGGTCACATTTTAAATCTTATTGATAAAGAAAATATTGAAGCAGAATTTTTGCCTTATTTGGAAAAAGAATATATTGGTTACGCAACCCACGAACAATATTTTTATTCTGATTACTATGGTTTTCAGCCAGATTTTATGGAAAAGATATTTGTATCAGCAGATTTGCTAGCAAAGAATGGTTATACCCATTTCTTTGCAGAAGAAATGGTATAACGAGCAATATCTGGTTCCGATTACAGAAGCCCTTGATATACCGCGAAGCGTCTTTTCTCTGACAGAAAGCTTTCGTAAATAAATGGTGTCAGGAAAAGCAAGGAGCCATTATGGGTGCAATTCTGGGAGCGAATGGAGTAGGCGTTGCATTTGCAACACAGATTGTATCACCCATTATTTATTAGGAACATAAAACTTTTGGATATCGTGATTCCTATAAGCTGATTGTTTTGATACTGGCTGTTTTGGGCACATTGTTTATGCTGCTATATAAGGAAAAGGTATCTGAGCAGTCATATAAGCCATCAGAAAAAGCGCAGAAATATGGCGGAGATAAAGCGGTTTACAAGGGAATCATAAGAACCCCGCATTTTTATTTGACTATAGTATGCGTATTTTTTACTGGAGGAATATTGCAGGGGATATATGGTGTTTTTCCGGCTTATATGAAGGATACGGGGTTAGACCCTGCATATGTGGCATTGGTGGTGAGTATTAACTCACTGGCATTAGCAGTTGCTAAATTCATGACTGGCTTGATATATGATAAATGTGGCCTGCGTTTTGTAGCAAACAGTTGCTATATTGCAGCAGTAGTTTCAATTTTAGTGCTTGTTTTTCTTGCGAATACAGGGATAGGAATGGCGCTGGCAGTGATATATGCTGTAGTATTTTCATTTGCACTGCCACTGCAGACGGTAATGCTACCATTTTTTTCAAAGGACCTTTTTGATCCAAGGGCATACAATTTAATATTGGGTTTATTTGTTTCTATCAGTTCAGTCGGTTTTGCGTGTGCGGGACCAGTCATGAATTATGTGTTTGATATATGTGGTTCGTATAAGTCGGCGTTTATAGTGTATGGCTTTATTATGACAGCAGCGATGTTATATTTTCAATATGAGATAAATGCATCAAAACAGAAGAAAAGAAATTCTTGTTAGTGTTAAAGGACAAGACAGAATCGCAATTCTCCATAAGTATTAAGATTCTACGTTAACGTAATTTAATCATAACAACTAAGAAAAGGAGGTTCAAGCGAAAATGTCGGTGTTTATGGCAAGAATGATGATGAGCTGTAAAAATGGCTTCTATGTCTACTGACATGTCCTTTGTGTATGTTGTATAAATTAATGGTGATAGTTATAATGATTTTGTCTATTTTCCATGATAAGTTGGGGATATTGCATAACTTAAACAGAGCCTATAGTATTACTTAAATAGAAAGTTGAGAGGATTTTAAGCATGGATATTTTCGCACAGATAGCGGCAAACGGAATCGGTGGACGGGAAGAATTATTACATGAACCAAAGCCAATCAAATTTAATAAAAAAACAGTTGTATTGGATAGAGATATTACACCGCTTGAGATAAAAAAGAAAATAAGTACAAAAGAAGAGCTTTATCGGGAACTTGCTGAGATGAAAACGTTTTATGCACCATTCTTACAGGATTTAACACCGAAGCTAGAAATGCATAAGGAAGTTATCAAATTAGAGAAGTTTCTATTAAATGGCGAGGAAATAACACTTCCTCACTACCATGGACCAGTAGGGAAGCAAAAACAGGTGTATGAAACAACTTTTCAGGCGAATATGGCAGATGATAAAGCTGCTTATGTGTGTTTTCAAGGGGCAGATTATTACGCCGTTGTTTATATTAACGGAATCTGTGTCGGAACACATGAGGGGTTTTTCTCTCCGTTTGAGTTTGAAATTACAAGTGAAATAAAAAAAGGTACCAATCATCTTCGGGTAGAATTATATAATGACTATATTTACATGGGAAATGCTTTTGGAAAACAAAAGAAATGTGAAGGAGACAAGCTGTATGCCGCTACAGGACCTGGCTGGGATGATGCCGCGGAAGGATGGCATCATTGTCCCGCCGGCATGGGAATTTATAATGATGTGACAATAGAATTCAGAAATCGGGTAAATATCACGGACTTGTATGTGAGACCATTAGAAAGTGAAGCTGAAATTTGGGTGGAGCTGGAGAATGCGGATTACAAGGATAAGGATGTGTTTGTCAGTGTTTCTGTTTATGGACAGAATTTTGAAGAAACGGTTATCGAAGATTACATATATATGCCGGAAACTGTAAAGACGGTTGGAAGAGGTGATAGCCTTACAGAAGCACAACTGAAGGATCAAATTGGAAAAGGAATTCCCATGCCATTAAAACATGGAAAGAATATATATAAAATTCCGCTGAAGATGCAAAATTACCGAGTATGGGACTTGGAAACACCATATCTCTATCAAGCACAGGTAAAAGTGTGGTATGAAGGAAAGATTTTGGATACTGCAAAGCAACAATTCGGTATGCGTAGTTTTGTGCAGGATGTAAAAGGACAAGAAGATGACGGCATAAAAGGTATGTTCTATTTAAATGGTAGAAAGATTCGTTTGCGCGGAGCCAATACCATGGGATTTGAACAACAGGATGTAATGAGAGGAGATTTTGAGCAGCTTATCGATGATATTTTACTTGCAAAGCTGTGTAACATGAACTTCCTTAGACTGACACAACGGCCGGTACAGAATGAGGTGTATGACTATTGTGACAGGCTGGGGCTTATGACACAGAGTGATCTTCCTCTTTTTGGATGCATGCGTAGAACAAAACTTTGCGAAGGTGTGAGACAAGCAGAAGAAATGGAGCGATTAATTCGTAAGCATCCTTGTAACATTATGGTAAGTTATATAAATGAGCCGTTTCCGAATGCCAACAATGAACCACATAGGCATTTGAATAGAGAAGAATTAGAGAATTTCTTTACTATGTGTGACATAGCAGTACATATGCAGAATCCGGAACGTGTCATAAAACATGTAGATGGAGATTACGATCCTCCGACAGAAGGGATGCCGGATAATCATTGTTATCCTATGTGGTATAACGGTCATGGAATTGATATCGGTAAATTAAATAAAGGATATTGGTTAAGCGTAAAACCAGGCTGGTATTATGGTTGTGGAGAGTATGGTGCTGAGGGCTTAGATTTCTGCGACGTTATGAGAGAGGAATATCCAAAGGAATGGCTGAAGGAATCGTTTCATCCTTGCAATATTGTCGGGGCACAAACCGGAAGTTTCCATTATTTCTTTTATGATACTCAGGATACTATGGAAGAATGGGTAGAAAAAAGTCAGGAGTTTCAGGCGTTTGCTACCAAGATTATGACAGAAGCTTTTCGACGTGACGATCGTATGGTCTCCAGTGCTATTCATTTGTTTATTGATGCGTGGCCAGCTGGTTGGATGAAGACTATTATGGATTGCAGAAGAAATCCTAAAAAAGCTTATTTTGCATATCGGGAAGCGTTAGAACCGATGATGATTTCTTTACGGACAGACCGATACACTTATTATGCCGGAGAAACAATCAGCATTGAAAGCTATATTTGTAATGATACACAGGAAAGTGGAGAGTATGGCTTAAAATTTGAATATTACGTGGATGGTAATCCTATAGGTGAAAAGAAAACAGAGATATTTGTTAAAGAGTGTGGAACAGTATATGCTGCAAATGCAGAGATGACGATAGCCGATGTGGCTGATAGGTCAGAGGTTCTTATTAGGGCTATTTTATTAGACAAAGAAGGCAGACAGATAAATTATAACGATATTCAAGTATCTGTATTTTCGGATGTAGTAATGCAGAAAAATGAGGATGTGGTGCTAATTCAGAATCTTCCGGTAGGAACACATGAGATTGCAGGAGAAAAAGTAATTGTGAAACCTTGCGGTATGTTAAGCGTGCATTTTGCATCCAGAAAGACTGGTCATCCGGCAGTTGCAGAATTTCATGAGAAAGATTTTTCCTACTGGTATGATAAGGAACGGGATATGATTATGCCGCTTCTTGATACAACGTTTACTGCAGAAGGATTTACACCGATTCTTACCAGTGGAAATGTGGATATTGATGGAAAATGGAATAAAGTGCTGGCTTGTGCAGAAAAGATGTATGAAGGAAAGCGATATGTAATCTGTCAATTAAATATGAGATTGGAAAATCCTGTGGCAAAACGGTTCTTGAGAAATCTGGTAATATAAAATTTTAAATAACTTGCGATTGCATTGATAGAGAAAGGAAAGAAAAGAAATGATTGAGAACGTTGCAAAATTAGGTGTAGTAGAAAAGGAGCAAAAAAGTATGGAAAAAATTCGTTTAGGTGTTGTTGGACTTGGGCATCGTGGGCGACATATGTTTAAGCTTTCAGCAGATAGCTTTGATTACATAATCCCTGTAGCAGCTTGTGATATAAAGCCATCAAATTGGTATGAAACACAATGGCTTTCAGATAAACCATTTTCTGAATATTTTCCTGAAACACAATTTTACGAAAGCTATGATGAAATGCTTGAAAAGGCAGATCTTGATGTTGTTATTGTGGAAACAGGAGCGGATATTCATGCAGAGTTTTGCGCTAAAGCGCTGGAGAAGAATATAAATGTTCTTACGGATATTCCTGTTGTTGCAAATTTAAAGGAAGCAGAGCGGCTTTGGCAAGCAGAGCAGAACTCAAAGGCAATGATTTCTGTAGGAGCAAATCCGAATGAGCAGAAATTTACTTGTTTGCTTAAAGATTTTTATAAAAAAGGCTTACTTGGAAATCCTTATTATATGGAAGCTGAATATATTCACTGGAGTTTGCCTAAAAGTAAAGAAACAATACATCTTAATGAAAACGGAGATTGGAGAAAGTTGCTCTCACCGATTCGTTATTGCACACATTCGCTCGGTCCGCTTCTTACGGTATTAACAGAAGATTTGAGAAAAGTTTGTTGTTTTGGTAGTGGGCAACATGCGGATGAGATACATACAGATGAACGAAATGATATGGATTGCGCAATGTTTCAGACGGATTCTGGTGTGATAGTAAAAATGATGAGAAATGGACGATGCAGGGCTCAAATCGGACATCATAATTACAGGGTTTTTGGAACCGAAGGATATATGGAAAGAATAGATAGATTTGACAAGCCTGTTATCAGATATAACTCTATGAAAGAGCTTGATACGGAATTAAAGGAGATAGGCGGAGAATTTATGCCTCCTTCCTATGCAGATAATCCTAAAGCAGTAGGTCATGGTGGAATGGATTATGCTCTTCTGGATCATTTTTATGAAGCAATTTTAAAAGGAGAACCGGCACCAATTTCTCTTAAAGAAGGTTTTGCTATGACGCTTCCCGGAATTTATGCAGAAGAATCAGCAAAACGTGGTGGAGAAATTATCCGTATGGTTTATCCTTGGGATGATGATTGGTCAACCGAGATTAAATAATTTAGTGTGTGAATGGAGATAAACATGAAGAAAGCGTTCTTTTTTGTGGATGATGTTATTTGGTGCATGCGAGATGTGGCACGTGAAAAACCTGTGTCTTTATTTGATAATGGATACTTTAAAATGTTAAAGAAGTGTCACGATGAATGGGGTGCAACTGTGCAGTTAAACCTTTTTTATCGCACGGACTTTTTTTACGGAAGCGATGAATTTACATTGAAGCAGATGCCTGATACTTATAAGTCAGAATTTGAAGCAAATGCAGATTGGTTAAAGTTTGCTTTCCATGCAAAGCAAGAATATCCTGACTATCCATATGTAAATGGTACATATGAGTATGTAAAGCATGACTATGAGGAAATTATTGGAGAAATTGAGAGATTTGCCGGAAAAGCATCCATTGCCAATGCAGTAATTACTCATTGGTTACCTATCAGCAAAGAGGGGTGTCGAGCTTTGCATGACTGTGGCGTTAAATTCCTAAGCTTCAGTGCCGGACCTGTAAAAGAGTATACAGGTGACGAAAGTGTATTACCTTATGGTCATGCTGCAAGACTAAGGCACAATCGTCAACCTGAAACAAAACTGTATACCAGAGCTACAAAGGATGATAGAATCAAGGCTTCCATCTGTGCATATAACCACCTTACTGATGAAGAAGCTGCCTCTCTGAGAGGTAAAAATATTTCTTTATTAGATAAATCAACCGGAATTCGTTATAAAGATTTTGCTGGAGGCCCTTGCCTAAACTTAAATACAGTGGAAGAAATTCGGGACACCTTAATTGCTATAGATAGCAAGGGGGTAGATTTTATTGGAGCAGCTAACCACGAGCAGTACTACTATCCTGATTATTTTGCTTACCAGCCAGATATGGCAGAAAAGTATTACACTATGGCAAAGACATTTCATGATCTGGGGTATACTTTCATTACCGCGGATGATTTCGAGTAACCCTTAAAAGGAGAAAATCATGAATAGGATATTAACGGACAGGCGTACAAGCTTGTTAATTGTTATCGTTTGTTTTGTTACTTATACTTTAATCGGTTTTTCGAGAAGTGCGTATACAGCAGCCATTGCCGGCATCATAGATGCCGGCATTTTCACGAAAACTGCCGCAGGTACCATTAATTCAAGCTTTTATATTACATATAGTATTACGCAGATTTTGGGAAGCTTTTATGTTGACAAGATTTCCCCCTTCAAGATTATTGCACTTGGGCTAATAGGTACAATCATTGCTAATGTAATTATGGGATTGTATGCTTCCTACTCAGTTATTTTTATTGCACGATCTTTTACAGGTATTGTGCAGTTCGGCATTTGGCCGGCTCTTTTACGAATTATAACAGAGTATATTTGCCCTGATTTGCGTGCTAAAAGTAAGTATTTTATGCCACTCGGAATTTCTACTGGCTCTATTTTAAGCTTTTTGATTGCTTCCATCGTTTTAAAATACGGTAACTGGCAGAATTTGTTTACTGTTACTTATGTATCATTAGGTGTCATTACAATGGTATTTTTTATAACAGTAGCTTACGCTGAAAAGAAAGCCCAGCCAGTGATTCTACAAGTGAAAGAAAATGTAAAATTAACCAGTGAGGAGGCATCTAAAAAATCAAATATTAGTACTTGGAAAATGGTTTTATCAAGCGGTGCCGTATTTATTTTTGTATTCGCCTTTATGAATAGCTTGGTTGGGGCAGGTATAGAAAGTTGGATGCCCACATTGATTATGGAAAGCTATGATTTGTCCGCTAGTTTTTCTAGTATCTTGACGACCGTTGCCACTTGCTCAAACTTGGTGGGTGTATTTTGGGTTGTTCTTTTCTATCCCAGAGTAGTTAGAAACGAGGTAACAGCAGTAGGTTTGTTTTTCTTAATGTCATTGCCCATGGTAATTGTTATGACGTTTGTAGGGAAAATACCTCTGGTAATGACAGTTGGGTTGATTATATTTGTAAACATGTTTAAAAGTGCTGTACATCAGTTCAATACGGTTGAAATTCCCACAGGCTACAAAAAATATAACAAAGCGGGTATGATGGCAGGATTAATCAATGTAGCTGCCTGTGTGGGCAGTATGGTTGCGGGAACCATTTACGGCTATACTGCAGACGAATATGGTTGGAGTGCTACTATTTTGCTTTGGGCGGTTTTTATTTTCATTGGTATGGTAGCAAGTTTTATTGCAACACCTTTCTGGAAAAATTATAAAAAGTAATATAGCTAAATGAAATATTTGGGGGCGAATGGAGTATGAGTAATATGAATATAAATATAGTGATTCCATATCAAAATGCTAAAACACAATATAAACTATGGGCAAATGAAGAAGATGATGTTAATTTCAGAGTAGAGAAAGAACGTGCAACAAGATGTACCATTTGTTTTGCGGCCGTGGAATTAGAAAATTACCTTCAAAAAATTGGTTTTCAAGTATCTATTTCAGAGGAATATCATGATACCTCATACAATGTAGAACTAAGACTGTCAGTTGATTTAAATGCTGGTGACAGTACTGGAAAGGTAACCGGTGAAGAGTTTTCTTTTTGTTCTTCCGAGAAGGGGCTTGTTATCGAAGGAACTGGTAGAATCGGAGTTTTGTATGGTGCTTACGAGTTGTTGAAGGCTCAGGGGATTTGCTGGCTGAATCCGTGGGAAGAGGTGTTACCTATTCAAATGGAGCAATTGCGATTGCCTGAAGAGAAGTATTATAAAGCCTCCTTTCATATCGGGCGAGGATTTACAAACGAAGGAGCACTGAAGGAGTCAAAACTGTTGTTGCTTTGGATGGCCAGAAATAAAATGAATTTATCTTCCTACCATGCTCAGACTGCAAAATTTCAACAAAAACTGGGAATGGTTTTTCAACAGGGTGGTCATATTTTTGAGAAAATATTAGATCCCAATAATATTCTGCCTTCTGGAAAAACAATCTGGGAAGAACATCCGGAATGGTATGGATTGCCAAAGAATGGCAGCCGTAAAAAAGAAGAAGCGATATACAATCAATTTTGTATGAGCAATGATGAATTGCTGGAATTTTTATCAGAGAAAATTCTCCAGAGATTGCAAATGGATTGGTGTCATGCAGACATTGTTCATATATCGGGATTTGATACATGGGGTAATAACTGTAACTGTGAAAATTGCAGGAAGATGGGAAATGGCTCTGACTTAAATTTACATTTTATGTCATTCCTAAGGAGTTATCTGGACAAAGCGTATACAGAAGGGGCATTGGATAGAAGAGTAACACTATGTTTCACTGCATATGAAGGTACCGCCAACTTAAAGGCACCTATGCATGCAATACCGGAAAATGTAAGAGATTCCGGGGATTATATCTTATATTGCCCAATTGTACGATGCTTTGAACATTGCATGGATGATGAGTCATGTGATTATAATCATTATTATAACATGCATCTAAAGGGGTGGAGCGGCATTTCTATGGGCATTAATGAGTATTATAATGTGTCCAAGTTTGAGGATTTACCTTTCTTGTTTGCGAGGACGATGCCAAATGATATGAGGCATTACCACAGTCTTGGTGTGAAATGTATGCAGTACATGCATCATCCGATGATTAACTGGGGTGTCAAAAATCTGACACAGGTATTGTATGCGGAGCTGTGCTGGGATGTAGAAGTAAATGCAAAGGAAGTAATTTCACGGTATTTTAAAGCCAGATACGG
This sequence comes from Lachnospiraceae bacterium, assembly GCA_017516285.1. The sequence goes on from JAFXDD010000006.1 coordinate 167,332, forward strand.
TAACCATGCAAAAGCGATGCAAAAGGTCTATGACCTGATTGAAGAAGCCGGTAAAAACTGCTCTAGCTGGAGAGCATGGTGCCAACACAGTATTTTGTCCAACCTTCAAAATTGGGATGGCGGCAAACCGGAAAAGGCTTTATATAGAGATAGTCATCTTGGTGATAATGCAGTTCAGATTGGATTAAAAGCAGTGGGAGATTACAAGGCTGCTATAGAGATATTAAAGGTAGAGATGCAGAAAGCGGAAGATGCATACATAAAGAACACCCAATTTGTTTCCGGTGTGGCTGTAAATCCTACCGATACCCGGTTTAAATCCAAGCCCAATGTATATGGGGAACGTATCAAGGAAGATTTGATGTCCGTAATATACGGCGTGGATTGTATGGAACTTTTGGTTCGTTTTGTGGAGTATTATGAGGCATTGCAGACAGAGGCAAATTCCGATGCTGTTTTTGCAAGAATTACAGAGCTTGTCCAGAAAATGTCCATGTATTATGTTCCGCTTCGATATCACACTTCTGAGCCAGAGCTTAGTTGCTGTGATGCATTGACAAGGTGCCAGTTAAAGGATTTGTATTATCGGTGTAAGGCAAAGCGAGATACGCCTCCGAAAGGTGCAGATTGGAGGGAATGAGCTGCGGAGGCTTGCAGGCTGCACGCTTTGCAGAGCTGTATCCTGAACTTACAGCGGTTATGTATCTGGATGCACCGGTGCTGAATATATTAAGCATGGCCGGTCTGGGTGAGCGTAAGTCTGAAAATCCGGATAACATGTGGAGAGAGATAGTTGCGACTTATGGAGTTAGTCGCTCCACCATTGTTAATTTCCGCAAGAGCCCGATTGATAATATGGCACCTTTGATTCAAAATAATATTCCCGTCATTATGTTATACGGTAATGCGGATAACATAGTTATTTATGAAGAAAACGGCAAGGTTTTGGAGGAGTATTATAAAGAACATGGCGGCATCATAAAAGTAATTGCAAAATCTATGTGTGAACATCATCCACATGGGCTTCAGGATGTGACACCGATATTGATTTTGTGGAAAGATATAAATTGCTGTAGAGGTTAAAATATTGGGGGTTGGGGTTAATATATGAAATAAGAATAAGTTGTAAAATCACGCATGTGCGTGTATAGCTTGTCATTTGTGATGTAAAAAAATATTCGAAATTTTTTCAAGATATTAAAGAGCTAAAGCTGGAAGATATATCGCAGGTTATCAGCCACGTTTGAGGAATGTGGTATATTCCTGCTTGTAGTGCAAAAATGTATTTTTTTTCGTACATTAAAAGTTTTTTGTGACAAAATGCCTTGCTAATGCCTATACGTAATAGAGGGAGTCTTGGATAACCTCTGAAATATAGCATAGTGAGGTGTTTTTATGTCAGAAAAACCAAAATTAGAGAACCTGAATGTACTAAGTAATTTTCTTATCAACGCGATTGCCAACGATCCCGATATCTGTGAGCCCTTTTTCCGGCTGATAGTTTCTATCCTGTTGGAAATTGAAATTGGTAGGATTACTGTCCGTGCCCAAAATTTTATCCCGGGCAATACCCCTGATTTAAGAGGGATACAGCTGGACGTAGAAATTAGAGAGTATCTGGATGATAACGAAATGGATGCCGATTGTCGTATTTATAATGTAGAGCCACAACTATATCCGGATAATTTGCCCAAACGTAATCGTTTTTACCAGGCTAAGAAGGACAGCAAAGGCCTGAAGTCCGGAGAAAAGAACTGGAACAAGCTGCCGGACCTGTATATGATTACCATTACCAATTATGATCCTTTCGGCGAAGACAGCATGGTATACACCTTTGAGAATACTTGCAAGGAATTTCCGAAATTAGAGTATAGAGACGGATTAAAATTTATATATTTTAATACCGCGGGTAATTTCAACGCGCCAAAAGCAAAAAAAGAGTTGCTTACATACCTAAATAGTAGTAGAATAGAAAATGTAACAAATGACGATATTGCGCAGCTTCACAACTATGTGAGCAGCGTAAAACATTCAGCGGAGGTGCAGGGACGTTTTATGACAGTTGGTGAATGGATAGATGCATGTGCAGCAGAAGCTGTAGCCAAAGCTGCCGCAGAAGCGATGGAATGTGGCTTGGAGCAGGGCGAACGAATTGGTCGTATCAAATCATTGTTAGATTTTTTGACCAATTTAGGACCCATTCCGGAGGATTTTGAAGCTCGGCTTCAAAATATAGATGAGGACACTTTGAAAAAGTGGACCAAACTGGCTGCCAGAGCAGAATGCATGGAGGGATTTTTAGAACAAATTAAATGAAAGAAAAGAGGAAACTTATGAAAAAACAAACAATTACCTTAACCTATCCATGGGACGAAACATGGGACAAGAACGGCTACAAGCCGGAAGTAGTTTTTGAGCTCGGTATGAATGAGGTGGGCTTTACGATGCACATTACTGTTAAGGAATCCAATCCTAGAAGAGTACAGACCGAGCATTTAGCTTTTGTACACGAGGACAGCTGTGTAGAATGGTTCGTGAATTTTATGCCGGAGAAATGCGACAGATATTTTAATTTTGAGGTAAATGCCAATGGTATTATGAACGTAGCTTTCCGTAAGGACCGCTATGACAAGCAGCTTTTGAGTCTGGAGGATATTGCATCTCTTGGTATTCAGACTCATATTTACGACGAGTATTGGGAAGTGGACTATACGGTACCATTTACATTAATTCAGAAATACATACCGGGATATCAGTTTAGGGAAGGCATGACCATTCTTTCCAACTTCTATAAGTGTGGAGCGAATACGGAATTTCCGCATCATGGTATCTGGAATCCAATGACATTGGAAAAGCCGGATTTCCACAGACCGGAGTTTTTTAAAGAGCTTGTATTGGAATAAGGTAGTTTTATTCGGGTTGTAGGAGGATAAAGCTATGAATTTTAGCGTAAACAGTACTTTTATGTATGGTGTTGCAGTTTTTGTGATTTTGTTTGTGTTGGCACAGTCAGCATTTTTCTTAATCAGGGCATTTAAGCGTGGTAAGGAGTTGGGGATTTCTACAGCAAAGCTAAAGAAAACCATTGTTTCCACGGCAGTATTTACCTTGGCTCCGGCAGTGTCCATTTTAATTGGAATTATTACCTTGTCCAAGTTTTTGGGTATTCCGTTGCCATGGATTCGCATGAGTGTTATCGGAGCGATTACTTATGAGTTGCCGGCAGCTACCTCAACCGCCAATGCATTGGGTGTTTCTTTGTCAGAGACCATTACGGATCCGGCTACATACACTGCCATTGCATGGGTAATGACGTTGGGAATTTTGCCAAGTCTGATTTTGCCGCCTATTTTAATGAAAAAGATACAGGGCGGTATGTTAAAGATGAAGGCTAAGGACCAGAAATGGGGAGATTTATTTATGACCAGCCTGTTTCTTGGTATGATTTCTGCTTTCCTTGGCATGGTATTTGCGGATATCCGTACGGGTATTGTGGGGTGGATCCCTATTTTTGTATTGTTAGCATCTGCAGCACTTATGGCTGTGTGCGGTCTCTTAATCAAGCGGTTTAAATGGATTGAGACTTATGCTATGAGCATCAGCATGGTGGGTGGCATGATTTTTGCATGTATCATCACGCCGTTATTATCATAGGAGGTGCTGCCATGAGTGACTATTTAAAGAAAACAGACTGGTATGGTAAGCTGTGGATTTGGACAGCTACTATTGTAATTATATGTGTGCCGGTTGTAGCGTGTTTGCATTATAATGCATGGCCGGAGGCTGCAGCAGTATTAAAGGGACTTTTAGGTGTGGCTCCGATTTATTGGACCGTAGGACTAATTGAAGTTATTACATATACCCCGATGTTGGGAACCGGTGGTACCTATTTGGCCTTTGTTACCGGTAATCTGACTAGCTTGAAGGCGCCAAGTGCCTTGACAGCCATGGAAAATGCAGAGGTAAAGCCGGGTACAGAGGAGGGCGAGGTTATTTCTACGATTGCCATCGCTACCAGTTCTATTGTGACCACACTGGTACTGATTTTGGGTGTTTTGGGGTTATCTATGATTTCTCCGATATTGGATTCGCCTGAGTTAAAGCCGGCCTTTGATAATATTCTTCCAGCCTTATTTGGTGGCCTGGGTATTGTATACATTAGCAAAAACTGGAAGCTTTCTATTGCTCCGCTGGCATTTATGATTACCTTATTCCTATTGGTCCCTTCTTTGGCAGGCAGTGTAGGTGTGCTGGTACCGGTAGGAGTGCTGATTACGTTGGGTGCAGCCAGAATTATGTATAAGAAAGGCTGGGTATAAAATGGGTGCTATGATTTTAGGCATATTAGGCATGGTTATCCTGATATTTCTGGTAGTAATTCTATATAGAACGCTTCGGTTTAAGCCGGAACCGGAGGCGCCTGTTAAGGCGGAGCGGATTACCTTAAAGGAAGAAAAAATTGTTGCCGACATGGTGGACATGATTCGCTGCAAAACAGTTTCCTATCATGAGGAAGCATTGGTGGACCGTACGGAATTTGCTAAGTTCGAAGCTTTATTACAGGAGCGTTTTCCTGAGATTACTGCTGCCTGCAGCCTGGAGAAGCTTGGACAAACCGGTTTATTATATTATTTACCGGGAAAGTCTGATGAGAAGCCAAGCGTCATGATGGCGCATTATGATGTGGTGCCGATAGAAGAAGCAGGATGGGACAAACCTGCTTTTGAAGGCATTGTCGAAGATGGTTATATATGGGGACGAGGTACGTTGGATACCAAGGGTACTCTTTGTGGTGTTATGGAGGCCCTGGAAGAACTGTTGTCACAGGGCTATGTACCTGAAAACGACCTGTACCTCTCTTTTTCCGGTGACGAAGAAACCAGCGGTGATTCCTGTCCGGCCATCGTATCTTATTTGGAAAAAAGAGGCATCAAGCCTGCAATCGTTGTGGATGAAGGCGGTGCTGTAGTGGAAAAGGTATTTCCGGGCGTAGATAGGGAATGTGCCGTAGTTGGTGTGGCAGAAAAGGGCTTCATGAATGTAAGGTTTACCATGGATTCTCAGGGCGGACACGCTTCTACACCACCGGTACATACGATTGCAGGACAACTCAGTAAGGCAGTGGTAGAGGTGGAGAGCCATCCTTTTAAAAGCCAACTGACGAGACCAGTAGCGGAAATGTTTGATACACTTGGCAGACATTCTAACTTTTTGTATCGTATGATTTTTGCCAATTTATGGTGTTTCAAGCCGATATTGGATATGATTTGTAAAATGTCCGGCGGCGAGCTAAATGCTCTGATGCGCACCACCGTGGCAGTGACCTGCATGGAAGGCAGTAAGGCCTATAACGTACTACCCCCGAAGGCAAGTATGGGAGCCAATATGCGCCTTTTGGGTAACGACACCGTAGAGTCTGCAAAGGCTTATCTGGAAAAAGTTATTAACAATGACAAGATTAAAGTGGAAGTAGTGGAAGGCAATAATCCATCCATTAGCTCTGATACCACCTGTCAGGAATGGTCCAAGCTAAAAGATGCCATCCATAATACATGGCCGGAGGCTATCGTATCACCATACCTCATGCTTGCCTGCAGCGACTCCAGACACTACTGCCGCATTACCGACAGAGTATACCGCTTCTCTGCTATGAAACTGTCCAAGGAAGAACGCGCCATGATACACGGCAATAATGAACGCATACCCGTTCCAACACTCTTAAAAACCGTAGAATTCTACATACGCCTGCTGAGGCTTTTGTAAATTCCGGTTTGAAGGGCTGCGGCCCCTCTTAATGCTTTAATAAAGGAAGGTATCACACGCTCATTTTTGGGGACGCTTCCGCTCAACGAAAGGCTGCAGCGGTACTAAGCTCGACTTCGGCATTCATGCCTCGTCTCGCTAAGGACCGGCGCCTTTCAATGCCCCATAAACGAGCGTGTGATACCTTCCTTTTCTGTAGTACTTCGATGGCCGCAGACATACAAACCATTTAAATA
>JAFXDD010000007.1 GCA_017516285.1 Lachnospiraceae bacterium
GCTTCCGGTGATACTGATACGGCTCTTATCTGACTGATATTCTTCTGCAATCTCGTCTATCAATTTCTTTACTTCTCTTACCAGGTTATTCCAAACAAACTCTCCCGGACACTGGGGACATAATACTACCGCATCTAATTCATGTCCTTCTTTTATCATTTTAGGAATGTTCAGCCTTTCCACATGATCCAGATTGCTGCCACGCTCTCCTGCTCCATGCAGAAAAACGATTAACGGCATATTCTTCTCTACTTTTTCCGGAGTATACAAAATATACCCCAGCTTTCCTTCTTTAAAATTTTCGTTATGTAATTCTCTTATCATATTCACTTGCCTCTTCATTTTTTAAATACTTTCCCGAAGTTTATATATACCTATCCAGTTTTCCATCTTCCTCCAAGATAGACATAATCATATACATTCTCGGAATATGGAACGGACCTTTGAAAATATTTCCTTTCAGTGTTGTAGAAACAGTATTATCATAGTGCAGATAGCCATACCACTCACCATTATCATGGTCTAAGAAATAAGTACTGCAGTATTCCACTATTTTTTGCAACATTTCTTTATATTTATCCTCTTTAAATAATATATACGCCATGGAAAGAGCAATCATGGTTTCACACTGCGGCCACCAAAGCTTCATATCCCACTCCAGCTGAACCGGCGGCTTTCCGCAGACATCGGTAAACGCGATGATTCCACCGTGCTTATCATCCCAGCCTAACGGCCATGTAATATCAATGATTTTTTTACCTGCATTGATTGCAGCCTGATTTCTGGTAATGATACCTTCCATCATCAAAAACCATGCTGCTTCCATGGAATGTCCCGGATTAACAACTCTGCCTGAAGGTGCGTCTACAAATTCCCCAGCAGCACTTACACTTTCCAAAAGAGCCTTTTCCGTGAGGAAGCCACCATGTAATATTTCCTTCAGACATTCCTCTGCGATTTGGGCATATTTTTCTTCATTGTTGATGCTTCTCATGGTTTGTGCCGTAGAAAGCATAATCATAACAGGAGAAAGCGCCTTCATGTTGCAATTTTCAGGATTTGTTTTCGGTACATTTTTTCTTATACCGGTAAAACATTCATATGCCACTGTAAAGTATTTTTCTGCATCTGCCAAAGCCGCCGCTTCCCCGGTTGCCTTATAGTATTCCGCACAGCCGATTGCCGCAAAGGTCTCAGAGAAATAATATCTTCTCTTTTGGATTTCTCTTCCATCCTCCGTTACCGTAAAAAACATTCTGCCATCGGTATCCGTGCATTTTGGCAGAAATTCGTAAATCACCTTTGCTGCCTTAAGATATTCGGGATTTTTGTCTATAACATTGTATGCCTTGGAAAAGGTCCACAGGGCACGCCCCTGAAACCAGACACTTTTTTCCCTACCGTAAATATTGCCATACTCGTCAAGGCAGGTAAAAATTCCACCATTCTCATAATCAATGCTGTTATCCAGCCAAAAGCCTAGACACTCCTTCAAGTACGCTTTATAATTCATTGTTTTACGACCTCCAATATTAGTATTGTCAATTAATTTTGTATGTTCATTATCTAATTGTAACTGAAAAAGAAATACTATCTTTTTCTCCCGGCAAAACTTTCCTTATATCCACTTTTTCTTCTATCTCCTTGCCTAAGTAAGCACAATCCGGCAATGTACTCCAAGGCTCTAGGCAGATATAATTAGCCGGCTTTGTCAGATACTTCGTCCATATACCAAGAGTTTTAAAATCAGCAAATTCTACACTTATAGCACGACTGGATTTTTTACTTCTAAGGACAACATTCTTCACAGGTAAATCGTGACACACTAAAGCCCCTTTTTTAAACACCTGCATATCTAGTGGGAGTTTTCCATCGTCTAAAGGAACCACATAAGTTTCCTTTAAAATGTAATAGTTTTCATCCCTTTTCAAAGGCTCCAACTTGTCCAAGTTGCCAAAGTCCAAATAATAATCTTCGAACACTTCTCCCTCTTCGAGACATAAATTATAACTATCATGACCTCCAATAGAATAATAAAGAGCCTTATTGTCGAGATTTATCATCGCGTGCATTTTGGTCAAAGTAGTTCCACTTAACGAATACCCAATCTGTAGTTCAAACTTAAATGGATACATTTGCAAAGTGCTTTCACTATGCCTTAGTGAAAACACAATTTTGTCAGTAACATGCTCTATCACAGTAAACTCACTGCTTTTGCCAAACCCGTTTGCTTCCATATGGTATGTTTTTCTCTGAGAAGTATATTCATTATCTTTATAACGTCCCACAATAGGGAATACCAGAGGTGCACGCCCTGCCCATATTTCCGCATTTCCCTGCCACATATACTCCGTCTTACTATCTTTCAATATAAATGATTGCACTTCAGCTCCCCGTGTTGAAATACTAACTCTTATCAAATCATTTTCCAGTACACAAACCATGATTCACGACTATCCTCCAATATTTTTGTTGTACCAAATTGATTTTTATGTTCATCTCCGCTCTTGTATCTACTACTTTTTTTACCACAGGAACCTCTTCCCGTAAATGGACACTTTTTGAAAGATAGCTCTTCAAATTAGGCATATTAACCATTACGCCCCACTTTTCCAACGCTTTTTTGTTGAATACACAATATTTGATTCAAATATTGTGCATATAAATACAATCTAATATCTCTATGAATCTCGCCAAATACAATCTTCCAAATTTATTTTAAAAAACCATCATCTCCCAGTAGACATCTTCTCATTTTTACGTTGTTATTGTACCATTAAACTTATTTTCGGGTCAATTCCTTGTGCACTAAGAAACAAAGGATTGATTATGGCAGAACAAATTACGCACATTATGCCGAGATGGAGGAGTTGAACGATATGACAGATGAATCTTTATTACTGGACATCGACATTATTGAAAAGCATTACGAAAAGGCCTTGGCCAAAACGCGCTCCGACCTTGCAGTGAAGGAAGCCCTTTTAGATGTGAAGAATGCCATTTTAGTAAAAAGCCCTCCGGCCGGAAAGCTTTACGCTTCCCGCCGAAGGGCCTTTTGCTATTTATATTTTAATTCTATAAGCTGATTCACTTTATCTTTCGGGCATTTCGACACCATGTGCCGTCAACAACGCCTTTAAACGTTCAATCTCTGTTTCCGCACCCGAAAGTTTTACCTTCATATCTGAAAGCTCGGTCCTCGTGTCTGAAAGCTCTACCTTCGTGTCTGAAAGCTCGGCCTTCGTGTCTGAAAGCTCGGCCTTCGTATCCAAAAGCTCGGCCTCTGCAGCTTGTGCTCTATTCTCCGCTGCAGTCAGTGCCGCTTCAGACGCCTGTACGTCTATCTTTTCCATATTTGCCCATAGATATCCCATATCTCGCGTCCTCACTTTCCTTACACATTCCTCAGTATCCTGCCTGGATAAGTTTAGCTTTGTACACAGCGCCTGCATAACCATTACAATGATATCGATGATTGCCTCAGGTGATTCCTGTACGATATGGTTAATCTCATCAGCCGGTATATGCAAAAACTCACTTAAATCCGCCTTAGTCTGAATCTTATTAAGGAGCATAATCAAGGACATTTCATCCCTACGTTCCAGAAGCTCCTTATTGCTGTATTTGTGATTATCCACCAGACAGTATGTAAAATCCGGAATATAATCTTCAAAAAGCTCATGCATGAAAATGCGATTCTTTAAGTGCATCGGTGCCGTCCAGGTATCACTTCCTTCGTGGTAAACTACCGGTAAAATCGGTGGATACCAATTGTGCTTACAGCAATTCTCATTATATGCAACCCTCCTTAAAGTTATTCGTCCTCCAAAAGTCGAATCGCCTCTACCAGATATCCATAAGCTTCTAATTTTTGCTTCTTAATACTTGACAATCCTTTATATTTTTTCTGATCAATTTTCTGTTCTATGTAAATTTCCGGATGTTCAATTTTAATAAAAACTTTCTCTTTTAACAAACAAGTCACCAGATACAACACCTTACAAGCCTGATGTGCTGCAATCTCACCACTATAATCAAGAAACAAAATATGCGTTCCTACTGCTTTAATGCCCTTTATATATTCTTTATAATCCTCCTTTTGTACCACACCCCTACTAATTATACTAAGGCACGCATTTATAGTATCCTGCAGTACTTCATTTCTTCCAATTGTAAGCCCTCTATATTCTATTTCTTCAGCTACAACCTTATAATATGTTCTTTTTACAACATCTTGCTTCTCCATAACATCAATCAAAGTAGCAACATCAAATAATTGCTTTGCAATTTCCATTGATTTACCTACCCCCAGTGGTATACCGGTTGTATACGGTGCAAATGCTGTTAACTTGTCGCCTAAAATACAATCTGCACTAGGAACAATAACCTTCGTTTCCGTTCCTTCTACTAAAAGAAGTTCATTTTTCACCTCTTTTTCTATAGTTTCCACATATGGAATTTTTGAAAATAATATATCCAAAATAATATAAAACTCCTTCTTTTGCAATGGTGATTGATAGATAAATTTAAAATGACGTTTTTCTATAGAATTACGTCCAACTCTTATCTGTTCTTCACAAGTTACAAAAGGAAAAATTGTACCGGCTTTTTGGATATAACTGTCTACATCAGTTCCGGGCTCAACAATAATATCAATATCTGTAGATAATCTCATGGGATGTTCTAACAATAACATGAGGCAGGTTCCACCCTTGAACACGAATGGTAGTCCAGATATTTTCAATGCCTCCAATAAGCTAAAGGCATAAAGCACACGCTCCAATAATGCTGGATCCTTTTTATACTTTTCCTGTAAACTCCTCACATACCCCAATTCATAATTTCTTTTGTCAAGCATTTTATTCCTCCGCAAAAAGCTTTATATTAGTCTCGTTTTTTATAAAATCTCTGATTTCTTTTTCTACATTTCTCCGCCTTGCATATCGAAATAATTTCTTTTCATTGATAAAATATTTTCGAAATGCTTCCTCATAAATTCCGGGATACTCTGCTCTCTCTACCAATTGTCCGGTCAGCTTATTACTAAACAAATCTACCAGAAGCTTTTCCAAAGTACATCCCTTCATGTCTGAATATGGCTTGGGTGCTTCTGAAAGCAATCTTTGAATTACTACCATGTTCTCTTCAAAGTAATTGTAAAACATATCTTCTTTGGGACATAATAATATCTTTGAACAATATTCCTTCAGCCTATAGAACACACTCTCTTCGAGATAACGTTCTACCTCAATAAATATAACATTTTTTCCTATTTGATGATTTAAAAATTCATTCAATTGGGTAAATTCCCATACTTGAAAATCCACCAAAGGATACTCTTCCTTCATCTTATACACGAGACTTTGCATTTGCTCAGAATACCCATAAAAATAGTCAACTTTTTTTATGTCTTTATCCACAACATAAAATAAATTTTGTCCTATCTTTTTTAACAAACCCATCTCCTGCAATTTAGAAAGCTGCCAGAAAATGGTTCTTTCGCTAATATTCGGCTTTATCCCCCTAACAATATCCTCATATTCTGCTCTTGAAATAGTCGTACCCGGTTGTAATATATCAATCAGTTGTTCCATCTTCATGCTTTACACCTTCTTCCAATTATCTTTTTGCACTTTCGGCATTTTATTTTATTTTTGCCATTTCTGCAATTTTTATTATAATACAATCATGATTTCATGTCAATAGTACAAAAAACTTCAAAAAACACAAAAAGGCTCTTCAACAAAAGCTTTACACTTTTCTCGAAGAGCCTTTTCCAATATTTATTTCATTTTACGAAGCAGCTTAGTTAATTCCTATTCCCACAAAATCTCCCAATCTTCAGGCGGATTTCCTAAATCCGGTACGTCTATGGTCACACCGCCTTGCATTGCGGACTGGTGTGCCAAAAGTCCCGGAATGTTCCATCTTGCTACCTGCCAGATATTGGTTGGAGACAGTTTTCCTGTTTCCACGGCACGGCAGAAATCATCAATCAGGAAGTGATGTGTGCCGTTATGACCATTGCCCAGTCCTATGTAGGATTCAGGCAGTCTGTCCGTTGGCTGAATCGGTGAGGTATCAAAGAAGCCATCCACGCATGCAATTTTTTGGATTGCCTCTGCGTAGTTTTCTTCAATCATTTTAGCAATTCTTTCCGGCTGCAGTTCTGCTGTTACGTCCTTCATGGTTACGCTATAAGGATCCTTCTTTGCAGGGTCCCAGGTTGCCAATGAATGTCTTGCTACGGAGAATTCGTAGCCACCGTCTGTACCGTAATACTGAGAAATATAGGTTTCCGGAGCATGCCAGCCTACACAACGGTTTTCGCTGATTCTTGCAATACCGCCATTAGAGAGCTCCAATAACATTACTTCATTAGAAAACGGATTGTTATAAAGGTTCTGTCCGTCTGTTCCGTAAATATCGGTTCTTGGGCTTTCCTTGTAACCAAATGCTACTACCTTTTTAGCATACACATTAGGCATGGTACTTAAAATCATGGATGTAGAATGGGTCGGATAGAAAAACGGCGGAATACCTGCATAGCGTTTCCAATCCTCTCCACCGGAGCTTTTAAAGCTGTTTTCCATGTTGCGGATGTCATGATTGTAGTGTGCTTCACCATAGGTAAATTTACCAAAGGTACCTTTTTTAAATTCTCTACGGCAGAAAAGTGCAGGTGCACGATAATAACCGGTTTCACCCATGGAGTAAGTCAGTCTGGTCTTTTCCACGAGCTCTTTGATTTCGATCAGTTCATCCACGCTTACAGCACCCGGTACGGAGCTGTATACATGCTTTCCGGCCTTTAATGCCTGGATTACCATCTGGCCATGCTTAAATCTCTGAGTAAAGATTGCGATGGAATTAACCTTATCAGAAGCAAGTGCTTCTTCAAAGCTGTCAATAATCTCCACATCAAATCTTTTTGCAAAATCTTCTGCACGTTCTCTTTTCAAGTCACAAACATACACTTTTTCTACAAAAGGATGTGCTTTAAATAAAGGTACAAAAAATGGACTAAATCTACCGCAGCCAATGACTGCAATTTTAATTTTTTCCTGCATCTTAATTTTCTCCTTCTTTTTCCTTAAATACCCAGCTCCTCTCATGTTCGCCGGTTTCAAACTGCTTTGTACTTAACTTCCAGTCTTCTTTTTCTCTGAACTTCTTTACAAAACTCTTGCCCAGCAGGCCTTTCTCCTCTAAATGGATATAGCATGCTCTGTCGCAGGCACGTCCACAGATAGAGGTTCTGTAGAAATGCTTTGCCGGAGGGTAGAAATAAATATTATCCAGAATATTCTTTGCCTCTTCATCGTCAAACTGTGCAGTACCATTGATAATATCCATTTTGTTTTCAAAGTCATCAAAGGCTTCCGGAGGCATAAATGGATTCTTGGAACCGTTTGCACCATTATAATATACCGCGCATCTCCAGTTATTCAGTTCACCATTATCTTTAATGGCACGACCAGGGCAGGCATTGATACATTCCTTACAACCATCACAAAGCTTTTCGGTTACAAGTGGAGTAGCCGGAAGCTCTGCATCGGTCAGAATAAAGCAATAACGAATAAACGGACCATAATCCTTATTAAGTAACGTATTAATCATGCTGCGTTCACCCAGACCGCACTGAACAGCACAGTTTAAGAAATCGAGCTGATTTTCTGCGGTTACACCTCTGTAAATATCGGTGTAGACCACTTCCGGATTGGTAGAATTAGCCTCACTCATAATAAGCTGATTACGTCTCTGCGGAATTGCCTCAAAGCCTTCCTCTTCAATCAGGTTACATACATTGATAAGAGTAAGCGGCATTACGGTTTCTTCCAGATTTTCCACACCCATAGTAGTATATTGATAATAAGTAGTACCTTCTTCTACACCACGATAAATGCCACGAAGTACACGGAAGCCCAGGCCGATTACCGTTTTGGTTTCCGGAAAGATTTTAAAAATCGGGTCATCTGCAGCAAATCTGTCCTTTGGCGCAAATCCAACCACATCTGCATCATAATGCTTTGCACATTCAATAATTTTGTTTATCACAGTACACCAACCTCCTTCAAGTGATTATAGCAAACCGTTTCACAGCTCTTTCCACATAAACATGGAACATAGCCAAAGTGCGTAGCCGGCAGGAATTTTAGGTCATCATAAATTTCCTTAGCACTCTCACTGTCGAAACGCTTCTCACCATTTAAGATAGCCTCGCGCTCCGGATGGTCTTTTAAAAAATCTTCTTTCATAAATGGATTGGATTTGTGTGCACCTCTGTAGTATACGCTGCACTGCCAGCTGTCCACGCCATCTTCGCTGATAGCCTTACCAGGGCAGGCATTCAAGCATTTACCACACTTGTCACAAAGGTCGTCCTGAAAAGCTTCATCATGTTCTAAAGGCATATCCGTAATAATAAATACAAAACGCATATACGGGCCATACTTTGGCACGATTACCTTTCCATGCATACCGATACTGCCCAGACCACAGACTACCGCTGCCTTATTGTAATCAATAATAACATCCGGAACAGGTTTGCCGGGGGCAACCGGACTTGCAAACTGCAGCTCATAAATTCTGCTGACTTCAGGATTGGTGGACTTGTCTCCTTGAATACGGAAGCCCGGAATACTACGCTGCAAGCATGCATCATAGCCTTCGTTTTCAATCAATGCGCCCATCTTTAACAGAAAAATTTCTGCAAAGCTTTCATCTATGTACTTCACACCCAAATTGGTATAATTATAATATTGTGCCTTATCTTCCATGGCACGATACAGTCCCTTTGGCACCTTGATACCAAAACCGATAATGCTTTTGGCATTAGGAAGGATGGCAAACGGATTACGCTGTGGATCTTCACCACGTAATAACTCTACATTACCGATACCGCAAACTGCAGCACCCAGCTCTTTTGCTTTTTGTTTAATAAATTCTGCTGTCATGTATGCTCCTTTCTGCCTTAACGGTCCATCTTCCAAGCTTTTTTCTCATGACGAAGAGGCTCTTTAAATCTGCCTTCCATGCAGCCGCCCTTTTTCTCAAGCATGCTTACACATGCACGAATACAGCCGCCGCACTTTGCCATGTTGTAACCAACCCAGCTAGGGAAATATTTTTCCAGAGCCGTGTATACCTTCATAACCTCTTTTTCATTGGCCTTGTCGGTTACACCCTCTAATAAATCCAACATGCCGTCCTCGTTCTTATCAAAAACTTCCTTTGGAACGAACGGATTGTAATATCTGCCGCCATGGGTATAGAATGCATAACAGCGCCACATATCGATATCGCCCCATTCACAGATTTTGCCTGCCAGATTAACACGTACGGTCTTGCCGGAATTAATAGCAGGGATACAAGAACCCGGACATTCTCTTACGCAGGCACCACAACGACGGCAAAGTGGAGGTCCACTGTACATTTCGTCGTACTCTAACTCTGCATCGGTAAAGATAAATGCCACACGCTGCAAAGGTCCAAACTCCGGTGTCAGAAGCATTTTGCTCCAGCCGATTTCACCTAAACCACAAGCAACTGCTGCCAGACGGAACTGGAACTGTAAATCAGGCGGAACCTTGTCAGGGCTTACTTCTCTGGTGTACTGTACACTTCTGTGATGAGCAGTTTTACCCTTTGCGTGCTTACTTACCTCAATCTGCTCCTCCGGAGAAAGAGTGTTGCCGGGACTTCCGTCCATATCGGATACAGCACCTCTTGCACCGGTATTACGATATACTACTGCCTCATAACCGGCATCCTCTATAACCTTTCCTACATGATAAAGCACCGCCGGCGCATAAATTTCATTAATGCCGCCGTATGCCATAGAAGGATACTGATAAAACTGTGTTCCCTCCTCGATACCTCTCTGCACACCTCTTGGAATTCGGAATGCAAAAGCAATCACACTTTTGGCATTTGGAAAAAGATATCTTGGGTCCATTTCCGGTGGTGCACCTTCAAAGCGTGACATGGGACCAATACCACACTTGTCGGCACCGGCCTCGTATGCTGCTTTTTTAATCATTTCACTTGTCAGCATAAAATTTCCTCCTTTAGTTATATTGAAATCCACGTGACTTCGTCTTCGTGACTTTCTTAAAACGCCTGTTAATACATAAGTTCAACAAACGCGTTTTCCAGATTACTGTAAATTAATTTATCGTTCTTTACTTCGCTGATGATTTCTCTGTTCTCCAACAAATATGGGTAAAACAGACCTGTATGATTAGGCTCTAATAAATCCAGAACACTGCCTGTATAGCTCTTGTTTTCTATGTATGCCTTTAATATTTTAGCCGGATGCAGGCTTACTCTGGTAGCCAGCTTCATAGCCGGAAAAATCCCTTCATAAAGCTTAACATCCTCCGGTCTGATATAACTGGTATAGTCCAAAAGTGCATGGGCATTTTCCTCTTTGCGCAAATATTTCTTACAGATGCCCTCAAAAGCATATCCATTATCCATGGCTGCAATTTCACTCTCATGGCTCACCAGATTGTCGTGAAATACATGTGCGGAGCAATTATTCAAGCACCCACTATTCGCCAGTGCATACAAGGTCTTTCCATTTTTATCGCACCATTCCTTTAATTCCGCAATCTTTTTAAAATCTCTGTTAAACTCACGCTTTAAATAATAGCTGTCAAAGTATTCCCCCACATAATCCATGCCCTCTATGGTACCGATGGACATGTTTACAGATGCTCTGACATCAATCTCCTCAAAGTTTTCCTTGATAAATTTGGCTATAAGCGGAGAGGTTGTGGTAATACTAAGAAGCCCCATCTTCTCCTGAATATAAGTAACTGTTTCACCGATTTTTCTAAAAAAAGCCTTGGACTGGCTATCCTTGCCATAACACGTTGCATTAAATAATAAATTAAACTTTAACCCTTCTTCTGCCAGCCACCTAAGCTCCGCTTCCTGCTTAATCTGGGCCTCCCAAGGTGTCAAATCACTTCGTCTGAGCTGATTATTGCGCCCATTGGCAAAATCCCCCCAGGAAAAATATATTTCGTGAATATGCTCCTTGTTCCTAATGATACTTTCGAGGAAATCACTATCCTCTCGCATCTGATATCCTACAGAATACTTCATATCTTTGTCCTTTCGTGTGTCTTTAGGCATAAAAATCCTTTTACACTATTGATAATATAATAAATTCATGTTAAAATGTATAATCATTCCAATACTTAATATAACAAAACAAAGGAATACTGTTATGAAACTGTCCGATATCAATCCACATATCCGCTATGCGACCATTCACTATAATCTCTTTGAAAAGCCATATGACAGTATATGCTATGACTGTCGTCTTTTCTATGCAAAGAACGCACAGGGTACTTGTATTGCAGATGATATTAAGTATGAGTTTTCCAATAATACCGTTATTTTTTTACCACCGGGCACTCGTTATCACTTATACATAAATAAAAACTGCAACAACTCCATATTTGTTGTGATGGATTTTGATCTTATCAATGACTATTGTTATAAAGCCAAGTCACTTGGTACCGCCAGTATCCAAAATTTTATTCCGGAGCAGGTTATCACCTATCCTTTACCCGAGGAATTTTCATCTCCTTTTGCCAAGAAAGCTCCTGACTTATACGATTTACTTGCCAAATGCTGTGACGAATTTCTGATGCAAGGTAATCTTTACAGGGAATCCAGCTCTGCTTTACTAAAGCTCTGCCTTATTGAGCTTGTCCGCAAATATGCCCAGGATACAGAGCTCCAAAAAATTTCACCGGTATTGGAGTATATTCATGCCAACTACCATAATGCAGATTTAACAAACGAATTGATTGCAGGAATTTTTAATTATCACCCATATTATCTGAGTCAGTTGTTTAAACAGTGTACCGGCAAGACGCTGCATCAGTATCTGATACAGTACCGTATTAAAATAGCAAAAAAATACCTGATTACCACGGATGACGCTATTAACATCATCGCATGGAAATCAGGCTTTCACTCTGTTGCATATTTTATTAAGATTTTTAAAGAACAGGTTGGTGTTACTCCAAAAGTTTACAGAAAAGAGCACATGCAGTTTTTGTTTTAAGCTTTCACTTTACTCTTCTTATCCAAAATCAAATAGAAGGTCGGAATTAAAATCAATGTCAAAATAGTAGATGCAATCAAACCACCGATAATTACCAGTGCCATCCCCTGCATCATGACTGCATTGGTACCGATACCCATTCCCAAAGGAACCATAGACAAAATAGTAGTCAGCGTGGTCATTAAAATCGGTCTTAAACGAATGACGCCGGACTGTATCAGAGCCTCCTCCAACGGCATTTCTTCACGGAACTGATTGGTGGAGTCTACAAACAAAATACCATTGTTTACAACAATACCCATCAACATCAAGAAGCCCATCAGAGAAATCATACTGATATTAGAGCCGGTCACAAACATAAGCAGGAAGGAGCCAATCAATGAGAACGGAATGCAGGTCATAACCATCAACGAAAATCTTGGTGATTCAAACTGCATTGCCATTACCAAAAATACCAGAAATACTGCAGTTAAAATAGACTGTAATATGGAATACAGTTCTTCATACATCATATCCGTCTGCATACTGCTGGTTGGAGATACGCCCTCCGGGAAATCCATATTCGCTACTAGCGCATCAATAGCATCCTGTGCCTCAAAACGAAGCTCTGAATTAGTTGTTGCTGTGATGGCAGCATAATAAGTACCATCCTGCTTCTCAATAGATTCCTGGCCTTCTGTATAAATCAGCTGTGCAATATCACGTAATGGCACCACCGTACCAAAGGATGTAGGAATAGTCAAATCCATAATCTTATTTAAATCATCATATACCCCTTCCGTATACATGAGCCACACTTCATATTCTGAACCATCCTTAGTCAGGTTAATGGGATTAACACCACTCAATACATTATTTAACTCCATTGCCACCTGTATAGGAGTCATACCAAACTGCATGGCCTTTAACGGGTCAACATCAACCTTTACTAAGGTAGTGGCATTGGATAAAGAATGGTCTGCCTTAACAACACCCTCTACACCTCTCACCGCTTCCGTCAGCATTTCTGCTGCATCACGCAAAGCCGCCATATCATGGCTCTGTAAATCCACTTCATAGCTTCCGGTAGACATCAAAGAACTCATACTGCTGCCGCTGGAGGTAACCGTCACGTCTACATTGGTCATAGTGCCTGCAAGTTCATTCCATGCATCTACTACTTCCATGGTAGACATCTTACGGTCCGGACTTAAGCTGGCAGTCATAGTCGCTCCGCCGGAACTCAAAGCAGAAGAACTACCTATAGAAACGGAATATCCCAATACATCCTCATGCTCCTCTGCAATACGCTCCCATTCCCGCATCACCTTATCCTGAGCTTCCAGTGTGGTACCCGCACGGAAATTGACAGACACCTGCACCATTCCTTCATCTGCCGTAGGAATCAGCTCCAGATTCAATGTAGATGCAATAGCAAAGGAGGCAATCAAAAGTGCTACGGAAAAAGCAAGCACAGATTTTTTCTTATACAAAATCTTTTTCATGAACACCTGATATTTATCAGTAAACCTTTTTAACAGCTTATCAATTGGTAGTCCCTGCTTCTCTACCGGCTTAAAAATGATAAAGAATAATGGGACTAACATCAGTGCAGCAATTAAGGATGCTAACATGGCAAACACTATGGTAAAGCCCAACTGATAAAACAGCTGACCGGATAAGCCCTTTAGGAGTGCTAACGGCACATATACTACCACAGTTGTAATGGTAGATGCCACAATGGACATGGTAACCTCTTTGGTGCCTTGTAAGGCAGCCTCCTTTAATTCCAGTCCCTTTTCCTGGCTCCTGAAAATACTCTCGATAACAACGATTGATGCGTCAACCATCATACCGATAGCAATTACCAAAGACCCCATAGTAACAATATTCATGGAAAAGCCCATAAAACTCATTAAAATCAAGGTTACAAACAAGGATATCGGCATGGAAGAACCGACAATCAGGCTGGCCTTGAAATCTCCGAAAAACACAAACAATACCAGCATCGTAAGTACGATACCCAGTAATAATGTCTCAAATACGCTCATCAAGGAATCTATAATAGAATCACTGGCATTATAAGTAACTGCAAATTGAATAGCCGGATTGTCTGCCTTAATCTGCTCCAATGCCTTTTCTACGCTGTTACATACATTCACCGTACCAAAGCTGGATTTATTTTGAATACTGATGCTGACATTTTCCAAACTATTATAGCGGCTAAGGGTCTCAGCCTCTCTGGAGGACATAGTTACTGTAGCAATATCCTGTAAAGTAATAACCGTACCCTTACCGGTGATAATCGGCACTTCTTTCAGCTTCTGGACCGTATTATACTCCATTGATGTCGTAATGCTAATATCCTGAGAACCATGCTTTACACTTCCTGCAGGATAGGAAAAATCAACAGCAGCAAAAAACTGGGAAATCGTAGACATAGTAAGCCCGTATTGACTCATTAAGGTATCGTTCAGCTCCACCTTAATATACTCTTCGCTACCACCTGACACACTAACCTGTGCCACTCCGTTAATCGTCTCCAGCTCCGGAACAACCGCCTCATTAATTACCTTTAATAAATCCACGTCACCGATTTCTGTAGCTGAAATGCTCATACAGCTCATACTGTTGACATTCATTTCGATAATCGTCGGTTCCGCTACATCCTCCGGGAAGCTAAGAGCCGCCACTTCCAAAGCAGCACTCAGTTCATCATGACACTCCGTAATATCTACACCATATTCATAAGTAAAAAGTACCATACCATAATTTTCGTTGGAAATACTGGTAGTAGAATCTACACCGCTGAGCGCAGAACCTGCATCCTCAATCACAGATACCACCAATTCATCCACACTCTGGGCATCAGCACCCGGATAGGTAGCCATAACAATCAACATGGGCATTTCAATGTCCGGCAACAACTGCAGCTTAAATCCGAAAATAGAGGATAAGCCGAATACAAACAGTGCCAAAACTGCTAAAAGACAAGTCACCGGCCTTTTTAAAGCAAACTTTGTTACATTCATCGCCGTCCTCCTTAATTGGTTTCAGATGAAACAGAAGCCTTTACAGCCACACCATCAATCAAACGAGGGGACCAGCTGGTAATTACCACATCCTCTAAATAAAGTCCACTTGTAATTTCGATGCTTTCATCATTAAAAATACCGGTTGTAACAGGTGTTTTCACCGCTTTGCCATCCTTCATGACATATACATAGGAGCCATCGTTTTCATAATACACCGCATCATAAGGAATAATAAACGCATCCTCTGCTTTATAAGTTTCCACCGCCAGCTTCACACTGACACCACTTGGCAACTCTTCTCCGGTAGCATACACCATACCCTTTACCTGAAAAAGACCTGTCTGCTGATTTACAGCATTTCCCACTTCCGTAATCACGCCCTGGAAATTCACACCATTACGCTCCACCTGAACTTCCGCGCCTGTTTCCAACGTATTCTTTATAGCTTCACTTACAAAAAAGGTAACCGTCATGGTATTATCATTTGCAATAATATAAGATGGCTGGGAGCTGGTTGCAAAACCGTTCACCTCTACAGCCTTGGAAATAACGGTTCCGGAAATAGGAGTAGTCACATCATAATAAGACAAAGCCATCTGCGCACTTTCCACACCCAGCTGTGCCAAATTCAGGCTGTTATCCAGCTGCTTTTTGGTATCATCCAGATTGGTTTCCTGTGCAGTCTTAATAGACTCCTCAATCATACGGTAACC
Organism: Lachnospiraceae bacterium; assembly: GCA_017516285.1. Next base: position 15,816 of record JAFXDD010000007.1, read on the forward strand.
TTCCTCAGCTGCCTTGAGTGCACCCTCTGCTGCATTCAAGGACATCCCCGCCTGATTGATACTGCTTTCTGTTTCTTTTATCTGAGTGGACAAAGTCTCCTTTAACTGAGGGCGCAGCTCATCTGCCAGCTTATCCTTATCCTCCGGGGTCATTTCTCCACCTGCAGTGCCGCTGCCTGTATTGCCCATATTATTGCTACCCAAAAGACCATTCAAAATCCCACTAATATCTACAGAACCACTCATACTGCCGGCAGAGGAAGAAATCATCGTATTTGCCATATTTTCTGCCAAGGCAAGCACCTCATCTGTGCTCATGGTATCAATACGGTCTTTTTGCTCCTTCATGGCATCCAATACATTCTGTCCTTGCTCTACGGAATCCTTTAAGGAGAAATACTGTACCTGCGCTGCCTGTAACTGGGCAAGGGTAGAGGCTTTTTGCACCTTAAGCTGATCTAAGGCAGACTCCTGCTGACTGGTTGCACTGCTCCAGGAACTGTCCACCTGCGCCTTGGTATTGTTATAGGTAAGCTGTGCCTGCTGTAACTGCAACTTAGCTGCACTATCATCGATTTCAAACAACACATCCCCTGCCTGTACCGTATCGCCTACCTCAAAGTATGTATTGGTAACGGTACCCTGTGCCATAGGTATAATGTATACAGACTCTTCCGGTGCTACTGTTCCTACAAACTGGTTGCTTAAAGTAAGGGTATCCTTTTGTACTGATACCACATCTACGACAACACTGCTTTCCTCATTTGTAACGGAGCTTCCTTGACTACCACAACCACTCACTATCATACTGAAAGCCATTGCAGTACAAACCACAAGCCTCAAGCTTTTTCTCATAATGCCACTCTTCCTTTCCATTGCCCTGCTTTTATAAATATTATTATACTTTTCATACAATTTATCATTATACGCTTTTCACTAAGAAATACCATTAATTTTCTATAAAATTTTTATTATATTACTAATTTATAGCTTGTCGATGCGACTTTTGCATACTATAATATATTTAACAATTATTTCCACATCGAGGTACTCCTATGAAAGAAAAACTATACACCATTCCGTTAAACGATGCAGTAAATGCCCACGATGAATGTCCCTTTTGCTTTATAGAGCGCAAGCTGGAGCGTGACACTCTGGATTTTGTCCTGGGCAACAGTTCATCCTATATGGAAAGCGATATCCGTGAAGCTACTGACCATGCCGGTTTTTGCCGTACACACTTCCAAAAAATGTTTGATTATGGTAACACCTTGGGCAATGCCTGGATATTAAAAACCCATTATGAACAAAAGCAAAAGGAGCTCGCTGCCGTCTTTAAAGCTCACGCACCTTCTAAATCAGGCTTTAAGCTTTTGGGCAAGCAACCGGAATCAGACAGCAACAATATAGTTGACTGGATTCAGCATGAAAAGAACTCCTGCTACATTTGCAACAAGTTCAAAGACACCTATGACCGCTATATGGATACCTTTTTTTACATGTATACCGCGGACGACGATTTCAGAAAACGTATTCTTGACAGCAAAGGCTTTTGTCTGACGCACTTTGGTGATTTGTGCACTGCTGCTGACAGCCGCTTAAAAGAAAAGGAGCTGACCGCCTTTTATCAGGATATGGAAAAGCTTATGACTGAGAATATTGCCCGTCTTCATGAAGATGTGGCATGGCTAATTGAGAAATTTGACTACCGCAACAAGGATGCTGACTGGAAACAGTCCAAGGATGCCATCCAACGCGGCATGCAGAAGCTAAAAGGTGGCTATCCAGCGGACGGACCATACAAGCCAAAGCTATAAGATGTATAAATAACGTTTCTTTTCACAAAATATCAGTATGGTTACCATCTGATTTTTAGCCAGTTATTATTTCATGCAACTATTATATTATTTCAAAGAAAGGACATAATTATTATGAAAAAATTTACCAAATGTGTACTCCGTTTAGTTGGTCTTGGAGCTGTAGTGGGTGGTACCTTTGCATATCTCCAGAAAAAGGGCTACGTTACTGTTTCCAAAGGCAGTGAAGACGAGGATTATGATGATTTTTCCTGCACGGATTGTGAATGCGGTGAACGTACCTATATCCACGTAGATACCGATGCCATGAAGGAAAAGGCAAAAGAGGTGGCTCAGGAAATGAAAGAAAAGGCCTCCGAAATCAAAGAAACCTACAAAGAAAAGTCCATGGAGCTCAAAGAAAAGGCTCAGGATAAAGCCGAGGACTGGGCAGAGGAATTAAAAGACAAGGCCGAAGATGCCTATGACGGTGCCAAGAAAATGGCCGGTGCCGCTGCCAACAACGTAGCCGGTGCTATTGAAAAGGCCTGGTACGAAGCAGGCGAGCAGGTGGAAAAGGTAGAAGAATTTTTTAATGATGAGGATTAAATAATGTAACAATTCAGCCTTGCAACAAGACACAGAACCAAATTGTTAGGCTGAATTGTTTCCATATAAAAAGTTTTATAAATACACTCCTGCCAGCAATTCCAACCCTTCCTGTATCTCCTTCAGGCTTAATCCCCCAAATCCTATCAAAACAGTATGATACTCTTCTCCTTCTATGCCGTCATACTGGCTCATGCCGTAAACCTTCACACCTACGCTTCGTGCCAACTCTATGAGCTCTGCTTCGGTTTTTCCCTCTTTCGATTTAAGGGTCAGGTATGTACCTGCATTTTCACCTTGAATAATAAATTTTTTATAAAAAGGCTTAAGTAACTGCAGCATTTCATCATGCTTCACACGGTAGGTCTTGCGCATGCGGTTTAAGTGGCGTTCGAAGTGGCCTTCCTCCATAAACTGCTGCAGTATGCGCTGGTCAATGCGGGACACTGTCGAAGAAAAAAACTGATAGTTTTCCTTGTAAATTTGCAAAAGTGGCTGCGGCAGGGCCATAAAGCTGATACGAATAGCCGGTGCAATGGCCTTACTGAAGGTCCCGATATAAATAACCTTGTCATGGCGGTCAATGCTCTGCAGACACGGAATAGGCTTTCCCTTGTATCGAAATTCACTGTCATGGTCGTCCTCAATAATATAATGCCCTTCCACCTCTCCTGCCCACTTTAAAAGCTCCTGTCTGCGTCCTATTGGCATGACCACACCGGTTGGATACTGGTGAGAAGGCATCACATAAGCAAGCTCTGCCCCACTTTTTCGCAACTCCTTTACATCCATACCGTACTTATCCATTGGAATGCGACTGATTTCATAGGCAAAAGACTGAAAGCTGCGATACGCCTTGCTGTAAGTCGGTTTCTCCAAGGCAAGCTTCCTGTGCCTGCCCAAAAGCTTTTCAAGCAGCATAAACAAATATTCATTTCCTGCACCGATAATCAGCTGCTCCGGACTGATATTGGCACCACGGGAAGCATGCAAATATCTGGCTATGGTCTGCCTAAGCTCCCACTCTCCCTGTGGATCTCCCAGTGCAAACAAACTGCCGTTATCCTCCGACAAAACAGCTTTATTCAGCTTGCGCCATGTTCCAAAAGGAAATACATTCATATCAATGGCACCGGTAGAAAAATCAATCCGGTACTGCTCCCCTGCCTTATCAGGCTTAACAGCATCTCCCAGCATAGTGCTAAAGCCATACAGCTCCTCTACCTGCCCCACATAATAACCACTGCCGGGTCGGGCCTCCAGATACCCCTCACTGACTAACTGCTCATAAGCCAGATCCACCGTGGAACGGCTAACCTGCAAATTCTCTGCCAAAATACGTGTAGAGGGAAGCTTCTCACCTGTAAGAAGCCTCCCTCCTCTGATTTCGGACTTGATATATTCATAAATCTGCACATAAAGACGTCTGCCGCCCTTTGTGTCCAAACGAAACATCATATCCATGTCCTATTCTCCCATGCCCGGTTATGCGACTGACAGCCCCACCACCGAACCACATGATATCATTACTTAGGTAACTTGAAGGAGCTCTTTAAGGAAACAATGCGGTTAAATACCAGCTTGTCCTCTGTAGTATCCTTGTAATCCACACAGAAGAAGCCCTGACGTACAAACTGGAAGCGGTCGAAAGCCTTTGCATCCTTTACAGACGGTTCTACATAGCACTTTCTCACCTCTAAAGAGTTTGGATTTAAGTTCAGGCTGCCGTCCTCATTGTAAACGCCCTTTTCCTCATCTACAAGGTTTTCAAATAAGCGAGCCTCTACCTCTACTGCCTCGTGAGCAGGTACCCAGTGAATGGTGCCCTTTACCTTGCGGCCATCAGGACTATTACCACCCTTAGACGCCGGGTCATAGGTACAATGCACCTCGATAACCTGACCGTTTTCATCCTTTACACAACCTGTGCAGGTCACAAAGTACGCGTTCATCAGACGCACCTCATTGCCCGGGAAGAGACGGAAATACTTCTTTGGAGGCTCTTCCATAAAGTCCTCACGATCAATATATAACTCCCTGCCAAAAGGTACCTGACGGGAACCAAGCGCCTCATTTTCCAGATTATTCGGAGCCTCCAAAAGCTCTGTCTGACCCTCCGGATAATTATCAATAATAAGCTTCACAGGGTCTAAAACTGCCATCACACGTGGCGCCTTTAACTTAAGATCCTCACGGATGCAGTACTCAAGTGCAGCATAATCTGCAGTGGAATTGGCCTTGCTGACACCGCAAAGCTCTACAAACATTTTAATAGACTCTGGTGTGAAACCGCGTCTTCTGAGGGCTGCAATAGAAACCAGTCTCGGATCATCCCAGCCATCCACAATACCTTCTTCAACAAGCTTCTTGATATAACGCTTGCCGGTAATCACGTTCTTTAAATACAACTTAGCAAACTCAATCTGACGAGGCGGATGCGGATACTCAAGCTCCCTCACTACCCAGTCATACAATGGCCTGTGGTCCTCAAATTCCAACGTACAAATAGAATGGGTAATCCCCTCAATGGCATCCTCAATCGGATGTGCAAAGTCGTACATTGGGTAAATACACCACTTATCACCGGTATTGTGATGATGCATATGAGCCACACGATAAATAACCGGATCACGCATGTTCATATTTGGAGATGCCATATCAATGCGTGCACGAAGCACCCTAGCACCGTCAGCCACCTCGCCATTACGCATGGCTTCAAATAAAGCTAAATTCTCCTCCACAGAACGGCCTGCATATGGATCCTCCTTGCCGGGCTCCGTTAAAGTACCTCGGTACGCACGAATTTCCTCTGCTGTCAAATCAGACACATAAGCCTTGCCCTTCTTTATCAGCTTTACAGCGCCCTCATACATCTCTTCAAAATAATCAGATGCAAAGAACAATCTGTCCTCCCAGTCTGCACCTAGCCATTCAATATCCGCCTTAATGGACTCCACAAACTCCACCTTCTCCTTCGTCGGATTGGTGTCGTCAAAACGCATATTAAACTTACCGCCGTACTTCTGCGCCAAGCCATAGTTTAATAAAATACTCTTGGCATGTCCAATGTGTAAATAACCATTTGGCTCAGGCGGAAATCTGGTATGCACTGTATCATAAACACCCTCAGCCAAATCCTTGTCAATTTCCTGCTCGATAAAGTTTTTGGAAACTACTTCCTTTTCCTCCGTAGCTTCTAACTGTAACTCTTTGTTTTCCATAATAATCACCTTCTCAATTTATGAAGTGGTTTGTGCTACAGAAGGACTTTTATCCTTCACACACACATTATAATATTAGATTGTACCACAAATTTACAGAAATAGGAAGAGGGGAATTTTACACAACTAGAAAAACCGCGCATTTTCAAGCAATTTTGCTTATAAAAGTTCCTGTCCAGACGACGTATCGTCTTTTTATGTAAAAAATCACGATTTTAAAAAACTTGCCTCACATGCATTGTTTTCACCACCTAAATTTGATAAAATACATTCGGGTACTGCCATTTTCGGTAGGCGGTTTGTCCTTCTGTGGAGGGACTATGACCCTCTGCTTCGGGAATTTTACTTTGCACTACTGTGCCATTGTAAAAGGGAGAAAAGGAGGGCTAACTTGTATGAGTGATTTTGAGATATTATCAATTACACTTAAAGTGATTACCTTATTGGTAACACTGTTAATTGCTTATATCGATAACACAAAAAAGTAACCGCCGCTCCAATGGTAAAGGTTACTTCTTTGTAATCGATATTGTTGGACAGACCGTCTATCGGTAGTGCCCTTCTATTCGTATATTAACTGTATTTGTCAAAAAAGTCAATATATTTTAAATATTTTTATATTAATACCTTTATATAAAAATATACTACGAAAGGAACTATTATGAACATTCTTGTACTTAACGGCAGCCCCAAGGGCAGCTACAGCATTACTTTACAAACTATCCATTATTTAGAAAAGCTTCATCCGGAGCATACTTTCACGATTTTACACGTTGGACAACGCATCAAAGCTTTTGAAAAGGATTTCTCCTCAGCAAAGGAAGCGCTTGAAAAAGCGGAGCTTATTCTTTTTGCCTACCCTGTGTATACCTTTATTGCTCCCAGCCAGCTACACCGTTTTATTGAATTAATGAAGGAGCATGGAGTAAATGTTGCGGACAAGTATGCCACACAAATTACTACCTCCAAGCATTTTTATGATGTTACTGCGCATCGTTATATTCAGGATAACTGTCAGGACATGGGTATGAGGTTTGTACGCGGCCTATCCGCTGATATGGAGGATTTGCTGACAGAAAAGGGGCAGAAAGAAGCCGAAAGCTTTTGGCAACATCTTTGCTGGAGCATGGAGAAGGGGTATGCAGAGCCTTGCTATCATATAAACTCTGACATGTCTGCTCCAGATGTACCTGTTATAATTCCCGAGGACACTATTTCCAACAAGACCGGCAATATAGTAATCGTTACTGACTGCACCCCGGAGAACACCAAACTGTCAGCCATGATTTCTCGTTTTGAAGCAGTATTTCCTTTGAAAACCAGCATAGTAAATTTGCGTGAATATCCTTTTGCCGGAGGGTGCCTTGGCTGCTTTAAATGTGCCGTGGATGGTAAATGTGTATACAAGGATGGTTTTGATACATATTTGCGAGAAGAAATTCAGACTGCACAGGCCATTGTTTACGCCTTTACTATCAGAGACCATTCCATGGGATCACTTTTTAAAATGTTTGATGACCGTCATTTCTGCAATGGTCACCGCACCGTAACAGAAGGCATGCCTATAGGTTATTTGATAAACGGATGCTTTCATACCGAAACTAACCTTCAAATGATTATCGAAGGACGCGCACAGGTAAACGGCAACATTTTGGCCGGAATTGCTACAGATGAAGTAAATCCCAACCAGGAAATCGATAAGCTTGCTGCCTCCTTGTTGTATGCTTTGGAAAACCATAATACCCAACCACAAAATTTCTATGGCGTAGGCGGCATGAAGATTTTCCGTGATTTAATTTATCAGATGAGAGGTATGATGAAGGCAGACCACCGCTATTACAAAACACATGGTCATTACGATTTTCCACAAAAGAAAAAGGGCTCTATCCTGATGATGTACCTGGTGGGCGCTATGATTTCCAGTCCTAAAATCAAGGATAAACTGGGAAATAAAATGAATGAAGGAATGCTTATGCCTTATAAGAAACTGTTTGAAAAGATGGGGAAGGAAATAAACTAGGGATATTATCCCCGAGGATAACTGACTTTACAATAAAACAGTGGCTTGAGATTTCTTGCCACTGTTTTAATACCAAAATTACATGTACCGCATAACCTCATCCTCTGCCATGCCAAGACGTTTTGCAGCCTCTGCCATAGAGATAATACCATCCTTCAGCAAAGAAATATAGGCTTCGATTTTGCCTTCAATTTTGCCCTGACTTCTTCCATTTCTCTCACCATTTCTATACGCGGTTTTAACCGGATGTTCTAACACCTTACCTCCCATAATGTCTCCCAAACTTTCTGTAAGGTTCTTATATTTTGCTGCCACATGTTCTATAACCTTCCGACTCATTGCCAGAATGGTACCTATAGCATACTCGTCGATTTTGCCTTCCTTACCTGCTTTGTTAAGCTTGTCCAGAATATCTTCGTACACCTTAAGCAATTCCATAAGCTTCCCTTCTTCTTTATTATACTCGAAAAGTTTCTTTTTGTATACTAAAATATGAAAAGAAATCAGAAAATATAAAATAAATAATTGCTTATTAAAAATATCCTCCACTGTGTAGTGCTCCAACTTCATGACACGAACTTTATGTATTACTTCTCCTTCAGACGTCTGAACCATAATTTCAAACTCTTCCGGCGTTTTTCTGGCGCTCTGCAGGTATATAATTCCAGACAAAGGCAGTTTCATTAAAAATATTACTAAATTTTTATAAAAAACCTCGCGCCTCTGCGCGTAAACCGACCACTTCGTGCTCCGTGCAATTTCTTTTATTTTAACTTCTGGTGCGCCATGATCTGATAACCATTCTCTACCTTTTTCAATATCAACACATCCGTACCATAGTCAAATTCTTCGTACAATCTTACAATGTCCCCATCTATTTCGCCACGAGTGCAAGTGAACATTCCCGCTCCGAAATCAGATGTATAATTGTAATACGCATCGTACTCAGAGAGATAATTAACATCTGAGGTATCCAAATCGTCTACGGTAATACCGGCATATTCTGTTAACATGAGATTTATAATTCGCACAGGATATCTATGGACAGGTACTGGCATATCGTCAAGCGATGATACTTTTCCGTAAAACAAGAAATCTTTTTGCTCTTTCAGTATTGCGAATTCTGCCTCGTCTACCTTGCTACCATCTCCGGGAAAATGTCTCAGAAATTCTTCAAAATTCAAATCACGAACATCGGAATAATAGGAAGTAAAGAAACAACTCCAAATATTTGTACCCATCGGATTACCTTGTTTGTTAAACAGAATTGGAGAAAATGTTTCATTAACTTTATCAATTTCTTCCTGTGTTAAAGTTCGGTCTGCGATTTTATTAGAAGCTGCCTTAAAATTGGTGTGACTTTCTTCTGAATCATAAGTGTACTCCATGAAACATTGATAAATCGCACCGTTTCTTGTATCTTCAACATGTACTTGAACAATGCCATTACCCAGATAGGTTAATTCACTGGCTATAATGTATTCTGCGTCCCAATCTTGGCTGACCAGATGCACAATACCATCACGGATAAATGCTAATTTCCAAGGAGCGCCAGTTCCATCTGCGTACTGAACAACACCATCGAGCCCGTAAGCTCCATCATCAGCATACACATGATCAGTAACAATAATTGTTTCATCATCTGAAATGCTGTTCTGGAATATTTCCAATATATCTGCACTTTCAGATACATCCATAATTACTCGGATGCCATAAACATCTGCAATTCGTGCAGGATAGGTTTCAAGGATTTCACTGGAGTATTCAATTTCAATCACATCTCCGACTTCCGGTTCGGGTGACGGATGCGCATTTCTAATAGGCACTTCAATTCGGTCTGCGCTACTCAGTTCCCAACCGCCTTCAACAGGTTTCACAAGATAATATCCATCATGTACTTCCAGAATTTCAGCTTGGAGCACCTGATGTGCTTCATTATCTGCAATACGTACCTCTACATTTTCCACTTCAACACAAACAATAATGTCCTCATCGGTGGGGTTCTGCATATTTACGCCAATCTTAAACCACGTATCTTTTTCGGCATCAAATTCTACCGGCATACCATGCGTAAGATAGGTGGCAGTATATCCGGTTTCTGTTGTTTCATTGACCGGGGATAAAAGGACTTCCGTATCACCCAATCCATCACCAGACCATATTTTGATTGAATTCTTGCTTGTGCAGACTTCTTCATCTGAATACACAAATTCTTCTTGACTTCCCGCCGGAACAACGATTCGCAGCGTGTAACTGTCTTGCTTCGGATTTGTCAGGAAGCAGACCGCAACCACCACACAGGCAATAACTGCAAGAATAATAATCCAAAATGCAGGCCTCTCATAATTCATCACGGACTTCACACGCTCCTTTACACCCACCTCACCAAAAGCAAGAGGACAGGCAGCAATCATACGACGGTTCACGCTACAAGCTACAAGTGCTTGGGTATAATCTGCTTTTTGCTCATTTCCGAGTTCCTTGATAACCTTTTCATCGCAGGCAAGCTCGATGTCACGACATAGCAGAACATACGCCAACCACATCAGAGGATTAAACCAATGAATTGTCAGAAGAAGAAATCCAAGGGGCTTCCACCAATGATCTTTGCGATAAATGTGCGCCTGCTCATGCGCAACAACGTACTCAAAATCTTGTCCATCCAGTTTGAACGACAAATAAATTTTTGGTTTGATGATGCCCAAGACAAACGGTGAGTTTACATTCTCGCTCTGAAAAATATTGTCTTTGTAGCGAACAGCAGTATCTACTTTTCGACACAGACGCAAATAACTGATAGCCGTATATAATACCAAAATAATCATGCCCAAAATCCAAATGTATTCATAGATACCAATAGTGCTCTGCAAAAGATTTATACTGGCACCTACCATCGGAGTGTTGGACTGGCTGATAATAGGATTAACTGCATTATTTATTGCATTTATACCGCTATTGATGGTAGGGGTGGTATCCATTCCAATGTTCAACGGAATGGTTTCGGCACTCGGAATCAGGCTCAATGCACTCTCAAAAGAGAATGGACTAATCAATCTGACTGCAACCAAGCCCCAAAGAAGAACATTGATCCACTTGGGGGCTCTCTTTAATACAAATCTGAGAATCAGTACAGCCAAGACAAGCCAACTTGCTGATATACTCATGTTGACAATTTTCAAAAAGGGTTCGTTCATTGTGAACCTCCTTTCCTGATACGGTCAATCATACGTTGAACTTCGTTAAGATCATCTTCTGACATATCCTGATTTTTCGTAAACGCAGCGATAAAAGCAGGCAGGGAACCTTCAAATTTTTTCTCAACCAGTTCGTCTATCTCACACGCCTGTGCTTCGTCTTTAGAAACGAGCGATGTAATGATGCTGTTATTATTCTTTAATACGCCACGTTCCCCAAGGCGTTTAATAACAGTATAGGTTGTGGTTCGCTTCCAACCAAGTTGTTCCTGACAGAGCTTTACAAGCTCAACAGCAGTAATAGGCTCATGTTCCCACATAATCAGACAAAAACGATATTCACTTTCGTGGATCTTCGGAATGTCCATATTCACAATCTCCTTGTCTACTCTATTAGACTTTATACATAGTCTACCACATTAGACAAAGGAAATCAATAGATTTCACAGAAAAGATACAAACAATAAATTCTCTTTTCTCATAACAACCTCTACACAGTTTATGTCGAAGTTAAAAAGGGATTTGTGCTCAAATTGAACACAAGTCCCACTGTGATATGTTTAACTGTTTTACGAACACCCGTCATACTTTGCAGGCCGTTTTTACTTTACTCATTGTTTACGCTAAACTTATACCCCAACCCCCACACAGTCTTGATATAGTCGCACTCGCCCAATTTGCTGCGGAGCTTTTTCACGTGGGTATCAATGGTTCGGGCGTCGCCAAAATAATCATAATTCCATACGCTGTTGAGTATCCTCTCTCTGGAAAGGGCAATGCCTTTATTCTCCATAAGATAGGTCAGAAGCTCAAATTCCTTGTAGCTGAGCTCCACTTCCTTACTGGCAACGGTGACGGTATGAGCTGTTTTATCCAGCCGGATATCACCCACCTGCAGGACTTCGCTGCCTGTGTTTTCTTTATTTCTGCGAAGCAGCGCCTGCACCCGTGCTACCAGTATCTTGGGACTGAACGGCTTGGAAATATACTCATCTACCCCCAGCTCAAAACCTTTCAATTCATCGTGTTCCTCACCCCGGGCGGTCAACATCACCACCGGCACTTTGGAGTAGGCACGAATTTCCTTTAACACCTCATACCCATTCAGCTTCGGCATCATCACATCCAATATAACCAAGGCTATGTCGCTGTTTGCAAAATAAATGTCCAGCGCCTCGGCACCATCCTCTGCCTCCAATATCTGATACCCCGCCTTGGCCAGGAAATCATGCACCAGCTTGCGCATTCTGCTTTCATCATCTACTACTAATATCTTTAAAGTCTCCATTGTGTTCAGCTCCTTTTCCGATTAAAATCCAACTGTAACAAATGAGTACAATCTCTCACTATTGGTAGTGTAGCATAAATTTATGTCTAAAGTGTGAAACGCCTCTCACAATCACTTTTTTCACCACCTCATAATACCTGATAATCCCCACGGCTGCCGCCAGCACAAACACGGGTACAAAGCAGATAAGATATCTTGCTCTGGCCTCAAAAAGCATCAGGTACAGAGTAATTCCCAGTATGGTCAGAAGTATAGTATTGATAAGTCGCTTGTCCGTTCCTTTCCTGCCAAGACAGATACCCGGCACTGCAAAGATGATTGCAAGCCATACAATCTGGCAGTAGGTATTAAAATGTATGCTATACTTATGAAGGGGCCAGAAAATATTTCTGAGTGTAAAGGAATAAGTCCCCTTGGAAAGCAGTCTGTAGGCGTTCAAATCGCAGTTACCTTCTCTTCCCCATCCAAAGGCACCGTCATTAAAGGTCATTACTGTTTTGCGAAGGAGGAAATTAAGGTAGCCTCCAAAGCCCTTCTCCTTCATGCGCTCTGCTATCATAGTCTTTTGCACAGATAGTCTTTCCTGTGGGTCCGGATAATTACCAATGAGTGCCACGTCCGGGGAATAGTAGGAACCGGTAGTGTCCTCGTTCAGCCCCATCAGCATGTAGTGATAATATGTGGCGGAAATGTCCTTATTTTGAATATAGCCGGTATCCTTATAAATGTAGCCCTGAGCACCTTTATAAAGCAGCACTACAACTACTATCATGCAGGCTTTTATAAGCAACTCCTTCCACTCTGTACGCACTTTTGGCGCAGCATAAATAACTTCCAACATAGTAACCGCAATTAATACAATCAACACCGGCGGCTTAATCATAGCACCCACTGCCCCTGCCAGATAACAAAGGAAAAACAGTAAATATCTGACAACCTTATTCCCGGCATGATAATAATATACATAAAAGCATAGGCTTAAAATTGGAAACAGCAGCGCAAACATATCCGTATATGGAGCCGTTTTCCATGGTGAAATACCGATACTGGCTACAAACAAAATAAAGCCCGCTAAAACTGCTGCAACATTGTTGGTCACCTTTTTGATGGTCACACAGGTAGCCATTCCCGCAAGAGATATCAGTCCGCAAATGGTCTGCATCCAAAGAAAATCTTCCGGATATGGATACCCTGCCGTATTCCGTGCCATCTGATAAATTCGCCCCAAAATAAAGGCCATAGGCACATTATTCGGATACATGGAATAATAGACATCATCTCCTATTTCATGCCCCACTGCCAGGTTATAGGCCGTACCTACCACACAATCCACGTCCCAGCCCTGCTTAAACCAGATACACTTGCATATCTCCTCATTGATAAAATAGAGAACCACAAAGGCCACAACCAGACTACACAGGGTAATAACAGACAGTTTCCTGTTAAACTGCACCCTTTTTAACAGCACACACATCACCACAAACAATATCAAAATCAGTATGCTGAAAAGAGACAACCGCTTATTTCCCCACAGGGCTATCAGCTTATTGGTGTCATGGTAATTCATGGTATTACCATACACAAAAATGCAAAACAACACCGGTACAAAAATCAGTAAAAACATTACCGATAAAGCAGTATGTATGGTAGTATCAACATTAAAATTTAATTTCATTTTTTTCATGATTACGTATCCCTCAATAAAGCAATTATGCATTTCTTTCGGCAAGTGAAGTCCGTCCGCCTTATGTACAAAAAAACCACAATCTCGGCATTTATGCCAAAATCATGGTTCTCTCAGATGGACTAGAGGGGAGTCGAACCCCTGTCCAAAAGCCTATTCCCTGTCCTTCTACTATCATAGTGGGTTTTTATGGTTGCCCATTTCCCTCACAAGCCGGCAAACCGACAAGCCGGCAAGCTTGGTAGCTTCATGATACGCCCTGATACGCAAAGCTTAATATCAGTCGTTTCCTACAAGGATGATGCCTGAGTCCCGATGTGTAGGTGCACCGGGTCAGACAACTGCCGCTTAGGCAGCGTAAGCTAATTTATTATCAGCGTTTATATTTAAGTTTGTGATTTGACGCATCACCTGCGGATAGCTTCTCCAGCTGCAAGACCCCTGTCGAAACCTTTACTAGCCCGGATTGGTGCATTCCCTTACAGAACGCACATTATAAGTTTGATATTTTAAACTCGCGCTCATTGGCACGACGTTCATCCTTTTTGGCAATGTCCTGACGCTTGTCAAAGAGCTTCTTACCACGTGCAAGACCTACTTCCATTTTAGCCTTTCCGTCTTTAAAGTATACTTGAAGTGGCACCAAAGTGCAACCCTTTTCTGCTACTTTTCCGGTTAATTTATTTATTTCCTGCTTGTGCAGCAAAAGCTTTTTCACACGCAGTGGGTCTTTGTTAAAAATGTTGCCCTTTTCATACGGACTGATATGCATGCCGTAAACAAAAACCTCTCCGTTTTCGATGCGGATAAAGGACTCTTTTACGCTGCACTTGCCCATGCGAAGGCTTTTGACCTCCGTGCCGTGGAGCACGAGGCCAGCCTCATATTTTTCATCTATAAAATAATCATGATATGCCTTTTTATTGTTGGCAACTAATTTCATAGTTTCTTTACTCATTTTGCTCTCCTAAATATAGTCCTTCCAGAAAACTTCTCCCTTGAAATCCGGGATGGCAAAGTCCACGGTTCTGGAAATTTTGTCCACATCCACTACAATAACCTTTACCTTCTGACCAAGGCAATATTTGCGCCCGGTCATTTCCCCCACGAATTCATAGGTAGCTTCATTAAAGTAATAGCGGTCCCCCGGTATGCGGGAATAGTGTACCAGCCCCTCTACCGTATTGGGCAGCTCCACATAGATGCCCCAGCTGGTGACACCGCTGACCACTCCTTCAAAGCATTCACCGATTTTATCCTCCATAAACTCGGCCTTTTTCATCTTGATGGTCTCACGCTCTGCTTCCTCAGCCCTGCGCTCTGTGGTAGAGGACTGATTTGCCACCTGATCCAGAATGGCTTGATAATGGGCTACTCTGCCTTCATTTAAACGTCCACGGTATTCTTCTTTAATAATGCGATGAATCTGTAAATCCGGGTAACGCCTGATAGGGGACGTAAAGTGACAATAGTATTTGCATGCCAGACCAAAGTGACCGGTGCTTTCGGTACTGTACTTTGCCTGTTTCATGCTGCGAAGGGTCAATCTGGATATCATGGCCTCCGCATCTGTGCCGGCAATACTGTCCAAAAGCTTTTGAATCTCCTTTGGATGAATGTCCTCTCTGTGCCCTGCCTTGAGCTGAAATCCGAAGTTTCTGATAAAGGTTACCAGCTTCTGAATTTTCTCCGTATCAGGATTTTCATGGGTACGATAAACGAAAGGTGTTTCCTGCCAGAAAAAGTGCTCTGCCACGGTTTCATTAGCCACCAGCATAAACTCTTCGATTAAATTGGTAGCAGTATTTCGCTCATATGGTTTAATTTCAATAGGATGACCCTTCTTGTCCAGAATAACCTTGGTTTCCGGAAAATCAAAGTCGATGGAGCCGCGTTTACGACGTTTTCTTCGTAGGATTGCTGCCAGCTCTCCCATCTGTTCAAACATGGGTACCAGCTCCTCATACTTTGCTATCTCCTCGGTATCCTTATCCTCCAATATTTTTTTCACACTGGTATAAGTCATACGTCTGTTGGAATGAATGACGCTTTCACACAACCTGTGATCAATCACATCCCCCTTGGAATCTATCGTCATCAGGCAACTTAGTGCCAATCTGTCTACGTCCTCATTGAGGGAGCATATACCATTGGATAAGGCATGAGGCAGCATGGGAATAACCCTGTCCACCAGATATACACTGGTGCCGCGCTTTAAAGCCTCTCTGTCCAGTGCAGAATTTTCCTGCACGTAATTAGTCACGTCTGCAATGTGTACGCCCAAATGATACAAACCATTCTCCACCGTAAGGCTGACTGCATCATCCAGGTCCTTCGCATCTTCACCATCAATAGTCACCATCTGCACATCCCGTAAATCCGCACGACCTGCCATGTCTGCTTCGGAAACATCCTGGGCCACACGCTCTGCCTGATTTAATACCTTGTCCGGAAAAAGCACCGGTAAATCAAAGGCCTTTACAATAGACATAATATCCACTCCCGGGTCATTGATATGACCCAGTATCTCTACTACCTTGCCCTCCGGCTTACGGCCCGGCTTACCATAGTCTGTAATCTCAACCACCACCTTGTGGCCATCTACCGCTCCCTTAGAGCGTTCCTTACTGACAAAAATATCCTGTGCAATCTTTTGGTTGTCAGGAATGACAAAGCCAAAAGCCTTGCTTTTTTGAAAGGTACCTACCACCTGAGTAATGGCATGGCTCATCACCTTTAACACCTTGGCCTCCTGACGTTTGCCACCGGGTCTGCCCATAAACTCTATCTCTACAGTATCCTGATGAAAGGCACCGCCGGTATACTCCGGCGGAATAAAAAAGTCCTCTTCATGGCCTTCTACCGTAACAAAACCAAATCCCTTCGGATGACTGATAAACGTACCTAATGCATAAATTTTTTCTCTCATTCGTCTCCTCCCTTGCGGAGTTTTTTTACTAGAAAACGAGTAACTTCCCGGTAAATAAAACCCCTTCTTGAAACAAGAAGGGGCTACATACTAGATTAAACTAATATTTAACACTACAGCCAACGCTATAAATACAATTGCCAGAATTTTGGTGATTTTTAATAAGTTGCCCTCCATGGAACGTCCCTTATTCTTGCCCCAATAACTCTCTGCAGCACCGCTGATAGCGCCTAAGCCTGCTGACTTGCCTTCCTGTAATAATACTAAAGCAGTTAAACCAACACATACAAGTATAAAAATAATGGTTAAAATGATTCTAAGCATACTCTCATCCTTTCAAGGTATCTCAATTACTATTATCCCTGCCACATACACACAATGGCTCATTACAAACCACTATATCATACTTTTTCTATTTTTTCAACTGGTTTTTATGCTTTTATTGATTTTTTGCAACTCCAATTTTAAAATAAAGTATTTATTTACCCATCATTTCTTCAATAGCAATCAACCGGTTATATTTTGCAGTACGTTCTCCACGGCATGGCGCACCGGTTTTGATATAGCCGGTATTCAGGGCTACCGCCAGATCTGCAATAAAGGTATCCTCTGTTTCACCGCTTCTGTGTGACATAATGGTCTTGTAACCATTTTTCTGAGCCAGCTGCACGGCTTCCATGGTTTCAGAAACAGTACCAATCTGATTTGGTTTAATTAAAATAGCATTGGCCGTTTTTTTCTCAATCCCCCGCTGCAAACGCTTTTTATTGGTTACAAACAAATCATCACCCACCAGAGTTATCTTTTCCCCGGCACGTCTGGTCAACTCCTGCCAATTGCTCCAATCATTTTCATCTAACGGATCTTCAATAGAAAACACCGGGTATTTTTCTGCCAGTTCTATCCATTCCTCAATTAATTCCTGCGCACTGTAAGAGCGCTGCTGCTTTGGCAGAAGGTATTTTCCCTGTTCCTCCGCCTTCCATTCGCTGGCTGCCACATCCAGAGAAATCATAATATCCTTTCCCGGCATATAGCCGGCTTTTTCGATTGCTTCCATAATCAGATCAATTGCCTCAATTTCACTTTCCAAATCCGGTGCAAAGCCACCTTCGTCTCCGACTGCTGTAGCAAGTCCTCTTTCCTTTAAAAGTTTTTTCAGACCATGATAAATTTCTACACACCAGCGAATTCCCTCCTGAATACAACATGCACCCACAGGTAAAATCATAAATTCCTGTACATCCAGACTGTTACCGGAATGAGCACCACCGTTTAAAATGTTCATCATAGGAACCGGAAGAACCTTTGCCTGTGCACCGCCCAGATATTGATACAACGGCATATGCAGCGCGCATGCTGCTGCTTTAGCTGCTGCCATGGACACTGCCAACATGGCATTTGCCCCCAAATGACTCTTGTCCTCTGTACCATCCAATTCTCTTAATTTTGCATCTATTTTCTGCTGTGCTGTGACATCCATACCAATAATGGCAGGATTAATGATGTTTTTTATATTATCTACGGCTTTTGTGACTCCTTTGCCCATGTAACGCTCTCCACCGTCTCTGAGCTCTACGGCTTCATAGGCACCTGTACTGGCTCCACTTGGCACCATCGCGCACCCTTCTGTAATTTCTCCGGTCATTTCATTTTTGACCACTACAATGGCTTCTACGGTAGGATTTCCTCTGCTGTCCAGCACTTGCCTTCCAAAAGTACGAACGATTTTTAAAAAATTTGCCATAAAAAACTACCTCCATGTTTTATATGAAGGTAGTTTGCGTAAAATTCATAAAATTATGTTTTCTCTTTTTGGTAACTAATGGCATATCTGATCTGATCAGTTACCTAATGGCTGTCTTTATCTTTCTCAAAATACTCCTTGTACCACACTAAAAACATATAAACAGTCCATATTTTACGACTGTTGTCTTCCTTGCCGGCCTTATGCCTATCTAAAAGCTTCAAAAGCTCTTCTGTTTTAAAATACTTCTGACCGGCTTCACTAAGAAAGGCATCTTTTACTATCTGATAGTACTTCTCCTCTCTCAGCCATATACGGGTAGGCACCGGAAAGCCCAGCTTTTTCTTTTCTGCAACCATATCCGGTAAATATTTGTGTGCAGCCTGTCTCATGGCAAACTTGGTATTGTGTTTATTGACCTTAAATCTGGTAGGCAGCTTACGTGCCACCTCAAAAACCTCCTTGTCCAGAAATGGTACACGAACCTCCAAGGAATGAGCCATACTCATTTTGTCTGCCTTTAACAAAATATCTCCTATCAGCCAAAAATGCATATTAATATACTGCATCTTGGTCACATCATCCTTATCCGCCACCTTATCGTAGAAAGGCCCGGTCAGTGCCTTAAAATCATAGCGGCCGGTAGGGCTTTTGAGAATTTTCTCTCTTCCCTTCATGTCAAACATAAAAGCATTGCCGATAAAACGCTCTTCCACATCCTTGCTGGCTCTGATGATATAGCTTTTACCCTTAAAGTTATACGGAATGGCAGATACCAGCCTGGCCATAGCCTTTCGTACCCCCTTTGGAATACGCTTCATAGGTGCAAGAGCAAATGGCTCACGATAAATATTATAGCCACCAAAAAACTCGTCAGCACCTTCCCCGGACATAGATACCTTTACATGCTTTGCTGCAGTCTGACTGACAAAATACAAGGCAATGGCAGAAGGATCTGCCAATGGCTCATCCATGTGATACTGAATACGAGGAATGGCTTCCCAATACTCCTCGGTAGAAATCAGCTTACTGTAATTTTTAATTTCAATCTTTTCGGATAATGCCTTCGCATAATCAATTTCATTGTACTTCTCATAGTCAAAGCCTACGGTAAAGGTCTTGTCCCCATGAAAGCATGCCGCAACATAGGAAGAATCCACTCCACTGGATAAAAAAGAGCCTACCTCTACGTCACTGATTTTGTGGCTCTCGATAGAATTCTGCATAGCAGCATCGATTGCTTCTACCCATTCTTCAAGGGTCTTGGAATCATCCGCCTCAAACTTAGGCTCCCAATAACGCTTTACCTCCATGACACCATCCTTAAAGGAAAAGCAGTGAGCGGGCATCAGTCTGAAAATACCTTTAAAAAAGGTCTCCGGAAGTACAGAATATTGAAAAGTCAAATAATTTTCAAGTGCTTCCTCGTTTAATTCCTTTTGGTAACCGGGATGCTCTAAGATACTCTTAATTTCAGAGCCGTAGACCAACTCTCCATCTACAAAGCCGTAATAAAAAGGCTTAATACCAAAGAAATCTCTGGCACCAAATAAAGTTCCGGTACGACTGTCCCAAATTACAAAAGCAAACATACCGCGAAGCTTATTTAACATGCCTTCCCCATACTCCTCGTAGGCATGAAGCAACACCTCTGTGTCTGCATGATTACGAAAGATATGCCCTTTGGCAATTAACTCCTCGCGCAGCCCACGATGATTGTAAATCTCTCCATTAAAGGTAATCACGATGGAATTGTCCTCATTGTACATAGGTTGGGATCCATGGTCTAAGTCTATAATACTAAGCCTTCGAAATCCCAAAGCAATTCCATCATCGATATGCTGTCCACCGCTGTCCGGCCCTCTATGAATAATCTTATCCATCATGCTTGTAAGTACCTCGGCTTTATTATCTATATTGCCGGTAAAACCGCAGATTCCACACATATCCTGCTACCTCCATTTTATTTATTTACTCCTCTTTGGCAGGAACGATATCAATGACATCCTCTACATCTGCCGGTGCAGCATCCACTGTAACGTCTGCCTCTTCCTTTTCTGACTTCATGGCATCCTTGTACATTTCATACTTGGACTTTAATTCACCAATAAGTGCAAATTTCGCATTAATTTCTGCAATATCCTCTGCATACTCTACAGCGTCATCTTTGTACTCATCATAATACGCCTTACCAATCTTTGCATAAAGATCCTTGATTTCTCTTTCCCTTGCAGCAATATCCACCTTTATCTTGGCCATATCAGCTGCATCAGAAGCCTTTTGCGCCGCTTCCTTTGCTACTACACTGCTCTTTGCCAAAAGGTCAGAGCCCAGCACTTTTAAATCATCAAAAAAACCCATGATAATACCTCCAATTTTATCTATTGCTTTGAAGCGATTTTGTGTCACCTATCGCTTGACTTTCATTATTTTTTAATAAGCAAAGACTTTCCTGTCATTTCTACAGGCTGCTCCTTGCCCATTACCTCAATCAGAGTAGGAACAATATCCGCCAGACATCCATTCTCTCTTAAGGTATATGCTTCATCATAATTTACCAGAATAAATGGCACCTGGTTGGTGGTATGTGCTGTGAAAGGAGCACCGGTTTCGTAATCCACTAACTGCTCTGCATTACCATGGTCAGCACAAATAAACATAGTACCGTCTACTTCCTTCAAAGCTTCTACTGCTTTGCCCACACATGCATCAACTGCCTCTACGGCACTGACTGCGGCAGCCTCCACACCGGTATGACCTACCATATCCGGATTTGCAAAGTTAATAATAATCACGTCGTATTTGTCAGACTTAATGGCTTCTACTAACTTGTCGCAAACCTCATAAGCACTCATTTCAGGCTTTAAATCATAAGTCGCAACCTTTGGAGAATTTACCAGAATACGGTCTTCTCCTTCGTTTGGAGTCTCTACACCACCATTAAAGAAGAAGGTAACATGTGCATACTTCTCTGTTTCTGCAATACGAGCCTGAGTCATGCCGTTAGCTGCTAACCACTCACCGAATGTATTGGTAACCGCAATTTTGTGGAATGCCACTTCCTTATTTGGAATAGTCGGATCATAGTCAGAGAAAGCCACAAAGCAGATATCCGGTCTGTTACCTCTGTCAAAACCTGCAAAATCATTATCACAGAATGCTCTGGTAATTTCTCTTGCACGGTCAGGGCGGAAGTTAAAGAATACCACAGAGTCACCATCTGCAATTTTACCGATAGCCTGGCCTCCTTCTGTTACTACTGTCGGCTGAACAAATTCGTCATTTTCGCCCTTTGCATAGGAATTCTTTACTGCACAAACACCGCATGCTGCTGTCAGGCCTTCGCCCTTCGTCAGCGCATCATATGCTCTTTTTACTCTATCCCAGTTATTGTCACGGTCCATTGCATAGTAACGACCGGATACGCTTGCCACCTGACCTACACCAATTTCTTCCATCTTATCCATTAATTCCTTTACGAAATCAGCTGCAGAAGCCGGCGGTGTGTCACGACCGTCTAAAAATGCATGCACAAATACCTTTTCAAGACCATTTCTCTTGGCTAATTCCAATAAACCATATAAGTGGGTGTTGTGGCTGTGTACACCACCATCAGAGAGCAGTCCCATAAAATGTAAGGCACTGTTATTTTTCTTGCAGTTTTCTACTGCTTTTAATAAAGCTTCGTTCTCAAAGAAAGTACCATCCTGAATTTCCTTGGTGATACGTGTCAATTCCTGATATACGATACGGCCTGCACCCATGTTTAAGTGACCCACTTCGGAATTACCCATCTGCCCTTCCGGCAAGCCTACTGCCATACCGGATGCATTGCCTCTTACAAAAGGATACTCTGCCATTAAAGCATCCATAACAGGCGTTTTCGCTTCCGCTACGGCATTGCCGTCCTCCCTGTTGTTCAAACCATATCCATCTAAAATCATTAATACTGTTGGTTTCTTACTCATTATAATCCGTCTCCTTATCTGTCTGCACTTTTGAACTCACATGCACACATGAGCCCATTTTCATTTGATTATACACATTTTTATGTTATTGTGCAAGCTTATCACAAAATCTTCATGAAATTAATCTCCGAAACTAATTCCGATAGCCTTAATTTCTTTAATAATATCACTGTCAGGGTCTACTTTTTTTAACCTGCCGGCCACCTCTGAAAGTGGTATCGGCTTCATTTTTCCATCTACCACACCAATCATATTACCATAGTTTTTATCCAAAATCAGCTGTGCTGCTGCTGCCCCCAGTCTGGTGGCCAATACCCTGTCATAAGGACATGGTGCTCCGCCACGCTGCGTATGCCCGGGAACAGTAATTCGAACCTCCTTACCGGTTCTTTGTAAAATCTGGTCTGCAATTTCATAGGAAATAGACGGATACTGACGTCTTTTAAGTTTTTCCTTATATTCCTTTTTGGATAAGGCAGCATCCTCCTTGGAAATCGCACCCTCAGCCACTGCCAAAATGGTAAAGCGCTTGCCTGCTCTTTCACGTTTTCTTAAGGCATCCACGATTTTGTCTATATCATATGGAATTTCCGGTAATAAAATAATGTCAGCTCCTCCTGCAATACCTGCGTGCAGTGTTAACTGCCCTACCTTGTGACCCATAATTTCTACAATAAAAACCCTGCCGTGAGATGCTGCCGTGGTGTGAATACAGTCAATGGCATTGGTGGCAATATCCACCGCACTCTGAAAGCCGAAGGTCATCTCTGTGCCCCAGAGGTCATTATCAATGGTCTTTGGCAAGGTAATCACATTTAGGCCCTCTTCCCTAAGCAAATTAGCAGTTTTGTGTGTGCCGTTACCTCCCAATACTACCAGACAATCCAAATGTAGCTTTTCATAATTTTCTTTCATGGCAGCAACCTTGTCGAGGCCTTGTTCATCAGGCTGGTTAATCTGCTTAAAAGGGGTTCTGGAGGTACCAAGAATGGTGCCTCCAAGGGTCAAAATACCGGAAAAATCCTTGTCTGTAAGCAATCTGTACTGCCCGTAAATAAGCCCTCTGTAGCCATTTTCAAAACCGTATATTTCTACTTCGTTTTCTTTATGAAACAGTGTTTTTACCAGACCTCTCATGGCTGCATTTAATGCCTGACAATCTCCACCGCTTGTTAACATACCAATTTTCAACATTCTATATCCTTTCCAAATACCTTTGTATTTTGCACATTTTGTTAATCTGCTATAGGCTCCGTCTGACCGGATTTGTCTATGGCATCATATGCTTCCGCATAAAACAGCTCCTGGGAATTCAGTTTCTGTTCGTGCAGTTGTCTGTCTTCATACATACCATCACGGTTCTGAGCCTTGCCCTTTTCATCATCCTGCATAATGGTGTCAAAGATATAAATAAGCCTGTTCTTTAACGCCTGGTTATAAACCGGTGCTGCCACCTCCACTCGTCTGGTGGTATTGCGGGTCATAAAGTCTGCAGATGAAATAAATACCCTCGCCTGCTCACCCTGTCCAAAGCGGTAAATACGGGAATGCTCCAGAAAACGCCCTACTACGCTGACTATGGTAACATTGTCTGTAAAGCCTTTTACTCCCGGTTTCAAACAACAAATGCCTCTGACAATCAGTTCCACCCTGACACCGGCTTGAGAAGCCTCAATAATCTTTTCAATAATGCTCTTATCTGTGAGGGAATTTAATTTAAAGCCAATGTAACCATTTTCTCCTGCCCTGGCCTTTATAATTTCCTCATCAATCATCTGAAGCACCTTGTTCTGCAAACATTTTGGCGCCACCAACAGGTGCTTTGTCTCTTTCACCGTTTCGCCCAAAAGCAGGGACTGGAACACCCTTGCCGCCTCTGCACCAATTTCAAAATCAGAGGTAATTAAGGACAGGTCTGTATATAATCCCGAAGTCTTTTCGTTATAATTACCGGTACCAATCTGGGTAATATAGGAAATTCCATCCGGAAGGCTTCTGGTAATCAGACACAGCTTGGAATGCACTTTATATTGTCCCAAACCATATATAATGCGGCATCCGGCCTCCTCCAGCCTCCGGGACATTTCGATATTATTGGCTTCATCAAAGCGGGCACGCAGCTCTACCAAAACCACTACTTCCTTGCC
>JAFXDD010000008.1 GCA_017516285.1 Lachnospiraceae bacterium
AGCTGACAGTCACTAATCGGTCGAGGGCTTAACCAGAGTTGGAGAGAGACGAGTTTGAAGCGGAGGAAACGAAGCTTAAGACAGGTTATCACAGGAGAAAACGGATGAAGAGATTTCAGTGTTCGGTTTTGAAGGTATAAGTACCTTTTATAAAAATGGCTCGTTGGTCAAGCGGTCAAGACGCCGCCCTCTCACGGCGGAAACAGGGGTTCGATTCCCCTACGAGCTGTTTGTTCTTTAGAACAGCCCAACCCGAGAAGTCCTAGGAATAGGGCTTTTATTTTCGTATTAAATGTTTTAAAGGAGTAATAAAACTATGGTAAAAATATTATCAGATAGTACTTGTGATTTGTCACCGGAATTGATTGAAAAATACAATATCAATATTTTTCCTTTGCATGTTTTACTTGGTGACAGGGATTGTAAGGATGGCGTGGATGTTACAGTGGATGAAATTTATGCATGGGCAGATGCTAACAATGTAACACCTAAGACCTCTGCTGCTTCTCCTGAGGAATGTATGGATGCGCTTGAAACATTGTTGGAGGATGGCAGTGAGGTGATTTGTTTTACGATTTCCGGCACTAT
Organism: Lachnospiraceae bacterium; assembly: GCA_017516285.1. Next base: position 589 of record JAFXDD010000008.1, read on the forward strand.
GTCTGCTAATTTATCCGTGGCCAAAATTGCAGCAGAGTCATTGGATGCTTCTGATAGAGTGTATTGTATCGATTCGCAGAATTTATCTACAGGGATTGGGCTTATGGCTATAGAGGCAGCTATTATGGCTCGTGAGGATAAGTGTGCCGAGGAAATTGTTGCACACATTGAGGCATTACGTCCTCTTGTACGCAGCAGCTTTGTAGTGGATACTCTTACATATTTACATAGAGGCGGCAGATGCAGTAGTGTGGCAGCAATGGCAGGCAGTATGTTAAAGCTTCATCCGCGCATTGCAGTTGAGAACGGCACAATGGATGCCGGCAAAAAATACCGGGGTAAAATGTCAAAGGTTATTCAGGAATATGTTAGTGATATGGAAGCTGACTTGTTAAATGCGAGACCGGAACGTGTATTTATTACCCATTCGGGCTGTGAGAAAGAAGTGCTTGATGCAGTGTATGAGTATTTAAATCAATTAAATGTTTTTGAAGAAATACTGATTACCCGCGCAGGAAGTGTGATTTCCAGTCATTGTGGACCGGGTACGCTGGGAGTGCTGTATATTGAGAAAGCATAAATGCAGATTATGAATTCTGAAATATAAAAAGCCTTGAAATATCTCAGGGCTTTTTCTTATTATAATCTTTGACATTTTTATGAAAGAGGATTAAAATAGAAACATGCGAAAAAAGGAGTGACTTTACAATATAATTATGAAAAAGTTTATAGGAGATAAAGCTTTTTACAAAATGGTGTTAATAGTGGCTGTTCCGATAATGGTTCAGAATGGTATTACCAATTTTGTGGGTCTGTTGGATAACATTATGGTAGGCCGTGTTGGTACCGAGCAGATGTCCGGTGTGGCTATTGTTAATCAACTGTTAATGATATATAATTTGAGTATTTTCGGGGCGATTTCCGGAGCAGGTATTTTTGGTGCACAGTTTTTTGGATGCAAGGATTTTAAGGGTGTCAGATATATTTTCAGGTTTAAGGTATATGCATGCCTGTTAATTACTATTATCGGTGCGGTGATTTTAGGCGTCTGGGGTGAGGATTTGATCAGACTTTATTTACATGATGAAGGAAATGGTCAGTCATTAGAAGCGGCACTTAAATATGGCAAGCAGTATTTAGCAGTCATGTTATTTGGACTTTTTCCTTTTGGGGTAGAGCAGATTTATACCAGTACCCTTCGAGAGTGTGGAGAGACTGTGGTGCCTATGAAAGCCGGAGTTGCGGCTGTTATTATAAATTGTGTGTTGAATCTTGTGCTTATTTTCGGATACTTGGGATTTCCAAAGCTGGGAGTAGTTGGTGCAGCGATTGCTACCTGCGTTTCCAGATACGTGCAGGCGGCTATTGTTATTATGTGGACTCACAAGCATACAGTAAAAATGCCGTTTATGAAGGGCGCGTATGCCAATCTGCGTATTCCGCTGTATTTGACAGGACGAGTGATTTTTAGCGGATTTCCTCTTATGGTCAATGAAATTCTATGGGCGGCAGGAATGGCTGTGTTGATGCAGTGCTATTCAGTCAGAGGACTGGATACTGTGGCGGCTGCCAATATTTCCAGTACTATTTCCAATGTATTTAACGTAACCTTTATTGCTATGGGCAGTGCTATTTCTATTATCGTAGGCCAGCTTTTGGGGGCAGGTAAGCTAAAAGAGGCTAAGGATATGGATACGAAGCTGATTGCATTTTCAGTAGCATCCTGTGTGGTAATGGGGGGACTAATGATGTTATTTGCACCATTATTTCCCGGATTTTACAATACCACAGAGTCAGTTAAGGGGCTGGCGGCTTCTTTCATGCGAGTAGCAGCAATCTGCTTGCCGATACATGGTTTCTGCCATGCATCATATTTTACTATTCGAAGCGGAGGTAAAACTTTTATTACTTTTTTGTTTGACAGTGTATTTGTGTGGTGCATAAATATTCCCGTTGCATATATTTTAAGCAGATATACATCTGTACCTATTGTTTCATTGTACTTTATTTGTCAATTTGTAGACATTGTTAAATGTGTAATTGGATTTATATTAATCAAAAAAGGTATTTGGCTGAATAATTTAGTTGCAAATAATGATTAAGAAAATATAGAGAAGTTTTGACAAATTGGCAAAATACAAGTATACTATTATTTATTATAATATTTTAGGAGATTACCAATGAGAGATTTAGATTCTTATATCAGAAGTATCCCGGATTTTCCGGAAGAAGGCATTATTTTCAGAGACGTTACAAGTGTTATTCAGGATCCGGATGGTTTTAAACTTGCAATTGATACGATGCAGGAAAAGATTAAGGACATGGAATATGATGTAGTGGTTGGTGCAGAAAGCAGAGGATTTATTTTTGGAGCACCTCTTGCATACAATAATCATAAGCCGCTTGTAATTATCCGTAAGGCAGGTAAGCTTCCTTGCGAAACGATTTCACAGCAGTATGAGTTAGAGTATGGTACAGCTACTATCGAAATTCATAAGGATGCAATTAAGCCGGGACAAAAGGTTTTAGTAGTAGATGATTTGATGGCTACAGGAGGCACCAATGAAGCAATGATTAAGCTTGTGGAGGCTCTTGGCGGAGAAGTAGTGGGTGTTGTTGTGCTGATTGAGCTTGCGGGCTTAAAGGGCAGAGAACGTTTAGCTAAATACCGCATTGATGCGGCAATTACTTACGAGGGAAAATAAAACGGTAGCTTGCGGCAACTGGAAGATACCGGATTATGGACAGAGGATATCGAATGACAAAACATTCTAGTATTTTTTAGGATGGAGGTAGGCATGGCTGAAGGTAATGTAACGAATACCATGATTTTTGATGATGGTAGAATCGAGAGGTTGAAAGAATTCTTGACACCGGATGAATTATATAAGGATTTAATTGAGAGAGTATTGAAATATCATCCCAGCGATGATATCAGTCTCATTGAAAAAGCATATCATATAGCCGGCGAGGCTCACAAATCACAGGTGCGTAAGTCAGGGGAACCCTACATTATACACCCTCTTTATGTTTCCATTATTTTGGCGGACCTGGAGCTGGATAAGGAAACGATTGTGGCAGGCCTTTTACATGATGTTGTGGAAGATACCGTAATGAGCTATGATGACCTGGTACGCGAATTTGGTCAGGATGTGGCCAATTTGGTAGATGGTGTTACGAAGTTAGAAAAGCTTCCACAGTTTCATGACGGTGATAATATTCGTCTGGAAATGCAGGCAGAAAATCTGCGTAAAATGTTTCTTGCCATGGCCAAAGATATCCGTGTTATATTGATTAAGCTTGCAGATAGACTACACAATATGCGCACCTTAAAGCATATGCCTGCTGAGAAACAGCAGCGTATTTCCAGAGAAACCCTGGAAATTTATGCACCTATTGCTGAGAGACTTGGTATTGCCCGTATTAAGGTGGAGCTGGATGATTTAAGCTTGAAATATTTGGAGCCGGATATTTATTATGATCTGGTGGATAAAATCGCGATTCGTAAGAGTGTAAGGGAGAAATATATTCAGTCTATCGTAGATGAAGTATCCTCCCATATTCGCAATGCCGGAATTAAGGCAAAGGTGGATGGAAGAATTAAACACTTTTTCAGTATATATAAGAAGATGAAGAACCAAAACAAGTCTATTGACCAGATTTATGATTTGTTTGCAGTTCGTATTATTGTAGAGAGTGTGAAGGATTGTTATGCTGCGCTGGGTATTATCCATGAAATGTATAAACCGATTCCGGGACGTTTTAAGGATTATATTGCTATGCCAAAGCCTAATATGTATCAATCCCTCCACACTACGCTGATTGGCTCTACCGGTCAGCCTTTTGAAATTCAGATCCGCACCGAAGAGATGCACAAGGCTGCCGAATATGGTATTGCAGCTCATTGGAAGTATAAAGAGGCTTCTGATGGCAAAAGAAGCGATATGCGTGATGAAGAAAAGATGACCTGGCTTCGTCAAATTTTAGAATGGCAGCAGGATAGCGCTGATAACAAAGAATTTCTGACTATGATTAAGAGTGGTCTGGATTTGTTTTCTGAATCTGTTTACTGCTTTACACCGAATGGTGATGTAAAGACGTTGCCTGCAGGCTCTACACCGATTGACTTTGCTTACAGTATTCATTCTGCGGTTGGTAATCGTATGATTGGTGCACGCGTGAATGGCAAGCTGGTGACCATTGATTATGAAATTGCCAATGGTGACTGTATTGAAATTCTGACCAGTCAGAATTCCAAGGGACCTAGCCGTGATTGGTTAAAGGTTGCTAAGTCTACTCAGGCAAAAAGCAAAATCAATCAATGGTTTAAAAACCAATTTAAAGAAGAAAATATTTTAAAGGGAAAGGAACTCTTAGAGACTTACTGTAAAACAAAGGCAATCAGCCAGTCTCAGATTATACAGCCTGCTTATAAAGAAGCTATTATGAAAAAATACGGCTTCCATGATTGGGACAGTGTGCTTGCGGCTATTGGTCATGGCGGATTAAAGGAAGGCCAGATTGTGAACCGTATGCAGGAGCTCTATGATAGGGATCACAAAAAGGAGCTGACTAATGAGCAGGTACTGGCAGCAATTGAAGAAAATGCGGCTAGTCAGGCACTGAAAATGAAGGCCAAGAATGGTATTACTGTAAAAGGTATTCATGATATGGCAGTACGCTTTTCCAAGTGTTGTTCGCCGGTTCCGGGGGATGAAATCGTAGGCTTTATTACAAGAGGTCGAGGTATTTCTATTCATCGTACAGATTGTGCCAATATTATGGCGCTTCCGGAAATTGAAAGAGGTCGTTTGATGGATGCAGACTGGGAAGATATGGGAAATAACGGAAGCGGCAAGTTTATTGCGGATATTACCATATATGCAAACAACCGAAATGGACTTCTTGCAGATATTTCCAAGGTTCTGACTGAGAAAAACATTAATATTTTGTCCATGAATACCAGAACCTCCAAGGATGACGTGGCGACGCTGCAGACCAGCTTCGAAATTTCTTCGCGCGAGGAACTGAACCATGTTATTGATAAGCTGCAAACCATTCACAGTGTTATCGATATTGAAAGGACAACAGGCTGATGAGCAATTTAAAAATCGGGCGAATGGTGCTGGGGAGCTTCCAGACCAATTGCTATTTTATATACAGGGAAGGTGTGCATGGCCCGGAAGGGCTGTGTCCCGTGATTTTAGTGGACCCGGCAGAGAAGGGAGCCCACATATATCACACTATGAGGCAGAATGGTTTTCAGGTGGCAGGTATATTGCTTACCCATGGTCACGTGGATCATATTGGAGGGGCTGTGGAGCTTGGTAAGCTTTCCGGAGCACAGATTTATGCCGGAGCAGAGGAAGAAAATCTGCTTAAGGATATGCAGTTGAATTTATCAGAGAGATTTGGCATGCCTTTAAGGGTAACAGCAGATGTCTGGCTTCGTGATGGAGCAGAGTGTACCATTGCGGATATGAGCTTTCATGTGATTGCTACACCGGGTCATACTTTGGGTGGATGTTCCTATTATTTCGAGGAAGATGGATTTTTAATAAGTGGGGACACTCTTTTTTGTGAAAGTGTGGGCAGAACGGATTTTCCGACGGGTTCTATGAGTGTATTAGTGCACAGTATTAAGCACAGGCTTTTTAGCTTGCCAAACAATACCATCGTTTATCCGGGCCATGGTGGAAGCACTACCATTGGTTGGGAAAAGGAGCAAAATCCTTTTGTCATTTAGTGCCCCAAATTCTATGTGAATTGAGAGAATAAAATGTTTGTTATACAAATAAATCAAGTAAAATATGAATATGATATACATTCTATTGTAAAGGCTTTTTATCCGGAAAAGCAAGTAAAGGTAGTGACACCGGATACAGATGCCAGGAAGGCTGTAGAGCTTTTGGAGGAAGAGGATGCTTTACGCGGCAGCATTGTCTTTGAAGAGCATCAGGTAGTGATTTGCCTGGAAGAAAGGTCATACATCTGGGCATGGAAGCAGGAGGCTTCTTCTTTGGAGGCGTATTCGCAGGAGTTTAAGGATGCCTTTAAAGGCTTTTTGTACAGGTGCCTATGTGCCCATACCGGTAAGACACTGCCTTGGGGCAATATGACCGGTATTCGCCCTACTAAGATTGCTATGGCGCAGCTTATGGAGGGCAAGAGCCAAGAGGAAATACTGGATTATTATAGAGATAAGCATTATGTCAGTGAAGAAAAGGCTCTTCTCAGCATTGAAATTGCAGAGAGAGAACGTAATCTTTTAAGTTCGCTGCATTATGAGGACGGCTACAGCCTGTATATAGGCATTCCTTTCTGTCCTACGACCTGTTTATATTGTTCCTTTACTTCTTATCCTATAGCGGCTCACAGAAAGCGTGTGGAGCAGTATATTGACTGCCTGATACAGGAAATGGATTATGTGCGGGAAGTGTATAAGGACAAAATTTTAGACACGGTTTATATTGGTGGCGGTACGCCTACCACTCTGGAGGCAGAGCAGCTTGACAGACTGATTACTGCATTAAAGGAACGTTTTGATTTTGATACTGTTCAGGAATTTACCGTGGAGGCCGGTCGTGCCGATTCTATTACCAGAGAGAAGCTGGAAGTATTGTATAAGCATGGTGTTGACCGCATCAGTGTTAACCCACAGACCATGAACCAGTGTACGCTGGATACTATTGGGCGCAGACATACGGTAGAGCAGGTAGTGGAAGCATATCATATGGCTCGTGAAATCGGCTTTTCCAATATCAATATGGACTTGATACTGGGACTTCCGGGAGAGGATGTCGAGGAAGTAACCTATACTATTGAAGAAGTAAAGAAATTAAATCCGGATAGTCTGACGGTGCATTCTCTGGCAATTAAACGCGCCAGCAAGCTTGCACAGTGGATTCAGACACACGATATTTCCTGTATTAATAATACAGATGAAACTATGGCTATTGCGGTAGAGGGTGCTAAGGCGATGAATATGCATCCATATTACTTATACCGTCAGAAAAATATGTCCGGTAATTTTGAAAATGTGGGTTATGCACGTGAAGGGAAATTTGGTATCTATAACATTCTGATTATGGAAGAGCTGCAAACTATCGTAGCATTAGGGGCAGGCAGTATTACCAAGCTGGTACTTCCGGACGGCCGCATTGAACGCTGCGATAACGTGAAGGATGTGGAGCTTTATATTAATCAGATTGAGGACATGATAGAGCGCAAGCGAATGCTTTTAGAACAGCAAAGGTAGTAGCAGTTTTCTTGACAAAAAAACAGGAAAGTAAGAGAAAATTGTTGCATAAGCACCCCGCTTGCGATACAATGATTGAAGTAAAACAGATAATATTAAATTTGCATGGCAAAATAATATTTACGAGAAAGGCTGATAAAATGGCACTTAGTAAAAAGCCGGTGACCGGCATGAAGGATATACTGCCACAGGAGATGGTGGTAAGAGATTATGTAATGGGTGTGATTAAGGAGACCTACGGTAAGTTTGGGTTTACTCCTATTGAGACACCATGTGTGGAAAATATTTCCAACCTGTCCAATAAGCAGGGCGGAGAGAACGAGAAGTTGATTTTCAAGATTTTAAAAAGAGGCGAGAAGCTGAATCTTGAGACAGCGCAGAACGAGGCTGATTTGGTAGACGGTGGTCTTCGTTATGATTTGACAGTACCGCTGGTGCGTTTTTACAGTAATAACGCAAACAACTTGCCAAGCCCTTTTAAGGCATTGCAGATGGGCAATGTATGGCGTGCTGACAGACCTCAGCGTGGCAGATACCGTCAGTTTATGCAGTGTGACATTGATATTTTAGGTGAGCCAAGCAATCTGGCTGAGATTGAGCTGATTTTGGCTACGACTACCACTTTGAGCAAGTTGGAGTTTAAGAATTTCCAGATTCGTATCAACGACCGTCAGATTTTAAAGGCAATGGCAGCCTATGCAGGTTTTCCTGAGGAGTCTTATGACAGTGTATTTATTGTACTGGACAAGATGGATAAGATTGGCATTGATGGCGTAAAGGCAGAGCTTGTGGAAATGGGCTATGGTGAGGATGTCTGTCAGAAGTACATGGATATGTTTATCGAGATAGAAGAAGCGGATAACGGTCCGGCATATATCGCAGATAAGCTTGCGGATTATCTGCCGGCAGGTGTGATGGCTTCCTTTATGGAGATTATCGATAGCGTACGTGCTACCAAGGAAGATACCTTTGAAATTGTATTTGACCCGACTTTGGTTCGTGGTATGAGCTATTATACCGGTACGATTTTTGAAATTGCCATGCCGGAATTTGGTGGCAGCTGCGGTGGTGGCGGTCGTTACGACAAAATGGTAGGCAAGTTCACAGGCAATGATGTTCCTGCCTGTGGTTTCAGTATCGGCTTTGAGCGAATTATCCTGCTTTTGATGGAGCGAGGCTTTACCGTGCCAAATGCGCCGGGGAAGGTGGCATACCTGATTGAAAAGGGTGTGTCCGGTGAGAGACTTTGCGAGATAATAGCACAGGCACAGGCTGCCCGTAAGGATGGTACACAGGTGCTGGTGGCTCGCATGAACAAGAACAAAAAGTTCCAGAAGGACAACCTGATGAAGGAAGGATATCAGGACTTCGTAGAGTTTTATAAAGATTCTTTAAAGAATTAGTCAAATATAGAAAAGAGGGCAAAACAATGGCAGAATCCATGAAGGGCTTAAAGCGTTCCCACAGATGTGGTGAAGTATCCAATACATTAATCGGCCAGACCGTTACTGTGATGGGCTGGGTGCAGAAGCAGAGAAATAAGGGCGGTATTATTTTTGTAGATTTACGTGATCGTTCCGGTATTTTGCAGGTTATTTTTGAAGAAAGCGAATGCGGCACAGAGGCTTTTGAGAAAGCTGAAAAGCTGCGCAGTGAGTTTGTAGTAGCAGTAGTAGGTACCGTAAATAAGCGTGCCGGTGCAGCGAATGAAAATCTGGCTACCGGTGATATTGAAATTGTGGCAAAGGAAGTTCGTATTTTATCCGAGGCTGAGACACCTCCTTTCCCAATTGAGGCAGATTCCAAGACAAAGGAAGAATTGCGTTTAAAATATCGTTATTTGGATTTGAGAAGACCTGACTTACAGCAGAAAATTATTCTCAGAAGTAAGATTGCTGCTAATATCAGAGCTTTCCTTGTTAACGAAGGTTTCCTGGAGATTGAGACTCCGATTTTAACGAAGTCTACACCGGAGGGCGCAAGAGATTATTTAGTACCTAGCCGTGTGCATCCGGGTAGCTTTTATGCGTTGCCGCAGTCCCCGCAGATTTTCAAGCAGTTATTGATGTGTTCCGGTTATGATAGATATTTCCAAATTGCACGCTGCTTCCGTGATGAGGACTTACGTGCGGACAGACAGCCTGAATTTACGCAGGTGGATATGGAGTTGTCTTTTGTAGATGTAGAAGATGTTATTTCTGTAAATGAAAGAATGCTTCAGTATGTTTGTAAAGAAGCAATTGGTTTAGATGTACAGCTTCCAATTCAGCGAATGACTTGGACAGAGGCTATGAATCGTTATGGTTCTGATAAGCCGGATACCCGTTTTGGCATGGAACTCACGGATGTTTCCGAAGTAGTGGCTAATTGTGGCTTTGGTGTATTTACCGGTGCCTTGGCAAATGGCGGCAGTGTGCGTGGTATCAATGCCAAAGGTCAGGCTGAAATGCCAAGAAAGAAAATCGATGCTTTGGTTGATTTTGCAAAGGGTTACGGTGCAAAGGGGCTTGCATATCTGTGCGTAATGCCTGACGGCAGCTACAAGTCTTCTTTTGCAAAGTTTATGACAGAGGAAGAGTTAAAGAGTTTAGTAGATGCAATGCAGGGTGAACCGGGAGACTTATTACTCTTTGCAGCTGACAAAAACAGCATTGTATGGAACGTTTTAGGTGGTTTACGTCTGGAATTAGGTCGTCAGATGGGACTTATCGATGATAATAAATTTAATTTCTTATGGGTTACAGAGTTCCCACTTTTAGAGTGGAGTGAGGATGATAATCGTTTTGTGGCAATGCATCATCCGTTTACCATGCCTATGGATGAAGACCTTCCGCTTCTGGACACAGACCCGGGCAAGGTTCGTGCAAAGGCTTACGATATCGTATTAAACGGTACAGAGCTGGGCGGTGGTAGTGTGCGTATTTTCCAGACAGACGTACAGGAAAAGATGTTCGAAGTATTAGGCTTCACTAAGGAAGCTGCTTACGATAGATTTGGTTTCTTATTAAATGCATTCAAGTATGGCGTGCCGCCACATGCAGGCTTGGCTTATGGTCTGGACAGACTGTGTATGCTTTTGGTAAAGGCTGACTCCATCCGAGAGGTTATTGCCTTCCCGAAGGTAAAGGATGCAAGCTGTCTCATGACCAATGCACCTGACGTAGTAGATCCGAAGCAGTTAGAGGAGCTTCAGATTGCACTGGCTTTACAGGAAGAAGCTTCTGAGGAGTAACTGGCGGAGGTTGCTATGACATATAAAATGTATCTTCTTCACACTGGTGATTTAGAAGATAAAGAATTGCAGCAGACTGCAATGGCACTTATGGATAACCACCGACAGGAACTTGTTCAAAAATATGCAAAGGAAAAGGACCGGATGCGGGCTATAGCAGCCGGTCTTTTATTACAGGTAGGGTTTCTGGAGGCAGAGCCGGAGTGTGCAGGATGTAGGAGTATAAAGCTTGAAAATGGGGTATGCTATAAAATGCAGACCGGGAGCTTGGTCAGGTGGCTTCAGAAAGCGTCACAGGCAGCTCTGCCAATTCCTTTGACTTATGAAAAGGGAAGGCAGGGCAAGCCCTCTTGGAACAAACAGAAGCTTTTGCACATATTTCCTGGCAAAAGCTTATGGCATTTTAATTTGTCTCACTCCGGAGAGTACGCAGTGTTGGTGGTAGCAGACCGACCGGTTGGTGTGGATATCCAGGAAGCCAGAGAAACCAAGGGAATACCGGGAGGATACCGAGAGTTTAGCCGCATGGAGTCATATGTGAAATGTACCGGAGAAGGCTTTGGCAGGGGCTATAAGGCTTATGAGAGGTACGCCGGTAAGGTGCCGGGATATGAGTTTTTGGAGCAGCCGAAGCTTGTAGAAGAATATGCGTTGTGGCTCTGTTTTCAAAACGTATAGAAATTAATACTTTACTTTTATATAAAAAAGTAGTATATTAACATATATACAAAACGTTGATGATGACAGTACCATTGCTTTATTTCTTACAGAGAGAGTTGCATTTGCTGGAAGCAGCTTAGGATAGCCACTGGGAAGACCACCTCGGAGTGACTTTAATACAGTCCGTCTTTCCGCGTTAAGGATAATGAAGTGGTCTGGGTATTCTCAGGCAACAAGGGTGGAACCGCGTATTTTACGTCCCTTGCATACATTACGTTCAGCGTAGTTTATGCGAGGGGCGTTTTTGAATGTAATTCTTTTATTGATGGGTTAATGAGCCCGAAAAGCAAGGAGGAAGAAACGATGAAAATCACATTAAAAGATGGCAGTGTCAAGGAATACAGCCAGGCAATGAGTATTTATGATATCGCTTTGGATATCAGTGAGGGTTTGGCCAGAGTAGCTTGCGCAGGTGAGTTAAATGGTGAGATTGTGGATTTAAGGACTATCGTAGAGGAAGATGCTGCATTAAATATTTTGACAGCAAATGACAAGGCAGGTCTTGCTACTATCAGACATACATGCTCTCACGTGCTAGCAGAGGCAGTAAAGAGAGTATTCCCGGAAGCAAAGCTGGCTATCGGTCCGAGCATTGACACAGGCTTTTATTATGATTTTGAGCATGAGCCATTTTCCAGAGAGGATTTGGATAAATTAGAAGCTGAGATGAAGAAAATCATCAAAGAAGGTGCTAAATTAGAAAAATTTACGATGCCTAGAAAAGAGGCTATGAAATTTATGGAGGAAAAGGGCGAACCATACAAGGTAGAGCTTATTCGTGATTTGCCGGAGGATGCGGTAATCAGCTTCTACAGTCAGGGTGATTTTGTAGACCTTTGTGCCGGACCTCATCTGATGAGTACTAAGGGAATCAAGGCCTTTAAGCTTATTTCTTCTTCAGGTGCTTACTGGAGAGGTAAGTCTGAAAATGCCATGTTACAGCGTATTTACGGTACTGCTTTTAATAAAAAAGAAGAGCTTGCGGAATACTTAGAATATCTGGAAAGTGTGAAATTGCGTGACCATAATAGATTAGGCCGTGAAATGGAATTATTTACCACTGTGGATGTAATTGGTCAGGGGTTACCTCTTTTGATGCCAAAGGGTGCCAAGATGATTCAGACTATGCAGAGATGGATTGAGGATGAAGAGGAAAAACGTGGCTATGTTCGTACCAAGACTCCTCTGATGGCAAAGAGTGATTTGTACAAAATCTCCGGTCATTGGGATCATTACAAGGATGGTATGTTTGTATTGGGGGATGAGGAAAAGGATAAGGAAGTATTTGCACTTCGTCCGATGACCTGCCCATTCCAGTACTATGTTTACAAAGCAAGCCAGAAGTCTTATAGAGATTTGCCAATCCGTTATGGCGAGACATCGACCCTTTTCCGTAATGAGGATTCCGGTGAAATGCACGGTTTGACACGTGTGCGTCAGTTTACCATTTCCGAAGGTCACTTAATTGTGCGTCCGGATCAGATGGTGGAAGAGTTTAAGGGTTGTCTGGCACTGGCAAAGTATTGCTTAGATACATTAGGCGTTGGTGAAGATGTAAGATATCGTCTTTCTAAGTGGGATCCAAACAACAAAGAAAAGTACGTTGGTTCTGAAGAAGTTTGGGAAGAAACACAGGGACATATTCGTCAGGTTCTTACGGAGTTAGAAATTCCGTTCTTTGAAGAAGAGGGTGAAGCTGCATTCTATGGTCCTAAGGTTGATATTCAGGCAAAGAATGTATACGGCAAAGAGGATACCATGATTACCATTCAGTGGGATGCTGTTTTGGCAGAACAGTTTGATATGTATTATATTGACCAGAATGGCGAAAAGGTTCGTCCTTACATCATTCACAGAACCAGTATGGGCTGTTATGAAAGAACCCTTGCATGGTTGATTGAGAAGTATGAAGGTAAGTTCCCGACATGGCTGTGTCCGGAGCAGGTAAGAGTATTGCCTATTTCTGAAAAATATGCTGATTATGCAGCAAAGGTAGAGTCTGAATTAAAAGAAAATGGTATCCTTGCTACTACAGACAATCGTTCTGAAAAAATCGGCTTTAAGATTCGTGAGACCAGAAAGGCAAGACTTCCTTACATGTTAATTGTAGGAGAGCAGGAGGAAGCACAGGGACTTGTAGCGGTAAGAAGCCGTTTTGCAGGCGACGAAGGTCAGATGCCTTTAGATGATTTCATTGATATGATTTGTAAGGAAATTCGTACAAAGACACGCCGTGAAGTGACTGTAGAACAGTAAATGGTATAATGTATATTCAGTTGCATTTGCGAGAATTTGGCAACAGTAGTTGAATAATAAAATAAGGCCTGCGCATACTAAAAATGACTTTATAAAGTCAAAGGAGGTATAAGACATGGCAGAATTAGGATGCAGCGTAAAAAACTGCGTATATAACAAAGAAGAGTACTGCTGTAAAGGTGATATTTTAGTTGGCGGTCGTAAAGCTAATCGTGAGGATGAAACCAGTTGTGAAAGCTTTGTAGACAGAAGTCGTGACAGTTTTTCTAACAGTGCAGAGAAGCCATACAAAAATATCAGTATTGACTGTGAGGCAGAAAATTGTAAATACAATCACAGCCTGCGTTGTGTGGCAGAACATGTAGATATTCGCGGCAACGGTGCAGGAAGCAGCGGCGGTACTCTGTGCGCTACGTTTACAGAAGCATAAAAAAACACAAAAATTTTAAAAATATCAAAATAATCTATTGACATTTAATGGATACTGTGGTAAGTTATTTGAGTGTGTGAGTAAGACTCGCACGAAGAACAACCAAGCAGAGTATCCACTCTCACCCTGCGGCTTTGAGGTGCTGGCAGGCGTCAATAGTTCTTAACGATCACATTTTATTTTGTGAGGTATCGTGAGTTACTAAGTGGATAGTCTGACTATCCACTTTTTTAGTTTTTTCTTATTTGGAGGGCAAAGCCATTAGTAACGAATTAATGATTAACGAACAAATCAGAGACAAGGAAATCCGTCTCATCGGAACAGAAGGCGAACAGTTAGGTATCATGTCTTCTCGCGATGCACTTAGACTTGCAGAGGAAGCAGGTCTGGACTTAGTCAAGATTGCACCGAATGCAAAACCACCTGTATGCAAGATTGTGGATTACGGAAAGTATCGCTATGAGCAGATTCGTAAGGAAAAGGAAGCAAAAAAGAAGCAGAAGGTAATCGAGGTAAAGGAAATTCGTTTATCTCCAAACATCGATACTAATGACTTGAATACCAAGATGAATGCAGCCAGCAAATTCCTGACCAAGGGTGACAAGGTAAAGGTTACCTTACGTTTTCGTGGTCGTGAAATGGCACATATGGCGAACAGCAAGCATCTTTTAGATGACTTCGCCACCAATTTAGCAGACATAGCCAATATTGAAAAGGCTCCGAAGGTGGAAGGCAGAAGCATGACTATGTTCTTAGCACCAAAATCCAAGAAATAGTGCTAAGACCGAAAAAGATTATAGGAGGAACTCGACATGCCAAAAATGAAAACAAGCAGAGCAGCTGCAAAACGTTTTAAAGTAACAGGAACAGGTAAATTAAAAAGAGCAAAAGCTTATAAGAGCCATATCTTAACTAAGAAATCTACTAAGAGAAAACGTAATCTTAGACAACCGGCTATTACAGATGCAACTAATGTTAAGAATATGAAGAAGATTTTACCATATTTATAATCGGTAGAGGAGGAGTAAGGACATGGCAAGAATTAAAGGTGGCTTAAACGCTAAGAAGAAACACAATAGAGTATTAAAGCTTGCAAAGGGCTATAGAGGTGCCAGAAGCAAACAGTATAGAATTGCAAAGCAGTCTGTTATGAGAGCATTAACAAGCTCTTATGCAGGTCGTAAGGAAAGAAAGCGTCAGTTCAGACAGTTATGGATCGCTCGTATCAATGCTGCTGCAAGATTAAATGGTTTATCTTACAGCAAGTTTATGTACGGCTTAAAGTTAGCTGAAATCGATATGAACAGAAAGATGTTAGCTGAAATGGCTGTAAATGATGCAGCAGGATTTACTGCATTGGCAGAAATCGCAAAGAGCAAATTGGCTTAATATATGAATGATAATCCCGGGAGTGAATTTCTTCCGGGATTTTTATCATTTGTTTTGGATAATAGTCTCGGAGAGTCACTTTTTATCGTTTGCCTAGTTGCAGAAAACAATAAATGCGGTTATAATAAAAACAGCAACTTATGTTAAAGGAGAATATTATGAGCGTTTTAGGACATTTAGAACCGAGAGGTGTTTTTAAATTTTTTGAAGAAATCTGTGGTATTCCTCACGGGAGTGGTAATACGCAGGCTATGACAGCGTATTTGATGAAGTTTGCGGCGGATAGAGATATAGAGGCCAGAAAAGATAAGCTGGGTAATGTGGTGATGAGAAAGCCTGCCACACCGGGTTATGAAGAGGTGCCGGGTGTGGTTATTCAGGGACATATGGATATGGTGGCAGTAAAGACCCCTGATTGCACCAAAAATATGTTTACAGATGGTTTGGATTTGGCGGTAAATGGGGATGATATCTATGCTGTAAATACCAGTCTGGGCGGTGATGATGGCATTGCTGTAGCATATGGTCTGGCAATCATGGATGCAGAGGATTTGGCTCATCCGGAAGTGGAACTGATTATTACCGTAGATGAGGAAACGGGCTTGTTCGGTGCCAAGGCCATTGATGTCAGCGATATTAAGGGGCGTCGATTTTTAAATATCGATTCCGAGGAAGAAGGGATTTTCCTGACCAGCTGTGCAGGCGGAGCACGTATAACCGGCAAGCTTCCGGTGAATATGGTCTCTGTTAAGGGTCAGCAGGTTTTGGTAACCTTAAGAGGATTACAGGGTGGCCATAGCGGTGTAGATATTCACAAGGAGCGTGGCAATGCACTGCAGTTGTTGGCCAGAATGATGTACCATGTATCCAAGGAGGTCGGTTTTTATATTGCTGACTTCCATGGCGGCACCGTAGAAAATGCTATTCCGCGTGAGGCATTTATGGAAGTGGTGCTGAAGGATATGGCACAGATTGACCGCTTCATAGAGCTTGTCAGGGCATATGAAATGGAGTTAAAAGAGGAGTATGTGTTAAGGGATGGAGGCTTGTTTGTAGAGATTTGGGAGGAAGCTCAGGATAATTATGCAGTTTATGATGAAATGACTACCGCAAGTCTTTTGCATTTATTAGTGGCTGCGCCGGTGGGAGTACAGGCTATGAGCCAGTCAGTTTCCGGACTGGTAGAAACCAGTTTAAACCTGGGCGTTGTTGCCGGAGATGATGAGTCGGTAACTATACAGTATTCTGTCAGAAGTTCTTTGGAAAGTGCAAAGGCAGCATTGATTGAAAAGCTGGAAGTTGTTTTTGGTATGGCAGGTGCAGATATGGATGTCAGCGGAGAATATCCCGGATGGGCTTATCGTGTGGATAGTCCGCTTCGTGACAAAATGGTTCGTGTTTATGAAGAAATGTTTGGTGTAAAGCCTGAAATTCAGGCTATCCATGCCGGACTTGAGTGTGGTTTGTTCCTGGGCAAGCAGCCGGAGTTTGACTGTATTTCCTTTGGACCGAATATGCGCGGTATTCATACCACAGAGGAGAGATTAAGTATTTCTTCTACCAGAAGAACTTGGGAGTTTTTGACAGCAGTATTGGCAGACAAGAGGTAGCAATATGATTTATTTTAATTCTGATTATTTGGAGGGGGCACATCCTCGTATTATGGAGCTGCTGCAGCAGACGAATATGGTGCAGACCGATGGTTATGGTGAGGATGATTATTGTGAAAAGGCCAGAACATTGATAAGAGAGGCTTGTCAGGCACCTAATGCTCTGGTGCAGTTTCTGGTAGGTGGTACCCAGACTAATATGACGGTAATCAGTGCAGCACTCAGACCTCATCAGGGAGTTTTGTGCGCGCATACCGGGCATATTAATGTACATGAGACGGGAGCTGTTGAAAGCTTCGGACACAAGGTATTGGCATTGTCCGGTGCTAATGGCAAGGTTAGTGCTGATGCGGTACGTCAGTATGTAAGCGTACACAGAATGGATTCGGCCTTTGAGCACATGGTGCAGCCGGGGATGGTGTATATTTCGCACCCTACAGAGACCGGTACCTTATATACCAGGGCAGAGCTTACTGCTTTAAGTGAGGCCTGCAGGGAGCTTGGTTTATATTTGTTTTTGGATGGAGCCCGTCTGGCCTATGGACTGGCGGCTTCTGACAGCGATTTGGATTTGCCGACCATTGCAAGTCTTTGCGATGTATTTTATATCGGTGGCACCAAATGCGGAGCTTTGATGGGAGAAGCAGTGGTTATTACCCATGAAGCTTTAAAGAAGGATTTCAGGTACTTGATGAAGCAAAAAGGCGGCATGCTTGCCAAGGGGCGCTTACTGGGGCTTCAGTTTATAGGGCTTTTTGAAAAGAGGCTGGTGGATAGTACGAAGGAAGACGGCACTACCTTGTATGAAGAAGTAGGTCATCATACTATTTACTTGGCGGATAAGCTGCGTAAGGCTATTCACGAAATGGGTATTTCTTTTTATAATGAAAATACTACTAACCAGATTTTTATTGTGTTAGAGGACAGGCAGGTGGCCGAAATAAGTAAGAAATTTTCTCTTGGGTATACAGAGCGTGTGGACGATATCCACAGTGTGATGCGTATCTGTACTTCCTGGGCTACCAAAGAAGAAAATGTAGATGCTTTAATCGCAGCATTAAAGGCATTAGCATAAATATATTAAAAAAGAGGTTACTGCGATGAGTAAGGAGACAATCAAGGCTTTGAGGGGGCTTATGATTTTTGCCGCAGTGTTGGTACTGGCGGTATTGCATTTAGATAAGGTCATTATGTTTATTGGCTTGGTAATCGGCATATTGCGGCCTTTTTTAATCGGTGCGGCAGTTGCATTTATTATCAATATTCCAATGAAGGCAATAGAAGGCAGACTCTTTGCCCGAAAGAACAGACTTTCAAGATGGAAGCGACCACTCAGTTTTCTTCTTTCCATCCTTGCTGTCGTAGTGGTATTTTGGGCGGTCTGGATGTTAATCATTCCGCAGCTGGGTGATACTGTCAGTGAGCTTGCAATAAAGATTCCTGCCTTTTTCAGGGAAACCTTAAAAATTTTGCAAGAGGTTTTTGATAATAATGCCGGGATCCAGGAGTATATAGCAGAGTTAAATATTGCAAACTGGGATTGGAACGGTATTATTGCAAAGATTGCGGATGCTCTTGGAAGTGGTATCGGTAATGTGTTAGTATCTACCGTGTCTGTGGCAGGCAGTATTTTTGGTGTAGTGTTTGACGGTGTGATAGCATTTGTTTTTGCTATTTATGTACTGATGCAGAAGGAGACCCTGTCAGGCCAGTTTGAGCGCCTGATGCAGGCATATCTGCCGGAGAAGCTTTGCTTAAGAATTAGAAAGGTGTTAAGGCTTTTAAATAAGAATTTCAACAGCTTTTTCTCCAGTCAGTGTCTGGAAGCAGTGATTCTGGGGGCTCTGTTTGTAGTTGCAATGAGTATTTTCGGCTTTCCGTATGCAGTGCTAATCGGTACCTTGATTGCAGTTACGGCCCTGGTTCCTATTGTTGGTGCCTTTATTGGATGTGCCGTGGGTGCTTTTCTGATATTGGTGGAGGACCCGCTTTTGGCAGTTGGTTTTGTAATCATGTTCCTGATTTTACAGCAGTTGGAGGGCAATCTCATATATCCAAGAGTTGTGGGAAGCTCTGTAGGTCTGCCGGCTATCTGGGTGTTAGTGGCAGTCAGTGTGGGTGGCAGTCTGTTTGGAGTGGTAGGTATGCTTATCTTTATACCGATTACCTCTACTTTATATACACTTTTGAGAGAGGACGTAAATGAACGAAATGCAAAAAAAGCAAGGCTTACAGCCAAGGCAAAAGCCGAAAATAAACAACAAAGAAAATAAACTCTGCCCTGTATCGGGTAAATGCGGTGGTTGTGATTGGATAGGAAGGCCTTATGAACAACAGTTGGAAGCCAAAAGAAAGGCCACAGAAAAGCTTTTAGAGCCTTTCTGCAGGCTGGAAGGTATTATAGGTATGGAGGCACCTTTTTACTATCGCAATAAGGTCCACGCGGTCTTTGACAGGGATAGAAAGGGGAATGTCATATCAGGCATTTACGAAAAAAACAGCCATAAGGTAGTGCCGGTGGAGAAATGCCTGATTGAGGATCAAAAATCCGGTAAAATCATAAAGACCATTTGCAGACTTTGCAAAAGCTTTAAGATAAAAACCTATGATGAGGATACCGGCTACGGACTTTTGCGACATGTGCTGGTGCGGTCCGGTTATCATACCGGTGAATACATGGTGGTTCTGGTGCTTGGCAGTCCCATTTTGCCTTCCAAAAATAACTTTGTGAAGGTACTTAGGGCAGAGCATCCGGAAATTACCACAGTAATCATTAATGTCAATGATAAGAAGACAAGCATGGTACTGGGAGAGAAGGAGCAGGTAGTCTATGGTAAAGGTTATATTGAGGATGTGCTACTAGGCAAGACCTTCCGTATTTCTCCCAAGTCTTTTTATCAGATCAATCCGTTACAGACGGAGAAACTGTACGGGAAGGCCATAGAATATGCGGGGCTCACCGGCAGGGAAGTGGTGGTGGATGCCTATTGCGGCACCGGTACCATTGGGATTCTTATGGCAGACCATGCCGGGGAAGTTATTGGTGTGGAGCTGAACAAAGACGCCGTAAAGGATGCCCGCGTCAATGCCAAACGAAACGGAACCCAAAATATCAGCTTCTATGAGAAGGATGCAGGAGAATTTTTGGTGCAAATGGCGGAGCAGGAGACTAAGGTAGATGTGGTAGTCATGGACCCGCCCAGAGCAGGCAGTGACGAGGCCTTTTTATCCTCTGTGGTGCGTATCGGACCTAAGAGGGTGGTATATGTGTCCTGTAATCCGGAGACACTGGTAAGAGATTTGAAATATTTAACAAAACAGGGATATAAAGTTAAACGAGCCCATGCAGTGGATATGTTTGCACAGACCAGCGAGCATACAGAGTTGGTGGTTTTGTTAGGAAAGGCATAAAATAAATGAATAAAGCGACTTGGATACAAGTTTTTAAAATAGGAATAGGCAGTGCGGTGGCTATTTTTCTGGCAGAATGGATGGGACTTACCTATGCCACCAGTGCCGGTATTGTAACACTTCTGACTATTCAGAATACCCGAAAAGACACCTTTCATCTGGCAATAAAGCGTATTATATCCTTTGGTGTAACCATGCTTCTGGCATGGGGCTGTGTCAGTTTGATACCGCAACATGTAATCGCTTTCGGTGTGTTTATGCTGCTTTTAGTAGGTATTAGCTACTATCTGGACTGGAATGGTGCTATTTCAGTAAATGCCGTTATCGGAACCCATATCATCATTATGGAGAAGGGGTTGAACTGGAATTTGACATGGAATGAAGCAGCAATGGTTATTATTGGTATTGTCATCGCGGTACTTTTTAATCTGCATATGCCAAGTAAGGAAGGCGAGCTTCAGATGGATATTGCACATATCGATAAATACATGGATGAAAACCTCCATTCCATTGCTGACCATTTATGCAGCCATTCCAAGTTAAACAAAGACAAAAAGCATCTGAAATCCTTGCTGGAGCATATATCAGGTGCCATTGAAAAGGCCTATGCCAATAAAAATAATACATTGAAAAGTCATTCGGATTATTATATCGATTATCTGAATCTGCGCAAGGAACAGTGTGAAATTTTATTGCATGTATATTACATTGTGGCTCACCATGATTTTGTGGTGGAAGAAGCAGCTATCGTAGCAGAGGTCATTCGTAAGGTGGCAGAGCATTTACATGTACAGCGTGAAATTGGCATGATTAAGGTGCGGATTGATAAGGTTACTGATGGCATTATTCACGGAGAAATGCCTGCAAATCATCAGGAGTTTGAAGGTAAGGCGGTGCTGTATCAGTTACTTAATGAGTTGAGAGAGTTTTTGTGGCATCAGGAACTATTTTTGGAAAATGTAACCGAAGAACAGATTTTGGCTTATTGGGAATAAGAGAATAAAACTGTTGCAGATAGAGAGGATTTGCAGCAGTTTATTTTTAATAAAATATACTTGAATTTGGGTAAAAAATTTCGCAGAGTTACATACTCTGCGAAAAGGAAAAACTGGCAAAATACCCCCTGTATCGTATTCATATTATATCACATGTCTTTAAAAAAGCAAGAAAATTCAATGTATTTTAAGAAAAGTTATGTGTTTATAAAAATTTAATAATATTTTCTGTGACAAAATGCGACCTGAATGCCTATTAAGTAATAGAGGGATGTTTTTACTTTATGCATGATTCGTAATGAAATTTAGACATTTTGTTTAAATTACAATGACTGGTATATTGGTATTGCAATACGGTATGTGGTGTGCTACAATGTGAGTAGAGGAGGTCACATTTTTAGGTTACAAAGGTTGAGACTTTCATGTAAAAAAGCATTCATCTAATATATGGACTTAAAGAGTCGGAAAGTACAGGTGGAATGTTGGAAAAAGATATTACAGAAAA
>JAFXDD010000009.1 GCA_017516285.1 Lachnospiraceae bacterium
AATATGATTACCGTTTGCTTTATCGAGAACATTGACCCGTTGGGTGTTCATACCGGTGACTCTTTCTGTTCTGCTCCAATGCTTACTATTTCACAGGAGGTTCAGGATCGACTGAAGGAGCAGGCATTCAAGATTGTTGACTCTGTTCAGGTTATTGGTGGTACAAACGTACAGTTTGCCCATGACCCTGTAAGTGACAGAATTATTGTTATTGAGATTAACCCTAGAACCAGCCGTTCTTCCGCTTTGGCTTCCAAGGCTACCGGTTTCCCGATTGCACTTGTTTCAGCTATGTTAGCTACAGGACTTACCTTGAAGGACATTCCATGCGGCAAGTATGGTACGCTGGATAAGTATGTTCCGGACGGAGATTATGTTGTTATCAAGTTTGCACGTTGGGCATTTGAGAAGTTTAAAGGCGTAGAGGATAAGTTGGGTACTCAGATGCGTGCCGTAGGCGAAGTCATGAGTATCGGTAAGACCTATAAAGAAGCTTTCCAGAAGGCTATTCGTTCTTTAGAGACAGGTCGGTATGGCCTGGGTCATGCAAAGGACTTTAATAAATTAAGCAAGGATGCATTATTAAAGAAATTAATTACTCCATCCAGTGAACGACACTTCATTATGTATGAAGCACTGCGCAAGGGTGCTACGGTAGAGGAGATTCATGAGCTTACCAAGGTTAGGCACTGGTTTATTGAGCAGATGAAGGAATTAGTAGAGGAAGAGGAAGCATTAGCAGCAAGAAAGGGCTTTATGCCTTCTGATGCACAGCTTATCTCTGCTAAGAAGAATGGTTTTTCTGATAAGTATTTAAGTCAGATTCTTCGTATTCCTGAGGATGATATTCGTGAACGCCGCATTGCATTAGGTGTAGAAGAAGCTTGGGAAGGTGTTCATGTTTCCGGTACAGAGGACAGAGCATATTATTACTCTACTTACAATGCAGAGGATAAGAACCCTGTAAGCGAAGAAAAGCCAAAGATTATGATGTTGGGCGGTGGTCCAAACCGTATCGGCCAGGGTATCGAATTTGACTATTGCTGTGTGCATGCAGCAATGGCATTAAAGAAGCTGGGCTTTGAGACCATTATCGTAAACTGTAATCCGGAAACTGTTTCTACAGACTATGATACGTCAGATAAATTGTATTTTGAACCTCTTACATTAGAGGATGTATTAAGCATATACAAGAAGGAAAAACCGCTTGGTGTTATCGCGCAGTTTGGTGGTCAGACTCCGTTAAATCTTGCGGCTGACTTAGAGAAGAACGGCGTAAAGATTTTGGGTACTTCTCCGGCAGTTATTGACTTGGCAGAGGACCGTGACCTGTTCCGCGAGATGATGGATAAGTTAGGTATTCCTATGCCTGAGTCAGGCATGGCTGTAAATGTAGCAGAGGCTACAGAAATTGCCAACCGTATTGGTTATCCTGTTATGGTACGTCCATCCTACGTACTTGGTGGCCGAGGTATGGAAGTTGTATATGATGAGAACGCACTTGCCGAGTATATGAATGCAGCAGTAGGTGTTACTCCTGACAGACCAATCCTCATTGATCGCTTCTTAAATCACGCATTAGAGTGTGAGGCAGATGCAATCAGTGATGGCGAGCGCGCATTTGTTCCTGCTGTTATGGAGCACATTGAACTTGCAGGTGTTCACTCCGGTGACTCCGCTTGTATTATTCCTTCCGCACATATTTCTCCTGAAAATGTGGAGACAATCAAGGAATATACACGTAAGATTGCGGAGGAAATGCATGTACGCGGTTTGATGAACATGCAGTATGCAATTGAGAATGGCAAGGTATATGTATTAGAGGCAAATCCTCGTGCATCCCGTACCGTTCCGTTAGTATCTAAAGTATGTAACATCCGCATGGTACCTCTTGCAACAGATATTATTACTTCTGAGATTACAGGCCGGCCATCACCTATTAAGGACTTAAAGGAACAGCATATTCCTAACTATGGTGTGAAGGAAGCAGCTTTCCCATTCAATATGTTCCAGGAGGTTGACCCTATTCTTGGACCTGAAATGCGTTCTACCGGTGAGGTGCTTGGTATGGCAGCATCCTACGGTGAAGCTTTCTATAAGGCTCAGGAAGGTGTTGGCAGCAAGCTTCCGTTAGAAGGTACCGTTCTTATTTCTGTAAACAGAAAAGACAAGGCAGAGGTTGTTGAGGTGGCTAAGAGCTTCCACGAGGATGGCTTCAGGATTTTAGCTACAGGCGGCACATATGATGTTATTACTGCTGCAGGTATTCCTGCTGAAAAGGTAAAGAAGCTTCAGGAAGGCCGTCCAAATATCAATGATTTGATTACAAATGGTCAGATTGATTTAATTGTAAACTCACCAATCAATAAGGACAGCATGAATGATGACAGCTATTTAAGAAAGGCTGCTATCAAGGCAAAGGTGCCATATATGACCACTATTGCAGCTGCAAAAGCTACTGCAGAGGGTATTCACTATATCAAGACACATCCGGAGAGTGAGATTAAATCTCTTCAGGAATATCATAGTGAGATTAAATAATTATATAAAGTATAAAGTAATATCCGGTTGGTATAATGCTGACCGGATATTTTTTTGTCAAATTGTTTCTGAAACAAAAAAATTTTGTGAAATTAATTTATAAAGTAAATAATACGTATGTGAATTGCCTTTATTTACAAATTTTTCATTTTTTGTATAATAACTTTATGGAGGACGTGGAGTGTATGGATACTATAGATTATCAGATTTTAAAGTGTTTAAAAGAAAATGCAAGAGAGAGCGCAACTAATATCGGTGCAAAAATTAATTTATCAACCTCTGCTGTAATCGAGCGTATAAAAAAGCTTGAAAGTGCAGGACTCATTGAGAAATATACCACCATTATTAACCAAAATATATTAGGAAGGGAACTGGTGGCATTTATTTACGTTAGCTTAGAACACCCTAAATATAATGACAATTTTATAAAGATTATTAATGAAAGTACTTCTGTGGTAGAATGTCACTATATTGCCGGTGATTTTGACTTTATTTTGAAAGTTATTACCAAATCAGGTAGTACCCTAAAGGATGTTCTGAATGATATAAAATCTATAAACGGAGTGTCGTTAACTCGCACTTCAGTAGTTCTTTCCACTAATAAATATGAGGTTTGTCTGTTGCCCGATAAAGAAAACGACATTTTTACTTTCTAATTACTATTTTGATTAAAGGAGCAAAATAACATGGATTTCATAAATTCAATAAACGAAGCAATTAATGATATTGTATGGGGGCCGGTGATGCTTACACTGTTAATAGGAACCGGTCTGTTTTTATCAATAAAAACAGGATTCTTACAGTTTACTAAGTTTGGTTATATGATGAAAAATACTCTTTTGGGTGTTTTTTCGAAGAACCAGCATACAAAGGATACCTCAGGTGTCAGTCCATTTCAGGCAGTGGCCACAGCTATGGCGGGAACCATTGGAACAGGCAGTATCGCAGGACTTGCAACAGCTATTGTATCCGGTGGACCCGGTGCCGTTTTCTGGATGTGGGTTAGTGCTCTTTTGGGAATGGTTACCAAATATGCAGAAATATTGCTTTCTATAAAATTCAGAGAAAAAAACGATGAAGGTCGCTGGGTAGGCGGTCCTATGTATTACATAAAAAATGGCTTAAAACTTAAATGGCTTGCCGTTTTGTTTGCAATTTTTGCAATGATTGCCTGTCTTGGTACAGGAAATGCAACCCAGTCAAATTCCATAGCTGTTGCTTTGGAAAGTACGATTGGCATCACACCATGGATTACAGGTGTGGTATTAACTTTTATTGTTGCAGCTGTCATTTTAGGCGGAATGCGAAGAATCTCTTCAGTTAACGAAAAACTGGTACCAATTATGGCAGTTTTTTATGTGGTTTGTGCTCTTATAGCATTGATGATAAACATTGAAAAAATTCCGGCTGCTTTTGCACTGATTTTTAAAGAGGCTTTTAACTTTAAAGCAGCAACAGGCGGTGTGGCTGGATATGGTATAATGCTTGCTATGCATTATGGTTTTTCCAGAGGTGTATTTTCTAATGAAGCCGGACTTGGAAGTGCCCCTATTGCACACGCAGCATCCAGCACGAAAAGTCCTGTAAAACAGGGGCTTTGGGGGATGTTTGAGGTGTTTTTTACCACAATCGTTATTTGTACTTTTTCAGCATTGATTATATTAACAACCGGTATTTGGAGCACAGGTGAATTCCAAGGTTCTGCTTTAAGTATTGCTTCTTTTAATGCAATTATTCCGGGCGTTGGTGGCATTGTAGTAACATTATCTACAATATTTTTTGCTTTATCCACCATTCTTGGATGGGCATA
This sequence comes from Lachnospiraceae bacterium, assembly GCA_017516285.1. The sequence goes on from JAFXDD010000009.1 coordinate 4,352, forward strand.
TTATGGAGAAGTATGTATCGAATTTCTTACCCATAATTCTAAAAAGGCTGTATTAATTTATAGAAGTATTTATGTAGCATTCGTATTTATCGGAACGATAGGTAGCCTGGATTTAATCTGGAGTATTTCAGAAACTATGAATGGATTAATGGCAATTCCTAACCTAATTGGTATTATTGGCTTATACAAGGTAGTAAAGGTAACTACAAAAGAACATTTTAGTGCTTAAAAATTAAGAAAATATTTAATGTCTTTTATGTATTTGTATGTTATAATAGGAGCACAAATTTAAAACTTCAAGAGGTAACATAACATGCAAGATGATTTTAATTGGGACGATAGACCAAGTAAATTGCAGTATACGCTTGTAGTTGCTGTAATAATAATATTGTTATTAGCTATTTTTGCAGGCTTATATTATATCATAATAGGACGTAAGAATACCGGTGTTTATGAACCGAATGCCATAAATACAGAGGCAAGTACGGAAACCGGTATCATAGAAAATACAGAAAGCAGTGACATAATTACTGAGAGTAGTATGGACACCAAAGAGGATCCACAGAGCGCTCAGAATCAAACTTCTGCAGAGTTAGGTGCAGAAACTGAAATTACAAAGATTTTAATTTCTGACAGTGCCAAGGAAACTGCCGATATTACAGTAGGCATTGATGTATCCAAATACCAAGGGCTTATTGATTGGGAGAAGGTTGCTGCATCAGGCATAGATTTTGCCATGATTCGTGTGGGTTACCGCACCATAGAAAGTGGCATCATTACAGAGGATGACAGTGCAAAATACAACTTGCAGGAAGCTACCGCTCATGGCATCAAGGTTGGTGCATATTTCTTTTCTACATCTGTAACAGAAGCTGAGGCCATCGAAGAAGCTCAGTGGACTGCAGAATTTATTTCACATTATAAGATTACCTATCCGGTTGCATTTAATTGTGAAGGCTTTGAAAACACAAAGAGCAGGCAGTATAACTTGACGAAAGAAGAGCGAACGACTCTTGCCAAAGCATTTTTAAATCAGATATATGAAAGTGGATATACTCCTATGTTTTACGCATCTAAGGGCGAGATGGAAGGAGACAGCAAATGGGTTACATCAGAGCTTGAAAAGTCCTACAAGGTCTGGGTTGCCTGGTATCCTGCTGTGGCTTATCCTGCCACGGAGAAGGCTGATTACAGCGGTTCCTATGATATGTGGCAATATACCAATAATGGTACGGTTGCAGGCATTGACAATCCCGTGGATGTAAATGTAGCGCACTTTGGTTATGCTAACGAAGCTGATGCTAAGAACGAAACGACACCGGAGCAGATAGAAGCAAACGTAGAAGCAGGACATACTTTTACAGAGGTAAATGAGGTTATTACGGCTAAGGAAGCTACTAATCTGCGCGATATTCCAAGTAAGGGCGCGAACAGTACTGTAATGTTGACCCTGTACAATGGTCAGACCGCTACCCGTACCGGTATCAGTACAAGTGGATGGTCCAGAGTGGTATACAATGGTGAGACGTATTATGCAGTATCCAATCTGCTTACCACAGACCTGACTGTAAAAACACCGGCTACACCTGAGCCGGATGATGGCATTAAAACCGAATTTACCGCTTGTGATGAGATGGTTTCTCCAAAGATTGAGGTAAACCTAAGAAGCATCCCTAGTGTCACCGACCCTAATTCTGTAGTGGTTGCCACCGCCAAATATGGTGAAATCTTTAAACGTACAGGCATCAATACCGACCACGGCTGGTCCAGAGTAGAATATAACGGTCAAACCCTGTATTGTGTCAGCAGCTATGTGTGGGTGTACGAAGAACCGGTTGGAGAATAATTCACCCTTATAGTTCACAAATCAATATATTAAGAATTCTTAATATGCAAAAAATATTATAGAAAAATGTCGAATTTTGTGATAAATTATAATTAATTCAACAATTGCTGAATTAAATAATATTTTGAGGGAGAAATGCTTATGAAATTATTGCTTACTTTGTTACCGGTCATTATTATTGTGGCTATTATTCTTTTGATTTTCTTAACAGGTTATGTGAAGGCTTCACCGGATACAGCTATTATTATTTCTGGTTTGAGAAAGAACCCGAAGGTATTAATAGGTAAGGCTGGTATTAAAATTCCTTTTTTGGAGAGAAAGGATGAGTTGAATCTACAGCTGATTCCAATTGATGTAAAGACATCCAATGCAGTTCCTACTGCGGATTACATAAATATCAACGTAGACGCTACGGTCAATGTCAAAATAAGTGACAATGAAGACCGACTGAAATTAGCTGCCCAGAACTTCTTAAACAAAAACTCTGATTATATTGCGCGTGTGGCAAGAGAGGTTTTGGAAGGTAATGTTCGTGAAATCGTAGGTAAGATGGCTTTAGAGGAGATGGTTTCCGACCGTCAGAAGTTTGCTATGCTGGTGAAGGAGAATGCGGAGCCTGACCTTGCTGCTATGGGTCTGGACATTATCAGTTTTAATGTACAGAATTTCGTTGATGGCAATGGCGTTATCGAAAACTTGGGTGTTGACAATATTGTAAAAATTCAGAAAAACGCTGCTATTTCCCGTGCAGAAAGCGAAAAGGAAATTGCTAAGGCACAGGCAAATGCCAGACGAGAGGCAAATGAAGCAGAGGTTAATGCTGCAAGTGAAATTGCAAAGAAACAGAATGAATTAGATATTCAGAAGGCTGAGCTTAAGAAAGTAGCTGACGTAAAACGTGCGGAAGCAGACGCAGCTTACAAGATTCAGGAAGAAGAACAGCGTAAAACTGTGGAAATTACCACTGCTAATGCAAACATTGCAAAGCAGGAGAAGGAAATCCTGTTGAAGCAGAAGGAAGCAGAGGTAATGGAGCAGGCTTTGGATGCTCAGATTAAGAAGAAAGCGGAAGCTGAAAAGTTTGCAAAACAGCAGGAAGCAGATGCACAGCTTTATGAGCGCCAGCGTGAAGCAGAGGCCAGACAGTTCGAAACCGAAAAAGAAGCTGAGGCTTTGAAAGCAAAGGCTGAGGCCGATAAATATGCTATGGAGCAGGAAGCTGCAGGTATTCGTACCAAGGGTCTTGCAGAGGCAGAGGCTATTCGTGCAAAAGCGATTGCTGAAGCAGAAGGTATTGAGAAGAAGGCAGAAGCTATGGCCAAGATGGGCGAAGCTGCTGTGCTCGAAATGTACTTCAAGGCTCTTCCTGAAGTTGTTAAGAACGCCGCAACACCGCTTAATAACGTAGACCGCATTACTATGTACGGTGATGGCAATTCTGCCAAGTTAATGAAGGATATTATGGGTACCGTGACCCAGGTGACCGATGGCCTGAAGGAATCTACAGGTGTTGATTTAACAGCAGTATTATCCGGTTTCCTCGGAGGCAAGGTAGCTTCTAACAGTGAAAAGAATGCAACAGACAAAGAAGCATAAATAAATACCGGAATTTTTAAAAGCCGCTTGTTTGTGACAGGCGGCTTTGGTATTAGGTTAAATCAATTATCTTTCTCTAAGTTTCACCACATTGGCAGCCAGACGTCTTCTCTGCTCATCCTGGGCAGAGTAGTGCTTACGGGTGGTATTTACGTCTTTGTGACCCAGCACGTCAGCAACTAGGTAAATATCACCGGTTTCCTGATAAAGTGCGGTGCCATAGGTGCTTCGAAGCTTGTGTGGTGTAATTTTTTTGAGCGTAGTTACTCTGGAAGCATATTTTTTTACTAATTTTTCTACACTTCTGACGGAAATACGCTTCATCTGAAGAGAGAGAAACAAGGCTTCCTCGTGGCCTTCACAAGGCTTCATAAGCTCCCTTTCATCCATATAGTTAAGTAGGGCTTCCTCAACCTCTTCTCCAAAGTAAACAACTGCTTCATTACCGCCTTTTCGCCTTATTTTAATACCATTTACATCAAAATCCACGTCATGGATATCGATACCCACACATTCACTGACACGCATACCTGTGCCTAAGAGCAGGGTCAGGAGTGCTATATCACGGATTTTGGTTTTGTCATGATATGCAAGTTCTTTTTTGGTCAGCTTTTCACCGGCCTCCACCTGGTCTAAGAGCTTTGCCACTTCATTAGGCTCCAGCCTGATAATTTCTTTTTCGTGAAGCTTTGGACTATGTACCAGGGCAGAAGGGTTGTTGGTGATTTTTTCTGTCTGATAAAAATAGCTATACATAGACTTTAAGGCAGACAATTTACGAGCCTTACCACGTTCATCATTGGTAATTTCCTTGTCATCCTTTATGTAGTAGGAGATATAATTCAGATACTCTTCAATATCCTGCCTGGTAATGCTTTCCAAAAGCTCCAGCTTGTACTCGGTAATATCCTGCTTGGCACAAACCGGATTTTCCTGATGTAAATATTCAAAAAATACCCTTAAATCGTAGGCATAGGCCAGTCTGGTGCGGGCAGAGGTACTTTCCTGAATACCAATAAAGTATTCCCTGCAAAAAGCAGGAAGTGTCTTTAATACTTCACGCATTTTTAAAACATTCTGCTTGATTACTTCGTCGTGATAATTATTTTCTGCCATAATATTCCGGCCATCCTTCCAGATTTTGATTCTGTATTGCTGTAAACATACGCTCCTTAACACCGGGATTTTCCTGGTTCAACTTTGCAAGCAGCTGTTTGATATATTCACGCTTAGTATAGCCGTCCACCGGACAAGGGCTCTTTGCAACCGGCAGCTGATATTTATTGACAAAGCCGATAACATCAACCTCTTTCATATACATAAGCGGACGGATAACCGTTACATCCATGCGGTCCAGGTATGTAACAGGAGAGAAGGTATGGATACGGCCTTCGTAAATAAGGGACATTAAAAAGGTCTCGATAATATCATCCTTGTGATGTGCATATGCGATTTTGTTACAGCCTACAGCCTTCATGGCTTCGTTTAAAGCACCTTTACGCATCTTGGCACAAAGAGAGCAGGGATTGGTTTCCTTTCGCTGCTCAAAAATAATTTCAGCAATTTCTGTCTTGATAACAGTGTATGGAACATCTAATTCCTCACACAAGGCCTTTATTTGGTCGAAATTTTGATTTCCAAAGCCCAAGTCGACTGTAACGGCATGGATATCAAAAGACTCCGGATAGAAGCGTTTCAGGCCGTGCAACGCATATAGAAGAGTGAGAGAATCTTTTCCACCGGAAATACCGATGGCAATTTTGTCGCCTGCCTGTATCATATGATAATCGTCGATTGCACGACGTGTTAAGCTAAGCACCTGTTGTAATTTCATAAAACTGACCTCATAAATATTTAACGAATAGTTGTTTTGCTTAGTATACTATATTTTCAGGTATTTTCCAATATATTTTATGAAAATTTTAGCAATTACTTGTTTATATTCGTGTCTTTTAGTGATATAATTAATTAAATAAAGAAATTACTTTTAAAGGACTTTTACAATATGGAACGCAAAAATTCACAGGATAACACACCAAAAAACCGATATTTTTTAATGGGTCTTACCATTTTTCTGGCAGGAGCAGCATTAATCGGTGTTTATTATATTTTATTTCATAGTGCCAGACTTGCCGGCATGTTTCAATTTCTATCCGGTATATTAATGCCTGTTATATACGGATTTGTACTGGCATATATACTGATACCTGCCTTGAATTTCTTTGAAACGAAAGCAGTAGTACCGTTATTTAAAAAGCTGAAAGCTGATACAGATGCGCAGAAGAGCAGAATTCGTGCCGTTTCTGTTACCATTACGGCCTGCGTCAGTATTTTTGTGGTGTATATTTTTATTTATATGTTTGTGGCCCAGATTGTACCAAGTATTCAGGAAATTGTAGAAAACTTTGATACATATGCAAACAATGCCGTGGCATATATCAATCAGCTCTTTGAGGACAATCCAAATTTTCGTGAATTTTTTAACAATACAATAGAAAAGTATTCAAACGAGATGGACGGCTGGTTGAATAATACCCTTATTCCACAGCTTACAAATATCGTAAAAAGTGTTTCATTAAGTGTTCTCAATGTATTAGCCTTTTTGTGGGATTTTATCATTGGATTTATCCTTTCTATTTATATTTTAAATTCAAAGGATATTTTTGCAGGTCAGGCAAAAAAAATCACCTACAGCCTGTTTTCTAAGGAAACCGCAAATGGACTTTTACAAGATGTACGCTTTGTACACAAAACTTTTACCGGTTTTTTGTCCGGTAAGGTAATCGATTCCTTTATTATTGGCTTGATTTGCTTTGTAGGCACATCAATTTTAAAGACACCTTATGCAGCTTTAGTAAGTGTTATAATCGGTGTTACCAATGTAATTCCTTTTTTTGGACCGTTTTTAGGTGCAATTCCATGTTGTGTACTGATTTTGGTTGTTACACCGACACAACCGTTAAATATGATTTATTTTGCAATTTTTATCCTGTTGCTCCAGCAATTTGACGGCAATATATTAGGTCCAAAGATTTTAGGCGATTCCACCGGTCTTGGCAGCTTCTGGGTTATTTTTGCAATCACTATTTTCGGCGGTCTTTTAGGCGTACCCGGCATGATTATCGGCGTACCTACTTTTGCAGTTATTTTTGCAATGGTTAGGCGCTACGTTGATAAACGATTAAAGCAAAAAGGCTTGCCAACATTACGCGATGATTATTTAAATCTCTCTGAAGTTGATGAACATAATCGGATTGTTGAAACGAGTGAATAGGCGCAACTATTCGTTAAAGGTGATATATTTTTTGAGAAAGAGGTAAATGAATTGGAAATCATCTTAATAATAATCATAGTAATACTTGCATATCTCGTTTATAATGCTAAAACGGAAGCTAAATCTAATCCTGAGAACACAACACCCAAACCAGAACGTTTAGAGCAAGCATTGCCGTATCAAAAGAAACATTTGTTCACAAAAACGGAATATAAATTTTACATGTACTTAAAAAGTATAGCTGCTGAAGAAAAACTGACATTGTTTGCCAAAGTAAGACTGGAAGACTTTATTGAAACAACTAGCACAGATAACAAGATGAAGTACCGGGGATACATAAGGTCCAGGCATATCGATTTTTTGGTATGTGACGATAAACTGAATATTCTCTGTGCCATTGAATTAGACGGTCCAAGTCATTACAATAAAAAAAGCCAGGAAATAGATACATTTAAAAATAAACTATTTGAAACGATAAAAATACCATTGTACAGGGTTAAAACAGATAGTGATTATAATGCTGTTATTGAAAATATAATCAAATCCATTAAAACAACAAATCCTGAAGGTCAGGATAACTAAGAGATATCCGAAAAAAAGACATCAACTATTCGTTAAAGCGAGATTTTGCGAATAGTTTAATGGCTCTCTTTTCATTATTTTACGATATAAACATAAAAACAACGAGTCATCATTTGATTGAAAATGAAAAGACCCGTTGTTTTTCAAGTTATTATAAATATTTTAATCCGTTACAACCTCAATTTCCACAGAATATGCTCCAAAATATTCCAAAAGTTCCTGTACAGAACCGGCGGACAATTCATCATAAAGCAAGAAGTTGCCGGATGCAGTTACCGTGTTGTTTTCGCCAGGTGTGAAAGCTACAGCTACAGGTACAGCATCGCTAAAAGTATAAAGATAAATCATTTCTTCCTGTAGTTCGTTGCTGACAAAAGTCTTTCCCGTAGCACATACACTTGTGGCCGCAAGAGCTGTCACACCGCTTCGGCTGTTAATTCCTGTAATGATGGAGTTTATAACCCTGCCTTTTAAATTATTGATAAGTGTATCGGAAGCATTTTCCAGATCCAACATGTCGCTTGTTTTCAGTACATTATCCATATCAAATGTAATTTTGTAAACGGTCTGAGGTGTTGTATAATCACCTTCACCAATGTTTTTTATAGTAGCTATAATATCAGCACTACTACTGAAGGCTTGTATATATTCCTCTGAATGGGTAATTTCCTCCAGCATGGCCACAATATCCAGTCCATGATCGTAAATGGATTTATCCCGAGTTGTAATTTCATTCATTATAGAATGATTGCCTTCATCTGACGATATTTCATTCTGTGTTATGTTGAAGTTTGCAACCAAATTGATAAAAATTGATAAAACAACAATACCTATGTATGCTATTGATGTAACCTGGAAACGGTATCTTGCAAAAGTCGCTACCAATGCTACTACCACACCTACTTTTACCCAGTCTATAAGTCCGAATATTATGGTGTGAACACTCTCCAGGCTGATGATATGCGCTAAATAATAACTATAATATGCAGAAGTTGGCAACACTATCTGTAAAAGTTTAATGATTACAGCAATACCGATTCCTATAATTAACAGATTTCTTGTTTTACGTGTCATTTCCAAAGGCTTGTTTTTGAAACGAAGGACTGTAAGTAAGGTAAGTACAGCCAGAATGATGTAATGCGTCCAACCAATTATTAGATGCAAGGTAGCAGAATTATCGGATAATGTATAATAATAAGTGTGATAAATGATGCTTTTATTTACACCTGTTGCCATTCTTAAGTACATATCAAGCATGAAATATATTGCCCAGGCACACCATAGCCCTACATTTTGTTTGAAGATAAAGCAAATAATCCCGCACACAATAAATGGTACGGCAAAAAAGAAACCAACACCAATGCCTGCCAGCATAGTAAACACTAATATAATTAGAAACGCCATGCAAAGCAAAATGGTACCTGCAATTTTTCGGCCGGGGAAACCTGTATTTGAGGCTTTTCGAGAAGCATCCTCCTGATAAGTTGACTGTGCTGTTTGCACGGAATTTTCAGGCTGAGTTTTCTTATTAATATTTACTGAATTCTCTACCCCAGCCTCACCTTTTACCAGTTCATCTATAGAAACTTCAAAAATCTCACAAAGCTTAACAATCTTGTCCAGATCCGGAATAGCACTATTATTCTCCCACTTAGAAACTGATTGACGGGATACATCCAGCATTTCAGCCAAGTCACCCTGAGACAGATTTTTGTTTGTACGATATTTATATATTCTTTCGCCTATGTTCATAAAAAGACCTCCAAGTTTAATTACGTTAAGTAAATTATAACTTTTGGAGGTCAAAATGTCTATCAATGCGGCTTTAAAATTTAGCAACTGACGGTTGCATAACTATATTTCGCTTAAAAATCACAAGGTTTATAAGTTTTTGCTTCCGTAAAAATCATATCCATTTCTTTATCCCATGACTCTCTTGGCACGCATTCCGTCTTCTGTACCTCAAACGCCACAGCCGCCACGCTGGCATTCGTACATTTTTCAAGATATCTGTCGTAAAAGCCCTTTCCCATGCCCATGCGTCCACCCTGTTCGTCAAAAACAGTACACGGGCAAATGACCATATTAATCTCTTCAGGATTTATCTGTATAGAATGTTCACGAACAGGCTCCTCAATACCTTTATATCCGCTCTTCCAGGCCGAACTGTCACTCGGAAACAAGGCAATCATTTCTTTGTCATTGATACAAAGTGGATAAACCAGCCGTTTATTTAATCCCTCTGCTGTTCTCTCTAATTCTTCAAGGCGGACTTCTCCTCTCGTTGCACGGTAAATCATAATCGTTTTGGCTTTCTGAAATTCCTTAGAGGCAACAATTCGTTCCACTATTTGCCCTGACAATGCTTCTCTTTCATCTGGGGACAGTTTGTCACGAGCTTGAATTTTGGATTTTCTTAATTGTTTTCTATCTTCTATTGTCATGCTCGTTCCTCTGCATCCTCTAATGATTTATACCCATACAACAAAGCAGTATTTTCCATAATCATCTGTGCCAGATTTTGTTCGGTTTTTGCTAATTCTACCACAAAGGCTCCGTACTGTTTTAACGTCTCATGACTGTACGTGCACAATTCACCGCGCAAATATGTCTCATAAGAAGTGTTAAAGGCAGTGTCCTCGCTGGTGTGAATGGAACGGCTGTTGGAGGCCATGTGAGGATATTTTGCTGCAAACTGCTCCATCCATGACACCTGCAGCGTCACAATCCGCTCAATAATACTTTCCTGCGTATCGGTAAGTGGTGGCAGTTTATCCTGAAGCTCAGCATATGCATCTGGATCCGTTGTTTTCATCATACGGCCGTATTTTTCGGTAATCAGGTTCCAGTGCTTTGCATTTGCAGCTCTAAAGTCCTGAATAAAGTTGATAATCAGTGGCTTCGGCCATGCCAGATACTGGCTCTTTCGCATAATAGAAAAGGTACCCCAGTCGTCCTGACAGTCTGCCCTGCCGCCCTGATTTTGCACGTCATCAAAGGCTTGCCATTCTAAAGAAACAATGTAATCAACCAGTTCGTCCTTTGTATTATTCGCCAGAGTAAATTCATCTGAAAGCGGTGCTAATTTGCGCTGTTTGGCAGATATCGCAATGTTTTTTTTGACGTTATTTTTCTGCACTGTAAGCACCTTAACCAATAATGCTTTCCCGTAAGCCTCCAAAAACAGCTCATCTTCCGGCAAATCAATTCCGTCAAACAATCCATCATTACGGCATTCCTCTACAATTAGCTTTGCAATAATTTCAATAGTACCAACTACTTTGTCAGTTACACCAGCACTATCCTCCTGCCACGCTGTTCTTCCGTCCGCAAAGTCAGCCAAAGCATTGGTCAAATCAGCCAGAACAGCCAGCTTATCTAATCCGGAAGCACTTTTTCTTAACCATTTATAATATGGTGGGAACACGTGATTGATATAGTGCACAAATTTCAACAACTCTTCCACATATTTGTAAAGCACAATCTGAGCGGTTACATAATCGCCACGTTTCATGCTGCGAGGGTAATTGTATTGGCCATATTTCCCCAGATTTATAAGGGATTTTGCCATCTTTAACTGCCAGATTTTATCGGTAAAAACTTCATAAAAATCCTTGCGTCTGCGGCTGAATTCTCCACTGGAATCATGGAAAATGCAACCGTTTAAAATTGTAGACATAGCCTCGTCAGCAATGGACAAAATCGTTTCTTCATCCGGAATATCAGAAGCATCTTGAAAGCCTGTAAAATGCTTGAAAAAGTCGTCCATGCACCAGACGCCCAATCTGCCCGTATCATTTACAATATTTCTTCGGTAACCCATGAAAGTATCAGGCAGGCTGTCATACCATTGCTGCAAATCTTTACCTATAAGGTTATAATCCTCATGGGTCACCCAAATGCAAAAGCCCGGACCGAAATCATGGTCCGTAGAAATATCATCATCAAACCCAAAGCATTCACTGCCTTCTCCTATCAGTCCGATAGCCATCCTTGGCACAAAGGCTTTAAAACGGTCAAATAACTCATCTTTGGCCATCTGCTCATAGAACTGCTGTGACAGGTCTAAACCGCGAATATGAGGCTTTTGCGCGGTTTGGTGCGGCTCCTCTGTCAGAGGTATATCAAGTGATTGCTCCACCACATGTAAATTTTCTAAAATCCGATAAAAAGCTTCACTTTTGCCGCAATGCTTCATTTGCTCAAATAAAGCTTCTAAATAACACTCCCTGGCCTCTGATAACTTCCCAAGTGCCACATAAGCCTGTCCCATGGCAGCCACTGCCGCATTATAATGAAAATCCTTCTCCTCTGACTGATTAAAAATCACAAGAGCCTGATCCAAATGCATCATAGCCTGTTCTGTCTTACCTAATTGCAGCAAGGAAGCGCCCAGATTACTGTGGGTAATGGCAACTTTTATGATATCATTGCCCTGTGAAACGATTTCCAAGGCCTTTCCGAGGCAAGAAACTGCACGCTCGAAATCATTCATTTCTTGATATAAAAGGCTTAAATTATTATATAAAGATGCAAAGCGCTCATCATTTTCTTCCAGACTTGCTTCATAAATAGGGAAAATACCCTCATAAAACGCTAAAGACTCCTTAAGATGACCTGCAGCACGCAAAGCATTGGCCACATTCAGACAAGTAGTGGCATAAGGAAGCGTCCCCTCATAACCCAGATTTTTCATCAATTGAAGAACCTGTTCGCTGCAATCCATTGACTTTTTATATTGGCTGGTATCCCTGAAGAAACCAATCAATTCATTTAAAATCGTTATACAAGTATTATAATCCTGACAGGCATAAGCATTATCCAGCTGCTCTGTCAAATATGGCTCTACAGCCTGAATGTCCTGCTTGGCAAACAGTGCCTCTAAATGAGAAAAAATTTCCTGAATATTCATATATATAATCCTTCTGAAAAATGTTTCATATTAAGTGATGCTTATAAAAATTGTGTTTTCATATAAATTGTGTTTTCATATAATTTCATGCAAAGCCCGACTCTTTTTGTTGCGAGTCATCTCAAGCAGTCCCAATCTGGTAAAATCATAAACCGTTACTTTACTATAATCCTGCTTACAACATTCCTTTGTAAATTTTAAAAGCTCCAGCTCATGCACTTTATTCTTCATATTAATGAAATCCACAATCACCATGCCACTTAAATTACGTAAGCGTAGCTGTCTTGCAATTTCAAAGGCTGCCTCCTTGTTGATTTCATAAAATAATTGTTCACTGTCCTCTGCCTTATAAATGGCCTTACCGGTATTGATATCGACTACCGTCATTGCCTCCGTAGGCTCAATGCATAAATATCCTCCACTAGGAAGCCATACCCTGGACCCGGTCAACTCATCCAATCTGGTCTTCACACCATATAAAGTAGACAGAGAAATTTTGTCATCCTGATACAATCTGATTTTATGGGCTTCCTTCTCCTGCACAAGCTCCTGAAGCATCTTTAACATTTCAAAATCATCCGTCACATACTCTTCAATAGCATACCCACAAAGAGAAAGTTCATGCCACACCTCATTAAGCCATGCAGCCGGTTTTTGATGCACAGTATAGCAGGTACGCATGGAAGCCTGTGAAACAAGTTGTCTTAAGGCACTTGTGGCATACTCAATATCCTGCACAAGAAAATGCAAGACATTGTTTAAATTCATACGTTCATCTTTAACCACTGATTCAGCTGACTCTTCCACCAGCTTTCCTGCCTCCGTGCGAACAGTAATGTCCACATCCTCCAAACCAATCAGTCGCTTGTCCCTGGTGACAATGGCCTTAGAAACTAAATACTCCAAAATGATATCCTTTGCCTTAGGAGCAAGCTTTTTGGAAAACAAAAGCCTGCCGCTTCCTAAATGTGCCACTGCATATCGCGCAGTCATATCAAGCACCGTGGTCAGCGTATAATCCTTTGTTTTCATAGGCTCACGTACAATTTTGACCAGAACCTCATCCCCTGCCTGAAGCTTACCGTTAAATTTGCGATTGGTCACCACTGCCTGTTCTAAGCCATTCAAGCTAAGAAAGCCCATATCCTTCTTCTGATTTAAGGCAATAAATGCTGCCGGAATGTTAGGTACAACATTAAGAACTTTACCCGTTACAATACCGCCCACAGGCAAAATATTTTCAGGCGGAATCACCTTGACATGCTCCAACTTACTGCCTGCAAAAAAGCAGGCAACCTGATGCATGGTATTTGATTTATGATATTTTTCTGTATTATATGATGTAACAATTAATTTACCGGTGATTTTTTGAGGCATGATGATTTCCTTTCCGTGCGAAAAAGTGATTATAAGTATTATAACACTTATAACCACTTTTTTCGACCATATTTTAACTTTATTTAAAAAAATATATACTTTTAATTACGTGGCTCCATTGTACCTGTATCATAAGTATCAAAATAAATACTACGAATGATATCAAAGTCATCCTCTTCCTTCCAAAAAGTAAAAATAACTTCATAATCACTTATTTCTTCAAATTTAGGCTGGCCACTTGCATAAGTCCATGTTTCTTCTTCAAAATAATTCGTATTGTATTCGCCATCAATAATATTATTAATTAAAATCCCCTTTTTGCCATATTGAGGACTGATAAGACCATAAGCTTCGTATTTTCCACTTTCGGATACACATAACCGCACCAACATATATTCTTCGATTCCGACCGCATAATCCACAGCATTTTCCAGACCCTGTTCTGCACAAAATCGGTCCATCATTTCACTTATCGTCATTTCTTCATCCGTGTCTTCAGTATAGTAAAAAATATTATACATGTCCGATGAAACCATATTTTCGCCATAATCCAACACAAAAACAACATGATCTTGCACAAGCGTTTTTAAAACATCTGCATTAATTAACTCCACATTATCTCCATCTAATATTTGTTTTGTCAAAAGTAATTTGGTTTTTTCCAGTGTTTCTGTTCCGCTTGGATTTGCAAATATTTTAATACTGTTGGGAGGGGTGCCTTCCCAACTAATCAATATACTTTCTATTTGAGCTGCATTGTACCACAAAGCTTCATCTAACACTTCGTTCATGTCGCTATCATAAAACCGGATATTTTTAATAGTTGGCTCTTCATTTTGCCGCTCAGTTGAAGCATTTTGCTGCAATTCCTTTGATGTTTTATCGTTTTTGGTATATATAATGATTAACGCAGTTAAAATCATCAAAAGAATAATTGAAACAACCCAGCCTGCCCAAGATATAATTTTATTATTTTTAACCTCTTCTTTTGGCACTAAATTCAAATCTAAAATTTGAGATAACAATTCTCTGTTTATTCCTTGTGACATAGAACTGTCATTCTCCCACTTTGAAACAGCCTGTCTGCTAACTCCCAGTTGTTCAGCAAGCTCTTCCTGTGATAAATGTTTTTGCTCTCTAGCCTGTTTAATTTGTTCTCCTAACGTCATGTTTTTCCTCCGTAAACAATATTTTATAACTAGTTATACGTTTATTTTATACGCAACCACAGTTGCTTTCTACCAATTTAACGCAACTAAGTAGTTGCGAAGGCAAAAAAGTTCCCGCCTTTAAAGCAGGAACTTATATCTTTTAAGATGTATCATCAAATCATCCATTCAATTTCCGCGTCATGATGGAGTTACTTTCCATTTTTCATCACGAACAAACCATACTATCAAATATGGTAATATGACCATTACCGGATAAATATAGCGCATCTGTACTGTTGGTCCTAAGAATAGTGTTATATAATATCCTAATATTAAAGCTAAAGGAATAAGTTGTTTATACTTTTTGTGCACAAATAACCATGCCGCCAGTCCTAGATATAGCCAAAGATATGTTCCCGGCACCATCAAATATTTTACAACAGGTAGCTTTAAATGCATATTATTGTTTGCAAAATATTCCAATTTATCCCTCAACCATTCCCATTTAGAAGCTCTTTCCAGTCCATAAGGAGTCAGTTCCTGACTTATCCATTTTGTCTGAATATATCCTAGACCTGTCATTTCGTCGCTGACATTTATATATGCATGCGTTTCATCAAAGGGTGAAAGAAAACCGGCATTCAAAGCCATAACAGCATTTATATACTCATCCGGATATGTCACCATTAGCCTTGTGTAGGTGCTTACAAAGCGTGGCACATTATGTACCAACGCATAGGTATTGGTACATGATTTTACCGGATCTGATATATCTGCGCGATAGTTTTTATAGCCTTCATACAAAATAAATTCATTAATCAAGGCTTTGTCTGCTTCGTTCATGGTGTTATCATCCTCAGCCAAAACACCAACACCACCATGATAAATCATGCAGCGTGCCAGCTGCTGTATAGGCATGCTGAGCATTTCCCTTCGATCTCCCTGCACAGCTCCGGTCCAGCTAGACACCGCCGAAAGCAGTATACTTCCAAGTACTATTGCCAAAACGGTCTCACCAAATATTTTCGCCCAAAGTTTCCTTGCCTTTTTGCCAAATATAGTAGCTAAAAAGAGAACTCCGGTTAAAACCAACATGGCATAACGACCGTTGTTTCTGAATATTATCATAAAAACGGAAGCAACCAGATACGCAATATCTGCCGGCTCAAAGTGTAAAAAATTATCTTGCTTCATAATCAGATGGCAAAGCATATATATTTGCAATATCATGAAAACAGTAAATATGGTATCCTTGGTAAAGGTAATGCTCATATACCAGTTAAACGGAAAAATACAGACTATCACGACAAGCATAACTAAAATCAAATCTTTTACCTGTATTTTCCTGAGTAACGCAATACCTCCGGCCATTACTGCTGCCAGTAAACACATTTGGAGTAAGGCAAACAAAGCCAATGCATTAGTCGGACTTCCTATAAAGTTTCCAAAATCCAAAAACATTTTAATTAACAAGGTATGAAATAAAGGGTGATGCTCATTGTAATGTATATCCTTAATCTGCTCTAACTGTATCGTAAAATCATAAGCACAAATGCCAGGATAATACGCCAGAAATCCCGGCAGCCAGCACAGCATAATACATAACCAGGATAAACCAAATAAAATTCCGGCCTTGGGCAGCCTGTTTTTGTTTTCCTTTACAACATGTCGTTCTTCAAAGCATGATAATGCCTTAAAAAGCAGGCTTCCAAGCATACATCCACCCAAAAGACTGATAGTCAATAATTTAAATACCCACAAACCGTTCCAAATAACATTACCCTTTTCCGCCAACTCTTTGCATGATATACAAAAGAAGAAAAAGAAAAAACCAATAACAGAAAATGTAATATATCCTCTTCGTTTTGTCACAACATACCTCCCTAAAATTTAACGCAATTAAGCGGTTGCAACATCGAAAAAAGCATTAGGACTCCATCCACTCCCCAAAATCAGCCAGTGGAATAAACTTCACATTGCCGTCTTCATCAACTTTACTGCCGTAAGTTTCCTCACGTGTAATCAACAGTGCATTTTCCTGCAAGTTCTCCCCTAAATATACTGCAAAGGCATCCATGACCAAGGTAGGCTTAATATTTCCTTCGCTGCTGGCATTTACCAGCAAATAAAGGCGGTCTTCCTCCACCTTATAGTCATAAATAGCAGGCTTTAAGTCTATTTCGGCAGTTCCTTTCTTGGTAGCTTTTGTCACAATAATCTGTGCTTGTGACATAAACTCTTCAAATTTCTGCTGCCAGCCGTTTTCAAAACTTCGGCTTTCTCTGAAAGAAATGGTATAGCCTGCTGCAGCCACACTAGCCATGGCATTTCCGGCCTTGTCGGGCAGCAATCGTACGTCTGTAATCTGAATCCAAGGCACACTGACTGCATTCACCTTGTCCATAAATTCCTGACTGGAAATAGGAGAAAGAATTTCTACATCAAAATATTCGCCGTTACTCTCAAGGCCTACACCTAAAGGAGCGGCAAAGGACATAATCTGATGAGGACTAAAACCTCCGGAGTAAGCTACATCAATGTCAGCTCGTCGTAAAGCCTTTTGGAAAAAGCGCATGACATCTAAGTGCCCGATAAATTTAACCGGTCCAAATTTACGAAATTTAATTCTTAGCTTCAAAGCACACACCTCCTCCAAATCTCATGGCACCGCAGCCTTGGCACTGCATACGACAGTTCGGTGTCACGTTTTCGTTCATGGCTCTCTGCCATTCTCTCTTTAAGAATGCCTTGGTGACTCCGCAATCGATAAAATCCCATGGGAATATTTCTTCCAAATCACGCTCTCTGGTCGTATAGAAACCTATATCTATGCCACATTCCTCAAAGCTTTCCATCCATCTTTCATTATAAAAATACTCACTCCAGGAATCGTAAATACATCCCTTTTCATATGCTTTTAAAATAACGTCTGCAACCTTTCTGTCACCGCGTGCAAGCACGCCTTCCAATACACTGACATCTGCTTCATGATAGTTATATTTAATAGACTTCTGATTTAACTGGGACGCAATGGCACGCTTGGTTTGATGCGCCTTCTCAATAAAATCTTCCTTCGTGAACTGCTTTGCCCACTGGAATGGTGTAAACGGCTTTGGAATAAAGAAGGAGGTACTGGTAACAATCTGAACCTTACCGTTCACTCGCTTCTCCTTCGGCACCGTCTCAAAAAAGGTAGCTGCAATCTTATTGGAAAGCTCCGCAATACCACGGATATCCTCTTCCGTTTCTCCCGGAAGCCCCAGCATAAAGTACAATTTAACCTTGGTCCAGCCACCCTCAAAAGCAAGTGCCGCACCTTTTAAAATAACCTCTTCCGTAAGCCCCTTATTGATAACATCACGCATACGCTGACTGCCTGCTTCCGGTGCAAAGGTCAGGCTGCTCTTTTTTACATCCTGCACCTTGCTCATTACATCCAGAGAAAAGGCATCAATTCTTAAGGACGGCAGAGAAATATTGGTATGTCTCTTATTACACTCTTCCATCAAGAAATCAATCAGTTCCGGCAACTGTGAATAATCGCTGGAGCTTAGAGAACTCAAAGAAATTTCCTCATAACCGGTATTTCGTAAAAGTTCTACGGCATATTCCTTTAACTTATTAACATCACGTTCACGCACCGGACGATAAATCTGACCGGCCTGACAGAAGCGACAACCTCTGATACAGCCACGCTGAATTTCCAGCACCACTCTGTCCTGGGTTGCTTTGATATACGGAACTACGGGCTTAGTAGGATAATAACACTCTGAAACGTCCGTAACAATTTCCTTTAATACCGTAGCCGGAACCCCCTCCTTCAAAGGACGGAAACTATCAATAGTGCCATCCTCCTTGTACTGTACCTCATACATACTTGGCACGTACATTCCCGGTATCATACTGGCTTCATATAAAAACTCCTGACGACTCTTGCCCTCTTTACGACAAGCCTTGTATACATCCAATAACTTGCGATACTGCGTTTCACCTTCACCAATATAGAACATATCAAAAAAGTCTGCTATTGGTTCCGGATTATAAGTACATGGACCACCGCCAATTACAATCGGATAGTCCCACTCTATTCTGTCCACTGCTTTTAACGGAATTTGCGCCAAATCCAGCACCTGCAAAATATTGGTGTAGCACATTTCATACTGAATGGTTATACCCAGGAAATCAAAGTCCTTTACAGGCTCTTGTGACTCCAGTGCAAAGAGCGGAATGCTCTGTTCACGCATAATCTTATCCAAATCCACCCAAGGACTGTACACACGCTCGCACCACACATCATCCTGACTGTTAAGCATTCCGTAAAGAATCTGAATACCTAAATGAGACATGCCGATTTCATAAACGTCCGGAAAGCACATGGCAAAACGCACGTCCACCTGAGACTTGTCCTTTATTACGGCATTTACTTCATTTCCAATATATCGCGCAGGCTTATCTACCTTCATTAAAATATCATCTGATAATGCCAGCTTTATCATAAAATTACTTTCCTTTCAAATAACATTAAGACTGTGTCGAAAAAACACAGTCTTATCTTAACATGTTCATTAACGTTTTGCAAGTTCCTGAGTAATTTCCTCCCAAGTCACATCCTTCTCTGCCATCAGTACCATCATATGATACAAAAAGTCACAAATTTCATACTTGATTTCATTGGCATTTGGATTTTTGGCAGCAATTACAATTTCAGT
Source organism: Lachnospiraceae bacterium (assembly GCA_017516285.1). Next base: position 23,799 of record JAFXDD010000009.1, read on the forward strand.
TGCCTCTTCACCCAGTTTCTTTAAAATCTTGTCAATGCCCTTGTCAAACAAATAATTAGTGTAAGAGCCTTCCTTCGGATGCAGCTTCCTGTCCATAATAACATTATATACATCTTCAAAAACAAGGGCAGGGTTTTTATTTTCAAATTCTGTTTTGGTAATTTCGTTAAAGAAGCAGGAACGGGCACCTGTATGGCAGGCAGCACCAATCTGGCTAACCTTAGCCAAAATGGTGTCCATGTCGCAGTCGGCAGACAGACTTTTTACATACTGGAAATGCCCGGAGGTGTCGCCCTTTAGCCACAGTTCTTGTCTGGAACGGCTGTAGTAAGTCATTTTTCCGGTCTTTAAAGTGTAATTATAGGCCTCTTCGTTCATATAGGCCATCATCAGCACTTCACCGGTCTGATAATCCTGTACAATAACCGGCACCATGCCGTCTGAATTTACTTTAAAATCAGCCCAACTAAAGGCAGCTTCCAAAGTCTGAATTTCCAGTCCTTCGTTTACCAGCTCATCCTTTAAGGTAAGTACTTTATTAGCATCAGGAGTAAAACCGCATACTCCGGCACACCTACTAAATTTACAGAAGGACAAGGCATTCATTTTAGAGGAGGACGGTTGTACCAAAAACGGCACCTTTGTACATTCCTTGAAGGAAAGTACTGCCAAATCATCGGCTTTTTCTAAAATTACACCGGACACATATTCCTCAATCTTTTCAATATTTGTTGTTAAATGTGATAAATCAGTTGCTTTTACCCACAACTTGTCCTTACCGAATTTACCTGATACCTCTTCAGTAATGGCAATACCTTCCACTGTATCATAATCCAAAACAGCCTGCTTGCATCCTGCATAGAGAAGCTTCTTAATGTCCTCCATGCGCTTTACATGACCTGCGCCAATAACCGGAATCTCCGCTTTTGTACAGATTTCCTTCAGTACATCCAGGTTAAGCTCATGCTCTGCGTCATTTTCGGACAAATCTGTCACAAGCAGACCATCTACATGAGCATTGGCATATTTTAAAGCCAACTCTGCCGGAGCAATTTCAAATATAATTTCTGCCATAGGGTCAGAAGCTGCCTTACCATTTTTTAAATATATATTAGAGATAATCTTTTTTTTGATACTCATATTTACAAACTCCCCTTGGTACTAAGCACATCTGTAATTCTCTCATCCTTGCCGGTAGCCATATCAAGAGCCTTGGCAAATGCTTTAAACATAGCTTCTATCATGTGATGATTATTGCCGGGGGTCAGCACCTTAATATGTAAATTCATGCCGGCACTATAGGAAACGGCATAAAAGAATTCCTTTACAAGCTCTGTTTCAAAGTCACCGACTCTCTCTGCAGTAAAGGCTGCATCAAAATCAAAATATGGTCTGCCGCACAAATCCACGGCGCATAGTACTAATACCTCATCCATCGGGAGAATAAAATAACCGTAGCGTCTGATGCCGGCTTTATCACCAACAGCTTCCTTAATAGCCTGACCAAGCACAATACCACAGTCCTCTACTGTGTGGTGACCATCTACGTGTAAATCTCCGTTTATGTTTAAATTCATATCAAAGAAACCATGTCTGGACAAGCCCTCCAGCATGTGATCCATAAAACAAATGCCGGTTTTGATGTGGCTTTTACCTGTTCCATCAATTTCTAATTTCATGGAAATATCTGTTTCCCTGGTAATACGGTTAATAGTTGCATTTCTTGACATAATATAATCTCCAATCTGTCGTATGCATAGTTTACAATACTTTATTCAAAACGTACTTTAATAGAATTAGCGTGGGCTGTCAAGCCTTCCTTTTCTGCAAAGAACTCAATATCCTCATGAACAGCCTCTAAAGCATTTCTGGAATAAGATATAATGCTGCTCTTCTTGATAAAATCATCCACACTTAAAGGTGAGAAGAATTTGGCGGTTCCGTTAGTCGGTAAAATGTGGTTTGGTCCCGCAAAATAGTCTCCTAAAGGCTCAGAAGAATATTCACCCAGGAAAATTGCGCCTGCATTTTGAATTTTGGTCATGACCTCAAAAGGATTTCTGGTTAATATCTCCAAATGCTCAGATGCAATTTCATTAGCTGCATCTATAGCGTCTTCTAAAGTTTCTGCTACTAATATATAACCATAATTATCGATGGACTTACGCATAATATCCGTACGGGACAATTCAGAAATAAATACCTCTACCTCTTTAGAAACAGCCTCTGCCAGTTCCTTTGAGGTGGTAATTAAAATCGCACTTGCCAGCTCATCATGCTCTGCCTGGGATAACAGGTCTGCAGCCACATAACGAGGATTTGCAGTCTCATCCGCCAATACTAAAATTTCACTAGGGCCGGCTACAGAGTCGATGCTTACATGGCCGTAAACAGACTTCTTTGCCAATGCTACAAAAATATTGCCCGGACCGGTAATTTTGTCAACTTTTGGAATAGATTCCGTACCAAAAGCCAGTGCTGCAATGGCCTGTGCACCACCGACCTTGTAAATTTCATCTACTCCTGCAACCTTAGCTGCAGCCAGAGTGCCCGGATTAACCTTGCCATCAGAACCCGGAGGAGTTACCATGACAACCTTCCCTACGCCTGCAACCTTGGCAGGAATAACGTTCATCAGTACACTGGAAGGATAAGCAGCCTTACCGCCAGGTACATACACACCGGCCTTACCTATTGGGGTAATCTTCTGACCTAAAATAGTGCCGTTCGGCTTAGCATCAAACCAACTGTTACGCACCTGCTTCTCGTGGTATGCTTTGATATTTGTAGCAGCCTTTTCCATAACGGTATAAAGCTTAGGGTCAATGGTATTTACTGCTTCTTGTATTTCAGCCTCTGTTACACGAATGGTTTCTGCAGTCAGTTCGCACTTATCAAACTGTTTGGTGTATGAAAAAACAGCCTCATCTCCTTTGGTTTTGACCTTTTCGATAATATCACTTACAATTGTCTCGTACTGTCCGTAGTTATTGGGACTTCTTTTTAACAAATCATTTAATAAATTAGATTTACTCTCTTTGGATAGTGTAATAATTCTCATGGTTAGTACCTCACTACAGCTTTTCTTTTAATGCCATAATTAAATCTCTGATTCGCTTAGTTTCCATCTGCATGGACACTTGATTTATAATCATACGGGCAGAAAGCGGACAAATTTCCTCTAACACTTCCAGTCCATTTTCCTTCAGAGTAGAACCCGTTTCTACAATATCTACAATCACATCGGATAGTGAAACCAATGGTCCTAATTCTACGGAACCATTTAATTTAATTAAATCCACAGTCTGATGCTTTACATTATAAAAATAATTTTGGGCAATATTGGGGTATTTGGTAGCCACACGGATACGCTCATGATTTTGTAAAAGCTCCTTGGCACTCTTTGGTCCGCACACGCACATACGGCATTTACCAAAGCCCAAGTCCAATACCTCGTATACCCGTCTGTTTTCTTCTAAAATGGTATCCTTGCCTACCACACCGATATCGGCAGCACCATATTCTACGTATGTAGGTACATCCGGTCCTTTTGCAAGGAAAAATTTAAGTTTCAGCTCTTCATTTACAAATATAAGCTTGCGTGAGTCCTTATCCTTCATTTCCTCACAGGTAATGCCGATTTCCTCTAAAAGCTCCAAGGTTTTCTTGGCTAATCGTCCCTTGCCAAGCGCAAAAGTTAAATATCTATCTTCACTCATTTTCGTTCTCGCTTCTAAACTTCCTTTGTCAATATAACAGCTTTGCCTTCGCGGCGCAATGCTTTTGCCTGCGCTAAAGCTTCTTGAAAGGAAGCCTTAGTATAGGAAACGGTAATTGCAGCCGTTTCCACAGGAATAGTTATTTTTTGGTGATCCAGCGCTTCTAATATATCATCCACTATGACCATAAAGCCTACTGCAGGAGCCTTCTTACCAAAATAACTTAATAAATGATCGTAACGACCACCCTTTACGATGGCATCACCAATACCATAGGTAAAGGCTTTAAATACAATACCGGTATAATAATGATACTGACTAAGCATCCCCAAATCAAAGGACACATACTGTTCCATACCATAGCATTCCAACAGGCTCTTAAGCTGTTCTAAGCGCTCAATAGCGGCAATGGAACGCGCATTGTGGGCTAATGCCTTGGCATGGGACAAATCCTGCATGGAACCAAATAAATCAGCTACCTCTAGCAGCGCTTCCCTGACACCTGACTGAATGTCCAGAGTATCCAGCAAATCCCTTGCTGCAAACATATTCTTAATAGAAATAGCTTCTCTTAAGCTTTTTTCCGCCTCTTCACTAAGACCTGCTTCCTCACAAAGCCCTTTGAAGTAATCCATATGCCCTACGGAAATCTGAAATTCGGTAAGACCGGTAGCCTGTAATGCATCCACAACCATAGCCAACAGTTCAGCATCCGCTTCCACACTGTCATCCAATATCAGCTCTGCACCCATCTGAGTCGTTTCCTTTAGCTTTCCCTGTAAATGACTGACATTTACAAAGGTATTGCCTTCATAAGTAAACCGTAACGGCTTCTCTTCGTCCATAAAATACTTGGCTGCACATCTGGCAATGGACGGCGTAAAATCCGGACGAAGCACCAAAGTCTGACCATCCTTATCAATAAGCTTATACAAATCTTTTGAAGGGGTAGTACCTACTTCCTTGGAAAAAACATCAAAATATTCAAAAGTCGGTGTCTGAATAGCCTCATATCCAAAGCCTGCTATACTCTTTCTAATCTGTCTTTGAATAGTAAGCTTACGCTTATATTCAAGCCCATAAATATCTCTCACACCCTCCGGGGTATGTAATAATTGCTTATCTGTCATAAAAAACCTCTCACTTTAGCGTGGTAACGTGCTAATTTAATGATGTAAAATCTTATTTGAGTATACTACATTTATAAAATTTGTCAACCCCAATTATTTCAATGCTCCGATATTGCATGTGCATCCGGAGTTCCTGTCATGGTTCCTGAAAAGATTTCGTTAATAATTCTATCATTATTTGTTTCATAACAGCCACCTAATTTTACCACAATAAACAGCAAAATAGTCATGGCGCTAAATACAGAAATCAAGACACAATGAAAATTTGTAAGTTTTTTTTCTAAAAAATGTTTCATAATCACATATTTTCCTTCCCATGGGTGACAGATAAAACTATCCGCTGATTTTTATTCCCTGTCATCTAAATCTTTTTGAAGCGCATCCAGATAAGGCACCAAAATACCGCCTTTATGGGGCAAAATATATTCAGGATTTAACTCGTCATAGCGAAAACTTTTTCTGCCCCCCTCTTTGGCCCGATCCCAAAAATACAAAAGCATTTCATAAGGAAGGTAATAAAGGATGTCTTTGTGTGTAAAGTAAATCAAAAAGAACGCTACTCCGCCCTGCTTTTCAAAATCTCCCATAAACTGCACCTGGTGCTCATGAATATTCTGCAGTGCAAAAGTATCCTTAGCGCATTCCTTGGCATCAAAGCAAATGGGAATGCCTTGTACCGCCCCTATATAATCAACCGTACTCTTTTGGTCAAAATAAGCCAGTGTAATATGTCTGCTCTCCTGATCAATACGTACCGGCGTAATAGGGGTAGGCACCTTTTGGATTAAAGCCAGCCCCGCTTCCCGGTATTTTTCATTTGTTTTATTTATCATATCCTCCAGAGTAGAACCTCTTAGTCCTCTGGAACTCCATGTTGCCATGTAATTTGTACCTCGCATAAAAAATCATTTAAATTTATGCCCGATAGGTCTGTATAATTTGCTCGTAAACCTTGGGCTCTCTTGCGTAAAAAGTCTGATTGGACAATGCTGACAACTGGTTTTCCTCTGCTATAAAAGGGAACTCCAGTCGATAGGCATGTAAAAGCTGATCCTCAACCTTATAAGCACGCTTAAAAATTTTATTATAATCTACATTACCATACTTAAAATCACCCACCAAAGGATGCCCCACACTGGCCAGATGAGCCCTGATCTGGTGTGTCTTGCCGGTGATTAATTCTACTTCCATGTAGGTGACATCCCCACAAACCTTTAATGGCTTATAAACGGTTTTGATTGCAGTAGCCCCCGGCACTTCTTTTTCATGTATGGTTACTTTGTTTGTTTTTTCATTCTTGTGAAGATAACCAGTGATAGAAGCTCCCTTCGTCATAGAACCACATACAAACAGTCGATAAAATTTGCGGATGCTCCTATCTTTAATCCATTGGTTTAATTGTTGAGTTCCTATTAAAGATTTACCGCATATTAAAAGTCCTGAGGTGTTTCTGTCCAGACGATTACATATAGAAGGCTTATAACTAATTAAGGACTCCTTTGTAATCTGCCCCTTATGAAGCAGATATCCGATAAACCATTCATTTACAGAGATATCTGTGTTAGTGGCCTTCTGACTTAATATACCGGAGGGCTTGTTTACAATCAGTACATGCTCATCCTCATAAACAATTTCTATGCCTCTTAAAGTCTCATATGCTTTGGTATATGGAATAATGTCCACAGTACTTTGACTGCTTGTAAGCAATTTGCCGCCAAATTTCTGATAGGTTTCATCAGCCAGAAAGATTTTAACGATATCGCCCTGCTTTAAATTTTCCTTCCCCTCAACCTTCCTGCCGTTTAAGGTAATATTTTTCTTTCGCAACATTTTGTATAAGAAACTGCTGCCCGCATCCGGCAACAACTTGTGAAGCAACTTGTCTAATCGCTGACCTGCCTCATTTGTTGAAATATGAATTTCTTGCATATGTTACTCCCTATTTTATAAACTTCGAAGTAATAAACATGGCGATTAAACCTAATACAAGATATATTACTGCATATACGATAAATATTGTCTCTGCTATTGTAAAGAATATCCATGTTCCAATCAAAAATAGTACTGCTGATATCATAGGCAATGGCCATAATGCCTTTACATTTCTACCGGCTTGATATCCAATAACGATGGAATATATAGGATTGATTGCGTAAAATAATATGAAGCAAATCGCCATTCCGGCATCAGCCGGAGCAAATGTAACTGCAAGCCATGGTAACATTAACATCACCAACGCTGAAATGATTGACCAAATTGTTAACTGTTTTTTCATGAATTATATTAACTCCAAATTTTGATATATTTACAACGTAATCTCCTTTATTAACTGCAAAACTTCTAAAGCCTGTTTTCCTTCTTCTCTCTCCAGAGCCTTCAACTGCCCTAATCTCTCCGTATACTTTTTCAAATCCGTATACACCTTCACATTCACTCCTGAGATATTTGCCTTTTTCATATAGTCCTGCAAATGTGCTTCCAGACCGGCAGTATCCAGAGATTTTTCCGCATATAAAATCAGGCATTTGGATTTATATGCCGCATGAGCTGCTACATAGGTTGCCTTTTCAGTAGTAAACACCAAATCATATAAGCTTTCCAAGCCTTCGCTTTGTAATGAAACTGTATTCTTCACATCCAAGCTGCAGCTGTGATACCTAAAAAACATAATCATGCTTACCAGACTTTTACTAGCCGGCAGACATCCCAAAACAGCCACTACTGTCAACAAATTCATTTTGGATTTGGTAGCCATGTAGCCTGCAATAAATAAAGAAAGTGAGACACCAAAATATACGATAGTGCGGATAAGCTCGTATTTTTTCTGGCTGTTAATATATCCATAGGTATTTTTTACCTGTGAGGTAGTAAAAAAACGTTTTAAGTCCATGTAAATCTCCTGTTATTTCTTCTTGTGTACTTGTCGTATGGTCTTTTTCTTTTTGCTATTGCCTGATTGTAAGCCTGCTTTTTTGTTCGAAGCAGTCTGCACACCGCGCTTAGATATCGCAGCTTTTTGAGCTCTTGGTTCACCTGTCTTGCCGTATTTTTCACTACTTGCCGCATTCTCCGCAGCAAATTTTCTCGGCTTAATTAAACATTTCTTATCAAAGCCAATTAAATCATTACGGCCTGCCTTCATCAGTGCCTCATACACCAAATCATAGTTCTTTGGATTGCGGTATTGAATCAAGGCACGCTGCATAGCCTTTTCGTGAGGATTTTTGCAAACGTAAACTGGTTTCATGTCCCGTGGGTCCAGACCGGTATAATACATAACGGTGGACACGGTGGATGGAGTCGGGTAGAAATCCTGTACCTGTTCCGGCATGTAGCCCAAATCACGCAGATACTCTGCCAATTCGATAGCTTCCTTTAAAGTGCTGCCCGGGTGTGAGCTCATAAGATATGGTACCAGATATTGCTCTTTGCCCAGCTTTTTGTTAATTTCATAATATTTCTTCACAAAGCGCTCGTATACAGCCTTTTCCGGCTTCCCCATGCGACTGAGTACAGCGTCACTGATGTGCTCAGGTGCAACCTTTAATTGACCACTAACATGATGCTCCACCAGCTCGTAGAAGAAGCTGTCATCTTTGTCTGCAAGTAAATAATCAAAACGAATACCGGAACGGATAAAGACCTTTTTGACCTTTGGTACGGCACGTAATTTACGCAAAAGCTTTAAATAATCGCTGTGGTCAGCTTTCATATTTGGACAAGGCTTGGGGAATAGGCACTGTCTGTGCTTACAAACGCCTACTTTTAACTGCTTTTCGCAGGAAGGATGACGGAAATTGGCGGTAGGTCCTCCTACATCATGAATATAGCCCTTGAAATCCGGTTCTTCTGTAAGTAATCTTGCTTCCTCCAAAATAGATTCATGGCTTCTGACCTGTATGGTACGTCCCTGATGGAATGTCAATGCACAGAAGCTGCAGCCGCCAAAGCACCCACGATTGCTGATTAAACTAAACTTAATCTCTGAAATCGCCGGAACACCGCCCTTTTCCTCATAGGAAGGATGATAAGTCCTTTCATACGGAAGGGCATAAACTGCGTCCATTTCTTCCATGGTAAGGGGTGGCTGTGGTGGATTTTGCACCACAAAAATACCATTAGGATACGGCTCCACCAACACCTTGCCTGTAAAGGGGTCTGTGCTGTTGTACTGAATGGCAAAGCTTTCCGCATACTTGCGTGGCACTTCTTTCATGGAAGTATAATCCGGCAGAGTTACACTATTATACAGTCCGGAAATATCCTTGGTTTTATAAAGAGTTCCGGGAATAAAAGTAATATCCTGCACTGCAATGCCACTGTTTAGGGCATCGGCAATCTCAACAATGGACTTTTCGCCCATACCGTAAGAAATCAAATCAGCCTGACTGTCCAATAAAATGGAGCGTTTAAAGGAATTGGACCAGTAATCATAATGAGCCATACGTCTGAGACTTGCTTCAATTCCTCCAATAATAATCGGTGTTTTTTTATAAGTACGGCGAATTAAATTACCATAAACGACCGTGGCATAGTCAGGACGTTTCCCCATTTCACCGCCCGGTGTATAAGCATCTTTGTCACGACGCTTCTTAGATACAGAGTAATGATTTACCATAGAGTCCATGTTGCCACCGGAAATCAAAAAGCCTAGTCTTGGCTCTCCCAAAACAGAGATGCTTTGATCGTCCTTCCAGTCCGGCTGGGCAATTATCCCTACACTGTAGCCATGAGATTCCAGTACCCTGCTGATAATGGCATGTCCAAAGGAAGGGTGGTCCACGTAGGCATCCCCTGTAATATAGACGAAGTCTAACTGTGAAATTCCTCTGTCAATCATATCTTGTTTACTGATAGGTAAAAATGCCATAATTGCTCCTTTATTCTATTCCAACAATGTTAAGTAGATTTTTATGTTGTTTTATTCTAACAGTGATAAATAATCTTCGATATAATAATCAGCCATAGCCTTCTTTTCTGCTCTCTGGTCTGCAGAAAACGGGTCCTCCACAGCACAAAGCTTCATGCCTGCACGTTTTCCGGCTGTCAGACCCATCACAATATCTTCAAACACCAGACATTCCTCCGGCGAAACACCGACTATTCTGGCTGCCTCTAAATAAATGTCAGGTGCAGGCTTCCCTGCTCCAACCTCACAAGAGGTGATAATCGTATCAAAATAAGGTATAAAGCCCAGATGCTCCCCAACTGCTGCCACCAATTCTTTAGAATTACTGGTGCAGATAGCGGTACGAATGCCCATTTTCTTCAGCATTTTAAGAAAGGCAAAAGCCCCTTTCTTGTAATCGATTTCCTCAGCATACACCCGAAAAGCCATTTCATTCCATTGATCCATGATTTCCTCAATGGAAAGAGGCAGGTTAAATCGTTCTTTAAAATATTGAGCGGTTTCCTTAAATGCCATCCCTTCAATTTCTTTTTGCAAGGTAGGCGGCAGCTCATAGCCAAAACGCCCAAGAAATGCAATATCAATGTCCTTCCAGATATGCATGGAATCTACTAACGTGCCATCCATATCAAAAAGGCATGCTTTTATATTTGTTAACATATGAATTCCCTCAAAAATGCTGTAATTCCTTCCAGCTCGGTCTCAATTAACTTCAACTATTTCTTTCTCAATAATATAACTTCTTCCACCGTTAATGCGCGAAAACTTCCTTGGGGCAAGTTCTCATCCAGAGCTAATGCGCCAAAAGAGAGTCGTTTTAAGTAAAGCACTTCACTGCCTACTGCTCCAAGCATACGCTTTACCTGATGGTATCTGCCCTCGCAAATGGTTAACTTTATATGTGTATCCGTTAGTACCTCTACCTTAGCAGGTAGCGTCATCTTGTCATCCCCGATATCCACGCCTTGCTCCAAGGCTTCTATTTGCTCCAAATTCAGCCTTTCCGGCACTTCTACAAGATAAGTCTTGGGTACATGCTTTTTGGGGCTTAAAAGGGCATGTGCGAGATTGCCGTCATTGGTAATAAGAAGCAGCCCTTCGGTGTCCTTGTCCAAACGCCCCACCGGAAACAAATCTGACCTATAGCAATCCCCCATCAGACTCATAACAGTATCCTGCATCCTGTCCTCTGTGGCGGTAATCACCCCGGCAGGCTTATTCAGCATATAATAATAAAACTCCTGATATTTTAATTCCTGCCCCTGATACGTAACAACATCTACATCAGGATTAATTTTAAAATCAGGACTTTTTTGTGTAATACCATTTACCGTAACCAAACCTCTACGAAGAAATGTCTTCACTTCACTTCTGGTACCGATTTCTAACTCACAAAGAAATTTATCCAGCCTAAAAAGCTTACCCATAAGCATGAACCTTTCTATTATGTCATACATTGTAATATGATTTTTCTAGTATTATATACCATTTTATTACTATTTACAGACAGAGCCGCCGCCCAGGCACAGTGTATGCAGGCCCTGAAGCAGTGGTATGAAACCATGATACCTGCTCTTTTTCCCATGATGCTTTTAAGCAGTATCCTGGTGGACACCGACTTCGCTGCCCGGATAGGCCGCCTTTTTAACAAGACACTCTTACGCTTTTTGAAGATCAGTGATAACGGCTGCTATTGTTTAATCACAGGACTTTTCTTTGGCTTCCCTATGGGTGCCAAAACAACAGCAGACATGCTGATAAAGCACAACATATCAAAAAAAGAGGCTGAATACCTGTTAACTTTTATTAATTGTATCGGCCCCATGTATACCATAAATTTTACATATAAATGCTTTCCGGAGCTTAATTTGTGGATGCTTCTGTTCGGTATCTATGGACTTAGTCTGCTTTATGGGTTGTGTACACGCTACACCCTGTATGGTGACTGCAATTTTCGTGCGTCAACACATACTAACACCATCAAAGCTACGCCGGCCACATCAAATATCGACATCGCAACACACACCTGTACTTCCAGACTGTCTCTTCCGGATGCTCTCTACGAAAGCGTGCCGAAATGTGGTCGTTCTATCCTCATGCTTGGCGGTTATATGGTACTTTTTCAGTTGTTTTTTGTAACCCTTACACACCTTTTAGAAAGTATCAATCTACAAACAATTGCCCTCTATCCATTGCTTGAAATTACCGGTGGATTGGGGATGCTGCCTGTGAATACCAGCCTGCCCCTGGTGCTTATCTATACCAATCTGGGCGGTGCCTGCTGCGTTATCCAGACTTATAGCTTCCTAAAGCCGGCAGGCTTATCTGTCAGAAAATATGTGCTTCACAAATGTATACTGGCAGTGCTGTCGTATATCGTAGGTAGATTAATCGTTTAGCCATTAGCTCGATTTGGCTGCTAATGGCTAAACTGTTACCTACATTAAACTGATTTCGCCGGTTGCACCGCTTACAGGGGATGATGATGCTTCATATGTATCAAGCTCTTCCTCATCCTCGCCGCGAAGCTCATGACGATTATTCAGAACCACATCACGGTACTGGTTTAAGCTGGTAAGCATGTTTTCATACTGGCCGGAGGTGGTCTGAATAGAGTGATTTAATAAATTCTCAATATTAGCAAGCAGGTCATCAGTATATTGTACCGCTGCCATACGCATTGCATTTGCTTCTTCTGCTGCTGCATCCACTAGCTCCTGAGCCTTCTGGCGAGCCATAGTCTCTACCTCCTGAGCTCTTGCATGAGCCTGCTGCATAATTTCATGCTCGCTGACTAACTCGTTTGTCTGAAGAGTAGCCTTATTTACAAGTGCTTCTGCCTTGGAACGTGCATCATCTAAAATAGCATCTTTTTGTGCCATAATCTTCTGATAACGCTTTAATTCCTCAGGAGTACGTCTCTTAAGCTCGTCTAAAAGCTCCTCCATGTGATATCTGTCAACGATAATATTTTCTTTGGAAAATGCCTGTGGCTTACAACTGGCAATGTAATTTTCCATTTCTTCAATTAATTGTTCCATTCTGCTTTGCATACGATTACTCCTCCCATTTATATCCATATTTTTCATAAATTAAATTTATAATACAATCCGGTACCAATCCCTTGATATCACCTTTAAATTTGGCTACCTCTCTGACTGCAGAACTGCTTAAATGTGCATATTCCAAACTGGTGGCCAGGAAATGAGTCTCAACTGCTCCCTTAGATAATATTCGATTGAAATGAACTGTAGGAAGTTCATATTCAAAATCAGAAGGGGTTCGGAGACCTCTCACAGACACATGAATATCATGTGCATTTGCATAATCTGCTAAAAAGCCTGAAAAAGAATCTACTTTGACATTTGGAATATCCTTTACTGCTTCTTTTATCATATTAACACGTTCTTCCACAGAAAACAACGGAGATTTCTCATGATTATTTAAAACAGCAACCGTTAATTCATCAAAGCTTACTGCTGCACGTTTGATTAAATCAAGGTGTCCCATGGTAATTGGATCAAAGCTGCCGGGAAAAATTGCCTTTGCCATCCTCTATGTCCTCCTCAAAAATACGTGTTTGTTTGTTTTGTAACACTTTTCTTTGTAGACCTCAAAACCTAAATCATAGGCATAGTCAAAGTCCGTGTCCAGAGAAGCCTCCACAATAATCACTGTATCTTTTGTCACAAACTTGATATCCTTTAAGTATGTGAGCAGCTGCTTTTCAAGCCCCATATGATAAGGCGGATCCATAAAAATAATATCCACTTCCTTTTCGAATATATGGTGTAGACTGCTTACGGCATCCGTTTTCAAAACAACTGCATCGGCCTTAAGCTTCGTGGTTGTCAAATTAGCTTCTATGCAAGCCAAAGGTTCCTTTGCATTTTCTACAAAATAAGCCTTTCTGGCGCTGCGACTTAAAGCTTCAATACCAATACCGCCGCTTCCGCTGAACAGATCCACAAACACACAGTCTGCAAGCTGAAACTGCAGCATATTAAATAAAGTCTCTTTGATACGATCCTGAGTAGGTCTGGTATCCATTCCCTCAGGAGTTTTCAGTTTCATTCCTCTTGCACTTCCCGCAATAACTCTCATACTTTCCTTTCCACACCTTAAGAGGTTGTTATAGACAAGCTCTTAAGGATGCTTTTTTAACTATGCTCTGACCTTTACACCGTTGCCATCACGTTTGCCGAGCTTTATTTTATTAAGCTCTAATTGTTTAGACTTATACTCAATGGTTGTCTGGTCATTATAATTCAGGCAATACGCTGCTTCTACCAAGTCGCCTGCTTTTAATTTGATGCCTCGCACACCTACTGCAGCCTTTTTCTTTTCCGGAATTTCTTCAATACTAAATCGCAGGAAATAACCGTCCTTTGACTGCATTACTACTGTTTTCTGCTCCTTTAAAATATCTACACATACCACTTCATCATCATCCTGAAGCTTGGTAGCAGCAACATTACGCTTTGCCACATCAAATTCGCCGCCGTCTACCACCTTGCACATGCCCTGCTTAGTAAAGAACAGTACGCGATATAAATTCAAATCCGACTGGCTGGCAGCAAATACAATCTGTTCCTTTTCCATGCTATAGGTACTGATATTGTCCACCGGTACGGATTTGTCACGGAACTTACCAAACGGCACATCCATTACCTTGATAGTATGAAGCTGGCCTTTGTCTGTAAACAGACAAACCTTACCGGTATTTTTGCACTTAAATACAAAACGGTTTTCGCTAAGTGCAGCATCCTTATTGCGTTCAAAGGTAGCCTCGTCCACCGTCTTTGCGTAACCAAAGCGGTCTAACATAAAGTATACGTCCAGCTCCTGCTGCTTTGCTTCTTCAAAAACTGCCTCTACGCCATTCTCAATGGTGGTACGTCTGTCACGTTTATATTGTTTCTTAAATTCATCCATGTCATTCATAATCACCTGTGCCATGGAATCACGTCTGGCCAGTATATCCTCGTACTTAAATATATTGGTCAGGGTATCCTCGTGTTCAGCTATTAATGCTTCGATTTCCAGACCGATTAATTTATATAAACGCATATCCAAAATGGCATTAGCCTGCTTTTCCGTAAATCGAAGCTGGCTGGCCATAAGCTCAGACCCCTTAGATTTAAAACGAATGCCCTTGGTCTCACCCTCTACCAGACAAGCCTTTGCCATGGCTCTGTCCTTGGAACCACGCAGAATTTCAATAATCAGGTCAATTACATTACAAGCTTTTATCAGACCTTCCTGAATTTCCTTTTTCTCTAATTCCTTATTGAGTAATGTGGTGTACTTACGCTTAGCCACTTCAAACTGGAAGTCAATATTGGCCTTAATAATGGCTTTCAGCCCCATGGTCTCCGGTCTGCCCTGGTGGATAGCAAGCATATTCACACCAAAGGTATCCTCCAGGCGGGTCTTTTTATAAAGCATGTTGATGAAGTTGTCCACATCCGTATCTTTACGCACCTCAATAACAATACGAATACCTTCCTTGGAGGACTGATTGGAAATATCCACAATATCCGTTGTTTTCTTGCTTTCAGAGAGGGCTGCCACATCTGACAGGAACTTGCCGATGCCGGCGCCAATCATAGTATACGGAATTTCTGTGATGACAATGTTAACGCGACCGCCCTTTACCTTTTCGGTGGTGACGCGTCCACGGATTTTTACCTTGCCTACACCGCTCTCGTAAATATCCAAAAGTTCATCTTTATTAATTACAATGCCGCCGGTAGGAAAATCAGGTCCCTTTACATAACGCATTAATTCTCTGGTGGTGATGTTTGGATTCAGCATATACGCCTTGGCAGCATCTACCACCTCTGCGAAATTGTGAGGCGGAATACTGGTGGCCATACCTACCGCAATACCCTCGGAACCGTTAATCAAAAGGTTTGGAAACTTGGCAGGTAATACACTGGGTTCCTTCTCTGTCTCATCAAAGTTTGGCACAAAATCCACTACATCCTTGTCCAAATCGGCAAGCAAGCCTTCCTGACTGATACGCTCTAATCTGGCCTCCGTATAACGCATGGCAGCTGCGCCGTCGCCCTCGATATTGCCAAAATTACCGTGCCCATCTACAAGGGGGAGTCCTTTTTTGAAATCCTGGGTCATAACAACCAGAGCTTCGTAAATGGAACTGTCACCATGTGGATGATATTTACCCATAGTGTCACCCACGATACGGGCACTCTTACGATAAGGCTTATCATAGCGGATGCCCAACTCATGCATGTCGTACAGGGTACGACGTTGTACCGGCTTTAACCCATCTCTGGCATCCGGCAGGGCTCTTGCAATAATAACGCTCATGGCATAATCAATAAAGGATTTTTGCATGACATCAGAATATTCTGTTTTTATAATTCTATCTTCCATCTCTTTATCTCCTATACATCTAATTCTGCGTCTGTTGCATGCTCATAAATAAAAGCTTTACGAGGAGAAACCTCAGTACCCATCAGTAACTCTGTAATATGGCTTGCCATACGGCCGTCCTCAATCTCTACTTTCTTTAAAAGTCTGGTGTCCGGATTTAAGGTTGTCTCCCAAAGCTGGTCTGCATCCATTTCACCAAGACCCTTGTAACGCTGCAACGTAAATGGCCCTTTATGTTTCTTGCGATATTGCTCTAAGGCCTTATCGTCATACAAATATTCCTCCTGCCCCTTACTTGGCATAGCTTTGTACAAAGGAGGCATAGCTATGTAAACATGTCCATTGTAAATAAGCTCCGGCATGAAACGATAAAACAGAGTTAATAACAGGTTGGAAATATGGGCACCGTCAACATCAGCATCGGCCATAATAATAATCTTGTCATAGCGAAGCTTGGAAATATCAAAGTCGTTACCATAACCTTCTGAAAAACCGCAGCCAAAAGCATTAATCATGGTTTTAATTTCTGCATTTGCAAGGACCTTGTCAATACTGGCCTTCTCTACGTTTAAAATCTTACCGCGAATAGGCAAAATCGCCTGATACATACGATTACGTGCACTCTTGGCACTGCCACCTGCAGAATCACCCTCTACAATAAAGATTTCACACTTAGAAGCGTCCTTTGATTCACAGTTGGCAAGCTTGCCGTTAGAGTCAAAAGAAAACTTTTGCTTGGATAAAAGATTGGTTTTGGCACGTTCCTCACTCTTACGAATCTTGGCAGCCTTTTCCGCACAGGAAATAACTCCCTTAAGGGTCTCTAAATTTCGGTCAAAGTAACGAACAATTTCTTCACTGGTAATCTTGCTGACAGCCTTGGCAGCATCTTGATTATCCAGCTTTGTTTTGGTCTGACCTTCAAAACGAGGATCCGGATGCTTGATAGACACAACTGCAGTCATACCATTACGCACATCTGCACCGGTAAAATTTACATCCTTTTCTTTTAAAATATTGAGCTGACGGGCATAGGTGTTAATGACAGTAGTAAACTGAGTCTTAAAACCGGTCAAATGAGTACCGCCCTCAGAATTATAAATGTTGTTACAAAAGCCCAGAATATTCTCATGAAATTCATTCACATACTGGAAAGCCACCTCGCAGGTAATACCTTCGCTTTCCCCCTTGAAATACACCACATCATGAACTGCCTCACTGGACTTATTCATATCCTTGATAAAGCCGATGATACCTTCGGGCTCATGATAAATCACTTCCTCCGGCTCATCCTTACGCATATCCTTAAAAATAATGGTAAGCTCCGGATTTAAGTATGCAGTTTCATGCATTCTGCTCTTAATATCGTCCTCTTTAAAGCGAACCTTGTCAAATATCTCATCATCCGGCAGGAAATTAATGGTAGTACCGGTTTCTTTGCTCTTGCCAATCACCGGCAACAGACCATCTATTAATTCCGTAGTAGGGATACCCCTTTCGTAACTATCATAATGTATAGCACCGCCAACCTTTACGGTAACGGTTAGCTTCTTTGATAACGCATTTACAACAGAAGAACCAACACCGTGCAAACCGCCGCTGGTCTTATATGCAGCATTATCAAACTTACCACCGGCGTGCAGAGTAGTAAATACCAGACGCTCTGCGCTCATGCCCTTTTCATGCATACCAACAGGGATACCACGGCCATTATCAGAAACGGTACAAGAGCCATCGGCCTCCAAGGTAACACGAATTTCGGAGCAATAACCCGCCAGATGCTCATCCACGGAATTATCTACAATTTCATAAATCAGATGGTTCAAACCTTTGGTAGAAACACTGCCAATGTACATACCCGGACGTACACGAACTGCCTCCAATCCCTCTAACACGGTTATATTCTCTGCGCCGTATGTCTCTTTCTTTACCATAAAAACTTCCTCATTATCGTATTTTCTCAGTAAATGCGGCAAGCACACAACCTCTTGTGGGCATACTTATCACAAAATACCATATATCGTAAACTTTACCACAAATTTCGCTCCATTGCAAGGTGCGAAACCGTACGTTTATGATAATTTTATTAATTTAATAAACCAGCCACACATTAAAGCATGACTGGTTCTATAATTATTGATAAATATTTAATTTTTTCATCGCTGCAACTGCAATACTGCCCGGTCCGATATGGCATGCCACACTTAGGGACAGCTCGTCCACGTAGATATCCCGGTACTGCGGAAACATAGCCTGTAGCTCTGCCTTAAAAGCTTCTGCACCTTCGGGATTGTTAGTGTGGACAATAGCCAGAAACATATCGTCTGACTCTGAAATGCCACCCAGACGGCTCTCAATATCGTTTCGTATGGCAGCCAGCATAGTTTCCTTGCCCTGTTTGGTAGTGCGGGCCTTGGAGTAGGCATCTAACTTTTCGCCCTGAATAGTTAAGACAGGCTTAAGTCTGAGTAAGGTACCCAAGGCTGCGGCTGCAGGAGTGATGCGTCCGCCTTTTTTTAAATAATACAGGGTATCCAACATAATGTAAATGGTGGAGTTAAGCTTATCCTCTACGAGAATGTCATGTATCTCCTGTGCACTCTTACCCATTCCCGCAAGCTTTAACGCATCCAAAACGGACTGTCTTTGGGTAACGGAAATTCTCTGATTATCAACTACAACTACCTTGCCGTCGTAATCTAAAGAAAGGCTGTATGCGGTAGAACAGCTTCCGGATAAGGCGCTGCTCATAGGAATATGAACAACTTCGTCATATTCCTGCAATAAGGTATCCCATAAATTCAAAACAGACTCCGGGCTTGGCTGGCTAGTGGAAATTTCTGCATCCTCGCTCATTTTTTGGTAAAAATCAGACTTTGTCAGGTTAATATCTTCAAAAAAAGTATCTCCATTAATCATAAAAGGCATAGGAACCACATATACACCAAGTTCTTTTGCCTGTGCAGGTGTAATACCACTATTACTATCTGTAACTATTGCAATTTTCGACATATGAAAGTGTCCTTTCTGTAAAAGTGTAGCTTAGTGTTAAGACACAATTATATATATCATACCGCTAAATGCTTCTAAAGTCAAGATGGTTCCAGCTTCCGGACTCAAAGTAACGTCTAAGTCCCTGATGCTCTGACTCTTCCAAGTCAGGGTCTGTTTCCATAATATGCTCAACTAAATCACCGCATATTTTCAAAATATCCGCATCCTGATAGATGTCAGCCAGTTCAAAATCAAATTCTCCACTTTGTCTGATACCGAACAAATCTCCCGGTCCTCTTAATCTTAAATCTTCGTTTGCTATAAAGAAACCATCATTGGATTTATTTAATATTTCCAGTCGCTCCATAGTTTTTTTATCATCATTGGAGGAAACAAAAATACAATAACCTTGGGCATCACCACGACCTACGCGGCCTCGCAGCTGATGAAGCCCCGCAAGACCAAATCGTTCTGCGTTTTCCACCATCATAACCGTAGCATTTGGCACATTGATACCTACTTCAATGACCGTAGTAGATACCAGTACATCTATTTCATGTCTGCCAAAATCTTCCATTATAGCATTCTTTTCCGCAGGACGCATTTTACCATGAAGATATGCCACTCGAATACGCTCCGGAAGTTGTTCTTTTAATTTATCAGTGTAATCTATAACATTCTCCAGCTTGCTGTCTTCATCTTCACTGGCTTCCACCATAGGACAAATAACATAGGCCTGATGCCCCGCCTCTATCTGTTTTGTGATAAATTTATATGCAGTTGGACGATAATTGGTACCTACTACACAATTTTTTCTTGGCAGTCTGTTAGCCGGAAGCTCATCAATAACAGACAAATGCATATCTCCATAAAAAATAATAGCAAGACTTCTTGGAATAGGAGTCGCACTCATAACCAACACATGTGGATACGTCCCTTTTCCCGCCAATGCTTCTCGTTGCTTAACCCCAAAGCGATGCTGCTCATCGGTAATCACCAGTGCAAGCTTATTAAAAATCACTTTTTCCTGAATAACCGCATGAGTACCGATTGCCAGATTTGCCTCACCACACTTAAGCTTCTCATAAGCCTCTTTTTTTTGTCTGGCAGTCATCGAACCCACCAGCAGAACCGGCTTAAAAGGCAGCCCATGGGCTTCTGTCAGCCTCGTAAAGCTTTCCATATGCTGTCTGGCCAACACCTCTGTAGGCGCCATGAGAGCGCCCTGATAGCCGTTTGTAACCGTCTTAAGCAATGCCAGCAATGCAATAATAGTCTTTCCACTACCCACATCCCCCTGTATCAGGCGGTTCATACTGTAGGTTGAAGATAAATCCCGACAAATTTCCTTCCAGGTACGCTTTTGGGCATCCGTAAGCTCAAAAGGCAATTTTTCTAAGAATTCGTTTAAAATCTCGGTCTCTTTCATCGGATATACATTGGGTAGCTTTTCTGCATATCCTTTCTCCCTGCGTATCATATATACAAACATAAAAAGTTCATCAAATACCAGCCTGCGTCTGGCTTCCGTTACCTTTGCAAAATCTATAGGAAAATGAATGCCACGATAAGCACTTTCCCTGTCGCACAACTGGTATTCTCGTAAAATATAATCAGGCAGGTATTCTTCACTCAAATCCACCGCTGCCAAGGCCTTTTCCACGCTGGCTGTGACCAGTTTGTTGGTAAGTCCTTTCGTCAAAGAATACTTAGGCCAGATAGCATTACGCAACCTTTCAAGCTCTTCAGAGGTATATATAGACGGCTGCTCCATAACAAGCTCCGCTCCTTTTGCCTGAGGCACTCCCCTGAAATAAAAGGTATATCCCGGGTGCAACTTATTTTTCAAATAAGGCTGGTTAAAAAAGGTAAGATTAATAGCCCCTGTTTTATCTCTCACCAACACACTCATAATGGTCATATTTCTAACCCTCTTTAAAGGCTTAACATGAATAATAAAACCTGAAATAATACCCGTTCTGCCTATAGTCAGCTCTGAAATATTTATAACATCCTTAAAGGTATCATAATCTCTGGGAAAAGCATGCAAAAGATCTCTGACCGTAAAAATATTCAGTTTGTTCATAAGTCTGGCTGTTTTTTCGCCAATGCCTTTTATCTCGATGACGGAATCTGTCAGCTCCACCTCAGCGCCCTCCTTTACCTGAGACATATATTTAAAATAGGAGCAGCACACAATATGCCGCCCCTGATTAAATCGTATAATACTGCTGTAATGTTGATATTATTCTACGGAAATCACGTAGTAATAAATCGGCTGACCACCATACTGAAGCTCTACATCTGCATATGCATATTTGCTGCTGATAGCATCGCTTAGTGCTGCAGCCTCCTCCTCAGAAATGTCGCTACCGTAATAAATGCTGACAAGCTCTGCATCCTCATCCATCATTGCATCTACCATTTCTAAGGTAATAGCTGACATGTCTGTACCTACTGCCAGAATACCCTTGTCACCAATACCCATAAAGTCACCACATTTGATTTCCTTATCATCAATCATGGTATCTCTCACTGCATAAGTAACCTGACCGGTCTTTACACGCTTGATTTCAGCAATCATATTTTCTTCGTTTTCTGCCACACTCAAATCCGGAACATAATTAATCACTGCCGTAATGCCTTGTGGCACAGTCTTTGTCGGAATAACAACAAT
Source organism: Lachnospiraceae bacterium (assembly GCA_017516285.1). The sequence goes on from JAFXDD010000009.1 coordinate 45,630, forward strand.
CTGCTTATCCTCCACCAAAGCCTTTGCCTGATTTGCAGCCAGGATAATATTGCTGTTGTTTGGTAAAATAAAGATGGTATCTGCATTTACCTTATCAATGGCATTTAACATATCCTCGGTAGACGGATTCATCGTCTGACCGCCTTCAATAATATAGTCCACGCCAAGACTGGTTAATATCTCGTTCATACCTGCACCGATAGATACGGAAATAAATCCCACATCCTTCTTCGGCATTTCCGGCTCAGCTTCCTTTGCTGCTTCTGCCTTTTCTGCCTCCTTGAAAAGCTTTTCCTGATGCTCTAAACGCATATTGTCAATTTTAAGATTGGATAATGCACCGTATTTCAATGCTCTCTGAATAGCTAATCCAGGGTCGTTTGTATGCACATGTACCTTTACCACATCATCATCTGCAACTACTACAATAGAATCGCCGATGGACTCTAAATAAGCCTTAAAATCCATTTCATGCTTCACATTAAAGGTCTTATCCAATAAAATAATAAATTCTGTACAATAACCAAACTTAATGTCAGCCTCTGCCTGAGTATCTATCTTCATAGCACTTGCCACAGGCGCTGCATCCATAATGGTATAATCAATTTCTTTGCCAAGGAAAGCATCCTGCCATCCGTGAAGTACCTCTACAAAGCCCTGACCGCCGGAATCAACCACGCCCGCCTGCTTTAATACAGGTAACATCTCCGGTGTCTGACTAAGCACATACTCTGCATGAACTATCACACCTGCAATAAATGCTGCCATATCTTCGCAGCCGGCATCAGCCAACTCTCTGGCCTTTTCGCTTACACCCTTTGCAACGGTAAGGATGGTACCCTCCTTTGGCTTCATTACAGCCTTGTATGCTGTCTCAACAGCCTTTTCAAAAGCAATAGCCATAAGCGGCACGTCTATTTCATCCGCTTCTCTGATAGACTTGGTAAATCCACGGAATAATTGTGATAAAATAACACCGGAATTTCCTCTCGCACCACGTAAGGAACCGGAAGAAATCGCTTTTGCCAAAGCTTCCATGGTAGGATTTTCCATAGAACCCACTTCTCTGGCTGCAGCCATAATAGTCATGGTCATATTGGTACCGGTATCTCCATCAGGAACCGGAAAAACGTTCAATTCGTTAATCCATTCTTTTTTACTCTCTAAGTTCTTTGCACCCGCCAAAAACATCTTGGCTAAGAGCTGTGCGTCAATTTTATTCATAGGAACACACTTTTCCTCCTTAATCAATCACTTTAACGCCTTCGATATAGACATTAATCTTATCTACCTGCATGCCTGTAAACTGCTCCAGCTTGTACTTCACAGTCTCAACTAAAACATCAGAAACGGCCGCAATATTAACACCATAACTGATAATTACATGAAAATCCAGATTTAATTTATGGTTAATAACAGAAACGGAAATACCTCGGGTCATAGAATCCTTTTTAAGTAACTGTACAAGTCCGTCCTTAACATTGACACTTGCCATACCAACAATACCAAAGCACTCCATGGCTATGGCACCTGCGTACTGAGCTAATACATCTTTATCTATTTTGATATTGCCCAAGTGAGTCTCAATTGAAGATTTTTTCATATTGTACCTCCTAACATAGATATACTATCATACATTATAACCGCTTTTCTAGAAAAAGGAAATACTTTTTTTAATTTTCTATGTATTTTTAAAAAAAAGCTTGCATTTTATTTGATATTTATGTATAATGTCACTGTTGTGAATTAGTAAACCGCGAGGAGGTGTTCAAAATGGCAAAATGTGATATTTGTGCGAAAGGCATTCATTTTGGTAATGCAGTAAGCCATTCTCATAGAAGATCCAACAAAATCTGGAACTCTAACATTAAGAGTGTTAAATGTAACGTTAACGGAACTACCAAGAAGTTACATGTATGTACTAGCTGCTTAAAATCCGGTTTAGTTGAAAGAGCTTAATGAGCAAATTATTAGCCTGTCTTTATTGACAGGCTATTTTATTACTACCATTTACAGTAACAATTATAACCAACTAACAAAAGCAGTCCTATGATAATAATTCCTACTATCTTGCTTTCAATGAGAAGCATCAAAAGCATTCCTATTGCAACGAAAAAAGCAATAATTCCAATATAATGATTCATAGGGCTGCCGAAAACCTTTTTTTAAAGTTTATGCGACCGCCCTATTATTTATGCATTTATTCTTCGGATGCTTCTCCGTCAGGAAATGCAGCTTTTCTAGCTTCCTCATCTGTCACATCCTTGTTTGGTTTGATTTTATTCATAATCTCAGGAATCAAATCCAATGCTCTGGATAAATTATCCGTATTTTTCACATTTACAAGTCTGGTGGAGCCATTATTAATAACCAGTACGGCACTAGGGCTCATTTTACCGGTAAGCCCTCCACCACAACCTCCGGAAGTATTTTTGTCAGCATTACCTGAACCGGAGCCGGCCCCGATTCCAAAAGAAACATCAATTAACGGAATGATAATGGTATCACCTATCTTAGTAGCATCACCAACAACTGTTTTGGTGGACAAAACCGTATCCAGTCCCTTCATCAAATTATCAACGATATCTGTTGTATTATTTGCCATATCACATTACACTCCTTATTTTCTTATATAGTAATCTTACATTCCTGTTTGCCAGGATTTTAACAGCAGCTACCACAAAATGAATCAGCCTGATTTTGCCTTTGAGATAATAATCTCCCTCCAGGTATGGCTCAATCCAAACAGGCTCTAAAATAACTTCTTCCGGCAAATAATCCTGCAGGCTGCAATATGCTGCATAAATAAATCCTGTTGTGTCCGCCTGCCCTGTTCCAAAAATCGCCTTTATATAGCATTTCCTTGGAAAAACAGTCTTTAAAGCTTTCAAAATAACCTTAAGAACCTCTAAAATAAGCTCCTTGTTTTCCTGAAAAAGCGCTATACAAGCACTTACAACATCAAAAACGCTGTTTTTTTTCGATGTTTTCCGTTCTACGGCTGCAGGGTTTGATTTCTGTTCTTTACGTTGTACTCGTTCTTTTTTTTCTTGCTTTTCGCGCGCAACATTGTTTTCTTTTTGTTTTGGATATAAGGTTATACCCAAAATTTTTACTGTAACAATAAGCCTTGCCTGATAATGAACTTCTATCCGCACAAAAGGATTCAAATACGTAATCAAAGCCTTTAGCTTCAGGATATCTCCGCTTTTACTGCCATTACTGCTATATTTAATCGGTGCAAACAGAACCAGAAAAAGAAGGAGTAATGCCAGTCCCAGCAGGACTAATATCAATATCCCCAGTAATTTTAAAATAAATAATATAATTGCTAGCATACCGGTTCACCAAGAACCTCTCTCACATAATCATAAACCGAATCATATGTATGATTTGCATATATCTCGGTAAGGATATTGCAAATCATACCCTGAGCTTCTTTTTTATCATGTGCTATGCCGAATACGACACAATCTCTGGACATATGATATCTATTAGACTGCATAACAGCAGGAATAAACTCTAACCTGCCTTCCTTCGTATACAGCAATAAATAATATCCAAAAGGAAGCTTCTTTGTCTGTAATAAATCATATACTTTGCTTTTGTCTCGAATGCTTTCGCCCCATAAAAGCTCCGATTTAATACGCATCAAAACTCCTCCTACAACTGACCTCTTCTTTTAAGTTCATTATACTCACGAAATGCTTTTTCCAATATTTGCTTTTCATTTGGAAAACGAAGCAAGTGATAAGCTTCATGAAATTTATAAAAGCCGGAATCAACAAAATATTCTTCGCGCTGTGGTTTACTGTAATAGCTTTCAGCCATCATAAGGTACCAGTGTACTTCCTTTTCAACAATATTTTCAGGCACACTGAATGAATATTCACTTTTACCTATGTACTTGATAATCTTCGCTTTTGCTCCGCTTTCTTCAAGTACTTCTCTGAGAGCAGTCTGCTCGTGTGTTTCTCCCTGCTCTACTGTTCCTTTTGGCAAAACCCATCCTTCATACTTGTTACGATAATTTTTGTAAAGCAGAAGGACTTTTCCTCTAAAAATAACCACACCGCCACAGCTTGTCGCATTAATCATTATTGCTACCTCCTGTCTGGTGGGTCTGTACGACTTAAAAATAGTATAGTCCATAAAGGAGCGCTTTGCAAGTTTTTTCTTAGATAGAAATGAATTGAAAATTATTCCACATCAAAATAAGCGTCAAAAATACGTTTTGCTACAGGAACTGCATAAGCACTGCCTGTTCCTGCCTCCTCCATAATAATGGTAACAGCAATTTCAGGGTTTACTGCCGGTGCAAAGCCTGTAAACCAGGAATGAGAATATTCTTTACTGGAATCGTACTCTGCCGAGCCTGTTTTACCTGCAACTGTATAGGACAAATCAGATAACTTGGAAGCTGTTCCGACTTCCACTACCTGTATCATTAAATCCGTTAGTATCTGCGACTCCTCGCTGGTCATCAAGCGCTTATATTCTGTCGGCTCGTATTTTTTTACAAGTGCTCCTGCGGCACTTTTTATACCATCAATAATCCGTGGTTTCATCAGTATTCCGTCATTGGCAATGGCACAGGTAATTAAATTCATTTGAAGAGGCGTCACAATGGTACGACCCTGTCCAAAAGAGGACTGAATAATAGCTTCCTTGGTACCATCTCCAACTAAATCGAAGCTGCTGACACTGCTTGGCAAATCAATAGGAAGCTCTTTTTCAAACAAAAGGTCGTCCAAGGTCTTTGCAAAGGCATCCAAATCAAGTCCAACACCGATATTGGCAAACGAAGAATTGCAGGAATTTGTTACAGAATCTTCATACGTCTCATATCCATGTGCCTTATGGTTAAAGCAGCTGATTTTGATGTTATCCAGCTTGAAGGAACCGGAACATTGATAACTGTAAGTACTCAAATCATTGTTATGCTCTCTTAAGTATTCCAGGGTGGTGACCACTTTAAAAATAGATCCCGGTGGATATAAGCCCTGTGTGGCACGATTTAACAACACACTGCTCTCTTCATCCTCTGTAAGCTTCTTTAGCAAGGTATCCACCTCATTTGGATTAAAGCCAGGTTTGGAGACCATAGCCAGAACACGTCCGGTTTTTACCTCTGTTACAACAATTGCCCCCTGATATACACCTAATGCCTTATCTGCGATTTGCTGAAGTCCTGCGTCAAAAGTGGTAAACACATTGTCTGCAGGATGCTTCTCACCCGAAACACTGTTTGACAGCTTATCATTAAGATCAACACTGGAATGACTTAATTCATAATTGGCAATCGCTTCCACACCGCTCTTCCCATGACTAGCATAACCAATGACATGGCAAAATATTTCATTAAATGGATAGATTCTTTTTTCCGTCCCATCTTCCTGTGTAATTGTGTATGCCAGTTTTTCACCATCTGAAGAAAAAATAGTACCACGAATATTCTGCTCTGCCATTAGTTCCTGACGGGAATTATAACTGTTATTAAAAAATTCTGATTGATTACTCATATTAAACCAGACAAGAAAAGCTGACATCACTCCGAATATCAAGAAAAAAACAACGGATATAATGTACATTTTATGATTAGTCTGCCTGTTTTCCTGTTTCATAAATCATTTCCTCTTGAAGCTTTGGTTTTCTCTTAGGGATTTTCAAATATATGCCCTGTACAATAAAAAATACAAAAATAGTTGCCATAACAGAACTGCCGCCGTAACTGATAAAGGGCAGGGTGACACCGGTCAAAGGAATGAGCTTAACGCCACCACCCACTGTCAGAAAAATCTGTACTCCATAGGCTACGGCAAGTCCCGTACAAACCAGCTTGTAAAATCTGTTTTCGGCACGTATTCCTATTTGCATAATCATAAAAAAGGATAAAAAGCAAATAACAATCAGGATTATCCCAAATAATATTCCCATTTCCTCACATATTGCAGAAAAAATCATATCATCCTCTACATACGGAATAGCCTTTGGATTGCCGTTAAACAAACCTACACCAAATAATCCTCCCGAAGAGATTGCAAACAAGGATTGTGCAATTTGATAACCGGAACCGTCAATATAAGCAAACGGATCCTGCCACGCTGTCACGCGATACTGAATATGCGGGAATACATAATACGCCGCAATAGAGCCCATAGTGCCGATAATCATTCCTGCCAACAAAATAATATAGCTGTCCGTGGCTATAAATAACATCAAAAGATATGTAACACCAAATATCAACGCAGCACCTAAGTCTTTGGATGCAGCCAATATCAATATATACCCACCGGCCACGGCTGCCGACAAAAAAATCCTGATTATATTTGTTTTTTCAAATAGAAAAGACGCAATAAAAAATACAAATATAATTTTTACAAACTCTGACGGTTGAAAGGACACTCCATATATAGAGAAGGAAATCTTGGAGCCGTTAGTAATTTCACCCAGTATATATACGGCGGCTAATAAACCAAACCCCAAAAAACCATACACTAACCACCCTTTATTTAAAACCTTTATCTTTTCAATAATAACCGGAATAGTCAGTGCAATTAAAAAACCTACTCCGGCAATTACTACCTGCCTTACTGCCTTGGCGAAAGACAGACGTGATATAATAATAAATCCGGTACCAAGCAGAAAACACATATTATGCAGCAAAAGTCTGTTTGCCTTTTCATAAACAATGGGTGTAATTGACAAAACAGAAAAAAGTAATATCTGCACAACACCATATAACAATACATATTTTACATTTCTGGTCTGGAAGCACATCGTACAATAGCACATAAACTGTACTGCAAATAAATAAAGTTTTTGTCTGATATAGCACCATTTTCTGCGCTTTTGGGACCTGCAGACAAAACATAAACAACCATCCAAGGCAAAAAAAGCGCTGAATAATAATGCAAGGTATTTTGTTAATTCTGATAAAATAAATTCCATATTACTCCTACTCAACCTGCCTGTTTTCATGGGCAGTGGTGTACTCCTTAACAGGAAATTCACTTTGAATATCCTGTATCCAATTTAGGTAATAATCCAGGACAGACTTCATTTCATGGTTGTTTTCTATGCTGAACTGAAGTCTATATAACCCCGGTAATGATTTGCTGTATTTTTTGTGCAAAGAAAGCGGTACACTGTTGTAAATAATATTGTAACAATGTTTACAATTTGTTATGGCGGTAAACATTTTGTCATAGCGATCCTTCAAGCCGGCTCGATGAACCTTGTCCTGCTTCGAAGACTGACATACTGCATTCGTTTTGTAGATACAGTTTGCAGTAACCATCAAAGGAATATAACCGTAAATAATCTGCTCCGTGCATTGACTTCGAAGCACACGATGCTCCTTTGCATTCAACTCAATAGGAAGCGTTATTTGCTGCACATATGACTGCAATGCTCTTTTCGCCTCCAGATTCCAACAATAAACAGAAGCATCTGTAATAACAGTAAAAGGATAAGTGGCTTGCAGCTGCTTTAACATTGCCAACTCTTCTACATTTCTGACAAGAACATGAAAAATCCCTGCGTGAAACATTTTTTCAAGGTATTTTTTCATTTCTGCAATATCTTTATTGCGTAAAATATAAGGCATGGCATATGCAATTTGTATATCTGTCGCGTATTCACCTGACAAATAGGCATCCATAGCTTCATCCTCCAGATACATTAAATGTATCTTTCCTAATAGCTCATGGGTAAATAATGAATCAAGCTGCTCTTTCGTTTTAAGCAAAATAGTAAGATTGGTGTTTCTTTTTTCTTCATACTTTAATACTTCTTCTTGAGAGCCAGTATTTTCAATAGGCTTTCTGAGACAAATTTCAGGAAACATATTATGGATGATTGCATCCTCTAATTTCTCTAACGCTTCTCTGCGAAGTGCATTCAATATACCGTTAGGCAAAAATGCGTTTCCTTGTATAGAAACTTCCATATCCGCAAGCACAAAGTGTGTATTTCCCAGCTTATTCAATTGCTTGGAAACAGTCTCCTCTGTAGCAGGCGCGTTATGAGCCTTTTCCACAATAGGACCATTCACCGTAACACTGATGCCATCTTCCGTGCATACTGTCAGTACACTTTCCTGCCCGACTTCAAAATAACCATACATTGAGATTGGCTCCTTTTGCGTATATCCCAGATATTTCTGTCTGATATCCGCCAAAATACTATCCTCCAAGCCACTGTAACTGGGAGCATCATGGGTTACCATTTCCTTGCCATTATGTTTGAATAAATATCCATCGTGCAGCTCACTACGCATATATAAATGCTCCAAGACATAACGGTCTTTGTCTGAAATCCTAAGAAGCTTGTCAGGATGCTTATAATAATTATCAATATATTTTCGATATAATGCAGTGACGCCGGCAGCATACTCACTACGCTTCATACGACCTTCAATTTTAAAAGAATCCATCCCCGCCTTAATCAAATCAGGTATGTGCTCAATCGTACACATATCCTTCAGACTTAACGTATACGTATTCTGTGAATGAGCCTCCTGTACGGATACCTGATATGGCAGCCTACAAGGCTGAGCGCACTTGCCTCTATTACCGCTTCGTCCACCTAAAATGCTGCTCATAAGACACATTCCGGAATAACAATAACACATGGCACCATGTATAAAACATTCCACCTCTATACCTGCATCACGAACAGCCTTTAATTCAGCAAGACTAAGTTCCCTGGCCGGTACCACTCTGGAAATCCCCCATTCTCTGCAAAGAGATACAAACTGAGGCCCGGTAACAGCCATTTGCGTACTGGCATGCAGCTCCATATACGGAAAATGCTCTCGTAAAAACTTAAGCACACCAAAATCCTGAATAATCACACCATCCAATCCTGCCAGATAAAAAGGCTTTACATAATCATATATTTCAGAAAACTCCGATTCTTTAATCAATGTATTTAAAGTCAAATAAACACGTCTGCCAAACAAATGGGCATACCGGATGCAGTCACAAAGAGTGTCTGTATCAAAATTATCCGCAAATGCTCTTGCAGAAAATTTTTCACCACCAACATAAACAGCATCTGCGCCTGCGTTTATAGCCCCTATAAAACTGTCATAATTGCCTGCCGGAGCTAAAAGCTCAACTTTATGGGATGTCATCTAATATCCTCCGAAGTATCCTTAAAATAAAACGTGCAAACCCTTTATAAAACAAAGGGATTGCACTACAATATTAAATCACTGAGTTCTTTTGTATGTTATCTAAACGGGCGATTCGGGCTTTTGCTTCCTGATACTTTTTCTCAACAAGCTTAGCACTTGCTTCTAAATTCTCATACTTAACCTGCATAGTTACCAAAGAATTTTTAAGCTTCTCCAGTTCGACTGACTGTTCTTCCATTTTACGCATCTGGATAGATAATTTTTCTCTGCATTTAAAATAATCATCTGCAATATTTAATTGCAACAAAACATGCTGCATATCCATAGACTGCGCCCTGAACGCTAAATTCTCTGAAAATTCCGCATATTTGTTCTCTATGTATGAGCCCACACTTTTTAAGTATTCACCGGACTCTTCTCCACATAACGTATAAGATTTACCTGCCAAGGTAATATTAAAGCTATTTTTCTTTTCCATAATGCAGCCACGCTCCTTTGTATAAGAAGAGTATACAAAAAAGAGAATTATTTTTCAATACCAAGATGACGAAAAGCTAAATCTGTAGCCATTCTTCCCTTAGGAGTACGATTTAAAAGCCCGTTTTGAATTAAATAAGGCTCATAAACATCCTCGATAGTACCTGCATCCTCACCAATAGCAGCTGATAATGTATCAAGTCCTACCGGACCTCCCCCGAATTTATAAATAATTGTTTCCAGAATACTCCTATCCAGGTGGTCCAAGCCCAGCTTATCCACATCCATCAAATCCAACGCTTCATGCGCAACATGCTCTGTAATAATGCCGTCATATCTCACTTGTGCAAAATCTCTGACACGTTTTAATATACGATTAGCCAAACGAGGTGTGCCTCTGCTTCTGCGTGCAAGCTCTACGGCACCCTTTTCGTCAATCTCCACACCCAAAATCCTTGCGGAATGCTTAATAATCAGCTTTAACTGGTTAATACTATAAAACTCTAAATGATGTATGATGCCAAAACGATCACGTAACGGAGCAGTCAAAAGACCTGCCCTGGTGGTGGCACCAACTAATGTGAAATGCGGCAAATCCAATCGTATAGAACGGGCACTGGCTCCTTTACCAATCATTATATCGATAGCATAATCTTCCATGGCAGGATAAAGAACCTCTTCCACCTGCCTGTTTAACCTGTGAATTTCATCTACAAAAAGGATATCTCCCTCCTGCAGATTGTTTAAAATTGCTGCCATTTCACCGGGCTTTTCAATGGCAGGTCCACTGGTTACCTTGCAATGAACACCCATTTCGTTAGCTATAATATTGGCCAGCGTAGTCTTACCTAAGCCCGGAGGTCCATAGAATAACACATGATCCAGACTGTCCCCACGATTTCTGGCCGCATCAATATATATTTTCAAGGTATCTTTTACTTTATCCTGACCAATATAATCACGTAAAAACTGCGGTCGCAAAGAACCCTCTATTTTGATATCCTCTTCCTGAATAGTTGTTTCAATAATTCTTTTGGTCATGATTTACCTCAAAACAAATTTTTTAATGCTGCCTTCAATACCGCCTCAACATCCATGTCCGCTGCATTCTCGATGGCCTTCACTGCCTTTAATGCATCCGTTCCGGAATAGCCAAGAGCCACCAGTGCCTCTACTGCTTCCTTACAATGATCCTCACTCACATCTGCGGTCAAACGTACACCGTGAATCTCTCTGCTTACCAGGGTGTCTTCTACAGAAATCTTGTCCTTCAGCTCCAGTATAAGACGCTGTGCTATCTTCTGCCCGATACCCGGCGCCTTAGCAATAGCCTTGGCATCTCCGGAAATAATAGCAAACCTAAGCGCCTCTGCATCCATAACAGAAAGAATAGACATACCACCCTTAGGACCAATACCACTGACAGTAATACATTTTTTGAAAATCTCTAAATCCTCATGACTCAAAAAACCATATAACCAAATAGCATCCTCTCGTACACTGGTATAGGTATAAAGCTGCACCTCTTCACCAAGCTGCGGCAGAAATGCAATACTGGCCGGAGAAAGCAAAATACGATATCCAACGTCATGAACATCTAATATAATACTGTCCTCGCCTATATAAGTAAGCTTCCCTTTAAAATATGCGTACATATCCTGCTCCTTTACGTATTTACATTGCACATCCTGTACAAACACACATTCTGAAATTCACCTTATGTTACATACATTGTATCATAATCGAACATATGTTTCAAGCCTATTTTGCATCCGGAAAGGATTTTTTTAACATTTTAAATACTACAATCAAGCATAACAGATGTACTGATGAAGTAATTAACCAGGTGACCGGGTAAGACATATACAAAACATCCAAGGTATTAAAATGTTTAAATATTGTCATAATCCAAATAATTCTCAACAGACAGGCTCCGCTCAAAGATACTATCATAGGCAAAACAACATATCCCATACCTCTTAGCACCCCTAACAAAACCTCCATTACACCACACAAAAAATAAAATGTACAAATATACTTTATTCGTAATAAACCATACTGCATCTCCGCCTCTGTAGTGCCATATAAAGTCAAAAGTGGCTTATCAAATAAAATCACTGCATTACCCAGCACCAAACCAACTATAACAACCAAACCGACGCATATGAAAGAAATTCTTTTAATACGCCCAATTTTGCCTGCACCATAATTTTGTCCTGTAAAGCTTAGTCCGGTTTGATAAAACGCGTTCATACCGGTATAAACAAGACCTTCCACATTGGATGCTGCGGTATTTCCGGCTACGGCATTCGCTCCAAAGCTGTTGATAGAAGACTGTATCAATACATTGGAAAAAGAAAACAAGCATGACTGGATACCCGCCGGCAATCCAATTCGGAGTAATTTAAACAGCTTATCCTTCGTAATTCTAATTTCACTTGGTATCAGCTTATAATCTCCCTCAGACCTTATTAGCGCACGCAACAACAAGCTTGTGGAAACTGCCTGACTTAATACGGTGCCTAACGCAACACCTGCAGTACCAATACTCATATATTTTACAAATAATACATTTAAGCCAACATTCAAAACACCTGCTATGCAAAGATAGTACAGTGGCCGCTTGGTATCTCCGACTGCTCTGAGAATCGCACTGCCAAAATTATACAACATAATGATAGGCATACCTGCAAAATAAATCTGCATATATGTGACTGCGTCCTTCAAAAGCTCTTTTGGAGTATCCATCAACACCAAAATCGGTCTGGAGCAAAAGAAACCCACAAAAATCAATGCAATACCGCCAATAACAGAAACAGCTATAGCTGTATGAACCGTTTCTTTCAGTGCTTTCTGTTGCTTCCCACCATAAAAGCGAGCCACCAGAACATTTACACCGGCAGATAACCCTATAAATAGATTTACCATTAAATTAACTAAGGATGAGGTGCTTCCAACAGAAGCCATGGCATTACTGCCTGCAAACTGACCAACAATTATTAAATCTACTGCATTAAAAGTCAGCTGCAACATACCTGATACCATAAGTGGGAATGCATAAACAATCATTTTTCCCAACAAAGGACCATTAATCATATCCATTTCATATTTTTGAGACTTTGACCTATTCATATCTTTTACCCAAAGCAATATGTTATTATGCTTTCAAATGAACTAAGATTTTAAAATAATTCCGTCAAAAAGGGACGGCAAAAACCATCCCTTATTTGGTAAAATTAGTTATCTAATAATTTGTTTTCATTGTTCCAGCTGTAGAGCTTACGTAACTCTGCACCAACAACTTCTGAAGGATGCTGTGCTGCACGTCTTCTCATAGCATTGAAGTGAGGAGCATTTACTGCATTCTCAGTTAACCAATCCTTTGCAAAGGTACCATCCTGAATATCAGTAAGAACCTTCTTCATAGCCTTCTTGGTTTCTTCGGTAATAATCTTTGGACCTGTTATGTAATCACCATACTCTGCAGTATTGGAAATAGAATATCTCATGCCTGCAAAACCGGACTGGAAGATTAAGTCAACAATTAACTTCATCTCATGAATACATTCAAAATATGCACTTTCCGGAGCATAACCAGCTTCTACTAATGTTTCAAAGCCCGCCTGCATAAGAGCACAAACACCACCACAAAGAACTGCCTGCTCACCAAAAAGGTCTGTTTCAGTTTCTTCTCTGAAGGTAGTCTCTAAAACACCTGCTCTGGCACCACCTATAGCTAACGCATATGCTAAAGCTTTGTCTAAAGCCTTACCGGTAGCATCCTGATGTACTGCAACTAAACAAGGTACACCCTTGCCTTCCTGATACTGACCACGTACTGTGTGACCAGGTCCCTTTGGTGCAATCATAGCAACGTCTACGTTCTTTGGTGCAACAATCTGACCAAAGTGAATAGCAAAACCATGAGCAAACATTAACATGTTGCCTTCTTCTAAGTTTGGCTCAATAGACTCTTTGTATAATTTTGCCTGCTTTTCATCATTAATTAAAATCATAATGATATCTGCTCTTTTTGCAGCTTCTGCAGCAGTATATACCTTGAAGCCCTGTGCCTCAGCCTTTGCCCAGGATCTGGAACCTTCATAAAGACCGATAATAACATCGCATCCGGACTCTTTTGCATTTAATGCATGAGCATGACCTTGACTTCCGTAACCGATAATAGCAATTGTCTTGCCTTCTAAAAGTGAAAGATTACAATCTTCCTGATAATAAATTTTTGCCATAATAATTTCCTCCAATGTATAAATATAATAAAGGGTTATCCCTTAATTAACTTAAATTAATCTTCTATCACAACAATGTTGTCATGACCTCGGCTTAGTCCCGCAATACCTGTTCTGGCAAGCTCAAGAATCTCGTAATTCTCAACCATTTTCAAAAAGGCTTCTATTTTGGACTGTGCGCCCGTAAGCTCCATCATAATACTCTCTGTGCTGACGTCAATGACCTTTGCACGGAAAATATCACAAATAGACATAATACCCTGTCTATCATCGGCAGTAGCTCTGACTTTAATCAATGCAAGCTCTCTGTACACACTGTCATCAGGCTTTAACTCCTTGATATGACGGACATCTACAAGCTTGGCGACCTGCTTTTCAATTTGCTCCAAAATCACATCATCTCCACTTGCTACAATGGTGATACGCGTAAACCTTGGATCTGCAGTTACACCGGCTGTAATGCTCTCAATATTATAACCTCTTCGACTAAACAAACCGGAAATTCGGCTTAATACACCGGCTGTATTGTCTACTATAAGCTGAAAGACTTTCTTTTGCATAAAAATCTCCTTTGTCTTAAATTAAACTTTAAAAACAATTTTATCAATTGTCACGCAATATGTCAATCTAAATCGGAACATTTTGGTAAAGCTAATGTTCCTGTTCTGGCAACCTCTACCACACTGACAGATTTCATCATAGACATAAACAACTGAATTTTTTCCGGAATATCGCAAATCTGAATAACCATCTGGCTCTTACTCATATCTACAATTTCAGCCTTTAAAATATCACAAATCTCCATGATATCTCTGCGGTTATTACGATTGTATTTAACTTTAATGAGCATTAATTCCCTGCTGATACTGTGGTCTTCATTAAATGTCTTTACTTTAATAACATCAATCTTCTTGTTCAGCTGCTTTTCAATCTGCTCAATGGTTCGCTGGTCACCGGAACTGACAATGGTCATACAGGATACCATAGGGTCATCCGTCTCACCTACTGCCAAAGAATCTATATTGTAACAACGGCGGCTGAATAAGCCTGCTACCTTACACAAAACACCGGAACGGTTTTCTACTAAAACGGAATATATACGCTTCATACTGCCATCCCTCCTAATTCGCTACTAAGTCCATCGGATCAATGATACATTCCAAAATCATGGAAGTATCTTCCGCAAGAAACTCATCAATAATCTGCTCACATGCATCCATATTCTCCAATCTAAGGAACGGAATGTTATAAGCCTTGGACAGCTGTGCCAAATCCGGACTTCCGGACAAATCAATCATACTGTAGTTATCCTTATAGGTAAAGTGCTGATACTCTCTGACCATACCTAATACCGCATTTTTAAGCACAACTATTTTAACAGGAATCTGATGCTGACACATTGTGGCAAGTTCCATCATGGACATTTGGAAAGAGCCGTCCCCACAAACTGCTATAACCTGACGTTCAGGTGCTGCTACCTTGGCGCCCATGGCGGCCGGAATGGAATACCCCATAGTACCCATACCACCACTTGTCATAAACTGCCCTTTTTTTACAATATGATAGCCACAGGACCAAATCTGGTTCTGCCCTACGTCAGCCACGTAAACGGCGTCATCCTGCATTTTCTCTGAAAGCCTTGTAATAAGTGCTGCCGGGTCTACAAAGGCCGGATTCGGGTTTCTGCGAGGCTTCATGGATGCCTTGCTTGCATTTAAGCTTTCAATCCATTCTGCAGTATTGCAGGTAAAATCAACATGATTAAAATCTTCAAAAATATGCTTCGCATCACCTACTAACGGAATACTCGCTCCGGCATTTTTACCGATTTCAGCAGGGTCAACATCAATATGAACTAAAACCTTGTCCTTGGTAATAAGTCCCGGCTGGCTGACAGCTCTGTCTGCCACTCTGGCTCCCACCATAATTAATAAGTCTGACTCATTCATAGCCTTATTGGCATAAGGCTTGCCATTATTACCTACCATACCAAAATACAACGGATGCTCCGTAGGCATTGCACTGATGCCCATCATAGTAGAAACAACCGGTATCTGATGCTTTTCTGAAAAAGCACGCAATTCTTCTCTTGCTTCACTTAATAATACCCCGCCGCCGGCGCAAATAATCGGTTTGCGAGACTGCTCCAAAGCCTTTGCAACCTTCTTAATCTGAAGCATGTTGCCTTTTACGGTAGGCTTATAAGTACGCATATTAATTTCTTCCGGATATGTAAAATTCTTTAGCTCAGCATTCTGAATATCTATCGGTACATCAATAAGCACAGGTCCTTTTCTGCCTGTATTAGCAATATAAAAAGCTTCCTTAAAAATCTGAGGGATATCCTCTACATGCTTTACCAGATAGCTATACTTCACAAACGATTCTACCGCACCGGTAATATCAGCTTCCTGAAAAACATCTCGTCCTAATAATTCACTATTAACCTGACCTGTAATACATACTAACGGAATGCTATCTGCATAAGCAGTTGCTATACCTGTTATTACATTCGTTGCGCCCGGACCGCTGGTAACAGCACAAACGCCGGGTCTGCCGCTAATTCTGGCCTGACCGCTTGCTGCATGAGCAGCATTTTGCTCAGTACGAATAAGTATAGACTGAATGTCGGAATTTAAAATACTATTATAAAACGGGCAAATTGCAACACCCGGATAACCATACACATGGGTAACACCTTCCGCCTCAAGGCATTTAATAATCGCATCAGCACCTTTCATACGTGCCCTCCTCTATGACTTTTTGTTGATAATACCACAAATCCGAAAAAAACACAACCAAAATCAATTTTTAAACTAATAACATCAAGAAATATTAAAATACATCAAGTAAAAATAAATAACTTTAAGATTTTTTGAATATACTTGCCGAAAATATCACAATATGGTAAATTAATATAAATACGATATCAAAGGAAAAACATATGAAAAAAATAATTATTTATACTCTTTTATTATTAACCCTGTCCTTAACAGGATGTGGCAAGGATACCGAACAAATTCTTGTCTTTCAAAACGAATTAAATTCTGTAGTCATGAAAATGGAAGCTCTTGACAATAAACTAAATACAATAGATGTTACAGCTCCTGATGCAGCCGAATCAGCCTTAAAAAACTTGTCTGATTTAAAAAAAGCTTTTGATGAACTATCAGCAATCAATGTAACTGACAAGAATTACACTTACATATCCGGGTTGGCAGACGAAGGGGCCGAATACATGAGCAAAGCATTAGAATTTTACGAAAAAGCATATGGTCAGGGTAAATTCGACAAAGGCAGTGCCGATTTGGCATATCAGTATTTGGAACGAGCTACCAAACGAGTTCGCGTTATGGTTACCATGCTGCATGGCGAAGTACCTGAGGATGTCATCTTACATTAAACCGGTTATATAAACAAATATTAAATGCTTTAAAAAGCAGAAAGGATAAATTATTATGACAAAAAAAGAACTTGCAATTTCCTTGCATGACAAAAAATACAATTGTGCACAGTCTGTGGCCTGTGCCTTTGCCACTGATCTGGATATCGACCCAAAGATTCTTTTTAAATTATGTGAAGGCTTTGGCTTCGGTATGGGATGTGCAAATGGTACATGTGGTGCTATCTCCGGAGCTGTTGCATTGCTTGGACTGTTAAACAGCGACGGCAACCTGGAAGCTCCTGCTACCAAAGCCAAGACCTATCAATTATCCAAAGAACTGCTTCTGAAATTTGAGAAAAAAAATAACTCAACCATCTGCCGGGAATTAAAAGGAATAGACACCGGTAAGGTACTTCGCTCCTGTCCCGGCTGCATCGAAGATGCCGTGGATATAGTAGAAGAAATTCTTAAAAATTTAAAATAGTGTACATAAGGAGCCTTACTCAGGCTCCTTTATCGTATTTAAAAGCTCCAGTCGACATGGCAGGCACTCATACCATACCTCTGTAACATCTGCCAAATATTCTCCATCAGCATGCAGTACTACAGGCGACTCCGTTTTTATATGACAGGAAGTGTCATGATATGTATGAAAATATTTTAATCCTTCATGCTTACCTAAAACCAACCGTATGAGACAAAGCGGCAAAACCAATAAAGGAATATCTGCTGCTACACAAAACGGTATCTGACCATCGCACGGATTAGAAGATGGTGCCATAGGTACACCGCCACCCTCTGCCTTTAAATTCATAGCAGCCGAAAAAATGATTTTATCAAAACAACATTGCGGATGATTTCCAAAAGACATAGCACCCTTGTATGTTTTCATAGAAAACAATGATTGAACCGTTAACACCAAATAAGCAAGCTTTCCCATATGGATAGAATTTAAAAACTTTTTTACACGAGAAGTCAGCATCTTTTTACATACAAGTGCATCAAGACCAACACCAGAGCTAATGGCAAATAAACGTCTATGTTGGTTTGGTGCCGTTCCCCAGTTGACAGCTCCAATATCTAATCGTTTATTTTTACTACCACATAAAATATCACGAATAATCTCTTCGGTAGTCCCTTTTATGCCAAGATTGCGTGCAAAATCATTACCGGTACCGGTTGGAATCACTCCGAGACGAACTTTATTAAAATCCGCAATACCATTAACCACTTCATTAATAGTACCATCACCACCCAGAATAATGATATCGATTACATCGGAAGCATTTTCTGTAAGTCTTCCGGCTAACTCGGTAGCATGCCCTTCAAATGAAGTTTCAAAAGCTTTATAAGTAACAGCTTCTTTTTTAAGCACTAATTTTACCTCATTCCATATATGAGCTGCATTACCGGTTCTGGCCTGCGTGTTTACAATGAAATAATACATAATAACCTCTTAAAAAAAATACAAAATACTATATACATTGTAGACCTTTGTCGAAAAAAAGTAAAGTAGAGAATGTAATTTATTTATTACTATGGCTGAACTGTTACCTCTGCATAATACGGAACCATCAGCATCGTACCGGCTTTAATAGTGTATGCATCATCCAGACTGTTAATGAAGCCGATTTCGTTAATCAGCTCATCTAATTCGTAGCCGGGAGAAAGATGCTCTGCTGCAATGTCTGAAACAGTCTCACCACGTTCCACAATAACACCGGTATATAACTTTTCATAGCTCTTCTCATAACCCTGTCCTGCATTGGCAATAATAGAATTTGCAGAAACAACTGTTATAAAAAGTATGGAAACTGTAAAAATTGTAGTAAAAATTCGCGCGCGTCTTCTAATTGCTGCCCTGCGTCTTCTTTCCAATCTCTCCTGTCTTGCTTTCTGTCTATTAATAAAATTGTGATCCATAATCAATCCTCCGAACAAATGTTTGTCATAACCATATAATACCGAACAAACATTCGTTTGTCAACATGTTTTTAACAAAAAATCGAACAAATTTTCGCGAATATATGTTTGCTTTTTCTTGAAAAGTGTGTTATGATAGAAACATAAAGAAAGCGAGGTCATATTATGGATCAGAAACTTACTTCCAAACAGGAGCAGATTTTAGAGTATTTAAAAGAATGTATATTAAAGAAAGGCTATCCGCCTGCAGTTCGAGAGATTTGCGACGCAGTGAACCTCAAGTCCACATCCTCCGTACACTCTCACTTAGAAACTTTAGAGAAAAAGGGATTTATACGTCGTGACCCTACCAAACCAAGAGCAATCGAAATTTGTGATGACAGTTTTCAGATGGTGCGTACTGAAATGGTCAGTATTCCGGTGGTAGGAAATGTTGCTGCCGGCACTCCTATTTTTGCAGAGCAAAATATTGAAAGCTATTTCCCTGTACCGGCAGAATTTATTCCAAGAGGAGAATCCTTTGCACTTCGCGTTCGCGGTGACTCTATGATTAATGTAGGTATTTTTCATGGAGATCAGATTTTTGTGAATGTTTGCAGCAATGTATCTAATGGAGACATTGTCGTCGCACTTATCGATGATTCCGCTACGGTCAAAACTTTTTACAAAGAAAATGGTTACATACGTTTACAACCGGAAAATGATACCATGGACCCTATCATAGTAGAGGATTGTACTATTATAGGCAAGGTTTTCGGTATTTTCCGTTTTATGAGATAATATTTTTTGATTAAATAAAATTACGTATAAAGTTCTTCCTGTGGGACATATTAATGTAAAAGGAGGTAACTTTTATGCGTAATAAATATTTAGATTGTACCGCCCTCACTATTGCTATTATTGGAGCAATCAACTGGGGCTTAATAGGTTTCTTTCGCTTTGACCTGGTAGCATTTTTATTTGGAGATATGTCCTGGTTGAGCCGTATTGTATATGGACTTGTAGGTTTATGCGGTTTATACCTTATTTCCTTTTATATGCGCCTGGGCGATGACGACGTGGAATAATATACAAAACAAAAAGTTGATTGCAACATTTTGTAAATAAAGAAGGAGCTCTGCGTTTCAGAACTCCTTCTTTATATATCTTATAAGCTAGTGCTTTCCACCAGTTTACCATCTCTCCAGATTCTTTCCAAATCATAGAACAGACGATTTTCCTTATCAAATACGTGTACAATTACATCACCGAAATCCAACAATATCCAATTTGCTGTTTCATACCCTTCCACCTGGCGGCTATGCACACCGGCACGTCCTAATACCTCTGTAACATTATCGCACAGTGCCTGTACCTGATTTGTATTGGAACCATTCGCAATAATAAAGTAATCAGCCAGTACGGACACATCACTAATATCAATAACTCTGATTTCTTCCCCTTTTTTGTCTTCTAAAGCTTTTACGGCAAGCTTTGCCATTTCTCTGGATTCCATGCTTTTCCTCCATATCATGCATTTTAAAGTTTTATATAATAATCTAACGTTGCCTTGGTAGCCGGATCAATTTCATCGCCCTTGCAATTCAAGTAGTTTAAGGTATCTTGCAATATCTTTACGAGCGCTTTATCCAAATCCACAAAAGCAAGCTTTCGTACCTCCAAAAGATTGGTAGCTTTATTTCTTCCGGGTTCCATGTAATCTGCAATAAAAATAATTTTTTCAAGATTGCTCATGCCCGGTCTGCCGGTAGTATGACTTCTTATTGCATTTAGAACATCAGCATCCTTTTCCTCGTATTTATCCTCTGCAAGCTTGGCACCCAGCTTAGCATGTAGCAGTGATGGATTTCGTTTTTCAATATCTGATATCTCAATATGATATTTTTTACATAAAGATATTTTTTTATCAGACTCAATACATTTCGCACAATCATGCAACAGCCCGGCACGCATAGCCTTTTTCACATCAACCTCATATAAACTCGCCAGACAGGCAGCGGTATAAGCCACTCCCAGAGTATGCTCATATCTAAAAGCATCCTGAACCTTCTTCATAGCCTTTCTCAATTCTTCCATAACTCAAGCCTCTCTATATAAATCATGTTTACAAATATAGGACAAAACAGCACCCGGAACCATATCCTTCACCCCTTCACCCTGAGAAAGCTTTGCTCTGATATCACTGGAAGAAATATCTATTTTATGAAAAGGCACTAAAACAATGTCAGCCTGCAAGGTACGCTCTAATAATCGCTTCTGCTCCTTAAGACTTTGCACATCCACATCTTCTCTTATCACTGTGGCTATGGTACACAATGAAGCAATCACATCCGGCATCTGCCACTTAGACAGATTAAACAAAGAATCTGCACCCATAATAAAATAAAATTTATTTTCCGGATACATCTCATGCAAAAGCTTAAGTGTATCTGCCGTGTAGGTATTGCCCTTTCGGTTCACTTCCATATCAGAACATTTAAATCCAGGATATCCTTCAATTGCTATTTTGGTCATTTCCAATCTATGCTTGCCTGAAACCACATTGTCATGCTTTTTAAAATAAGAAACGCCACTGGGCATAAACCAGACTTCATCTAACTCACAAAAGTCAAAGGCCGCCTGTGCAAGGGCAATATGACCATTGCGAATAGGGTTAAAGGTACCACCCATAATACCAATCTTTGCTTTTTTCATGCATCCACCAACTTCTAAAATGTCAGCTACAAGTATTATCTTGGAAGCTCAATTTTTTTATTGTCATTATTTTCTTTGTAAAGAACAATCTTTTTGCCAATCACCTGCACTACCTGAGCTCTTGTTCTCTCTGCAAGCATATAAGCCATTTCCTTTGGATCATCAAAACAGTTTTTTAACACTGCTATTTTAATTAATTCATGAGTATTGAAGCATTCTTCCACTGCAGCTGTAATTTCCGGAGTCAGGGAAGACTTACCAATCTGAAACACAGGGTCTAAATTACTTGCCAAACTCATTAAATATGCTCTTTGTTTACTTGTCATATTCTTTTCCTCTTATTTGTAATAATCAAAGCCGAGACCATACATTCGTACAGAATCGCCCTCTTCAATACCTAACTCCTCTAACTGTGTTAAAATGCCGGTATCCTTTAAGAAATTCTGGAAGAAACGGAAGCCCTTTTCAGACTCTAAATTGGTATAGCCAAGCATCTTTTCGATACGAGGTCCCTCAATAACGTATTCATCCTCTTCCTCATCATAGTATACCACAAAAGGCTCTTCATCCATAGGATTTTCAAGCTCCGGAAAATATTCCTGTTCAAACACAACAGGTGCTTCATCCAGGTTTTCCAACATCTCAGAAACCTTGTACAACAGTGCTTTTACGCCTTCTCCGGTAACTGCTGAAATCGCCATTACCTCTACTCCCTGAGGCTCAAATTCCGCTTTTATACGCGCTACAGGGTCATCCTCCGGATCAAAAATTGCATCTATTTTATTTGCTGCAATTATCTGAGGTCTATGGGCAATATCGGCGTTATATGCTGCAAGCTCCTTGTTAATAGCATAAATATCTTCTATAGGGTCTCTGCCTTCGGTACCTGCTGCGTCCACAATATGAATCATTACCTTGGTACGCTCAATATGGCGCAAAAATTCATACCCAAGACCAACACCCTCGCTTGCCCCTTCAATAAGCCCTGGAATATCTGCAATTACAAAGCTTTTACAATCCTCCATGTCCACAACACCCAAATTAGGCGTAAGTGTGGTAAAATGATAGTTAGCAATCTTTGGACGTGCATTGGTAACACGACTGATAAAAGTTGATTTGCCTACATTTGGAAATCCTACCAGTCCTACATCCGCAATCATTTTAAGCTCCAACAAAAGCTCCAATTCCACAGCAGGCTGTCCCGGCTGTGCATATTTTGGAGCCTGCATGGTGCTGGTGGCATAATGCTGATTGCCCTTGCCGCCCCGGCCCCCCTTTAACAGAACAACCTCCGTGTTATCACCTGACATATCTGCAATAACTTTGCCGGATTCTGCCTCCTTGATTACTGTACCGGCTGGCACTTTAATAATAATGTCCTGACCGTTTTTGCCACGGCAATTTTTCTTGCCGCCTTCTTCGCCGCTCTGTGCAGCATATTTTCTAACATGTCGAAAATCAGTCAGAGTATTCAAACCTTCATCCACTTTAAAAATAACGCTGCCGCCATGACCGCCGTCACCACCATCCGGGCCGCCGTCAGGTACATATTTTTCTCGTCTAAAAGAAACGTGACCATCGCCACCTTTACCGCTTTTTACAAATATCCTAGCTCTATCTGCAAACATGATGTCCTCTCCTAAAAAAAGGCTCCAAACAAGATGTTTGAAGCCTTAAAAATGTCCGTATTATTCTGCTACTGGGTATACAGAAGCCTGCTTCTTGTCACGGCCCTTTCTTTCAAAACGAAGAACGCCATCAACTAAAGCGAACAATGTATCATCGCCACCAATACCAACATTCACACCCGGGTGAATCTTTGTACCGCGCTGTCTGTATAAAATATTACCAGCCTTAACGAACTGTCCGTCAGCTCTTTTCGCACCAAGTCTCTTAGATTCGGAGTCTCTACCGTTCTTAGTAGAACCAACACCTTTCTTATGAGCGAAAAATTGAAGGTTTAATTTTAACATGGTCTACACCTCCTTGAAATTTACGTTGCAATACTTTTTGCCATATTCCTGACAAATCTGTTCTAAACCAAGGATCATAGTCTCTATAAGTACAATTGCCTTATCGGATAAACTATCCTGAAACACACATCTTAAAAACCCTGTATCTTCGTTTGTAGTAATTTCCATCTTAGTATCTGTAAATTTCTCTAAACCATTCAGAGTATTGATTACTAAAATTGAAATTGAAGCACAAACTATGTCTTTTTCAAACCACAGCCGTTTCCGTCCTGCATGTCCCATACAAGTAATGCTCTTGTATGATTCACTTGATTTTTCAATAATAATAGTTGTCATATCAATAATTAAGCATTAATCTTTTCGATTTTAACCTGAGTGTATGCTTGTCTATGACCGTTTTTCTTGTGGTAACCGGTTTTTCTCTTATACTTGTAAACGATAACCTTCTTACCTCTACCCTGATCCAAAACAGAAGCTGTTACAGTTGCACCAGCTACGTCTGCACCAACCTTAAGGCTGTCACCGCTTACTGCGATTACCTGGTCAAAAGTAACTTCACTTCCAACTTCTACATCAAGCTTTTCAACCTTGATTACGTCGCCTTCAGCTACTTTGTACTGTTTTCCACCTGTTGCAATAATTGCGTACATAAGGCACCTCCTAATTGATTACTCGCTAACTTTGGTGATGCTTTAGGGCATACTTCTACCTAGTTAAGCGGCATACTCAATTATAATAACAAGGTGCCTTTCATTTGTCAATATGTAATTTTCAATTTTTAGCCATTTTTTGAAATTTTGACTTATTTCTGTTCGTACTTTTTAATAAATTCAATGATAAAGTCCACTGTGCCATCAACACCAAGCTTTCCGCTGTCTATGCACAAATCATAGCTGTCGGCACGGCCCCATTTTTTGTTGGAATAATAATTGTAATAGCTCTGACGCTGCTTATCCTTCTTTACACACATTTCCCTGGCTTGTGAAATGGACACATTATGTCTCTCACTAATACGCTTTGCCTTGGCATCCTCTTTGCCATAGATAAATAAATTTAAGCATTGCGGATAATCGCTCAATGCATAGTCTGCACATCTGCCTACGATAACGCAGGATCCCTCAGCAGCAATTTTCTTTACTGTATCAAATTGCGCCAGGAAAACCTTCTGACTCATTGGCATATCAACGAAAGCCGTATTATATCCAAAAGAATAGGTATCCATAACCACATTGTAAAGAAATGAATTCGTTGGTCTCTCATCATGATTACGAATCATCTCTTCACAAAAGCCGCTTTCCTTTGCGACTCTGGCTAATAATTCCTTGTCAAAATACGGAATACCTAATTTCTCAGCCAGCTTTTTACCGATCTCGCGTCCGCCTGAGCCATATTGTCTGCCGATTGTAATAATAGTATTCATAGTAGTATTCCTCCTGTTTTATTTTCGCTCTACTATCTGTTAAGCAACAGTTCATCGTCCGTTACTCTGTTAAAATAAATTATACACGATTTGTGTGACAATTTCAACAATTTTTCATGTATTTAACAAACTATTTACAATTTGGCAATATTTGCATCAAAAAGGAGACCCTCCCGAAAGAGAGCCCCCTTTATATGGGTTTATATAGATAAAAAAATAATTATTTCTTCATCTGCTTCTTGAAGGTCTGAATACCTTCAACAACCAAGAAGAGTGCTAAGATAACCATTGCAGAAGCAAAAAGCATCTGGAACCAGTCACCCCATAATGCACCGCCTGCAGCGATACCTTTAATCTTGTTGATAACAGTCATAACAAGGCTGGTGATAGTTGCAACGAGCATGAAAATCATAGGAATGATAAACATCTTGTTGTTCTTACCAACGTTGCCAAGCCATGCAGCAACAGCCATAAGAGCAATACCTGCAAGGAGCTGATTAGCAGCACCGAACAGACCCCAAATCTGGCTAAGGCTGAGACCACCAAGGATACAACCGATAACAACCATGATTAAAGTAGAAACGATAGGGTTTGCAAATACTTTACGTACACCCTTTGCATCCTTCCATGTAGCTTCGCCTTCCTTAAGCAGTAACTCGCCAAACAGATAACGACTTAAACGAGTACCGGAGTCAAGAGAAGTTAAAGCAAATACGGAAACTGCAAGTGTAAGCAGTGCGTAAATAGTCTTGTAAACTGTAGAGGTTTCAACGCTGAACATAGTAGCAATACCGGAAGCAAAAGCAGCCGGAGGAGTAATGGTACCGTTAGCGCCGATGTACTTGTCATAAATCATACCAACAGCGATTAAGGAAATAACACCAAGTGCAGATTCAATTAACATAGAACCATAACCGATAGCCTTAGCGTCCTTTTCGTTATCAAGCTGCTTTGCAGTAGTACCGGTAGCAATCAAGCTGTGGAAACCGGAGCATGCACCACATGCAACTGTAATGAATAATGTAGGGAACAAGTACTGTCCAGCCTTTGGAGACCAGCCTGTAAATGCAGGCATATCAAAGGTAGCAGAACCGGTGAAAGCTGCAAAAATAATACCAACTACTGCAAGAATAATCATTGCATAAAGAAGGAAGCTGGATAAATAGTCGCGAGGCTGTAACAAAATCCATACAGGAACAAGGGAAGCAATGGTAATGTATGCACCGATAAAGATAATCCATGCATTACGGCTCATAACAAAACCAAAGTTAAGACCAATAACGGTAATGATAACGATGCCGATGATACCTGCAATTGTTGCCGGAAGTGTCTTAACATTTAAACGGTTTGTAATAAAACCATATGCAATTGCTAAAACGATGAACAATAAGGAAATCATAGCTGTTGTCTGATTACCTGTAGGGTCTGCACTGATACCGAAACCGCCTTCAGCAGTTAAGAAGGTACCTGCAACTACGTTAACGAAGGATGCAATTACCAGAATCAGAACCAGAAGTCCGAAAATAATAAATAACCTCTGAGCTCTCTTACCCATAGATGATTTGATAATTTCACCTACGGATTTTCCACCATGGCGTACGGAAGCAAACAGGGAACCAAAGTCCTGAAGACCACCGAAGAAAATACCACCAATAACACACCAAAGGAATACCGGAACCCATCCGAAAATAGATGCCTGAATAGGTCCATTAATAGGGCCTGCACCGGCAATTGAGGAGAAGTGATGACCTAATAATACAGCCGGCTGTGCAGCTACGTAGTCAACACCATCTTCGAATTCATGAGCAGGGGTTTTTCTGGTCGGATCAATCCCCCACTGTTTGCAAAGCCAGTTACCATATGTAAAATAACCGATAACAAGCAACGCGATTGCTGCGAGAATAATGATTAATGCTGTCATTTTTTTCTCTCCTTTACATTTTTAAAATTACTTTTGTATATTGCTAATGAGCTTCTTAAGTTCAGAACCCAGGTGGTTGTGGGTAATCCTTCCTGTAGAAGTCTCAAGTGCAATCAATCGATACCTGCTCCACCCTTTTAAGGTAAAGCAATAGCTCTTGTAATGCTTAAGCTTTTTGATAAGCTCTGCCGCTTCACTGTCCATAGTATCTGCCAGAATTATCAGCGTCACATCTGTACTGCGATGCAGCGGAGTAAGCTCCACACGTGACAAACCGGTATTCCATGCAATCTCATCCAATTCCTTTAAGTAAACCGCATCCAAATGGTCGATTGCTGCAAAAAATACATATTCCTTAGATTCAGATTGTGAGAGCTGGGCACTCTTCATCAAAAAATAGGATTCATCCTGTGAATAAAATTCAGCCTCTGCCACAAAAGGCTCGGTAATCTCTTCTCTCTTGATATTATAATATCTCTGAAAAGACGGTAACAACTTTTCAAGTGCTTCTAAGGATGTCATTTGCTTATCTCCTTCCCACCGTCATCAGGACGTGAAAATTCAGCATGAGGAATCAAAAGCTTTAGCTCCTCTATTAAAATCCTGGCAGCCTTGGTGCCCGGAAGCTGTATCTGTGCAATCTCCATATCGCCTACATAAACGACAAGGTTCTCAATGGAAAAATCACCCTTACCACAGCAAAGTCTGGCAGGTACGGATACAACCCTGCGAAAGCATCTGGTTATTTCCTCATAAGGGATATAGTATTTCTTTAATTGTTTCTTAAAAAACAGGCACGTCTCCCCTAATCTGATAATGCCCACTTCTCTGGCACCTTTGTACTCTGCATCTAAGGATTGTGCATCCAGAGACGTTGTTGTAAGTGAATGATATCTCAATGATTAATCCTCCCGGTTCTTGATAAGTTACCGCATTAACTCACCAAACAAATCATTTTAAAGATAGCACATTTTGGTGCATTTTGCAATAACAGAGCGAAAAATTGTTTATATTTCTTTTAGATTTTTCACAACTTTTTTATAATTCGGATAAAAGCTTCAGGAAATATGATGGAAGCGGTGCGTTCACTTCAATATATGCTCCTGTTCTGGGATGTATGAATCCCAATGTCATGGCATGCAGACATTGTCCTCTTAGTTTAAAAGGACAAGTCTTATCTGTGTATAATCTGTCACCTAAAAGCGGATGTCCTAAGCTTGCCATATGCACACGTATCTGATGGGTTCGTCCGGTTTCCAGCCTGCAGCAAATATAAGTATACTTGCCAAAACGTTTTAAAACCTTGTAGTGTGTAATTGCCTCCTTGCCATTATGAGGATTTATGGCCATCTTAATACGGTCATTAGGATGACGTCCGATAGGCTTATTAATAACCCCTTCATCCTCCTTAATATCTCCGTAGCAGATGGCATGATAAACACGATTGATACTATGTGCCTTTAACTGGGCTGCTATAGCATTATGGGCCATATCATTTTTGCACACAATCAATGAACCGGTAGTATCTCTGTCGATTCTATGCACAATACCCGGTCTCATTACACCATTAATACCGGAAAGCTCCTCTCCACAGTAGTGCATCAGGGCATTTACCAAAGTGCCGCTATAATGGCCAACAGCAGGGTGTACCACCATTCCTTTCGGCTTATTGATTACTATAACGTCAGCATCCTCGTACAAAACATCTAAGGGAATATCCTCTGCCACAATATCAGGCTCTACAGGCTCCGGCATATCAAAAACCACTTCATCATCCAGGCTTACCCTATAACTGCCTTTCACAATCACACCATTTACGGTAACCATGCCGCTTTTGATAAATTTCTGAATAAAGGAGCGGGAAACATCCTCAATCAGGCTGTCTAAAACCTTATCGATTCTCTCTCCATGAAGCTCCTGCGTAATTTTAAATTCATACCTCTGCATATTTAGGCTTCCTTTTTCTTTTTACCGGAAAATAAGGGAATCATTCTATCAAATTCTTCATCAGAATAATAGAAAAACATAAGTAGTACCAAAATAACAACAGAAACAGTAATATAGCAGTCTGCAACGTTAAAAATAGGGAAATCAATTAATTTCACATAAATAAAATCAACCACAAACTGATTAAGTACTCTGTCAATAAAATTCCCCAATGCACCGGCCAATACTAAAATCAGTGTATAATTAAAGGGCATGTAGCGCATATCTTTTCGCAGCCGATATATCTCAATCAAAACAACCGCACAAAAAATTATCGTCAAAATGTAAAACAGCATCTGCTGCTCCTTTAACATTCCCCATGCTGCCCCGGTATTTTCGTGGTATCTGAATTCCAACACCCCGTCCCAGATAACAAAGGGCTCCTTTCCTTTTAAATGCTGCACAGCCAAAGCCTTTGTCCATTGATCTAAAACAGTCAGTACTGCGACCAAAACCGGTGCAATGATTATCATATTTTTACTAAAAAACCGCTTCATTATGCCGTCATATCCTCTTCACTGAAATAGATTTCCTTTATAGCTTCTAATATTTCCTCTTCTTTTACTGTTTTATCAATCATAGACCTGCCAATTCTCTTTAAAAGCACAAACTTTACTTTACCGGCTTCCATTTTCTTGTCTGATTTGGTAAGCTTAAGTACTTCCTCAGGGTCTATATCTTCCACGGAAATCGGCAGATTGAAAGGTACAAACATGTCTCTGATTTCATAGTACTCTTCCATGGTCAGAAGCTCCCTCTTCCAGGAAATATATGCCGCAGCCACACAGCCAAGGGCTACACATTCTCCGTGTAAAAGCTCAAACCCCTTAGCTTTTTCAATGGCATGTCCTATGGTATGACCAAAATTAAGAAGTGCTCTTTCTCCTTGCTCTGTAGGATCCTTTTCTACCACCAGCTTCTTAATGGTACAACTGTGAATAATCATTTCTTCCACAACATTCAAATCTCTTTCACAGATTTCATACATATTAGAAATCAGCCATTCATAAAAACCGGCATCCTTAATCAGGCCATGCTTCATAACTTCGGCAAAGCCGTTAAAATACTGTCTTTCGCTTAAGGATTTCAGGGTACTAAGGTTCATATAAACAAGAACAGGCATTTTAAAAGCACCTACCATATTCTTATAGCCGTCAAAATCCACACCGGTCTTACCGCCTATGCTGGAATCCGTCTGTGCGAGCAAGGTAGTAGGTATTTGAACAAAATCCACCCCTCGCAGATAGGTAGCCGCAATATATCCGGTTACATCACCAACTACACCGCCGCCTACAGCAAGCAGTAAATCCTTACGGTCAAAGCCTTCTTCTATCAGTTTTTTGTATGCTTCCTTTACGGTATCTAAAGTCTTGTACGCTTCACCTGCCGGAAAACTAAAAATGCTTGCTTTTAAGCATTTGTCCTTAAGCACCTCCAAAAGGCCTTCTGCATACAAAGAAAGTACATTAGAATCCGTGATAATCATAACACGCCTGTTTGCAATGCCAAGCTCCTCCAAATCAAACCATAAATCATCAAAGCTCTGACTGAATACAATATCATAGCAAGGTTTCTTGTTAAATAATACAGGTAATCTCTGTGCCATATTTCCTCCCAAAAAAGGCTTCCCTAAAGGGAAGCCTTAATACTTTCCTAGTTTTATCAGATAGTAGATACATCTGAACTGCCGCCGCCAAAAATATCCTGAAAATCACCGGAAATCTCTACAGACTGCGGAGTGATAATAAAGATGTAATTAGATATTTTTTGTAAATTGCCGTTAATTGCATAACAACTGCCTGATGTAAAATCAATAATACGCTGTGCAATTTCCACATCTAATCCCTCTAAATTCAGCACAACGGCACGATTTTGTAATAAAGTCTCCGTAACCGTTCTGGCCTCATCAATGCTGACAGGCTTAATAACACAGACCTCCAGACCTGTGCCCAGATTCATATTGCTTCTTCTGGTCTTCATAGGAGCAACCTTCTGACCGGAATATCTTCTGGACGGCTGCTTCGGTGCATCATAATCCTTTTCCGGCTCCGGCTCACTTACATATGTATCCGCTGCGTCGAACCCATCATCCAGAAAACCGCTGTTGTCTTCATAGCTATCTTCATAATCATCATCGTCGCCATTTAAAGACATAAAATTGACAAATTTGTTTACTACGCTCATATTATCTCCTTTAGCTGTATGTTCTGTTGCCAAAAATGCTGGAACCGACACGTACGTAGGTAGCTCCTTCACTAACTGCAACCAGATAATCTCCTGACATACCCATAGACAAAATATTCATGCTTATATTATCTATGTTTTTGGCCGATATGTCAACCGCTAATTGCTTTAACTGCTTAAAATAAACGCGATTATCCTCGGAATTCTCCACAAAAGGGGCAATGGTCATCAATCCTTCTACTTTTACACCCGGTAAAAGAGCAATTTCCCTCACGTTTTCTAAAAGCTCTTCTGCCTTAAATCCATATTTCGTAGCCTCCTTAGCAACATTAACCTCCAAAAGGACTCTCACTGTCAGATTTTTTTTACAAGCCTCTTTACTGATTTCCCTGGCCAGCTTCATACTGTCAACACTATGAATGAAAGCCACCTTATCAACGATATATTTGACCTTATTGGTCTGCAAATGACCTATCATGTGCCAGCGTATGTCACCGGGAAGCTTATCGTACTTGTCCATCAGCTCCTGCACCTTGTTTTCACCAAAGTCCCTGCAGCCTGCATCATAGGCTTCTCTTAACAGCTCCACAGGCTTGGTCTTACTGACTGCTATCAGCGTACAATCCGATTTGTCCCTGCCTGCACTTACACACATATCAGCCACCGCATCTTTTATTTCTAAATAATTATTACCAACCATTTTTACTCCTATCCTAAACTATATTTAAAAATTTTATAGTCTATTCATACAAAAAATCATCTTCGCTTACTGCGCTGGCATTTAAAACAATATAATCATAAACATTTAAACCATACATGGTATCCGATTCTACGATTGCATAAGACTCATTTTGGTCTTTTACGGTTATTTGTTTGAAATCTGCATATCCCTTATTCATGTTGTAAACACCGGTAAGGGAAGCCTTTTCACTGACCGTATAGATATCAGTCGAATTCGCCATCAAAAGTCTGGTGCCCAAGGTCAGAGTAATATCATCCAGATAATACTTGCCTTCCTTGAGAGAATAAGGCGAAACCTCTTTCTTTTTAATGGTTTTCTCACCTGTTTCCATATAACTCTCAATATTGATGTAATAAGTACTTTCTTCCTCCACATACATAACATACTCTTCCGGGACAAGAAAGAATTCCCTTTGCGCAATGGCAGAAACAGGTATTTTCAGCCCAACTTGATCCTCCAGGGCAATTTCTATTTCCAAAAAACGATCATTTGCAAAGTTAACACTGCCACTTTGAAAATCCAAAACTACCACGGTCTCCCCTGAAGAATTTGGCACCAGTGATACGTTTCCCCATAAAGTAATATCATTTTTCAAAAACCTGACAGGGACCACTTCTTCTTTAAGATAACGATTTGCTTTATCTAAATCTGTTGTCGGAAAAGCAACAGACCATTTTTCATTATTGTATATCTTATAGGCCACATCTCCCGGTGCAACAAG
Source organism: Lachnospiraceae bacterium (assembly GCA_017516285.1). Next base: position 78,445 of record JAFXDD010000009.1, read on the forward strand.
TCTGCTTCCGGACAAATAATTTACCGCATATTCTTTTTTTTCAAAAAGTGTACTTGTTACATCTGAATAAACCAACCCCTCCAGTCCGTCTGTCCAATATACTACATTGCCGGAATCGGGTGCATAATGATACTTTACCAGACCATTCAAAGAAGAAATATTGTCCAAATTTTTAAGCAGTCTATTGTTGGCAAGTTTTTGCGTCTGTGTCTGCAGCACACTGTCCAACTGATAAAGCTCATTTAAATCCTGAGGATTATAATTCTGGGTAAACTCGTCCAAGGTTTCTCTAAAGGCATCCAAACTAAACTCATCCAACGAATTCTCACTTAAAGTGGCCGTTTCTATATAATCCTTTATAGAACCGGATTCATCCAGTGCATATACCATCTGTCCTACACCAACCCTCTCTCTTTGTGCAGTAAAGTAATTGATATAACCGGCAGAACTTGTTGTAATCAGTTGTTCTTCACGAAGTATCACAGCCTCATAGCGACTGTCCTCCATCAAGGTACCTTCCCGCACTTCATAACCTACAATATGTTCCTTTGAGAAATACGCATACACGCAAACCACCATATAGACAAAAACCGCAAGTAATACAAAAATTGCAATATTAAATTTTGATTGCTTTGGAAAAACAATTACATTATCCTTGGCCATATAAGACTCCTTTCCGGCACAAGTCAGTTAAAACAATGAAGAATGTGCGTCCACACATTCTTCATTCATTATACAATATTTATAAAGCTACTTCAATATTGGATTTGATTGCTTCTGCCACATCTTCCGCTTCCACAGAAACGCTTAATGTGAAGTCAACCTTGAACTTTTCACTAATTGCTTCAAGCTTCTGAATGGTTTCAGTAATATCTTTTCCTTCTAATTTTGCAATTTTCAAGAAGCTGTCCAAATACATCTGCTGCAAATCATGATCCTGAGATATGATACCTAAAATAAATCCCACGAAAGCGTCTGAATTATCAATCATGTAATCAGATACATTAATCAACCTTATTTTGTTGTTTAATTCGTACATATGCTTTGTACTTTTATCAAGATAAACAATATTGCCTTCTGCGGTCTGTATCTGCGCATTTACCTTGTCTAATAATACTTTTGTTTTGCCTTTGCCTTTCACACCTACGATTAACTGAACCATATGTATGCCCTCCTAATAGTGAAATGTTATAAGTAATATAACTTATTAATATTATAAGAAAAATATATACAAAAATCAACTATATTTTGGAAAAAATTAAAAAATTTTAATTCATCTATGAACTTGTTCCAACAATTGCTTCATTTGTATATATAAATCATCTCTGGTATTGCCATGAAGTATCACGGCAATGTAAGGATCACCTGATATATCCTTCACATAAAGCCCCAAACAGTTACCTGCTTCGTTGGTTGTACCGGTCTTTCCACCTAAAATAGTCACATTCTGAGGCGCTGCATACAACTGCTTAAAATAGGCATTGGTAGTAGATACACTGATGTTCTTATTACTGCCGTATTTATCCTTATATGTGGTAGAATATGAGCTCTGTCCGATAATCTGCGTAATTGCCTCATACTTTACTGCTTCCTTAAATATCAGATAAATATCATATATCGTAGTGTAATGATCTGTGTGATGCAAACCATGGGCATTCATGAAATGAGAATTGGTAGCACCAAGCTTTGCTGCCTCTTCATTCATAAGTGCAATAAAATCCTCTACACTGCCTGCAATATTTTCTGCAATTAAATTAGCAACATCGTTACCGGAACGAATAAGCAATAAATGAAGCGCCTGCTCTAAGGTCATACTATCCCCTGCCCGGATGCCGCATATCACTGCCCCCGGCTCTGTAATATTGACAGCATTCGTTGCCGTCAGTACCTGGTCAAGACTGCCGTATTTGATGGCAACAAGTGCAGTCAAAAGCTTCGTCAGACTGGCCGGATAAAGCTTATCATGCATATTGGATGCATAAACAACCTCTGAGCTATTTAAATCAAACAGACCTGCTGCACCGACCTGCTCAATGGCATAACCTTCCAGCAATACATTACTGTCACCTACACAAAACTCTGCTGCAAATGCGTTTGTCTTGTCCGCGCTGTCTGTAAGCAGCTTAAAGCTGGAGTTGTCGGTCATGGCTGAATAAGGCAGTACAACCTCCTTTGAACAACCGGTCAACATACAGACAAGCAGACACCCTGTTAAAAATATAGAAAACCTTTTATCTATACGCTTCACGCCAATCCAAATCTCCTCTATCAATTGCCCTGATCATAATTTCTGCAGAAGCCAAATTCGTCGCAAGCGGGATATTATGTATGTCACACAAGCGGACAGCATTATTTACGTCCGGTTCGTGACTTTTTGCATGCAGGGGATCTCTTAAAAAAATAACAAGATCAATCTGATTGTGCTCAATCTGTGCACAAATCTGCTGTTCTCCTCCGAGATGTCCGGCAAGCTGCTTGTGAATATTTAAATTTGTTACTTCTTCTATAAGTCTTCCTGTAGTGCCGGTTGCGAACAAATCATGCTTGGAAAGCAGTGTTCGGTAAGCAATACAGAAGTTTTGCATCAGTTTCTTTTTGTTATCGTGGGCAATCAATGCTATGTTCATAAAAAGACCTCTCCGTTTTTCCTTTGTTGTAACTTTACATTTAGTACAAATCCAATACCCATATATAAGCACACTATGGAGGTGAGTCCATAGCTGATAAACGGTAATGGAAGTCCTGTATTTGGTATAATAAAAGTAGCCACTCCCAAATTAATAAATGTCTGAAAGCCAATCCAGGCTGCTACACCTACGGCTATGAGCCGCCCGGCTGTATCCTTTGCCTTATATGCTACATATAGACATTCTAACACAATTGAGAACAAAACTGCAACAAGAATTATACTTCCTTTAAAACCTAATTCTTCACCGATAACCGCAAAAATAAAATCGGTGTGCGGCTCCAGAATATAACGGCCATTTTTTACGCTGGTTACTTCGTTATTTTTGTAGCCCTTGCCATTTAATTGTCCGGATGCAATGGCGATTTCTGCATTAATCTGCTGATATGCAGTACTGTCAGCATATTCCTCCGGATAAATAAACGCTAAGATACGCTGCCTTTGATGAGGCTCTAACACCGTAGCTTCCGGTTGTATTGCCAAAAACACAATAACCCCTGCCACAGGAATGACAATCGCGAAAGCTGCAATAATATAACGCCAGCTAAGCCCTCCCACAAATAGTATGGTACAAAAAATTGCAAGTATAACTATAGTAGTAGACAAGTCAGGCTGCTTTAAAATCAGGTATGCCGGTATCATCAAAAGAACTCCGCAAAGCATCAGTGTGGTCGGCTTATTAATATTCTTTCTATTCTTCATAATAAACTGTGCGAAGAATAAAATCAATACTAATTTTGCTAATTCTGAAGGTTGAAAGGTAATGGGGCCAATTTCTATCCATCTTTGCGCACCTTTAGAAGATTCACCGGCATCTGAAAAGGTAGTAAAGGCTAAAAGACCTGTAATGGCAGGCAGCATCAGCCAGTAAAACTTAAGTACCCATGTATAATCAATAAATGCAATGACAAGCATTACCGCAATGCCAACAATAACACCGAAAATCTGCTTGTTTACATAAGTATCATCAGCACTGCTGACAGCAAGTATCCCAATTCCGGAAGCTGCCAGAACAAGGAGGACCAGTCTGAAATCAAAGTCACGTAATTTATATTTTTTAAACATCCTTTTCCTCCTTCCTAACCCTGAATGGTTATGTACCCTACTTGTTTATATCAATAATCGGAATGTTTGCATTCAGTACAGGTGTGGTATAACCCCGCTCTCTGGAACCGGTTTTACTGATTTGAATTTCCATACTGTTTGCATCTATTTTCATATATCTGGAAATAACCTTTGCAATATCGTGCTTAATCATTTCCAATGTTTCCGTTGAACAGTTGACTCTGTCCGAAATAAGCAGTATTTTTAATCTGTCTTTTGCAATTTCTTTTGAACTTTTTCTTCTAAACAGGCTTCTGATATTCATATTCTTTAACATACAGACCTCCTAATTCTTGTGGAATACACCACTGATTTTGGTCCAGAAAGAAATTCTTCCAATTTCCATAGTCAAAGGGACATCCTTGCCGGAAACTCTGTCTGCAATATTCTGATATGCCTTACCTGCCGGTGTATTGCTACCCACTAAAGGCTCACCCTGATTGGTGGAAATGACTACATTTTCATCATCAGGCACCACTCCCAAAAGCGGTACAGATAAAATATCCATTACATCCGTGGCACTCATCATGTCACCACGCTTAACCATATCACTGCGCATGCGGTTAATGATTAAATCAATTTTGTCAAATTCCTTTGCCTCTAACAGGCCGATAATCCTGTCAGCGTCCCTGATGGCAGAGACCTCCGGCGTTGTTACTACAATTGCTCTGTCGGCAGCTGCAACGGCATTCTGAAAGCCCTGCTCAATACCTGCCGGACAGTCCAAAATAATATAATCAAAAATGTCTCTCAAATGATGAATTAACTTAATCATCTGGTCCGGATTAACACTGGATTTGTCCCTAGTCTGTGCACAAGGCATCAAATACAGGCTGGAATGCCTTTTGTCACGAATTAATGCCTGCTTTACACGACAGTTGCCTTCTACTACGTCCACAAGATTGTAAACAATACGGTTTTCCAATCCCATAACGACATCCAGATTTCTAAGTCCGATGTCTGTGTCAATCATACAGACCTTAAAGCCCATCTTTGCCAGGCCCGTGCCTATGTTGGCGCAGGTTGTAGTCTTTCCTACGCCTCCCTTACCACTTGTAACAACTAATACTTCACTCATAAGCTCCTCCGCTATTAATAAATTGCTTTGCTTCAAGCCTTATCCAGAGTATCTTATAAGCTTTTGTAATATATAGAAATCATCAAATTTGATGAAATTCTTTAATTTTCATCGGTGATTAAAGAATCATCCACATTAATGGCATGGTCTGTAACCACATCTTCCTTATCCTCAGCAAAATAATATTCCATAACCTTGTAGCCCATCTGTGATGCAAAGCCTGATGTATAACCAAAGCATATACGACAAGATACTGCTATTTCAGGATTGTCATAAGGCGCATACCCAACAAAAAGCGCATGGTCAGCACGTCTGGTATTTTCCTGAGCTGTACCGGTTTTGGCCGCTGCCTTAACAGGCAGTTCATTAAAGCTTGCATAAGACTCTGCAGCCGCTTTCATACCTGTATGAATGGTATCCCAGGACGTTTGACTGATTTGTACCTCATTTCGCACCTTGGCATCATATTCCTTTAACAAATTGCCTTCGGAATCTGTCAGCTTATCCAAAAGGGTCAAATTATAACAAGTACCATTATTAGCAATGGTTGTCACATATCTGGCCAGACCAACGGTGGTATAGGAGTTGGTACCCTGTCCGATGGCTGAAAGTACCGGAAGCTCATCAGAAACTTTAGGCATGGACTCTGTAATTTCCACACCGGATTTATCAGTCAAACCAAACATCTCTGCGTATTTTGCCAGCTTCTCAAGACCAAGATCCGCCACATACTTACCTTCTCCGTTCAGACTCATGCGATAACCTGCTTCATAGAAAAAGTAGTTACAGGAATGTCTGATAGCCTGTGAAGCATTTAACAGACCATGTGAGCCGGGATAAACCCAACACCTGGAAACCTGTGCAAAGCGGTCAAATACACCTACACAGTTAATCGTATCCGTAGTAGAAACGATTCCTTCCTCCAGTGCTGCTACGGTAGAAATCATTTTAAAGGTAGAACCTGGCGCACTTAGCTGCTGCGTAGCATAATTGTACTGTGGTCTGGACTTATCCATTTGAATTTTGGCAAAATATGCCGGGTCTACCGTGTTAGCCATCAGATTATTGTCATAACTTGGATAAGTAACCTGTGCCAGTACCTCTCCGGTATTTACATCTGTAACAACGATAGAGCCTGCATAAGGGTCCAGAGCAAGCTGGGCAGGCGTAATATCCAAGTTCTGAATACGATTTATCATAAATTGATATGCAGAAATACGGCCATCATATAATGCCCCTACGTCTTCTATAGTAGTATCAATACACTCCTGCTCACACAAAAGCTTGCATACCTGACTGCCGGTAATAGTATCCGTAAGCAGCATATACTTAAAATAATACTTGCGGAAAGTATTAGACTGCTCCATAAGAGCAAACATATAATCCACCAGCTTATCAAACATTTCACTACTGTCAGCATAAGCACTCTCCAACTTCAGTCTGCTTTCGTCAACCCAGTTTTTGGCAATGCAATATTCTAAAAATTCTGCCATGGAAATAGTCTCGTTTTTAACCCAATTTATATAAGTATCATCTTCCTTATCAACTAAATCCATGTCCAGAACGTCATAATCCTTTAAAAGCTCAATCATGGCTCCCTGATAGGTCTGATATTCCTGGGATAAATTTTTGTATGCTATCCTGCTCGTATATAACTCATCTCTCAGCCTGTTGATACGGTCTGAAGTAAACTGTTCATAGGCTGCAAAAACTGCCTGCTCTGTTTCCAAAGCATCTTCATCACTAAGCTGTGCAATACTAATGACATTGTTATCAAACAAGGCATAGTACACATCATATATAGGAATAATAATATCGGAGCTGGATTGATTTGCACCTAAAGTAAAGGTTTTCACATTTTTTATTTTGTTAACTAAAATACCGGCAATGGTCTGCTCCAAAATATCCATGGTAGCCTTTTGTAAATCCGCATCAATGGTAAGATATACATCATTACCGGAAACCGGCTCCACACGCTCTGCCGTATCAAGCAAACGTCCCATTTTGTCCACATATACCTTTTCATAACCGTTGGTGCCGTGCAGTTCTAACTCCATGTACTGCTCAATACCAATCTTGCCCACCACGTCTGTGGCCGTATATTTGGCTTCCTGGCCTGACTCTTTAAGCTCTGTATTTAAGCTTTCCAGCTCTGTACCGGAAATCTTGCCTGTATAACCAAGTATCTGAGAAAAATACGTACTGTCCACATAACGGCGTACCGTATCCTCCTGAATACTGACCCCCTGAAGCTGGTCCATATTCTCCATAATTACGGCAACCGTTGCCGGACTGATATCCTTTGCCACAGTAGCGCCCAAATACACCTGATAGGCTATCAGCTTCATGGCATAACGTATGGTAACAATCTGCAATACCTCTTTCTTGGTGTAGCCTTCTCCTATATGAAAAATATACTTGCCATTCTCATCACGCTTACGATTCCCCTCTTCATCATATTCGTATGCACCTACTGCAAAACCATAGTAACCGGTTCCTGCCAGCTCCTCCATCATTTCCTCTGCTGTGGATGTCTGCTGCTCATAGCTTAAGGCATCGATATAACTTTCCCCATATACATCTGCTTTAAAACGCATAAGTGCCGTACCGCTTACATCAAATTCGTATTCACCGGCTTCATTCAGCACGATATTAAAATCATTAACAATGGTATCCCCGTTCTTTTCAATCATTTTGATTAGCTTATAAATATTTTCGTTGTTCTTGGCATTAGAGCCGTCAAAAACATCCTCGATTTTAACCGTATAAGCCAAATCATTATAAGCCAAAAGCTTACCGTTTCTGTCAAAAATATTGCCTCGCGTAGCCGGTATATCCTTTGTTTTCTCAATACTTAATTTATAGTCCTCCCGATACTCCTCACCACGGATAATTTGCAACACAAATAGCCTGTGGACCAGAATACAGGCTAAAGCAATAAAAATCCCTCCCATAAGAAACAATCTGGATTCTTTTAATTTTTCAAGCAGTTCACGAAGCATCAGATTCTTTCTCCTTCATTGCAAGCATATCAAAAAAATGTTTAAACCTGCGTAACAGCGGAAACAACAAAAAACTTAATAAAAGTGTATAAAGCAGCTCCGGTATTATTACACCATACAAATAATCTGCAAATACAAACCTGCCGCGCAGTAAAAACATAAACACATAACATATAAGACCAAACAGGCCATCAGAAAGTGCGATGGTTACATACGGAAATATGATATCATCCTGATAAAAAATCTTAGCCATAACACCGCCAAAACAGCCTAAAATCATATAAAGAAAAGAATAAACACCCATATAGGAACCAAAAAAGATGTCACATAACAGCCCGCAAAAAAATCCCGTAAGCATGCCATTGTTGGTACTGTCTGCAAAGCCAAAAAAAACCGTAATTATCAAAAGTAAATTAGGCCTGACTCCATTAAAAGACAGTGCCTCAAATACAGTGTTCTGAAGTATAAAGGCAAGTATAACAATAAAACCCTGTGAAGCTATCCTCTTCATGAAGACTCCTTTCTTTGTACATGGTATTTATTCTTTGTAATTTTGTTTCAGGTTCAAAATAACAAGTACTTCATCCAGATGATTAAAATCAACCACCGGAAGCAGGGAACCGGATTTGGTCATATTGTTGGCATCTAACTGCATTTCATCGATATAACCAATAACAAGACCGGGCAAATATTTATCACTAATAGAACTGGTAACGATTTTATCTCCTGTATGCACTTGGTCATCAGCATCCAACAGTTGTGAAAAGTCTATGGTTCCCTTTGTCTTTACACTAGACAGATTGCCGCTGATAATAAGATTGTCCTCGGTTGCAAGCACCTGTCCCATCAAATTAATTTCGTCAGATATAACGCTGGTTACTCTGGACCAGTTTGGGCCAACGTCTGTAATAATGCCTACCAAACCACCGTCTGCAATCACGTTCATATCCACGGATAAACCATCCTTACTTCCTTTATCAATCAAAAAGGAATGATACCAGTTCACACTCTCGCTGCCGACAATACGGGCACCTACTTTTTCATAACTCTCATACTGGGCATCCAGCTCAAACAGTTCCTGCAGATGAGCAAGCTCATATCTGTCCTGCTGAAGCCTGTTTAATTCCAGGGTTAAATCATCTACCTGTGCCTTTAATGTACTGTTTTCCTCCAATAAAGCTTCTATTTCACGCAAATTGTCTGCTTTATCGGTAAGAAAACTACCAACATAAGTAATACCTCTTTGGAAAGGTATAATCATATTACCTGCCACACTGTTTAAAACACTCTCAAACACACCGGTAAACAGGCTCAACACAATCATTAAAACACAAACTAAGGTCAATGCAAAAAGGAGATATTTACTCGGAATCGTAAATTTTTCTCCTTTTTTCTTTACTAATGGACTCATTTACTCTTTCCTTTGGGCAACCGTCTTGTAGTAGTCTTCCTTGATTACCTTTGCAAGTCCCGCTGCAACGCTGCTGCCCGGATTATCCGTCTGCTGCACCTTAAGACCGGTCTCTTTAGATAATTCCTCAGCCAAGTGTGCTACCTGACTGGCACCACCGGTTAAATAAATGCCGTTACGGTAAATATCTGCACCAAGTTCAGGTGGAGTTCTCTCTAAAATCAGCTTTACCTGATCAATAATGGTAGAGAAATGCTCAACCAGACATTCACTGACAAATCCAACCGGAATCTGCTTCTGCATTGGAAGACCTGTTACGATGTCTCTGCCGAAAACTACTGCTTCCTCGCCCTTTTCTTCTAATTCTTTCAACTGCATTTTAATCTGCTCTGCAGATTTAGCACCTATTACTAAATTAAATTCCTTACGTACTGCACTCTTGATAGCTTCATCAAACTTACGACCACCGGTTTTAATCAAGCGGCTGAGTACAATACCACCTAAAGATAAAATAGAAATCTCTGTGGTATCAAAACCTACATTCACCACCAATGCACCGTTAGAGGTTTTTACATCTATGCCAAGTCCCAATCCGTCAGCCACTGCTTTTTCAACCACATAAACATTTTTGGCCTTTAAATTGGCATTCTTGATAAGGTCATAAAAAGCTCTCTTTTCCACCTCCGTTACATCAGTAGGCACTGCCACATAATAATCTGCAGGAATAACCTTACCCTTGGTAATATCCGTAATAAAATACTTCACCAATACTTCCATATCCTTGATATCTGCAATAACACCATTATTTAACGGATATGAGATTTGAATGTTAGCAGGTGCCTTCTCATACATTTCGTAAGCACTGTCACCATACGCGAATATGTTCTTTTTGTTTTCGATGGCAATCATGTTCTTTTCAATCATAATTCCATCATCATTTTTAGAGTAGATTTTGATGTTGCAGGTACCCAAATCGATACCATATACATTATTTCCCAAAGTACTGTTCCTGCCTTTCTATAATAATCCAAGCTCTTTAAAGCTTGAATATGTATGATCCCCAATAATAATATGATCTATTAAAGGTATGTTCATTAGTTTGCCGCATTCATAAACCTGCTTGGTAATCTGCCTGTCAGGGCCCGAAGGAGACGGATCACCACTGGGATGATTATGAATAAGTACAATGCTGCTGGCATCATATTTCAATGCCTTAATAAATATTTCCCTCGGTGAAATCAAGGATGCATTCACCGTCCCCTTGCTGATTATGTGCTCTCCAAGCATATGCCCCTTGTTGTCCAGCATGACCAAAAGCACGCATTCTGTAGTATAGTGCCTCATTCGCTCCATGTAGTAGGCCGCAAGTGTATCCGGGCTGTCAAATTTGTGTCTCTCCTTAAGAGACTGTCTGGCCATACGTACCGCTAACTCACCAAGTGCCTTTACCTTTATGGCCTTTACCTCCCCGATACCGGGTATACTTTTTAGCTCTGCCAAGGATAACTGATGCAATCCGATAAGCTTACCCTGCATATTCCCCTGCAAATGTAATATATCACCGGCCAGCTCCAGTGCATTTTTTTCTTTTGTGCCGGTTCTTAAAATAATAGCTAAAAGCTCTGCATCTGTCAGACTTTCGGCTCCATACTTTAAAAACCTTTCATAAGGCATAGCCTCTGTGTTTTTGTAAGCTTTCATAGGTCTCCTATCTGCTCTCCAAGCACATGACCTCTCTCTTCATCTTACAAAAAATGATAAATAATCAACGCAAGAATAACGCCTAAAATACTTGCAACCGTAATCTTAATGGTTAAGGAAAAACTAATAACTAAAATCCCCAAATCCAAAACAATGGGATTTGTCAGACCAAAGCTCTGTCCATAGTTTAACCAGTCATTCGGAAATAAATTACCGATAAAGCCACCTATTACAATCCCTGCAAGCATCAATAAAAAACAGGCCCAACTATTCTTCTTCATAGTATTTCCTCTTCTCATTAATAACTCCGTATTCTTCACTTATGCAGGCGCACAAGCGCTTCTTTATTCTGCACTATCACTATCTTAGCATAAAATTTTTAATGTGTACACTAAGAAACGAAAAAATGCAAAAAAAGTATCGCTTAATTTTTTATTAACTATTCAGACATGTACAAAATTTGATAAATTCCGAGTTAAACTCTTTTAAAATTTTTATCAATCAGTCCTGCATTTAGACAGCTCTGCACTGTCTTTAAAATGCCGAACTTAGCATGCTGCCAGGTAAGTCCTCCCTGAAAATAAACCGCATATGGCGGCTTCATCGGTCCATCCGCACTAAGCTCAATGCTGGAACCGGATACAAAAGCACCTGCAGCCATAATTACCTGTGCATCATAACCCGGCATGTCCCATGGCTCAGGCGTCACAAAGCTGTCTACCGGCGCCCCTGCCTGAATACCCTGACAAAAAGCAATAACCCCTTCCGGACAACCAAAGGTAATGGCCTGAATTATATCATGACGACTCTCCGTACCATTTGGAATAACGGCATAACCCATTTTCTCATACAAATTAGCTGCAAAAATTGCGCCCTTTAAGGCACCGCTTGTAACTGTCGGCGCCATAAAAAGCCCCTGATAAAATTTACTCATCACTCCTAAAGAAGCGCCCACTTCCTTACCAAGTCCCGGACTTGTAAGACGATATGCAGCATTTTCCACGCATTCCTTTTTGCCCACAATATATCCGCCAATAGGTGCCAAACCACCACCGGGATTTTTAATCAAAGAGCCTACTGCCATATCAGCCCCTACATCCGTAGGCTCTATAGTCTCCACAAATTCACCGTAACAGTTATCAACCATACAAATCACATCCGGCTTGATGCCTTTGATAAAGGATATCAATTCCCCTATTCTTGATACAGATAAGGTTTGTCTGGTCTGATACCCCTTGGAACGCTGAATGGTCACAAGTCTGGTACGCTCATTAATTGCTCCCTTGATACCTTCCCAGTCAAAATCACCATCAGGCAGTAAATCCACCTGTGCATAGGTAACTCCATATTCAGCCAAAGACCCCTTAGAAGGCCTGATACCGATTACTTCCTCTAAGGTATCATAAGGCTTGCCTACGGGGCTTAAAAGCTCGTCTCCCGGACGCAAATTACTCATCAGTGCAAGCGCTAATGCATGGGTGCCACAGGTAATCTGGGGACGTACCAAGGCATCCTCTGTATGGAAAATATGGGCATACACTTCTTCCAGGGTATCTCTGCCCAAATCATTGTAGCCATAACCGGTGGTACCTAACAGACATGCCTCACTTACCCTGCACTCCTGCATGGCATGCACTACCTTTGCCTGATTGTACTCTGTTACAGCATCAATTGCGTCAAACCTTTCCTTCAATTCATTCAAAATATGCTCTCCATAGGCAAGTACTTCTTTGGAAATGCCCATGGATTCATACAAATTTTCTAAATCTTTTGTAATCATTACTCCATTTCCTCTGCCGTATTCATTTGCTTAAGCATATACGCTAATATTTCCTCCTCTGAGGCAAAATCTGATTTGTTTATCCAGCGTACATCTCGTTCTCTGCGAAACCAGGTCAGCTGCCTTTTTGCAAAGTGTCTGGTATCACGTTTAATCACATAAATCGCCTCTTCCAGGGAAATTTCCCCATGAAGATAATCTATCATTTCCTTGTATCCCAGTCCCTGCATGGATACCATATCTCTGGTACAGCCCATATCCAAAAGCTTTTTGACCTCATCTGCCAGTCCCGCTTCTATCATCATATCCACTCGTTTTTCTATACGCTCATAAAGCTTTGCCCTATCATCATTGAGGACAAAATAATAAAACTCATAAGGACTTTCTTTTTGTCTTTCTATTTCGTTATGGCTAGAAATAGGTCCCCCTGTTTTTTGAAAAAATTCCAGCGCTCTGATGACGCGCTTTACATTGTTAAAATGAATTTCCTCAGCAGCTTTTGGATCCACCACCTTTAACATATCATGCAGAAATTCTGCTCCTTTTTCCTCAGCCATTTTCTCCAACATAGTACGATAAGCAGTATCGGCATCATTTTCGGTAAAGTCAATATCATATACCACAGATTGAATATAAAAGCCCGTACCGCCTACCAGAATAGGCACCTTTCCTTCTGCATAAATTTCTTCCATAGCTTCCAGTGCCAGATTTTGAAATCTGGTTACGTTAAAGCCTTCCGGGTCACAGGGATCTAATATGTCTACCAAATAATGCTTCACACCATCCATTTCTTCCGGCGTGATTTTAGCAGAACCAATATCCATATACTTATAAACCTGCATAGAATCTGCACTAATAACAGCTCCGTTCACTGCCTTAGAAAGGGCAATGGACAGTTTTGTTTTTCCCACTGCTGTAGGACCGGTTAATATAATGAGTTTCTTTTTCTTCATAGATACCCTACACAATACGCTTAAATTTCTTTTCTATTTCCTGCTTTGTCATGGAAATTATGGTCGGTCTGCCATGAGGACAATGATAAGGATTTTCCAGAGTCAAAAGCTCATCAATTAACTTCACTGCTTCCTCATGACTAAGCTTCATATTGCCCTTTACAGCGGCCTTGCAGGCCATGCCGGCCAATTTATTTGCCACCACCTCCGGTGTGCCGCTTACAGCCCCCTCCATCAATTCATCCAACACTTCCTTAAAAAGCTCCCGATAACTGCACCCGTACAAATCCACAGGCACTGCTCTCAGACAAAAGGCATGGTCACCAAATTCCTCCATTTCAAAGCCCAGCTTCAAAAAAGCATCTAAATGCTCCAAAATTACCTGCTCCTCTTTGGCACTGGTCTGCAAAATAACCGGTGGCATAATAGATTGGGTAAGCACCTCTTTCGCCTGAACGGCTGCCACCAAACGCTCGTACTTTACCTTTTCGTGGGCCGCATGCTGATCAATCATATACATACGGTCACTATAGCTGATAATCCAATAGGTACCAAAAATCTGTCCCAGAATTTCATAGGTCTCTTTGGCATTTTCTGTGAGAAACTGCTCCTCAAAAAGGGTCTGCTGAGTAGCATCCGCGATTTGTATATTCGTCAATGAATTTGGCGGCTGGTTTTCATGCTGAGGTGCCACCTTTGGTTGCTGTACTGCTTTCTCTGGCTGTGGCGACTGTACTACTGACTTTTGGTACGTTTCTGACAAAGTCTCCTCCTGCACTTGTGTCGGTACTGACTCTTCATCAAAATCCAATACAAATGGTGCCACCTTTTTTACAGTTTCCGTTACAGGTAACGTTGCCTGTAGTGGCTTTTCAACAATCTGTTCCTGAGAAATCAGCTTTTCCACAGGCTTTTCAATCATAAATGGCTCCGGCACCTTTGTTTTATCATATGTCGGCATATTCTCAGCGCGGCTTACCTTATTATCTTTACCAAAAGTTGCATTTACAATCAATTCTTTGCTTCTAAATGTACTTATAATGCTCTGAACCACGGTTTTGTATACATACTGCTCGTCAGAAAAGCGCACTTCCATCTTAGTAGGATGCACATTCACATCCACTTCCTCTGTAGACAGTCCAAAATGAAGCACCACAAAAGGAAACTTATGCTGCATGACATATTGCTTGTAGCCATCCTCAATAGCCTTTGCCAGCACCTTGCTTTTGACGTAACGGGAATTAATAAAATAATGCTCAAAATTGCGGTTAGACCGGTTAATTTCCGGCTTACCAAGAAAGCCCTTCAAAGTAAGGCGTTCTTCCTTTACTTCAATAGCTACTAAATGGCTGGCAATCTCCCTGCCATAAATCCGGTAAATAACCTCCTTCAAGTCACCATTGCCGGGTGTATGAAACTTCACCTGACCATTCTGTACAAACTTAAAAGAAATATCCGGACGTGCCAAAGCAAGTCTTTCCAAAAGCTCCCCTACGTAGCTTCCTTCCGTCTGAGGCTGCTTTAAAAATTTGCGGCGCACCGGTGTATTATAAAACAAATTCTTCACTAAGAAGGTAGTGCCGTCAGGAGCCCCTACTTCCTCAAAATCCTTTTCCATAGCGCCCTCAATGGCATAACGTACACCTGTTATGGCTTCTTTTGTCTTGGTAATCACCTCTACCTGAGCCACTGCTGCAATACTGGACAAGGCCTCACCACGAAAGCCCATGCTGGAAACACTGGACAAATCCTCAGCACTGCGGATTTTGCTGGTAGCATGCCTGTAAAAAGCTACTCGCACCTCACTGGCTGCAATCCCCTGACCATTATCCGTTACACGAATAAAATCAATACCGCCGTTTTTAATTTCCACGGTAATGGCAGTGGAACCTGCATCCATGGCATTTTCCACTAATTCTTTGACCACGCTCATAGGGCGCTCTACCACCTCACCGGCGGCTATTTTATCTATGGTATCCTCTGAAAGGACTTTAATTTCTGCCATGGACTCCTCCTTTTTGATAGTGGTGAACTCGGTGGCCTGATGTGCGTGTGTAAATATATTCCGTTTCGGGGACGCTCTCGCTCCGTGAAAAACGTAACGGTACTAAGCTCAGCCGCGGTGCAAGCACCTTGCTTCGCTAAGGACCGACGCTTTTCAAGGCCCCTGTACTGGAATATATTTACACACGCACATCAAATCACCACGTTCACTACTATTTAATATTTACCATCTGTTTTTTAATTGATTCTGCAGTTTGTATAGTGTATTTAGTGCGTCCATCGGTGTTAAGTTCGTTATATCAAGAGCTTCCAACTCTCTGACGACATCTTCATCTTTTACGGTGTCAAATAGGGTCATTTGGGCTAAATCCACTTCATCGTAATGTTTTACTTTTTTGATTTCCTTTCCAGACTTTTTTTCCTTACCGGAAAGCATCTCTTGTACCTTGGAAGCAATATCGTACTCGCTTAAATTCTGCGCAATTTCTTTGGCCCTGTCAATGACCATATCCGGCACACCTGCAAGCTTTGCCACCTGTATACCGTAGCTGCGGTCTGCACCGCCCTTGACGATTTTACGTAAGAATACAATGTCGTCACCTTTTTCCTTAACGGCAATACAGTAGTTATTGACATTATCCATTTTATCCTCAAGCTCTGTAAGCTCATGATAATGGGTAGCAAACAGGGTTTTGGCTCCTAAAAGACGCTTGTTGCTGATATGCTCAATCACTGCCCAGGCAATAGATAACCCGTCAAAGGTAGAGGTACCACGACCTATCTCATCTAAAATCAGCAGGCTCTTGTTAGTGGCATTACGCAAAATATTTGCCACTTCATTCATTTCCACCATAAAGGTTGATTGTCCGCTGGCTAAATCATCGCTGGCACCCACACGAGTAAAAATTCTGTCCACAATACCGATATTGGCGCTTTCTGCGGGCACAAAGGAGCCAATCTGCGCCATCAGCACAATCAATGCACTTTGCCTCATATAAGTAGATTTACCGGCCATATTAGGACCTGTAATAATGCTGACACAATGCTTGCCGTTATCCAGGAACGTATCATTTGCAATAAACATATCATGGTCTATCATTACCTCTACTACCGGATGACGACCGTTCTTAATATCAATAATGCCCTTTTCATTCAAAGAAGGACGTACATATCTATTACGCTCCGCAACAATGGCCAGAGAGGCATAGGCATCCAGCTTGGCAAGTGCCTTGGCCGTTCTTTGAATGCGGTCCATCTGAGCTGCAATCTGCTCACGAATGCTACAAAACACTTCATATTCCAGACCGTACAGTTTATCCTCTGCATTCAGAATCATATCCTCCAATTCCTTCAGCTTTGGAGTGGTATAACGCTCCGCATTGGCAAGGGTTTGTTTGCGGATATAATCCTCAGGCACCAAATTCTGATAGGAATTAGTAACCTCAAAATAATACCCAAACACTTTATTATATTTTATACGTAAATTCTTAATACCGGTACGTTCTCTGTCTACTGCCTCCAGCTCTGCCAGCCAATTCTTTCCATCATGTTTGGCACTGCGAAGTTTGTCAATATCCGGATGAAAACCATCCTTAATCATACCGCCTTCTCTGATAGAGATTGGCGGTTCCTCCATTATAGCTTCTGCAATCAACTGATAAATATCTTCCAAACCGTCAATTTCTTCCTGAATCCGGTTAAGTTCCTTACTGCTAAAGCCATCCAGAACCGTCTTAATATGCGGCAACATTTCAAAGGAATTCCTGATTGCAATAAAATCCCTGGGATTAGCAGTACCATAGCTTACGCGGCTTAGCAACCGTTCCAAATCATAAATCGGGCTTAAATATTCCCTTATCTCATCACGAAGAAAGCTCTCCGTAAACAGAGCCTCCACAGCATTCAGACGCTCTTCTATTTCAGCTTTTTCAATCAAAGGCTGCTCAATATAGGAACGTAAGAGTCTGGCACCCATAGCAGTTTTGGTTTTGTCCAGTACCCATAATAATGAGCCTCTTTTTTGTTTCTCACGCAAGGTCTCTGTCAGCTCCAGATTACGACGGGAAGAGCTGTCTAAAAGCATATATTTACTGGTTAAATATGGTGTAATGTGTCTAATATGATCCAGAGAGTTCTTTTGTGTCTCGTACAAATACTGCAAAAGTGCCCCTGCAGCAATCAGCCCCGTAGGAAAATCTTCTATACCGAGGCCAATCAATGTATTTAAATGAAAATGCTTCATTAACGTCTTACGGCAGTTATCATCATCGAACATGTGAGGACTGATGGTATAAATAGTAATACCTAGTCTTCCTTTTAAATCCTCCAAATCAATGCCACTTACCAGGAAAGAATCATTACAGATAATTTCAGAAGGCTGATAACGCATAATTTCATCCAAAAGCTTTTTAGTATCCTCTGCCTCTGTTACATAATAATCACCGGTAGTAACGTCACAGACAGATACACCGATTTTGCCACTGATAAAGGTTACGCACATCAGGTAATTATTCTTACTATCATCCAAAGCCTGAGTATTCAAATTGGTACCCGGAGTAACAATACGTACAACCTCTCGCTTTACAAGCCCCTTGGTTGCCTTAGGATCCTCTACCTGTTCACAGATAGCCACCTTATATCCCTTGGATACTAATTTATTCAAATATCCTTCTACCGCATGATAAGGCACCCCACACATAGGTGCCCTTTCTTCCTGCCCACAAGCCTTACCGGTCAATGTAATTTCTAACTCTCTGGATGCCGTAACTGCATCTTCAAAAAACATTTCATAAAAATCGCCCAGTCTGTAAAACAAAATACAGTCTTTATACTGCTCCTTTGTTTCCATGTACTGCTGCATCATTGGTGTTAAAACTGCCATGTCTCATTTTCCTTTATTACATCATCAGCCAGCTTCAGCGCATCTGAGATTTTTGCCACAAAATGCTTCTCACCGATTTCATCTACAAAACCATTCTTTTTCATGGTTTTGAAAGGCTGATCCAACACATGAGAGAAAATCAGGTAAACTCCCTTCTCTTCACATTCCTTATGTATTTTCCTAAGTGTATTTAAGGCGGTAATGTCCAATGCCGGAACAGAACGCATACGAATAATCAGTACACCGGTATCTTCCTTTGCCTTAATGTTTAAAAGCTCATCAGATGCCGCAAAAAACATTGGACCACTGATTTCATAAACAAGTGTACGTGGCGGAACCTTGGCCAAATCTCCCTTAACATCCTTGTCAGTCAAATCGCTGATACTGTCAGCATCCTCTACATATTTCCAGCCGGAAACACTGGTAACCTCTGCCATGCGCTTCATAAACAGACACGCTGTCAAAATAACACCTACTTCGATAGCTGTCATTAAATCAACAAAAATACCCGTGATAAAGGTGGCCATAAAGATAATGGCATCAGTCTTTGGTGCCTTTAAAATCAAAGAAACAATAGCCGGCACATTACTCATATTGTAGGCTACTAAAATCAAAATAGCTGCAAGCGTCGGCATTGGAATAAAACCAGCTAAAGGCATCATAACCAGTAAAATAATCAATACCACAATGCTATGTACAATACCCACAACCGGTGTCTTACCACCATTTTTGCAGGAAACACTGCTTCGAGCCACCGCACCTGCAATTGGCACAGCTCCGAACAGGCCACAGAAAATATTTGCAATACCCTGTCCCACCAATTCACTATTGGAATCATGACGAATACCGGTTAATCCGTCCGTCACAACACAAGAAAGCAAGGATACAATAGCAACTAAAATCGCCAGAGTCACTGCACTTGGCAAAACTGCCTCTATCAACTCCAGACTAAACCCCGGAACTGACAACTTTGGGAAATGACTCGGAAGCTGTCCATAAACACTTTGAATCGTATTTACATCCATTTTAAAAAGTAGAACCATTGGTGTAGTTACCAGTATAGCAACCAGTGAGTTTGGAATCAGAGCATTAATCTTCGGCCAAATTATCAATATCACTAATGCTATAGCTCCAACCAAGAGTGCCTGCCAGTTAATAGTGCCGATATGCTCTGCATAAGTCACCATGCGGCTTAAATTTTTCACAGGAAGTGAAGTAATCTGCATACCAAAGAATTCCTTCAGCTGACCGGTAAAAATACCTACACCGATGGCAGCAGTAAAAGCCAGTGTAATGGAGTATGGTATATATGGTAACAGTGCCCCCACCTTACAAATACCCATGAGTATCAAAATAATGCCTGCAAGAATGGTTGCTACCGCCAAGCCGGTGGCCCCATATTCTCCAATAATACTAAATACTGTCATAACCGTAGCCGCTGTAGCACCGCCAATCTGCACACGGCTGCCGCCAAATACGGATACAAAAAATCCTCCCACAATAGCCGTGTAAAGCCCCTGCTCCGGTCTCATACCGGAGGAAATAGCCAATGCCACACTTAGTGGAAATGCTATAATAGCAACGATAATACCTGCTATTATGTCCTTTATTAGTTGATTTTTATCATAGCCCTTTAGACTGTCTAAAAGAGCCGGTTTGTAAATTTTCATCACTTTCTCCCTCGTATCGTTCTGTTTCATAGATTATTCCACATATTACAGAAAAAATAATAATTGCAATATTTTTACATGTGAACATATAATGCTCTTCGGAATGATTCTGTGTCACAAAATACCATATTATAGGATACATAGCAACACTTATGATAACCATTCTTTGCTTTAAAATCATTAAGTCACAATATTTTTGCTTGTTTTTAGCAATGTAATATACTAACCATACTATAGCAAATATTCCCAAAATATAAAAGCTCCAATTTAAGTATACTTCTAAATTTCGGTCAATCACTAAAAACAAACCTATAAATTTATTGCCGTTAGAAGCCGTTCCGGTTCTTGACAACAAAGTTGAAACCGCATCATCTATAACATTGCTTCCTGTTAACAAATCCGAGAGCACCCATTTCATTACCCAAAGTCCTGCATATCCTATTCCCCACTGTACACTATAACCAGTTAATTTCTGCATTTTGGTCTTCCAACTGACCTTATCCAGATACAATGAAACAACAAGCGGAAAAGCCAGGGTAACAAGTGGATATGTCAAAAAGTCAAAATATGCTGTAGCCATCCCCGTAACCAAGAAAAACTCCATATACCAATTTTTGCAATCTAGTTCTTCATGAAAACGTAATTGTATCAAAACAACGATTGTCATAATATAAAAGCATATGCTTAGCGATAGACTCATAAACATAGAAGCAAAGTAGAAAAAAGGAAACGATATTAAAAATGCTAATGCAAGCTTCCCTTCATTACGTATTGTTGAATAATAAATAATTAAACCTATGAGCAAAAGCTGAGTTACTGACATAAGCATACGTATAGAATTTAAATTGGTAAGCATTAAAAGCGGCTTCAATATGACAAGATAACCATGCCAATACCTGCTATATTCTACTTCTTTGACATTACCAATACCATTGCAGTAATCTCTAAGCGATACACCCGGCATCCAGCCTTCACCTTCGGAGCTTTCTCCACGGTACATATGCATTACCTGTTCTAATGTACTATGCTCCTGATTATCATATATACTAAAAAATAACATCAGACAATCTGTAAAATTTCCTGTCAGACTGGCTGGGTAGCCGTCTAAAACTATACCATCTGTAAATTCTTTTTCAAGTATCGGCAATGATTGATAGACATGCCGAAACATCTTATCTTTTGGCAAGCAAAAAACCGCCAGCAATAATAGCATTCCTAAAACACTTGCTATCACAACACTAAATATATTTTTCAATATCCTTGAACGTATTATTCTAAATTTCATCTTACTCACTAATCTATTGCTTTTTATATATTTCGTTAATAACATTTCCGTACGACTTAATTTGATAAACCAAAGTATAAGTTTCTTTAATCTTTTGATACTCCTCAGCACTATACAGATATGCATACCCAGGGTTAACAATAAGGTATTCTGCAGTTTCCCAATTCTTTTCAATAACAATGCTCTCCCTTAAATCCTTAGAGGACGCATTCCTGTTTTCCTCTATCCCCCACATGGTTGGATTATTTATTGCACCTACACTCGCTATATCTGTATCCTCACAAATCCATTCCAACGCCTCCCTGGTAGACACATCCCAATAATCCAGTTCATACCGGCTTTCAATATCATGACCTGCCAAAATATTATAATAACTGTGCTCTTGCGGATAATTTATTACAATTCCAACAGTTAAAAGAGCTAAATAAACTATCATTGTTCCAAACACAAACTTTTTGTTTAATTTCTCTAAATAATAATAGCAAAAACCTGCGCCCAAAACAATTGCTGCATACGCAAAATAGAAATGTCGCCAGCCATTATATACCGGAGTAGCCATAAAGATACCATAAAATAAAGGAATTAACACGATTGCACCGCAAATCAATGCATACCCCTCTTTCCCCAGCAGCAATTTACCTTTGGATTTAATAACATTTATAATAATTGCAATATATCCCGCCACTGTTAACAGAAGTATACATACTGGTGTAGTAAGCAAAATCAGAGTTGGTAAATACTTTCTTGGTATTCCGGTATACGCATGGTGAATGTGCTTCCCGTTAAATAACACATAATCGTTCCATAGGTTATAATTTACTGCATTGCCAAACAAATACACGAAATAGCCCCATATATCGTTCCAACACGCAGGCGTTATGAGAATAAAAATGCATAAATACAAAACAATACACAAAAATACATTTTTCCAAATTTTAATTGTACATTTTTTGCAAAACAAATAGTAAACTAAAACAAACAGCCCTGTCATTCCAAAGAAAAATGTACCGATAATTTTTAAATTTGTGGCAAAGGCACCTACAAGTGCCAACATGAGCACATTTTTTAATGTAATTTCTTCTCTTAGATTCCAGCCCCAATAAAAGAGAGAAAAACATAATGAAACCAAAATCACATCTTTGTTATTATAATGCATTTCAGCAAACATTCTTGGCGACAGAAAAAATAGCAATGTCATTACTGCTGCACACCGTTTGCTGTTAAATAATTTTTCACCCAGCAAATATAAAGAACAAATTCCCATAAATGCTATAATAAAAGTATATACATGCCTTATTATACTACTGATATACGGTGAAATCTGATCAATAAACCATAACGGAAACAACGGATAAAATATAGCACAGCCATGGTCCATTTCAATACTTGACGATATCTCGGGAATACCGGCATTTGTAAGCTGTGAAATCAAATCACTAAAATCTCCCGGCAGATGAAGCAGATATTCCTTAAAATTCATATATAAAATTTCCTGTTCCAAAGGCTGGTCTAAATATACACCATAACCTCCAGCTGTTAATAGACCTACCACAAAAACACAAAATAAAAACAGGAAATTTTTCTTATCCTTTATCATATTCTTAAACCTGCTCACCCATGTAATAGAAGCCTTGGCACTTTACAAGCTTCACCTTGACAATCTGTCCAATTAATCCCGGCTCACCTTTAAAATGAACCAGTGTATTGTTAGACAGACGACCGGTTACAAAGCCGTCCTCGTGCTCATTTAGCTCTTCTACTAATACATACTGAACCTGTCCCTCATAACGCTTTACCTGCTCTCTGGAAACCTCCTGCACTGTCTGAAGTACCATGTCAAAATGTTTCTTTACCACATCCTCCGGCACCTGATTTTCCATGGCCGCAGCCGGTGTACCGGTACGCTTGGAATAAATAAAGGTAAATGCATTGTCGTATTTGACCTGCTTAATGACATCAATCGTCTCCAGAACATCCTCGTATGTTTCTCCCGGAAAGCCTACGATAATATCCGTAGTGAGCGCAATGTCAGGAATTGCCTTACGGATTTTGGCAGCAAGCTCCAGATACTGCTCCTTAGTATATCTACGGTTCATAATCTTTAAAATTCTGGAAGAGCCTGACTGTAATGGCAAATGTAAATGCTTGCAGATTTTCTTCGACTTTGCCATCACATCGATTAATTCATCAGACAAATCCTTTGGATGGGAGGTCATAAATCGGATACGCTCTAATCCTTCAATCTTTTCAATTTCCTGCAAAAGCTCTGCAAAGGTCATAGGATTTTCTAAATTTTTGCCGTAGCTGTTTACATTCTGGCCAAGCAGCATGATTTCCACTACGCCGTCTGCTACCAAATCCTTAATCTCAGCAACAATATCCTCAGGTCTGCGGCTTCTTTCTCTGCCTCTTACATAAGGCACGATACAGTAGCTGCAAAAATTATTACACCCAAACATAATATTGGTTCCTGATTTAAACGGATACTTACGTTCAATCGGTAAATCTTCTACAATCTGGTCGGTATCTTTCCAAATGTCGATAACCATACGCTTTTGCTCAAAAGTGGCATTTAAAAGCTCGGCAAATTTGAAAATATTGTGAGTACCAAAGATTAAATCCACAAAACGATAGCTGGACTTAATCTTCTCTACCACGCTTGGTTCCTGCATCATGCAGCCACATAGTGCAATTTTCATAGCAGGATTCTTTTTCTTCAGACTCTTAAGCTCTCCTAGTCTGCCGTAAACGCGCTGATTAGCATTATCGCGCACAGTACAGGTATTAAAAATTACAAAATCAGCTTTCTCAGTATCTACGATTTCATAGCCAACTACCTCCAATATACCTACCAGTTTCTCGCTATCGCGGGCATTCATCTGGCAGCCAAAGGTAGTCACACAGCAGGTTGGCGTTCTGCCAAGCTCTGTCTTAAGGTCCTGTACATGCTTTCTGGCCTTGGCCATAAAATAGTATTGACGAGGCGTTTCCTCTGCCGGAGCCTTCATACTTAAATCAATTTCTGCAATTTTAGACAGCAAACTGTCCTTTGTTTCGTTGTTAATATAAACTGACATACTTCGTCCTTTACAAAAAATATTCTGCTTTATCGTAAGTACTTTCTGCTAGCGTACAAACATTGCATCACCAAAAGAGAAGAATCTATAACGCTCCTTGATTGCTTCCTCGTACGCTCCAAGTACCTGCTCCTTGCCGGCCAAAGCACTGACAAGCATTACCAAAGTACTTTCCGGCAGGTGAAAATTGGTAATCAGAGCATCCAAAATCTTGAATTTGTAACCCGGATAAATAAAAATCTCTGTGTTACCACATCCTGCTTGAAGCACTCCGTCTTCGGTACCGGCACTTTCCACGGTACGACAGCTGGTAGTGCCAACGCAGATGACTCTGCCACCACAAGCCTTGGTTTCATTTACGATACGTGCAGTTTCCTCTGTAACCTCATAATATTCACTGTGCATGTGATGACTGGTCACATCCTCCACCTTAACAGGACGGAAAGTACCAAGTCCAACATGCAAGGTTACGTATGCTATTTTAACACCTTTCGCCTCAATTTGCTCTAGTAAATCTCTGGTAAAATGAAGTCCTGCAGTAGGAGCTGCAGCACTGCCCTCATACTTGGCATAAACCGTCTGGTAACGGTTCTTGTCCTGAAGCTTGTGGGTAATGTAAGGTGGGAGCGGCATTTCGCCCAATGCATCCAGCACTTCTTCCCAGATGCCTTCGTATGCAAAGGCTATTAAACGATTACCGTCCTCTTTTGTTTCTTTAATTTCAGCCTTTAATCTGCCATCGCCAAAGATAATTCTGGCACCCGGTTTACATTTCTTACCAGGTTTTACCAGACATTCCCAAAGATCCTTCTCCAGACGCTTTAGTAGTAAAATTTCAATACCTGCACCCGTATCTTCTTTGACTCCATAAAGTCTGGCAGGAATTACCTTGGTATTATTTAGCACCATGCAGTCCCCGGGACCAACCATGTCCAGAATATCCCTGAAAACATGGTGCTTAGTCTCACCGGTTTCCTTGTCCAGCACCAAAAGTCTGGAACTGGTACGATCCTCCAAAGGATCCTGAGCAATCAATTCCTGTGGTAAATCAAAATAAAAATCACTTGTTTTCATATAGTTTCCTTTAATACAGAACTTTCAAGAATGCTTCGATATCATTCACATACCGGCATTCTTTACAAACGCCATATAGCCTCTGTAAGTCTCATACACATCTGCCTTAGAAGTTGCCTCCCAAGGAGCATGCATATTTAATACTGCCACACCACTGTCGATGACGTTCATGCCGTATAAAGCAAGGATATACGCAATAGTACCGCCGCCGCCTAAGTCCACACGTCCAAGCTCAGCAGTCTGGAAATTAATGCTCTCCTTTTCAAAAATATCTCTTAAATGTGCCAGATACTCTGCATTGGCATCATTGGAGCCACTTTTGCCGCGGGCACCGGTAAACTTATTGAATACCATACCACCGCCCAAGTAAGCAACATTTTTCTTGTCAAAGCTGGATGTATAGGTTGGGTCAAAGGCACTGCTTACATCAGAGCTAAGCATACAGCTCTTACTTAAGCATCTGCGTAAATTCAGCTCAGAATATTCACCGGTTAAATTCATAAGCTCTGCAAGACTGTTTTCAAAGAAGCGGCTCTGCATACCGGTTGCACCTACGGAACCGATTTCCTCTTTGTCTACTAAAATACAACATACCGTGCGTTCTGTCTTGTCAACGTCTAACATAGCCATCATGGATGTGTAAGCGCAAACTCTGTCGTCCTGACCATAAGCAAGCACCATACTTCTGTCAAGACCGGCTTCTCTGGCTTTACCTGCAGGAACGACTTCCAACTCAGCAGAAAGAAAATCCTCTTCCTCTACATCATACATCTCCTTTAAAATATCCAGAACACCTTTCTTAACTGCCTCTTTTACAGACTCCTTTTTCTTATCTTCCAAGGCTTCATCCTGATTTTCAGTCTTTGCCTCTGTATCTGCCTTCATTTTCTTTTCAGCATCTCCGATACAAATCGGCTTATTACCAACAATAATATCCAAAGCTTCGCCCGGAATTACTTCGCCGGCCTTTAATTGTAACTGCTCCTGAGCCAGATGAATCAGCAAATCTGAAACAAAGAATACCGGGTCATCCTCTTCCTCGCCAATATTTACGATAACCGTAGAACCATCCTTTTTTACAATAACACCATGAAGTGCCAAAGGTATAGTAACCCACTGATATTTCTTCACGCCACCATAGTAATGGGTATCCAGATAAGCAAATCCTCCATCCTCGTATAATGGATTCTGCTTTACATCCAGTCTCGGAGAATCTATATGAGCACCTAAAATATTGATACCATCTGCCAAAGGCTCCTTACCAATACGATACATAGCAATAGACTTATTCATCCAAACAGAATAAACCTTATCACCTTCTGCCAGCTTTTTGCCATTTTTGATAGCCTGCTCCATAGAAATGTATCCCGCATCTTCAATGGTATTTACAATTTCGTCGATGCATTCTCTTTCTGTCTTACCGTTATCCAAAAACCTGCGATATCCATCAATAAAAGAATCTACCTTTGCAAGTGTTGCTTCATCATATGTCTCCCATGTGTTTTTCTTTTCCATGACATATCCTCCTAAAATGCACTACAAGGAAGACCCTAAACAGGGTCTTCCTGTAATATTATTCATATACTTATATTAACTTATCCTGTAAAAGTGTGCAAGTATATAAATTATTTTCTAAGCTCTGCGCCAATCTGCTCCAAGCCATTCAAAATTTTCTTCATAGCACCAGTAATATCAGCTTCTTCCAGATTTCTGTCCTTTGCACGGAAGGTAATAGAATACGCAACGGATTTAAAGCCTTCTTTAATCTGGCTGCCCTCGTAAACGTCAAACAGATTCACACTTTCTAAAATCTTGCCGCCACGCTGTGTGATCACCTTTTCAATATCACCGACCAATAAACTCTTTGGCACAGTCATAGAGATATCTCGGGTAACGGCAGGGAATCTGGAAACACCCTCGTACTTATGGTCAAAGCTTGCTCTTTCCACAACATGCGGCATATCAATCACTGCTACATATGCCTTAGTAGCAAGATCATAATTGTCGCAAACGGTCGGATGAACTTCACCCAGATAACCGATTACCAAGCCATCATAAATCATATCAGCCTGACGACCCGGATGTAAGAAGGTTTTCTTATTTTTCGGATCGTATTCTACCTTTTTCTTCATACCAACAGAAGCTAAGAACTGCTCTACAACACCCTTCATGGTAAAGAAGTCACCTTCGCCGTAGAACCCAAGTGTAAACTGCATTCTTTCATCAGGAAGCTCCGTTACCGGTAAAGCCTTCGGAATATAAATATTTGCAAGCTCATATAATTTTACATCTTTATTACGTCTGTTATAGTTGGTTGCAAGACTTGTCAGCATACCATTTAAGGAAATGGTTCTCATTACAGAGAAGTCCTCACCCAATGGATTGGAAATAGTAACGGTCTTACGAAGCTCGCTGTCTGCAGGTAATAATAACTTATCAAACACCTTTGGACTTTCAAAGCTGTAGCACATACCCTGTGAGAAGCCATTTGCTTCAGCGATGTCTCTGGCTTTTGCTTCCACAACAAGCTTAAACGGAAGCTTTCCTGCAGTAGACTCACCGCCTGGAAGGGTGGCAGGAATCTTATCATAACCATAAAAACGTGCTACCTCTTCCGCCAAGTCAGCCATACGTAAAACATCCTGTCTGAAAGAAGGCACTGTTAATGTATTTGTAGCTTCATCATAAACCATTTCGGTCATTTTGAAAATCTCCAACATTTCTTCTGCGGAAATATCTGTACCAAGTAAGGCATTGATTCGGTCAGGCTCAAACGGTAATTGCACCAGTGGCTTAAGTTCAGCCTTTACATCTACCATGCCGCTTACTACTTCACCGCAGCCTAACTCCTGAATAAGCTGGCAGGCACGATTAATAGCAGCCTCTGCATTTCTTGGGTCTAAGCCCTTTTCAAACTTACCGGAAGCATCCGTACGAAGGCCAACGCGCTTTGCGCTCTTACGGATATTTGCACCATGGAAGGTAGCTGCTTCAAAAAGTACCGTCTTAACATCATCCGTAATCATGGAGTTTGCACCACCCATAATACCGGCAATACCAACTTCTTTTTCCGCATCACAAATCATCAATACTTCGCTGTCAAGCTTTCTTTCCTGACCATCTAAGGTGATGAAAGTATCACCATCCTGAGCACGCTTCACAATAATCTTGTGACCTGCAATAGTATCTAAATCAAAAGCATGCATTGGCTGACCGTACTCTTCCATAACATAGTTAGTAATATCAACTAAATTGTTAATTGGACGAATGCCGCTCTTTGCCAGTCTTCTCTGCATCCACTCAGGACTTGGTCCAATCTTGATATTCGTACATACTCTTGCACAATATCTGGAGCATAAGTCTTGGTCTAATACTTCTACGGAAATATAATCCTCAATCTTCTCGTTATTTTCCTTAACCTCTACTACTGGTGGGCAGAAAGGTTTGCGGAAGGTAATAGCTGCCTCTCTTGCAATACCCAGAACACTGTAGCAATCAACACGATTGGATGTTACTTCATATTCAAAAACAGTGTCGCGAAGACCCAGTAATTCAACTGCATCTGCACCAACCTCTGCATCAGCTGGTAAAATATAGATACCGCTTTCCGGAGCCAGTGGATACATATCTCTGCTGGAACCAAGCTCTTCGATAGAACACATCATGCCCTGACTTGGCACACCGCGAAGCTTACCGGCCTTAATCTTAATGCCGTCTTCCGGTAAAGGACCACCGTCATGGCCGCCTGCAACCTTACCGCCATCTAAAACAACAGGTACTTTGTCACCTTCTTTTACATTTGGAGCTC
Source organism: Lachnospiraceae bacterium (assembly GCA_017516285.1). The sequence continues at coordinate 107,959 of JAFXDD010000009.1, forward strand.
CGGTAACAATCTGAATTACCTCAGAGCCGATATTTACCTGACAAACGATTAATTTGTCTGCATCAGGGTGTCTATCAATCTTTAAAATCTCACCAACTACGATTTTTTCTAAATTTTTGTCTAATTTTTCAAAGCCTTCTACTTTGGTACCGGAAAGAGTCATTGCATCGCAATACTCCTGGTCTGAGCATGTGAGCTCCGGTACATATGCTTTTATCCATGATAATGCTGTATTCATTATTTTCTATCTCCTTCTAACTAGAACTGCTTCAAGAAACGTTCGTCATTTTCATAAAGAAGTCTCATATCGTCAATTTCATACTTAAGCAGGGTGATACGCTCTAAGCCCACACCAAATGCAAAGCCTGAATATTCGTTAGGGTCAATGCCGCTCATTTCAAGTACGCGCGGATGAACCATACCGCAGCCTAAAATTTCAATCCAGCCACTGCCCTTACAGAAACGGCAGCCCTTGCCACCGCACTTAAAGCAAGAAACGTCTGCCTCTGCGCTAGGCTCTGTAAATGGGAAGTGATGTGGTCTGAATTTTACTTTGGTATCCTCTCCAAAAAGCTCCTTTGCAAATACTGCCAAAGTACCCTTTAAGTCAGCGAAGGTGATGTTCTTGTCAATCACAAGACCTTCAATCTGGTGGAAGGATGGACTGTGTGTAGCATCCACTTCGTCAGAACGGAATACTCGGCCCGGTGCAATCATACGGATAGGCAGCTTGCCCTTTTCCATCTCATGAACCTGTGTACCGGAAGTCTGTGTACGCAGCAAAATATCGCCATTTACATAGAAGGTATCCTGTTCGTCCTTTGCAGGATGGTCAGCCGGAATGTTTAATGCTTCGAAGTTATAGTAATCCTTCTCTACCTCCGGACCTTCTACTACTTCATATCCTAAACCAATAAAGATATTTTCCACTTCTTCTAAAACAGTGGTGTTTGGATGTCTGTGACCTCTAGGCTGCTTCTTTGCAGGTAAAGTAACGTCAATTTCCTCTGCTGCCAGACGAGCCTCTAAAGCGGCTGCTTCCATGTTCTTCTTTGCATTCTCCAGATACGTTTCAATTTCAACACGTACCTCATTTACCATCTGTCCAACCTTTGGTCTGTCCTCCGGTGCAACATCCTTCATGGACTTTAATACTGCTGTAAGCTCACCCTTTTTACCCAGGATGTTTACACGCACATCATTTAATTTGTCCAGTGTATCACTGGCTTCAATGCTTGCAAGTGCTTTTTGCTTGATTTCTTCAAGTTTTGCTTTCATACTCATACTCCTTTTCTAAACTAGAAAATCCCTAGTAGACATACATCTACCAGGGACGATAATTTACCGCGGTACCACCCATGTTCCTGCTAAAAAGCAGACACTCATTCAGCGTAACGTGCTGGGTTACGTCCTGACCTACTGTAAATTCAACCAGGAAGCTCCGGTGGGAAATTCATGTACATCCGTTACCTAAGCCGGCTTACAGCCGCTGACCAGCTCTCTCTGTAGGAATAAACGCACACTACTGACACTTTCATAGCCTTTATAATTTTCAACTAGTAAGTATTTTAGTACTTTTTGCGAGAGCTGTCAAGCTATCTGGACAAATTTTAATTATAACGTGCAAATTTAATATCTAATCGATCATTCCTCTTGTACTAATTTATTTCTATCCTGTAATTTAATACGTCTGACTCA
>JAFXDD010000010.1 GCA_017516285.1 Lachnospiraceae bacterium
AACTGATTTCATATTTAGTACCTGTATATGTTTCATCAGCTTCAATTACACAGCTTGCCATGCCATCTTTGTTCGGATCATCCGGATTTCTGTAAGTCTTTAATTCAACTACTTTGTTTTCAGCATTAATCGGATCTGTCAATATTTTAGCACTAGCATAGTTTATAACCCTTTGTTCACCTGTACCAAGTTCGTTACCATTATCGGTCGCTTCCGTTCCTACCTCGAAGCTATCAAAGGTATGCTCATCAAGAATAACTATACCATCACTACTCTCGCTATTTCCAGCAAGATATGGTGTCTCATCAATTACCAACGTATTGTGTCCTTCTGCCCTATCTCTATAGGCATTAAAGCCACCACTGTTATAATAATTAGCACCTCGCTTACTATCCTTACCAAGGTCAGATGCCCAACGCGTTCCTGCCCAATCGAGAACAAAGTGACCCGTATCAAGATGGGATACAACAGTATTGTTGTTACCAGCAATAAATCCGGCGAACATTCCGTCGTCTGCCCAGTCTGAACGCATGACTGCAACTTCAACACTACTATAATGTTTGTCCAAAGCACCTAAATCCACCTTGTCACCAACCCATTCCGGGTCATACCACAGAAGATCAAACGGCAGGCATTGACCTCCTGATTCTAGAATAGATTTTCTATGATATCCAAAGCTCTTATCCTCAAAAGCTTTCGCAAAGTAAAATTCATAAGGACAAATAGGCGTCTTGGTCTGGGTTGCATTACCATAATTAAAAGCGCCTGCCGGCCCCATCATATTCAAATGGAAATAGGCACCAGTAGTAAAATTTGTTGCGTCTGCAATCCCATAATCCGTACCCATGGCTGTTTGTAAAAGTGCCAGAATTTTCGCATCATAAACCAGCGTAGTAGCACCATATTCTACTCCCTCTAACCAGCCGCCATCCGGATCCCATGCGCTAAGGTGAATTTCAACAGAACGCAGTGCCAATTCAAAAGATGGTATAATAATGTCACTCAGTGCATTGCTCAGCTCATTTGTTGTCTCAACCGTTGTGAAGTCCTCGTCATGAATCGCTATCAAACTTGCAAGTAAAGCACCATTGATGCATGGGCTAAAATTCTCATCATCATATACCCACTGGTGACCCAACGCACCATCCTCTGATGGTGTGCCAATATAAGTTAACCAGCACTCCATAATACCAAAGTTAAAGATTGCGTTTTTAACCGTCTCACGCTGCTCCACACTCATATAATCATAGAGCCAGTCATATCCAACGGCTACTCCCGCCATTACAGCACCTAAATCAATGAAATTTCTTGGATTCCAGTTAGGAAATTCGCTGCAAATTTGCTCTAATTCCTTCCATGCTCTTTCTGCATATTTGATATCTCCTGTTATCTGATATACAAGAGCAAGTGTTTCAATTCTATCAGCCATATATGCAGAATTTAGTAACCGTGTACTACCTTCCGGTTTTGCATATTCATATGGCTCTGCTGTAAGAATATCATCTGCCTTCTTCTGAAGATAAGCCAAACTCTTTTTCGCAAATTCATCCGTCTTAACAAGCTCTCTTAAGCGAGCGAAATCATCAGCCTTTGCAAAGAGACGTGGATGCTCATTCTCTTCAAAATTTGATACTACATCTTCATAAATATACTCTCCGGCATAACGCTGATATCTCACCATGCCGATAACTTCGGTCTGCACCCTATCAGTAGCCGCATCAAAAGCCGTAGAGTCCTTACCCAAAACAACAAGTCCATAATGAGCAAAGTAAGGAATTCCAAAACTTGCTGCAATATCTGCTGGTGCAATATACGGTTGTCCCTCTATCATCCGTATTTTGTCTGAGGTAACTGTAGTTGCCGCTCCGCTTATCGTCAAGATTGCGGTCTTATCATTTTCATTCCACTGATATGTTGCTCCCAGTGTTTCTGCAGTAAATTGAAGCGGAACATATACTACTTTATCTATTTCTACCGGTGCTAAAGGCATATCTAATACTTCAAGGTCATTATATGCCTTCAGACTGCCCTTGTGCATTGCAAGCACATCAGACATAATAGTATTTACTGCCGCCTGCTCCGCTTCACTCATAAACATTTCTGAATCATACCAAAGTGTAGACCTTACGATAGGTCTAGGTGTTGCTTCCGGTGCTTCTGTCTCTACCGGCGCTTCTGTCTCTACCGGCGCTTCGGTTGCTTCCGGCGCTTCGGTCTCTACCGGTGCTTCGGTTGCTTCCGGCGCTTCGGTTGCTTCCGGCGCTTCGGTCTCTACCGGTGCTTCGGTTGCTTCCGGCGCTTCGGTTGCTTCCGGCGCTTCTACAGACTCTTCTGCTACATCCTCTGCTTCATCATAAATGACATAGCTTACCGTTGCGGAAATCTCCGTATTCTTGCCATCCACCTGAATCACGCAGCTAAGCTCTATGTCACCATTCATATCAGCGGCACGAGCCGGTACTGCTGCCCCAGCCATTCCTGCTACCATTGCCATACAAAGCATAATGGAAAGCCAGGTCTTTTTGTTCTTGCCATATACGAACAAGGCTACAATACCGCAAACTGCAAGGATGGTCAGTACAATCCAAAATCCCACCTGCATATTGTCACCTGTTGCAGTGGTACCTGCGGCACTGTCCGCTGCAGACAGTGTGACACCACCCGGTGTGGTCCATGTCTCACCATCCTGCAAACGTGTGTCAAAGGCTGTACTTTCACTTGACAGCTTGACACTTTCAGGAACATTTATCTGTACAAAGACAAACACTTCCTTGTCGGTATGGTTGTCCACCTGCACACTTGCCTTCACGGACTCGCCTACTTTGTACGAATCCTTGTCTGTGAAAAGCTGTGCCGTCAGACCACTCTGAGTTACAGCGCTGCTCTTAGCTGCCATTACATTCAAGCTTAGAGCAACCAGCATTACTGCGGTTAAAAAAACCGTCAGTAGTCGAAAACGTTTTGTTCTCATCGTTTTCTCCTCCTTTATTTTGATAAAATTTATCAAAAGCATATGTGGGGTAATATGCTCTTAATCATAATATTTCCAGCCGTTAGAATATCTAAGCAATAGCTCATTTATCCCAACTCACGTCTGTAAAGCTTCAAGAAATCATTTTCTCCGACACCGTTTATTTCAGGATCACAGTAGTATCCTTCGCCATCCAGAAGACATCCGCCCAATACGCCGCTATGATCCGTGCCACCGGTTTTATACAATCCCTTTTCGTCCGCAATGCTATTTAGATACACCTTTTCTTCTTCAGTAGCTGCCGGGAAATTTACCTCTATACCCATAAGTCCCATTTCGATAAGCTGCTCTACATACTGAGTCTGTGCATGAGGATGTGCCACTACTGGCACTCCGCCTGCCTTCCTTATGATACGGATGACCTCGCCTACATCCGGATATTCCAAACCGGTAATTTCCAAAATGCGTTTTTCCCTCTCTCGGAAACGATAACTAAAATCCACATTGAATTCACTGAATTCTGTGTTTTTTCTAATACCCTTTTCCAAAAGCACGGCAAAAACATGCTCATTACAGAAATAATCATTAAATGGGAATGCCTTTTCTACATCCTCCCATGTAATACCTTTTATATTCCCCTTTTCTACGGCCCATTGAAACAAAAGCTTTGTTCTCTGCGTCTGCTTCTGAGAGCAATGCCACATAAGCTTCTGCATTTCCGGCTCATCTGGATTAAAGTCAAAGCCAAGCAGATGAAAATCTGTACCCATTCCCACTGTAGAAAATTCACACCCCAGAATAGAAAGTAGACCTTCCTTTCTGGCCGCCTTCTGCATAAAATATGTACCCCTGACCGTATCATGATCGGTCAGCACAATCGCTCCATAGCCTTCTCTCTTTGCCATCGTAGCAAGCTCTTCCGGTGTATACCTTCCATCGGAAAAAGTAGAATGGTTGTGCATATTTGCAAAAATCATTTTTTATCTCCAATCTATTTTCTATTTTTCACCTTACCTCCCAGAGTGAAATCCACTGTTTACATTTTTAGTCATAATATGTTACCAGTTTCATACCCAGTTTAAGCCTTAATGCGCGCAAATAAAGCTGTACATCAAATCCATGGTGAAATTCCAGTTCATGCTCTGACAAATAATCCTCAAGCTTGTAATACTTTTCCTCAGTCTCTTCTTTCCTGCCCTCGGCGCCTGCCAACAACAATTCTGCAAAATAACTGCAAATTTTACTGTGATACTTTAAGTATCTCCAGGAAAGAAGTCTTGCAGGATCTGTTGCCAGTGCTATGTTTCTGTCAATGACAGGTAAAAATTCTGCTAAATGTGCCGGTATCCGCGCAGCTTTCTCTGAAACCTCTTTATTGTTCATCCAGCACATTGCCTGCGTCTCAATGTCTCCAAGCGCGGCTTCTTCTACACCACTGCTGCCACCTACGCGGAAGTTGGACGGACAAAGAAGCTCTGATAACTTTTCAAGGTACACTCTGCAAAGATTTCCATCTGTTCCGAAAGCACCTTCAAAATAGTCTTCTGCCAGCTTATCAAAATTAAGCTTCCTGTCAAACAAGGTTTCGCCCATGGTAATCAGTGGCAGTGAGGTAGGCATATACATCCTGTGGGTCTGATCATTCATACAGCCTTCAAAACCCACGTCTGCCAAATCTCTCATGTCCCGATACGTTTCTCTGGAAATCTGCATGTGTCCCAAATCACAATACATATCGGTATAAAAACGGTACTCAAAAATTACATTCGGAATGTTATTGCAAGCCTTTTTCCAATCCATGCGCCACTTCATTCTTACGGTATCCGGAGCCGGATGGAAGTTATTTACCTTGTATTCCGGTTCCTCTGCCAGCGGTGCCTCCGTAATCTTCTTGTAGCCTTTTTCATAGTGAAGTCCGATAGCAGAAAGAAAAACAAAACGTCCTGAATTATATAGCGTAAGCTTCTGTGGCGGACGTTCCGTTTCCACATAGCCGATAAACGCGATGCGGGTCTTGGACTCCATTGCTTCCAGTGCTTCATCCAATTCATTCAAAAACTGCACATAATGATCGGACGGCTGCATTTTAACACAGTTTTCACATTCACACTGATTGTTTGGAGCATCTGCCAGCCATACATGCACAAAATCCATATATGGTTTTTCCTGAATATATTCCACAATAGTATCTACCAGTATCTTTCTGGCTTCAGGATTGGAATAGCAGAAATGGGTATAAAAACTACTGCCACCATATAATTCCCGCTTACCTTTTATAAGCGCCAAATATTTTTTGTCTCCCTCGCGAAGTGCCGCCTGTTGTTCTTCAGATGGACCATTTTCGACGCCCAATTTCCGAAACATCCATCCATGGCCCAGCGTGTGTAGCTGTAGACCAACCTTCTTAATATCCTGCTCCAGCAAGCGGATGTATTCCGTAAGCATTTCATTGTCGGTAACCTGACCTTTCTGACGAAGCTTTGTATTACCGATATGACCATACCACTTATGCATGTATGTATACGGCACAATGCCTTCAATCATATACATGTTCATTCCGACCTTTGGCATCCAGTACACCGTATCCCGCATATGCTCATAACTGATAGCGCCTTCACAACACTCACCACGGAAAGGATAATCTGCTTTTTTTCTAAGGCGGAAGGAATGATTATACAAGTCTGCATGTGGTATATATTCACCATCTACTCCCGGTCTGATAAAACGACAGCCTGCGGAAGTACAGTATTTATATACACCCATCAAAACGCTTCGCGGATTGCTGCCGCCAATGTAACCGGTGCAGTCCTTTACATCCACATCGATAATATCCTCGATAAATGGGTCATTTAAGTCATTGGCATCCAGCAAAAGCTCCTCTAACAGTCCTAAAACAATCGTGTCCTTTTCCTGCTTGTCAGGCAAGATATCCACTTGACAAAGCTCAGGAAGAATACGGCCTCGGGAAAGCTCCATAATATACTTTTTTAATTCTGAAGCGGCATACTCAAAGGTATCGCCTCTTTGCATTGTTATAATTTTCATTTCTATATCCCTTTACTTTAAGCGTCCACAAGCATGTCCAACTTGAATCTACAACTAACTAAAATCATACATAGTCAGATAAGCCTTCGTATTTTCACACATTTCTGTAAACAACTTCTCCGCATCTTCTAACCCGCAGGTAACTAATGGATCATTTGCAAAAGCACAGAAAATCTTGCCTAAATCTCTTTCCGCAATACCTTCTGAAACAAGCTCCTGCTCTGCACATATTCTGGATACCAAAGGATAAATCTCGGTTGGAACAGGGCCTGCAAATACCGGTCGCAAATCATTTGCACGGAAAATTGCATTTGTCTCTACTACCGCACCTATAGGCAGATTCGGAATCTGTCCCATGTTAGGGATGTTGACATTGGTAATCAGCTCAGTCAGACCAAGTAAGGCTCTAATCTGTTCAACACCTTCTTCTCCGGTGCAGTTTAATTTGACTTCCTCGTCGCCATTTTTAAGCTTTTTGCTTCTTTCCAAGCGTTCCTTTAAATTATTTTTTCTCCAGGAAACTTCAGTCAGACCAAATTTCATCTCAAGAACTCTTTCCGGATTTTCCAGATACCATTTTCCTTCGCAGAATTCTGCAAGATGTCTGTCACCGGCTGCTGCTATATAGCCAAACTTATTAAACAAGTCAATCTTAACCTTTTCTGCATTGGCAAAGCTGGCGTTCATCCAGTTGATGTCAACCTGACCATAACCGTCTTTGTATTTCTTGCAGAATTCCTTATAATAAGGGAAAAGATCCATATTTCTGTAGGTAGCCTTCGTCAGCCATGTAAAGTGATTGATTGCTACCGGATTAACCTTGATTTCGTGGCGTTCTACCTCTTCTACACCCAGCATTTCCTTTACCATGCTGCCCAAAAACTTCTGTGTACCAAATACTTCATGACAGCATCCAAAAGCCTTTATTTCCGGGAACACTCTGTAAAGAGCCTTTACACACAATGTCATAGGATTTGTATAGTTAATAACCCATGCCTGGGGAGCATACTTCTTAATATTTTCTGCAATCTCTTCAAACATAGGAATGGTACGCATTGCTCTCACAATACCGCCAGGTCCACTGGTGTCACCAACAGACTGATAAATACCATATTTCTCAGGTGTATGCACATCAGATTCCATTTCATCAAAGGTACCCGGCAAAATAGAAATGATGACAAAATCAGCTCCGGCAAGTGCCTCTCCAACGGTCTCTGTTGCTTTATAATTCCAGACAGATTTTGCACCTTCCGCATCGTTATACTTATTTCCGATAATTTCATTGTCCTTTGCTGCCTGAAAATCAATATCATATAAATATACGCTGCCGCTGATATCATCACAGGCTGCAAGGTCGCTCATAAGTCCCCACGCCCAACCGCGGGAACCACCTCCAATATATGCAATTTTCAAATCTTCAACCTTGTTATCCACATATTTCATAAAAAATCCTCCTACCTATGAACACCTCATTCAAAACATGCCCCATATTCTACTATTGGAGGCTTACCATGAAGCTCAATATAGTCGTCTGATAAATAGCATCCAAAAGTAGTAATGCCCTCAAACCCACATTTTTTATAGAACAAAATGTCCTTTCGTATGGTATCTACGCAGATAGTAATCGGCTTAGGCGGTTTTTTCCAATCTGAAAACAGAGAATTGTCCAGCCAGTACTCCAGCACCTGTGCATCCTTTTTACCAAAATAAGCAAGCAAGGGCTCAATTTTTTCACAAAATTTCACATTTTTTTCACAAGCAGGATCTGCCATAGGTATCATGGTATCTCGCCACATAGGTGCATATTCCAAAAAGATTCCTTCCTCGGGTTTCACCTTCTTTGGCGCAGCATTCCTTTCATGATATGCAAGATAGCACTGCTTTGCATTAGCATCTACCCTGCGAATTCCTTTCAGCATAGCATGATAAATCATAAGTCCCTGGTCTGAAGGTGATAACTGCTGACACTTCTCACAATTACAGAAAGCATCAAGAGCATCATCTGCCCATAAATAATACCTGCCTGTATCAGATTTCAGTATTGACGCAAGCTTTTCTGCCCCGTCACTTAGATAATCAAGAGCCTCCTGGTTAGATACGCATAAATTATAGTCATTTACACGCTCTCCATCCTTGTTCATGCGGAACCACTCCGGATGAGTTTCGTACAACGTCCTTGGCATCATCCAGGAGAGAGCATGCATTTCATACTCAATAGCAATGCCCAAGCTTCTTACCTGCCCCAGCTTGTCCTGAAAGTCCTTAGTTGCAAAAAGTTGTAGAAAATTTTCCAATGTTTTATCTGCTTCACCGCCTCCTACAGGATGCAGACCAAGTACATTTATATTGGTTTTTTTCAGAATGTCAATCATCTGATTTGTCAATTCCTCAGGATGAATTACAATACCTTGCTTTTCCATATTTATATCTATTCCCTTCTCTATGTTTACCAATACCGATTCCATTCCGGCTTTACCATACGAAGCAATGCCTCTAGGTAAAAGTAATCTCCATAAACAGCACACTCATCTATACCTATTTTCTGCGGACATGCATGCGTCACATGGCAAATTAGGCCATCATAATCCCTTCCTATGTCACCTGTACATCGGTCTATAACAGCCTCCACCAGTTGTGCTGCTGCATTCTGATATATCTGCTTTTCCGGTGCAGTATCCGGAAGATACTTACACATTTCAAGCATACCGCATGCATTAATTACTGCTGCGGAGCTGTCTCTCGGCTCTTCACCTTCTGTAAAGGTATAATCCCAATAAGGTAACATATCTTTCGGCAAATGATTCAGCATATAATATGTAATCTCCTTGTACACCTCAAGCAAAAACGGCTCTTTGGTATATGAATAAGCAATCGGAAAGCCATACACGCCCCATGCATGTCCTCTGGACCAACAGGAGTCATTAGAATATCCCTGCAGTGTCAGACCATACAACGGCTTATATGTACCCAGTTCAAATTGATAATGGTGAAAAGAGGAACCATCCTCCCGAATCAGATACTTTTCCGTCATTTTATTTTGACTAAGAGCCGCCTCTGTATACTCCTGTCTGCCACATTCCTGCCCTGCCCAGAAAAGAAATGATGCATTCATCAACGTATCCATCATGGTTCTGCAGCCCCCCATTTGCTCCTGCCAGGTCCAACCACGGAGAATAAAACCACCCTCCTTTGTGTAACTGGTGCGATAATAATAATCTGCCACCTCCAAAGCAAGACGTCTGATATGCTCATCTCCGGTTACCTTATAAGCTGCCACACAGGATGGTGTGTATACAAAGCCCACATCATGATCGCTCAAACCCACCTTATGTTCGAAGCGATCTTTGTAGGTTGCAAGCTGCTTCTCTGCCACTTCCCTAAATTTAGGATTACCACTGAGCTCATAGGCTAACCAATAGGTGCCTGTACGCATACCACATTCCCAATTGTTGTTAGTGCCTGGTACATACTTATAATCCACAGAGCTTGTTCCCGGAAAGCAATCTGTCCATTCAGGAATATTACTTTCCAGCTTATTCAATGCTTTTTCTATTGCCATATCTATTTTTTGTTTAGATATTTCATAACTTCCGCTAAAACGTTCAGGATGCTCAAGTATAATTTGTCGTTGAATCATAATACAATCACCCCTTGACAGCACCAATCAAAGCTCCCTTGGTAAAATATTTCTGTAAGAAAGGATATATACACATAATCGGTAAGGAACTTACAACAATGGCTGCATACTTAATGGTCTCAGCATAAGCATTAAATTCATGTGAACCCATCTGTTCTGCTTCACTATTTGCAAGTAAGATTTCTCTCAATACGTTTTGTACCGGTAAAAGCTCATCACCCTTCAAATAAATAGACGCATTGAACCATGCATTCCAATGGTTAACACCATAGTACAGGGTAAGTACTGCCAAGGTTGCCTTAATTAGCGGTACAATAATCTTAACAATAATTTGAAAATCTGTAGCTCCATCCAAATATGCAGACTCTTTTAAGCTTTCCGGGATCGCCTCAATAGAGGTCTTACAAATAATTGCATTGGTTACTGTAACCGCCCCCGGAATAATCAAAGCCCAAATAGTATCATAAATCCTCAAATCCTTAATATTTAAATAGTTCGGAATTAAACCACCGTTGAAGAACATCGTAAACATAATATATCCTACAACCAACTTTTTCCACAGCATGCCTGTACAGGACAGGAAATATCCACATAACAAGGTCATTATAATATTAATTGGCAAGGAACCTATCAGCACAACTACACTGTTTTTAAAACCATTCAAAATATCCTTATCTTTAAAAACCATTTTGTATGCACCAAAGTCAAATTTGGACGGCCATAACATAATGCTTCCATGCATGGCAATATCCGTAGATGTACTGAAGGATGCAACAATTACATACCAGATTGGATAAAAGGTCACTATGGTTAAACCAATTAATAACGTATATATCACAAAGTCCATTACAAAATTGCCGGGCTTGAATATTTTTTTCTTTTTTGTCACACTTTTCATTCTTTCAAACCTCCCATTAATACAATCCACTCTGACCGGCCTTTTTGCTTATTTTATTGCTGACCGTCAGGAAAAAGATGTTTATTACGGAGTTAAACATACCAATTGCCGCAGAGTAGCTATAATCGGCATCAATCAAACCTTTTCGATATGTATATGTACTAATTACGTCTGCCACCTCATAAGTAGAAGGCTGATACAGCAGTAATATTTTTTCGTAGCCTACATTTAAAATTCCGCCCATTCTCAAAACTAACAAAATAGAAATCGTCGGTAAGAGACCCGGTAAGGTAATATAAAGCATCTGCTTAATTCTGCCTGCACCATCTACCTTGGCCGCCTCATATTGCTCCTGATCTATTCCGGACAGTGCTGCCAAAAAGATAATGGAATCCCATCCAATGTTTTTCCATATCTCTGAAATAATGTATATTGGGTAAAAATAATTCTGCTTCAACAGTAAGTTTGTTCTGGTACCTCCAAAAAACTCTATAATTACATTAATGATACCATTGGTCTGACAAAAGCTGGTTACCATACCACACAATACCACCATGGCAATGAAGTGTGGCATATACGTAATGGTCTGTACTGTTTTTTTAAATTTTTCCCTTCTTACCTCGTTAAGCAAAAGTGCCAGAAAAATTGGCATAGGGAAGCTGAACAATAAAGATAAAAAGCTAATTGTGAACGTATTTCGAATAAGTCTGAAGAAATAAATGTCATTGAAAAAACGTTCAAAATTTTGAAAGCCAATCCATGGGCTGTCCATAATCCCCAGTGTCGGTCTGAAACGCTTAAATGCTATGATAAGACCATACATCGGCTTATAATGAAATAAGGCGAAAAATATAAGAACCGGAAGAATAAGTAAATACTTCTGCTTATTCTTTTTAAAATCTCGTATAACCTTTTTGCCAAAAGATTCTTTTTTCATATCACCACATGCCTTTCTAAAAAGAAAAAGGCCAGAAAAATCCGGCCTTTATTTAATTAATCTTTTTTTAATTATTTTGCTAACCAACGCTCATAAGCAGCCTGATAAACATCACGACATTCCTTCAGACCCATCTTATCTAATTCTGCCTTATAAGCATCCCATTCGTCGAGAGATTTGTCACCATTAATGAAAGAAGCAATATTTTCACTTACATAAGTATTGATTGCAGTCCATGCATCAGTGTAAACAAGATGTTCTGCCTCAGTCAAGGATACTAACGGCATGCAATGCTTCTTAGCTTCTGAAGCTTTGGAACTGAACTGACGAAGAGCCTCAATTGCAGCCCCCTTGTTAATCAACACGATCTGGTCTTCTGCCTGAATAGTAGGACCACTACTAGATGTACCAACATAGTATGTATAAGCTGTGTTAGCACCAGCTTCATCCTTTGTGATCAATTCTGTCCACTGTGGTTTACCATTTGCATCTAAAGTATAGGTTACACCTTCTTCACCAAAGTTCCAGTACATAATACCTTCTTCGGTATAACCATAATTCAAGAAGTTTAATGCTAAAATCAATTCTTCTTCAGAACACTCTGTAGTAATCATTGCACCCAGACCATTACCATTAGAGACTCTAGTCTGTACCCATGTTGTTGGAGCACCTTCCTTTGCAACCGGATAAGGAACACCAACCCATTCAGCACCGTTTCCTGCACTCTCAGCATCAGCAAGAACATTTCTTAAAGCACTTGCAGGAAGAAACATAGCACCTACTTCATTATTTAAACACTTATTTCTCAGAGCAGTCGCATCATTTGTGGTAATATCAGGATCCATAAGTCCTTCTTCCAACCATCTGTGCAAGGTTTCCAAAAAGGCCTTGTATTCATCTGTATTGTTTGCAAATGTAACCTGACCATTGTCATCAATATACCAAGTTGCAGCCTTATCCGCATAAGCACCGAACGCGGAAGCAACACCGTAACCAGCCTTAGGACTTGAGAAGGTAGCGCCATATTTTTCTTTGAACGTAGCTAACATAGTTTCCCAATCTTCCAATGTTGTAGGAATATCAAGACCACATGCATCCAACCAATCTTTTCTAACAGCTAAGCCCTGGTAAGTAACATTAATGTCGCTTTCTACCGTAGCAGCAAACATAAAGTGCTGTCCAGATTCTGTTGTAGCTGCACGACGTAATGCTGTGTTAGCTTCATCGTTGATAAATGCCCAGTAATCCGGTGCATACTTTGGTAAATACTCCGTTAAGTCATAAATAAGACCGTCAGCAATATAGGTTTCTGCCTCTGCCGGAGTCGGTGAATAGTAAATTATGTGTGGCATTTCTTCATCTGTTAATAATAAGTTAAATGCCTGTACTGCACTAACACCACTCTGTGGGAAAGTCCACTCAAGATCTACACCGGTTTTTCTGGAAAGACCGGAATGGAACGGCGAAGCGTCCGCAGTCTCATAAGGTCCTCTAATTTTTAATGCGTTAGTTGCCCAGAATTTAAGTGTTACATCAGTATCCAGTGGATAAGTGATTTCTACTACCTCTGGCTCCTTCTCAGAAGGTTCCGTAGGAGTTGTGCTTTCTACCACGCTCTCCTGCTGTGTTTCGCTACTTGCTGTAGTTCCCTGTGTGTTTTCAGAACCACATGCTGCTAATCCTGCAATCATTGCTGTGCTAAGGATTAACCCTAAAGCTTTTTGTAATTTTCTTTTTGACATATGTTTTCACTCCTTTTTCTTTATTTCACACCAACATGACCTATGTCGCGTCTGCGGTGTGCTTGTATCTCCATGCTAGCCCCAAATCATCACTTTTTTCAATGTTATTTTTCTGATTTGATGTTCAAAATCGATGTAAATCCTTATTTTTCACATAATTCCTTGTACTTTCCAGGAGTAATATTCTCTAATTTCTTAAAAATCCTGATAAATGCATGACTGTTAATAAAACCTGCCCGCTCTGCCGTATCCTGTACAGACATATGTTGCTCCTTAATCATGCGCTTTGCATGCTCAATACGAACCTGTGCAATATAATCTGAAATGGAAATTCCATAACTTTCCTTGAACAGCTTTGACAAGTGTGCCGCCTGCATTCCCATCGTCTGGCCTATCATAGCTACAGACAGCTGGGTATTACTGTAATTTTCATCAATAAAGCTTCTGGTTCTGGCACAAATATCCGTTTTAGGCTTCTTACAGGAATTCAATTCGTACAGCCTTGTTATCTGCTCTGAAAGCTTTTGCTTAAACTCCATAAGGGTGTCCGTTGCGGTAAGCTCTTCTGCAATCACCTTCTGCTGTTCCTTTTCATATCCGTTTAGCAACATGATTTTACTCAGTGCCGTAATCACTTCGTTTTTAAAGAAATGGGCTATGTCCATGGACACTTCTTCGTTGACCTCATAAATATAGCCCAGACTTTCTACAAAGCCCTCTACATCACAGGTCTCCTTTTCGCCCTTTATATAATTTAACAAAAGCATATATATTTTATTTTCTCCACTGCCTTGTCTGTTCAGGTTTCTGCCTGCAATGTCCTTATAATGAATCTGACAGCCGCGGCCCATCAGGAAACGATATCGCAAGGCTTCCTGAGCTTCCTTATAAGCGTCAGATATCTCTGACATATTTTCATGAATACTGCTTAAACCGATAGACAATACAATCTGGTAATACTGCTTGATAAAGGCCTGTCCCTCTTCCAAAATACTTTCTATATTCTCAATGCCTCCATCCATATTAACCAAAAGTGCACAGCGGTTTTTACCGAATTCTACAAAATATGCCCTGCCCCAGGTATTACCCAGCCCTTCAAAAACATTTTTGATAATAAAATGACGCAAGTCTGCAATTTCTTCCAGAGCCATCTCTATTTCAAACAAACATACCGCAAACTCTTTGTACGGAAATGTGATACCACTCTTTGTAAGTGCAGCATCATCAACGCCATTCTGCTTGCCCTCCAGCAGATTATAAAGATACAGCTCTCTGGCACCACTTTTGTACTCTTTCAGCCTGCTTTCATTGCTTTTTATGTAGGACATAATATAATCCGGTTCCGCCTGCTTTTTCTCCTCTATGGCTGTGCCCCCTTCTTTACTGTGAATAAATTCCACAATGTTACCAATTGGATTGTACGTTCGTCTGGCACTGCGATATGCGAAATAAATGCTGATGACCAGACAAACAGCAATACCTACAAAGCAATAAGTCCTCAATTGCCTCAGCTCATTCCAAAAGCTTTCATATGGCACAATGTAAAGATATTTATTTTTTATAATTTCCGAATCACGTCTGCAAATCATGTACTTTTCGTTATCCAGCCATGTATTGCTTTTGGTATCCTCACCCAGCAGATCTGTTACTATCCCCATATCATGAAATTCAGGTGCATTATTTAGTATTAAATTATCTTGACTGTTATAGCTCAGAAAAATGCCCTCCGTATCAATATCCCGCATAGGCCATGTATCATTCAGATATTCCGGTGCAAGCACCACACAAATAGTGTAGCTGTTTTTTGTATCTTTGTTGTTCTGTACCTTTATGGTCATGCAAAGATATTCTTTTCCCAGATAATCTCTAATAACATGGCATGCAAACTGCTTCGTATCCGTCCGTATAACATCCAGAAACTCATCTCTATAACCAACTTTACCGGTTTCACTATAATATGCCTCATAATATCTTTCTGCCGGCAGGGCCGTATTTTTACCCGAAACACACTTGTTATCCCGCCCATAATAGATAAAAATGTCATGATATCTGGTATCAATCAGATTATGAAGAAACTCATAAATTTTTCGCTTCAGCTTTATTTCCAGTTTATATTCCTGCATTGTATCTAATGCATAAGTTTTGCAGTTTGAATTCTCCAGAATGGTATAACAAGTTGCTCTCATATCCTTCATAATATCTTCCATCTGCTCATAATACAGATTCAGGTTTTGTGAGGCAGACTCCTGTACCTGCATCTTTACCGTCTTATCAGCATGATTAAAAATAAACAGTATAGTTATCATCGGTACCAAAAGCAGCAAGATAAAATTTCTAAAAATATCATTAAAAAAACTTCCGGACTTAAATTTAGATAGCATTTGCATTTCCTCCTTTAGGTGCTTTTCTTTGATATCATTATTGTAACATGACTTTTAGTAAAATTTTACTGTTAAATTATGGTTTTTATATAATCCCCCACTTATAGTATCCTTTTAAAATTGCCGTTTTTCAATGTCATTTTTTTTATTTCATGTTCAAAAAATATGTTGTTTCGGAATTGTGCCATGCGGTTTAATTCTATTAAACTTTATCGCAACAAAATTAAACCTCGTTAAACTTTTTTGTTTGACTGACTAATATTGATACCGAAAAAATCACAGAAGAACTGGCACACACCGGTACCTTCTTTGGATTGAAAATAACAGGAAATTCCATGGAACCACGTATACTGGATGGTGATGTGGTCATTGTTAGACAACAGCCTGATGCCCAGAATGGTGATATTGTTATTGTCACAACCAATGATAATGATGCAACTTGTAGACGCTTGAGAAAATATAGAGACGGCATTGAACTTATTTCAAATAATCCTTCCTATGAACCAATATACTTTTCCAATGATGATATTAATAAAAAATCAGTATGTATTATAGGTAAGGTTGTTGAATTGAGAGGAAAGTTTTAATTACTAACAATATCTACCGCATAGTGGTTGATAAATAAAATACTTGTAGAGGGAGGTTGGGTATGTTTATCTTTTTTGAAGATGAATACATAAATACTCATGGTGGCTCTGTACCATCTGTTATTGATGGACAGGATATTACCGAGGAAACTAAAAACAATTATACTGAGTCTTTATTCGATTCTATAAGACATATTAATGAATATGGTGAAGAATACTGGTATGCGAGAGAATTATCTAAAGTTCTTGAATATAAGGACTTTCGTAACTTTGAACTTACTATTTTTAAAGCAATGGAAGCTTGTTCAAATAGTGGTTTCGAAATTACAGACCATTTCGGTGAAGTCACCGAGATGGTTACTATTGGTTCTGGTGCTCAGCGAGGTTTTAACAGTTATACCCTTGATAGATATGCCTGCTATCTTATCGTTATGAATGGTGACCCAAGAAAAAACGTTATTGCACTTGGTCAAACCTACTTTGCTGTAAAAACCAGACAGCAAGAACTCATTGATAATTACGACCAGCTTACGGAAGACAGAAAACGTCTTGCCATTCGCAGAGAGATGAAAGAGCATAATAAATCACTAGCAGAGGCTGCTAAAAATGCCGGTATCATTGAACCAAAAGACTATGCTATTTTTCAAAACAGAGGTTACCAAGGATTATATAATGGTCTTGGTGCGAAAGATATTCATGCACGTAAAAACTTAAAACCAAGCCAAAATATCTTAGATCACATGGGAAGTACCGAACTCGCCGCCAACCTCTTCCGTGCTACTCAGGCGGATGAAAAGCTTCGCAGAGATAATGTAACCGGTAAAGTCGAAGCAGGTAATGTTCATTATGCCGTAGGTAAGGAAGTCCGAAATACCATTAAGAGATTAGGCGGCACTATGCCGGAAGATTTGCCGACGCCTGACAAGAGCATTAAACAAATTGAACGCGAAGAACGCAAACGTCTTAGTGAAAACAAATAATTTGACAAGGACATAAAAAGCGGATATCTAAATTCTCTAACTTAGATATCCGCTATTAAACTATGCTGTCCATTGGACCTTCCTCATTCTTTCTTTGTGTTTTTATTTGTTTTACTGTTTGTCAATCTATATTAAATTTTATTTTTAGGATTATTCCTTTCTGGAATCTTTCATAATAATCATTTCGTATTTCATGTAGGCTTTGTCTCTTTCAGAAGTTTTTGCAAAGCGTTTAAACAATTTATGAATAATCCTGTTCTTTTTGACCTCTGTCTTTTCCTTTGCCCTTTTACCAAGCCTCTCCATCGCTATTGTCTTATTCCGGCGTTTTTGAAATCCTAACCCTTTCTCGTCAGGCTAAAACCTCTTTTATTTTTTGACTTTGGTTTTCTTTTTGCCTTAGCTTTCAATTTTGCTTTTGACTTTTAGTTATTAGTTTTTACTTTAAACTTTGAAATTCACTTTTAATTTTATGTTTCTGGTGGTTTGTACCTCGCTTCTTCTAGATTATGAGTTTTAAGTTAAGTTTTGATTGGATCGTACCTCGCTTTCTTTTATATTATGAGTTTTCGTTTAAGTTCTTGGTGGTTTGTACCTCTTTCTTTAGATTTTGTTGTGAACTCTTTTGTTTTTTGTAATTTCATTATATCAAACATTTCAGATTTGTCAATACCTTTTTCAAAAAATTTTTAATTAATTTTTATTTTATCAGACAATTTACGTTTTGCACAAAAACAAGACAGAACTATTGTGAAAAATGAATAATTGACAATAGCTCTGTCCTTATAAAAACGCCTCTTTTTGTGTCTCGGTTTATATTATTCTGCCAAGGATACGTTATTAAAATAGTTGCCACCATCCACAATAATTATCTCTGTAGATAATTCTGCATTATCCATAGCACCAAAACCGCCTTGACCTCTGTCACCCCGGCCGCCAAAGCCGCCACGGTCTCCCTCCGGCTTTTCCATTCCCTTAGGAGGCTCCATACCTTCCGGTATCCGGCCATTTGGGAACTCATTCAGTTTTTCCATAGCTTCCGGAGACTCTGCCCCTTTCGGTATTTCCATACCTTCCAGTCGCTCTCCCCCCGGAAAGCCCTCCGGCACTTCTACTCCTTCCGGCAGCTCCATACCTTCCGGCATTCTGCCACCCGGGAAGCCACCCATCATGCCACCTGTGCCTGCTGCAAGCTGCTTTTCGCCACACCACAGTGTGTAGGTACCTGCTGTCAGCTTTTCAGAAGAAAGAATTAAATATGTGAAATCATTTTCCGGTGTGCACGCGAAAACTACTTCACCGGTCTCATTCTTCAAGGTATAAGTTTCACCACCATTTTGTCTGGAAGCAAAGCTGAATACCACAAAATTCTGGTCACTTTCAGATATTGTGTCTAACATATTGCCGGTAGCTATTACCATACCACCATTAATATGAATGCCCATATCAGAGTCAATGCCTGCGTCACCGCTGAAGCTGCAGGCCTCCGCAATAACCGTACCGCCGTTAATTACCAGCCAACCATTAGAATCGATACCATCGCCTTCCCCGGTTTCACCGGTCACTTGAATAGTCAAAGTACCACCGTTTACAGTTGTAACGGATACCTCGTCCTCATTCGTATTAATACCATCGTTACCGGATTTAATATGAATATTACCTCCATTAATAGTTAAATGAAGCTCAGAATCCAAACCCTCATTTTCAGCAGTTATATTCAGCACACCTGTGCCTAACTCGTCACCATTTACATTCATGCTCATCTTGGAGTAAAAGGCCGCATCGTACTTATGAAGCTTTTTATTGTCCACAACCTCTGTGCCGCCTTCATTCAACGTATATGATTTATAAATACGCGCCACATAAGAGCCTGTCACATTGTTTACCGTACCATCCGCAATCAAGACATTGGCACCTGCCGCAGTGGTATCCACATCCTTAGAGGCCCCTTCTGCTTCTGCCACCCCACATTCATAAACATTGTAAAAAATAACAGCCGGTGCAACCGTACAAGTAATATCTACCCCATTTAATATCAGGTTTACAACTGCCTCAGGGTTTTCTTCGGCATCCTCACCCAAATCAATGGCAATTTGTCCCGCTGACAGCTGACCACTTACCGCATAGGTACCGGGCTTGGTAATATACACTACCGTATGTGCATCTGCTTCCTCCTGGGAATGTTCATCAGTCTCGGTGCCTTCCCCATAGGTAAAGCCCTGCCCCTCCAAATAGAAAATAATATCATTGGCCACATAAACCGCCTGTGTACAATCCTCCGTAACTGCATTACCGTCAACCGTAATTTCTTCATCAGACAGCTCAATCACTGTAGCGCCTTCAAATACCTTTTTTTCTGCAGCATCAGTCGTTCCATGGCCAGCGTTTCCTTCCGTGCCGGCAGTATTCCCTTGTTGTCCACAGCCGGTAAGCATCGCCAGAACACAAACCATAACAACTCCCTGCTTTATCCACCTTTTCATCATGCAATCCTCCTAAAACTTTTTATAGTGCTTATCATAACACCAAACTATGTTTTTTCTGTGAATGGATTATGAAAACTTTTTGTTTTTGTTAAAAACCAACAAAGAGGCCAACCGGATTTCTCCAATCTGCCTCTTTTCATACATCACTATTCATTTACGGAAGCATTTCACCAAGTACTTCCTTGGCCTTCTCCAGCTGATTATCATAACCGTCTGCCCGGTATGCCTCACCGTCAAATTCTACCACCACATCCGGCTCAATACCTGTGCCGTGAATATTGGTGCCTGCCGGTGTATAATAAGCACTGATGGTCAGTTTAATGGCGGAACCATCCTTAAGCGTCCTGATGGTCTGCACGATGCCTTTACCAAAGGTAGTGGTACCTACCAGAGTGGCCTTGCCATGGTCCTTTAATGCACCGCTTAGCACCTCAGAAGCACTGGCAGAATTGCCGTCTACCAGAACCACCATAGGTACATCAATAATGGTGCCATCTCCGGAATTATATACTTCCTGACGACCTTTTTTATCCTCAGTATAAAGTATTTTGCCTTTATCCAAAAGCATATCCGCTATTTCTACTACAGAATACAAATTGCCACCCGGATTGCCGCGCAAATCCAATATCAGTCCCTTTACGTTCTCTTTCTCAAGAGCAGTAACAGCTTCCTGAAATTGATTAACCGTGACATCATCAAACTCTACGATTTGTACATATCCCATACCATCATCCAGCATACTGTATTCAATGGTAGGAGATTCTATCTTGCGACGCTCCACGTCTACCTCTACGTATTCGTTGCCGCGAACCAAGGTCAAATGCACGCTGGTTCCTTCCTCGCCTTTGATATGAAGCACTACCTGCGAAACATCCAGTCCGGCCATATCCTCGCCATTTACCTTGTATAGAATGTCCCCTGCCTGCAGGCCGGCTTCTTCCGCCGGTGTATCCTTTATCGTACCGGTAATCTTGGCATAGCCGGTAACCGTGTCCATCTGAACATAGGCACCTATGCCATAATATATCCCCTCGGACTGCTGAAAAACTTCTTCTGCTTCTTCCGGTGTATAATAAACGGAGTAAATATCATCAAGAGCTGCCACAATACCATCATAGGCACCCTCGCGCAGTACTTCCGCACTTACCTCTTCTAAATAAAAATTCTCATCAATCAGCGTCTCAATCACATCTATCTTTTGCAAAAATTCTGATGATACAATCCCGTCCTGCTGCACCATAACAACATTTGCATTTCCTGTATTGGTACCGGAGCCTTCCTCTTCTGTCATAAACTGGCCAATACCATAGCCCAGCACTACTACAAGTGAGGTCATAATCACACCTGCTAATAGACCACTGATGAAACCAAAACCGGAACGTTTTTTCATTTCTAAATCCAACTTACACCTCTCTTCCTGCTATCTGCTCAAATAATTCCATGGACTCACATACGCTCCGTTCAGACGCACACTAAAGTGTAAATGAGGTCCTGTGGAACGACCTGTAGTACCGACAGCAGCAATCACATCTCCCTTTAATACTACATCATCCTTAGAAACGTAAAGCTTAGACGCATGTAAATAAATAGTTCTGAGGCCGTCCCCATGCTCGATGTAAACATAATTACCCATGGAGCTGTTGTAACCTGCCTCGCCTACAATACCATTATATGCGGCTACAATAGGTGTCCCCTCTGCTGCCGCCAAATCTACACCGTTATGGTAGGCCTTAAGCCCCGTAAAAGGGTCAGAACGCCATCCAAACTCAGATGTAACAGCAATATACTTTGGCGCTGGCCACGCGAACCCGCTGCCATCATAACCCAGGGTAATGCCACTTGCTCTTAAGATTTCTTTTTGTTCCTCAGTAATTTCTTTTTCAAGGCTGGCAATCAGATTGGTTTGATATTTTAGGTCTGCTTCCAGCTCCTTAATACTGGCTTCCGTCAACGCTATATCGTCTTCGTACGCTGCCAGATCCTTTGCCTTTTGCTGCCGTACAGCAGCCAGATTACTTTCCTCTGCCTCAAGTGCAACCTTGCCTTCATTCAAGGTAACCTTTTCCTGCGCTACAGCATCCTTGCAAAGAGCAATATATTCCCGCTGCAATATATACTGATGAAGCATCTGATTGTCATATGCCGCCATCTCCTCTACATATTCAGCTCTGTTAAGCATACTGGCAAAGCTGTCAGCCGTAAGAATTGCCTCCAGATAACTGACTTCACCGCGCTCATACAAATATTGTATGTGCTGCTGCATAATTTCATACTGCTCTTCTTCCTGCTCCAAAGCTTCTGTCAGCTCTTTTTCTTTGAGATTAAGCTCAGCCTCTTTTTCAGCAATCAATTTCTCATAGGACTTGATTTTGTCCTGAATGCTGTTCATGGTGGCGTCAATGCTTTCTATATATTTGTCTAAGTCTGCTTTTTTATGTTCCAAATCCTTTACTATTTTCTCCATATTAGAAATGGAATTCTTGATACTTCCCTGTTGCGCAGCAGCATTGGCAATTTCTTCTTTTTTAGCTGCAATGCTGTCACTGGTTATGGAGGACAAATCCATAGCATGCGCCCGTTCTCCTTCCACCCAAAGACAACAGACAACCAGTATTATTGCTGCAAACAGGCTGATAAAGCAGGCTATTAGCTTTTTGCCTGGTTTCATGCCTGCTCCTTATACCTTTAAATGCTTTCTGCAAGTAAAATAACTGCCAAAATATCCAATTCCCACACCTATACCAAGGCTCAGCGGGAGCAGATATGTAAATACTGCCGTAACATCCAAAAAGCCCAATAAAGAGGTCAAGGCAGGGAACTGCGCCGCAATCCCCAATACAATTTGATTATACAAAACATAAATCAACCCAAGTGGCAGCGCTGCACCGATTAAACCGATTAAAATACCTTGTATAATAAACGGAAATCTAACAAAAAAGTCCGTAGCGCCAATATATTTCATAATATTGATTTCTTCCTTACGGATAGAAATACCCACGGTAATCGTATTGCTGATCAGGAACACAGATACCAGAAAAAGGATGCCGATAATACCAAAGCTGGCTACACCCACTAAGGAATCCATACCGGTCAACATATTTGCTGCCAAATCGGATTTGTTAATACGACGAATAATTGGATTGGATTCCAGATATTCCACCAGCTGCTCCTGTTTGGAGGTATCGTTAATGTATATTTCCAGATTGGCACTTTTTGCAAGCGGATTTTCCGGGAAGCCTTCCATGTACTCGCCCATATTCATGTCTTCTACAAAATCAGCCCACGCCTGCTCTGCAGAAACATATACAGTGCGCTCCACCTCATCTCTGGCTTCTAACTGAGCCTGCAGAGCTTTGATATCTTCTTCTGAAGTGCCCTCTACAAAAAAGGTAGTGACGGCCACGCCCTTCTGTACATTTTCTACAATATGTTGAAAATTCATCATTATTGCCACAAATATGCCTAATAAAAACAGACACGCACTGATAGTGGCAATAGATGCCAATGTATACCATTTGTTCCTGAAAAGGCCCTTAAAGCCCTCCTTAAATGTATATTTTAAAGTATTAATCCTCATAAATGTAACCACCCATCTCTTCGTCGCTTTCAATAAAGCCCTTGTGCATCGTAATGACCCGCTTCTGCATTGCATCTACAATTTCACGGTTATGTGTTACAACCACTACTGTAGTGCCGGCCTCATTAAATTCCTCCAACAGCTTCATAATTTCCCAGCTGTTCTTCGGATCCAGATTACCTGTGGGCTCATCGCAGAGTAAAATTTCAGGCTTATTAATCAAGGCTCTCGCCAATGCCACACGCTGCTGCTCACCACCGGAAAGCTGCCTTGGCTTTGCCTTATACTTGCCGGCAAGTCCCACCTGTGACAATATCTCAGGAACATTCTTACGCACCTGCTTTTCCGGTACCTGTGTAATGTACTGAGCAAATGCTACATTTTCATAAACATTCATGCTTTTTAACAGACGGAAATCCTGGAATACTACACCCAGTCTTCTGCGAAGGGCCGGAACGCGTTTACGCCTCATTTTATTTAAATTCTGCCCCAAAACATATACATTGCCTGTGGTAGATGTCAATTCACGTAATAACAGCTTTATCAGTGTAGACTTACCGGAACCGCTGTCACCTACTATAAATACAAACTCACCCTTTTTGATGCGCAAAGAAATGCCTTTTAATACGTTGGATACATTATATGACTTCGTCACGTTATCCAACACAATTGCATCATCTTCGTATAATTCAATTTCATTCATTCGTGCTCTATTATTTCTCGCCACGTTGTTCACCTTTCCTTTATCTATTACATGTAAGCACCAATACCCGTACTGAAAGTAGTGTACTTTACAGACTCTCTGTAAGATTCCACCTTTCGTCCGGGTATTCTTGTTACTAGCTCTCTAAACTTTCCATATATTTCATATACTTCACTACCATCAACGCGATGCGGAAGGTAATGGCATCCTCAAACACACGCAAATCCAGACCTGTTGCCTTCTGCAGCTTATCCAAACGATATACCAGTGTATTACGATGAATAAACAACTGTCTGGATGTTTCAGATACATTCAGACTGTTTTCAAAGAACCTGCTTATAGTAACCAGACTTTCCTCATCAAAATCATCAGGACTCTTTCCACCAAAGATCTCTCTGATAAACATCTTACACAACGGTATCGGAAGCTGGTAAATCAATCGACCAATGCCCAATTCACTATAGGCTATTACCCACTTGTCCTCAAAGAATATCTTGCCTACATCCAGTGCCATTTTGGCTTCCTTATAGGAACGGCTGACGTCCTTGATTTCACGTACACATGTACCATAGGCAATGCGGATCCCCTTTGCGCCGTCCTTAGTCAGCTGCTCGATAATACCCTTAGCGTACCTGTCCACATCAGGATTGGATTCATGTTCTGCCAAATCCTTTAGAATAATAACATCCTTCTCATCCACAGCAGTAATGAACTCTTTGTTACTACTACCTATGAATGCCTTTGTAAGCTCTAATATATTAACCTCACGGCTATTTGCCGCTTGAATCAGTATAACCGTACGTTTCTGATCTGTAGGCATACGCAACTTCTTGGAACGACTGTAAATATCAACCAACAGTAAGTTGTCCAACAATAAGTTCTTGACAAAATTATCCTTGTCAAAGCGCTCCTTGTAAGCAACCAACAACCCCTGAATCTGGAAAGCACTCATCTTACCGACCATGTAAGCATCATCCCCTGTGCCACGCACTACAAGAATATACTCCAGCTGGTACTCGTCATAAATCTTAAAGTATTGACACCCCTGTAACTCCTGACTGTCTGCCGGTGATCTGGAAAATTCAATACACCTGACAGCGCACTCCTTCATATCGCAGGTAGCTGCCAATTCCTTCCCCTCTGCATCCATAATCGCAAGTTCCATACGGCTGATACTTTTCAGGCCGTCGATTGTACTTTGTAGTATCTGATTTGAAATCATGTCCTTTTCTCCTATGTGTGATTTCAGTAAATACCGTTAATTAAAATTTACACAAAATGTACCAAAAAAGCAATAGTTTTTTGTAGAATTTTGCCGATATTTATTCGGAAATTTTCAAAATGCCCTTTTCTGTAATTTTAATGCGACCATTTTTGAGTAAATTCCCAACTGCACGTTTAAATTCATTTTTACTCATGCCTGTTTCACGCTTAATCACCTCTGGTGACGCCTTATCATTAAAAGGCAATGCGCCGCCAAACCTGTCGATAAGCTCAGCAACCTTCTCAGCATCACCGGCAATTTGCAGATATGCTTTTTCGCGAATACTTAAATCCAACTTGCCGTCTTCCTTAACCTTAAGCACCCTTGCAGTAATTGTCTCTCCTATCCGAACGTCACCGTATAATTCCTTTTGGGCAATAAGTCCGGAATAAATATCATCCACCGCAACAAAAGCGCCAAAATTAGGACTGATTTCGTAAACAGTACCGGTCACTCTGTCATCCTTCTGATATGGGCTGTCTGTACGTAAATCATGATACACATTCATAGTAGCGCACAAACGGTCACTCTTATCAATATAAAGAGATACCAAAACATCTTCTCCTTCACTGACACGTTTTTTCTGCTGCTTAAAAGGAAGCATCAAATCCTTTTCCAAACCCCAGTCCAAAAAGGCTCCAAACTTGCCTACCTGTGCCACACGCAGTCTGGCTACCTGCCCCATAGCAAGCTTTGGCTGCAAGGTGGTAGCTACAAGCCTGTCCTTAGAATCTCTGTAAACAAACACCTTTACATGATCTCCAACCGAATTGCCTTCCGGAACATATTTGCTTGGAAGCAAAATTTTCTGCTCCTTTACTGCTTCTGAATCATGTACTGCACTTTCCGGTGCCACATAAACTCCGAATTCCACCTTCTTTACAATAACTAAATCCTGTACTTCTCCTAATCGAATCATTTTTCTCCTCCCATACTGGTCAAAATATGCATATTTACATATGGCGTTCCCTCTGCATCACGCAGGCTGACTGCAATACCACCTTCCACAGAAGCTACAAATGGATAAATATCATCTCCTAAATAAGCCTGCTTTTTGTACTCTATCCTAAGCTCTGTCACTTCCAGATGGCGTGGCACATAATTCATGGCAAGTGTAATATATCTGGCATTATTCATATGCTGATTGGTATCCAAATGCTCACGGCTTACCTTCACAGGCGCAAAGCTCTCTCCCTCTGCCGGAATGGTAACTTTTCTTCCTGCATAATTCATATCAAGCCTTTCCTCCAGCGAATACTGGCCAACAATTTCTTCGTCCGCCTTTACAGGCTTTCCGGTCTGCATATCCAGCAGTGTCCAGATAGAATTAGCACAGACAATACGTTCTCCGTGGGCATCCTCCAGCAGGAAATTCCTCATTCCCATAAAGCCTTTAAATTCATATGGAAAGGTGCCTGCCTTAATCATTTCTCCCTGACCGGGTCTGCGTTTAATTATAATCTGCCAAAAGTTTAAAACCCATGCAAGGTGCCTTTCCTCTAAATAGGCACGCCCCACTCCCAATTCATCTGACTGAAAATTAGAACAGTCCTGAAAATAATCAACTATCCTTGGAACACCTAAAAGCCCCTTTTCATCCAATTCACTATAGCGAATTTTACTTTCAAATTTAAACATAGTACTGTTTCCTTTTATGTTCCCATGTAATCAGTAAAGAGTCGCAAGCGACTCTCCGCGTAATTAAAAAAGTCTCAGCAGATTGCTCCACTGAGACCTCTAAGCAGCGCTACAAGGATTCGAACCTTGAAATGACGGAGTCAGAGTCCGTTGCCTTACCGTTTGGCGATAGCGCTATATGTTATTGCTGAACACTTATATTATTATACACACTTTCCAAAAATATGCAAGTACTTTTATAAAAAAAATTAAAATTTTTTTAAAGAAATTTTGTGTTCTATTTAGGGCTCCTTCGGCGCGTTCAATCATGAAAATATGATTGACACGCCGAATTTGCCATTTCTAAATTTAAACTTCAAAAATCAACTCACCATAATTTGGAACAGGCCATACCTTTGCGTCCACAATACGCTCTAAAGAATCAATGTGCTTACGAAGCTCATTCATAGCAGGAACAACCTGCTCTTTAAAGAAGAAGGCACGCTCCTTGTGGTTTTTTATAGCTTTTGACTGGGTTCTGACTTCTGTCAGTTCATCCAGTGCCGCCTTTGCCTTTGCCAACTTATCAGAAACTTCCACAAGCAGATTTTTCTGAACAGTGGTGTCCACTCCTACGCTCTGTACTGCAATCACAGTATCCGCCAAGCTCTTTGTATAATCAATAATTGCAGGTATGTATTGCTTTGCTCCCATGTCAATCATGGTGCGTGCTTCAATATTCATGGTCTTTACATAAGTCTCATAAAGAACTTCCGCACGAGATTCCAACTCGACCTTTGTAAAAATGCCAAACTTCTCAAACAGCTTTACAGACTTTTCAGTAAGAAGTGCATCTACTGCTTCCACAGTAGTCTTAATATTTGGTAAACCACGTCTTGCTGCTTCCTCTATCCATTTCTGTGAGTAACCGTCGCCATTGAAAATAATACGCTGATGCTTTGTCATATATTCTTTAATCAAATCATGAACTGCCGCATCAAAATCTTCTGCTGCCTCTAACACATCTGCCGCTTCACAAAAGGCTTCTGCAACAACAGCATTTAAGGTAGTATTTGGTGCGGCTACTGAGTCAGAAGCACCAACCATTCTAAATTCAAATTTATTACCGGTAAATGCAAATGGTGAGGTACGATTACGATCGGTAGCATCTTTTTCAAACTCAGGAAGTGTAGAAACACCTGTCTCCAGCTTCTGTCCACGTAAAGAGCGGGCTGCTGTTCCGGTCTCTACAAGCTGCGAAACCACATCCTCCAGCTGCTCGCCAAGAAACATGGAGATAATGGCAGGCGGTGCCTCGCCAGCACCCAGTCTGTGGTCATTTCCCACATCAGATGCACTTTGTCTAAGCAGGTCTGCATGAGTATCAACAGCCTTCATGATGCATGCAAGCACTAATAAAAACTGAATGTTTTCATGCGGTGTCTTTCCAGGCTCTAACATGTTAATGCCGGTATCTGTACAAAGTGACCAATTATCGTGCTTGCCGGAACCATTAACACCTGCAAATGGCTTCTCATGTAAAAGGCAGGTCAGATTGTGACGATTTGCTACCTTTTTCATCGTCTCCATAATCAACTGGTTGTGGTCTACCGCAATATTGGCTGTCTCATAAATCGGCGCCAGCTCATGCTGTGCAGGTGCCGCCTCATTGTGCTGAGTCTTTGCTGTTACACCGAGCTTCCAAAGCTCTATATTAAGCTCTTTCATAAAGGAACCGACACGGTCACGAATAACACCAAAATAATGATCTTCCATTTCCTGACCCTTTGGCGCAGGTACACCGAAAAGGGTACGCCCTGCAAAAATCAAATCTTTTCTCTTTAAATATTTGTCACGATCAATTAAGAAATACTCCTGCTCCGGACCAACAGAAGGAATAACCTTCGTTGCAGTTGTGTTCCCAAATAGGCGCAAAATACGTAAAGATTGCGTACTGATGGCTTCCATGGAGCGAAGAAGTGGTGTCTTCTTATCCAAAGCTTCTCCGGTATAGGAGCAAAAAGCTGTCGGGATACACAAAACTACCCCTGTTGCATCCTCCTTTAAAAATGCAGGAGAGGTAATATCCCAAGCCGTATAGCCTCTGGCCTCACAAACGGAACGGATACCGCCATTTGGAAAGGAGGAAGCATCAGACTCCCCCTTAATCAATTCTTTGCCTGAAAACTCCAAAAGCGTCTTGCCGTAAGCATCCGGTACTGTGACAAAAGCATCATGCTTCTCAGCCGTAATACCGGTCAATGGCTGAAACCAATGGGTATAATGGGTGGCACCCTTTTCTACTGCCCAGTCCTTCATAGCCTTTGCCACTACATTGGCATCCGCCAAAGAAAGCTCGCCCCCCTGCTCCATTACCTTTTTTACATCCTTAAATACATCCTTGGGAAGACGTTCCTTCATTACTCCAAGTGTAAATACATTACTGGCAAAAATTTCTTCTACGTTAATTTTGTTCATCTTTTGCTGCTCTCCTCATTTAAATATCACTTTATATTCTGCACTCTCAGCAAATCATACTGCTCCGGCACCACAGACAGTTTCAGATAAATCAACTGTTTGGAATGCGGGCAGCTTTCCACAGGATTCATGTCGGCATCAAACATGCCATTTACTGTTACAGGAACGTTTTCACCATTTGGCTTCATAATCTCGATGGTATCCCCCACGCAGAATTTATTACGCTGTTCAATACGTACCAGCCCATCCCCACGCACTTCTTCAACGATACCAAGGTAAATATATTCGTTTACATAGGTGTTGTTATCATATATCTGCGTCTCGTTGGTAGGCTTGCCAAAGAAAAATCCGGTAGTAAACTGTCGATAAGTACATTTACCGATTTCAGACTTGTACCATTCCATATTTGCACGATATTTTTCTTCACTTTCATAGTAATCATCCAATGCCTTGCGGTAGGTACGTGCTACCGTTGCCACGTAAAGGGCTGTTTTCATACGACCTTCGATTTTAAGACTGTCAATACCAGCCTCACAAATCGCAGGAATATGCTCAATCATGCACAAATCCTTTGAGTTGAAAATATAAGTACCTCTATCATTTTCATAAACCGGCAGATACTCTCCTGGACGCTTTTCCTCAACCACCGCATACTTCCAACGACATGGATGGGTACACGCCCCTTGATTTGCATCTCTGCCCGTAAAATAATTGGACAACAGGCAACGACCGGAGTAGGAAATACACATAGCGCCGTGTATAAACGTCTCAATTTCCAAGTCCTCCGGAATACGTGCTCGGATTTCCCGGATTTCCTCTAAGGAAAGCTCTCTGGCACTTACCACACGCTGGGCACCCAGTTGATGCCAGAACAGATAGGTCTGATAATTAGTATTATTGGCCTGAGTGGAAATATGAATTTCAATCTCAGGACAAACCTCTCTGGCAATCATAAACATACCCGGGTCTGAAATAATCAGGGCATCCGGCTTAATTTCCTTTAATTCTGTAAAATATGCTCTGGCCCCCTCTAAATCATTGTTATGTGCCAGTATATTAGCTGTCACGTATACTTTTACATCATGCTCATGCGCAAAAGCAATCCCCTTTATCATATCTTCTTTAGAAAAATTTTTGGCATTGGCACGAAGTCCAAAGGCTTCACCGCCTATGTATACGGCATCGGCACCAAAAATAACTGCTGTCTTCAATACTTCCAGGCTACTAGCCGGAATCAGTAATTCTGCTTTTTCTCTTCTAGCCATGAATATCCTCTTTCTTTATACTAAGGGTTACTCCGTCACCCACAGGCAACACTACGGTTTCTAATCTATCATCATGCGTTAAAGCAAATAAATACTCGCGCATACGACCATGTATGGTCCGGTTTCTTCTGATTACTGCAAAACGGGACTCAATAATTTCGCCATCCTGCATCACATTATCAGACACCAACAATCCTCCCGGTGCCAAAAGACGCATTACATCCGGCATAAAATGAATATATTGTGCTTTGGCTGCGTCCATAAAAATCATATCAAAGGTACCTTCCAGTCCCTTTAATATATCCGCGGCATCACCTTCCAACAAGGTTATCCTGTCTGCATAACCGCTGGCTTCGAAATTTGCCTTTGCCAAAGGGATGCGCTTTTCGTACTTCTCAATTGTAGTAATATGACAATTCTTAGGACTATACTCCGCCATTAAAATAGCAGAAAAACCAATTGCCGTACCTACCTCCAATATACTGGAAGGCTTATGCAGCTGTAATAAAAACCGCATCAGACTCTGCATGGCAGGTCTGATAATAGGCACATCCGTGCGGACAGCCTCTTCCTCAAGCTCTGTTAAAAACGGGGTATTGCCCTTATCCAAAGACTGAATAAAGGCAATCATTCTCTCATCTATAATCATGTTCTACTCCTGACTAATCTCTCCTGAAAGTATAGCCATAATTTCCTCATTGTCCATTGACGTATTTAAAGTATAAGTGCCGGCCCTAAAAGAACCTTTATAGTGTGAAAGTCGATTTTGGATATTAAATACAAGGGCATCACGAATAACACCCTTCTGCTCCAACATGTCAGAAATGGCGCTGGTACCCATACCTTCTTTAATTTCTACCACCACGTCCTTGCCCGGTGCAAGGCTTATAGGCTTTTCTGCAAACAATCTGTATCCGAAATCATATGCAGTCAATGCACCCACATAAATTACCATTACTATAACAATTGCAAACAATAACCTTGTCACTCTGGATAACACAGAGTATCCTGCCTTTTGTTTTTTCATAATAATCTCCATTCCGCCGCTTTTAAGCTGCGGCCAAACTCCTTAATCCCACTGGTCCTAGTCAAACCCCATGGCAGCCGTCAGGCGGCCTTGTACCTCCTGCAAAACACGGCATAAAGCCACCTCTGCCTTTAAGTAGCGGTCGATTTGCGGATATTTGGCCAATTCTGTTCTTTTATCCTCCAAACTGTTAAAATCCGCAAAACTAACCGGTCCCTTCAAGGCATGATATGCCAGATAATTTTCTGCCCGGAAAGCATCCGCCTGTGCCTTCAGCTCGGGATACTTTTGTAAATCCTCTAGAGCACTCCGAAATTCTGTATAAACCGAAGTGCCTTTAATGGTATTGATTAAAACATTTGTTTCATTCAATATCTCTGTAACTTCCCTCATAAAAATCTAAACTTCCATAATTATCGGTAAAATCATTGGACGACGCTTGGTTTTCTTCCAAACGTAGTCACTTAAACTGTCGCGAATGCTGCCCTTTAACTTGCCCCAGTCAGTAATGCCCCTGTCCAGGCAATAATTCACAGCCTCCTCCACAACTTCTTTGGCTTCATCCATAAGTGATTCACTTTCGCGAACATATACAAAGCCTCTGGACACAATATCCGGTCCTGATACTAATATACCATTATAGCTGTCCAATGCCAACACCACAATCATAATACCATCTTCTGCAAGATGCTGTCTGTCACGCAGTACCACATTTCCTACGTCACCAACACCCAGACCATCCACCAGAATGCCGCCCACTGGCACAGAACCTGTAATCTCTGCACATTCATCACACAGCTCCAGTACCTGTCCGGACTTCATGATAAAAATGTTTTCCTTAGGAATACCCAGACTTGCCGCAATCTTTTTCTGTGCAATTAAGTGCTTGTATTCTCCATGCACCGGCATAACATACTTCGGCTTTACAAGCGTATAAATAAGCTTCAGCTCTTCCTGGCAGGCATGTCCCGAAACATGAGTATCCTGATAAATAACGTCCGCACCCTTCTGCAAAATTTCATTGATAACCTTGGTCACAGCCTTTTCATTTCCCGGAATCGGACTGGAGGAGAAAATAACCGTGTCACTTGGTGTAATGGAAATTTTGCGGTGTATGCCGCTTGCCATACGCGACAACGCTGCCATACTTTCTCCCTGAGAGCCTGTAGTAATAATAACCGTCTGATTGTCCGGATATTGCTTTAACTGATCCACCTCAATCAGGGTATTCTCCGGCACTTTAAGACAACCAAGCTTAGCTGCTGTCTCAATAATATTGACCATACTGCGGCCTTCCACTACTACCTTACGGCCATAGCGATACGCAGTATTGATAATCTGCTGTACACGGTCCACGTTAGAGGCAAAGGTAGCCACAATAATACGGGTGTTCTGATGCTCCTCAAAAAGGGTATCGAAGGTCTTGCCAACTGTGCGTTCTGACTGCGTAAAACCCGGACGCTCCGCATTGGTAGAATCCAACAATAAGGCTAAAACTCCCTTTTTGCCCAATTCTGCGAATCTGATTAAATCAATAGCGTCACCAAATACAGGGGTATAATCCACCTTAAAATCACCTGTATGCACCACCACACCTGCAGGCGAATAGATTGCAAGCGCTGCGGCATCCACGATACTATGATTTGTCTTGATAAACTCTATACGAAACTGTCCCAGATTAATGGACTGTCCAAATTTCACAATTTTTCTTTTTGTTCCCTGTACCAGATTATGCTCTTTCAGCTTGTTTTCGATAATGCCCATAGTAAGTCTGGTAGCATACACAGGCACATTCATTTCCTTTAAAACATATGGCAAAGAACCAATGTGGTCCTCATGACCATGGGTAATAACAAACCCTTTTACTTTGTCATAGTTATCCTTTAAATAAGTTACGTCAGGTATAACCAAGTCAATGCCCAGCATGTCATCTGCCGGAAATGCCAGACCGCAATCCACGACAACAATACTGTCTTCGTATTCGAAGGCAGTAATATTCATACCAATTTGCTCCAGGCCTCCCAGCGGGATGATTTTCAGCCTGCTCTGCTGCGTATTACCCACCTTACCTGAAACACTATTCTGATTTTTTCTCACACGATTTTCCTCCAAATTAAACCAAATCCACATCTTCCAGAAGATTCTCAAAAACTGTAGCAACTGCAGATAATTCAGAATCGTCTGTAACAATCTCGTAGATAGCCTCCGCATCTGATTCCTGAGATAAATCCTTTAAAATCAGAGCGTCTCCGTCTCCGTCTTCTACGTCTGTAACTAAAATATAATTAAATCCGCCCAGTCGGGTCTGCTCCAATACAAAAAAAGCAACCTGACTCTCACCATCCGGGCTAAAAATTATTTTTTCCACTTTTATACTCCTAATACCAAAAATACAAAAAAAGTATTAATTTTTCTGCTGACCCCTTTTGTAATCCAAATACCCCTGCAAAATAATCGTTGCAGCAATCTTGTCCACGTATTCCTTGCGATCCTCACGGCGCACTCCTGCTTCCATCATCAGTCTATCCGCACTGACTGTAGTCAGTCTCTCATCCCACAACGCAACCGGAAGACCTGTCCGACGCTCCAGCTTTTCTTTAAACTCTAAAGAAAACTGCGCCCTGTCTCCCAAATCATTGTTCATATGCTTTGGCAAGCCCAACACGATCTCGCTTACCTCGTATTCAACAATTAAGCTCTCAATACGCGCAAGTGTCTGACGAAGCTTATTCTCATCCTTACGACGTATAATCTCAATACCTTGGGCAGTCAACTGCAGGGCATCACTAATAGCGACACCCACCGTCTTGGTGCCAAGGTCCAGTCCCATAATTCTCATTGATTAGTCCCACTTCTTACCCGCAATGTAACTTGATAATAATTCCTCTACCAATTCGTCACGTTCCACCTTCATAATCAGGCTGCGCGCACTGTTATGTGAAGTGATGAAGGTAGGGTCACCGCTCATAATATATCCTACTATCTGATTTACCGGGTTATAACCTTTTTCACGTAATGCTTCGTAAACAGTAGAAAGCACCATCTGTACCCCAGTCATTGGTTCCGTTTCTACTTTAACAAATTGTGTGTTTTGTAAATCACCCATAATGTACCTCCGTACAGTCTCTTCTCATACTACTCCATGATTTAATATCTTACCCTACTTTACTCAAAATTGCAAGCAAAATGTCATCCGCCAGAAATCCCTGTACCTTAACTTCTGCAATCTGGTTAGCAAGGTCTTTTGTTGTTTCCACAGCCACCTTTACGTATTCCCCTGTATGACCCAGCATATAGATTTTACCTTGAATTTCCTTTGCCTCTTCAAAAAGTACCTTCACGGTACTTCCAATAAACCGGCTGCGATACTCTTTACTTTTTCGTGCTTCCATTTCCAAAAGCACTGCGCTGCGTTTACTCTTTTCAGCCTCTGTCAGTTGCTCCTTCATAGCGGCAGCCCTTGTCCCCTTACGCACAGAATATTTAAAAATGTGCATTTCATACAAAGAGAGCTCTTCCAAATAATGAACCGTTTCCTGAAATTCCTCTTTCGTCTCTCCCGGAAAACCTACGATTACATCCGTAGTAATTGCCGGACTGTCAAATGCTTTTCTGAGAGCCTGTACACTTTCTTTAAACTGTGCAGTCGTGTACTTACGATTCATTCGCTTTAAGGTAGCGTCACAGCCGCTTTGCAAAGACAAATGAAAATGCGGGCACACCTTTGGCAAAGCCGCCAATCTCATGGCACTTTCCTCGGTGACAATTCTAGGCTCCAAAGACCCGATTCTGATACGCTCAATCCCCGGTATATCATGAATGCGTTCAATCAAATCCAAAAGCTTGCTCTTTCCGGAATAATCGTGTCTGTCACTGCTCTGCGGCTTCTCTACACACTGCCCCAAAACCCATGCATCATCCTCAAAATCAATGCCATAGGAGCTGATATGAATACCCGTCAAAACAACTTCTTTATAGCCGGCCCGTGCCAATCCCATAATTTCCTGACGAATACTCTCTAGGCGTCTGCTTCTTACCCTTCCTCTGGCAAAAGGGATAATACAGTAAGAACAAAACTGATTACATCCATCCTGTATTTTTATATAAGCTCTGGTATGCTCCGTGGTATGAGCCAACTGCATCTCCTCATAGTCAAATACAGCATTAATATCTATGACACTGCTGTCATTCATGGTTTTATCAAAGCTCTTTGCCCCATCACGATCAGCCAGATATGCCATCAGTATATCAGCCAGATCCTTCTTTTTATTATTACCTACCGCCAAATCTATCCCTGCATCTTTTAATATATGCTCTTTGCCGGTCTGCACATAACAGCCTGCTGCTACAACCACGGCATCCGGATTCCGCTTTTTGGCCTGATGCAGCATCTGGCGGCTCTTTCTATCTGCGATATTAGTCACGGTACATGTATTTATAATATAGACATCCGCCTGTTCGTCAAAAGGCACAATAGCAAAGCCCTTTTCCTTCAGCTTTTGTCCAATAACATCCATCTCATATGAATTTACTTTACACCCAAGATTGTGTAATGCAACTTTTCGCATCATTTTCTCCTAATTTTTCTGCAAGTTAGACATTGACTTTTATCACTTCTTGAATTACCATAGGAGTAGACAATGAAAGTAAATAAGGAGGAATATTTCCAATGAAAACATTACAGATTTCTTTAAATTCAATTGACAAGGTAAAAGCATTCGTAAATGATATCACCAAATTCGACTGCGATTTTGATTTAGTTTCCGGCAGATACGTTATTGACGCAAAGTCTATTATGGGCATTTTCAGCTTAGATTTATCCAAGCCGATTACCTTAAACGTACATGCTGAGGGTGATACTTCAGAAATCATGAGTATTCTTGCAAATTACGAAGCTTAATGCCTCACACTGCTTTACGCAGGCAAATACTTTTTATAAACATACTTCGCAGTAGTAAACTACTGCGAAGTTTTTATTTGAGTTAATTCTCAGTAGCAATAACCAGTTCTCTGGTATCCAGAGCAGTCTGCACCAATTCATCGATCTTTTCAGCCAGACACAACTCATGCTTTTTAATGATGCCCAGATTTGGCTTGGTAACCGGATGCTTTGCCACAAAAATCGTACAGCAATCCTCAAACGGTAATATAGACGTTTCGTAAGTGCCGATTTTCTTGGACAAAGTAACGATATCCTCCTTATCAAAAGCAATTAACGGACGATATACCGGAAGCTCACACACTTCATTGGTAACTGCTAATGACTGCATGGTCTGACTGGCAACCTGACCAATGCTTTCACCTGTAATAAGACCCAGACACTCTGTATCCTTAGCTATTTGCTCTGCAATACGCATCATATAGCGTCTCATAATAATAGTCAGTTCGTCATGAGGACAGTTTTCATAAATGTATAACTGAATATCTGTAAAATTAATAATATGCAGATAAATAGGACCGGTGTACTTAGACACAATACGCGCCAAATCTACTACCTTTTCCTTTGCTCGCTCACTGGTATAAGGCGGTGCATGGAAATAAACTGCATCAATCTTTACACCACGCTTTGCCACCATATAACCAGCCACCGGAGAGTCAATGCCTCCTGAAAGCAACAGCATCGCCTTACCACCTGTACCTACAGGCATACCCATGGCTCCCGGAATTTCTTCGCTGTAAATATAAATCTTTTCGCGAATTTCGATATTTAACTTAATTTCAGGATTGTGTACATCTACGGTAAGATTTGGGAAAGCATCTAAAATGACACCACCCATTTCCATGCAAATCTCCTGTGATTCCAGCGGATAGTTTTTGCGTGCACGTCTTGCAAAGACCTTAAAGGTCTTTTTCACGTCACCGTACATATCCTTCATATAACTAACAACGGTTTCACAAAGCTTTTCGAAACCCTCGTCCTCTACATATACTACCGGACAAATGCCGCTGATGCCAAATACCTGAGTCAGACGCTCAACCGTCTCGTCATAGTCAAATGCAGTCAAGGCATCCACATAAATACGCCCCTGAGTCTTCCTGATACTAAATTCGCCCTCACACTTTTTCAGTGCATATTTAATCTGCTGAACCAAAGCATCCTCAAACATATACCTGTTTTTGCCTTTGATACCGATTTCACCGTATTTTATTAAAAATGCTGTAAACATATTTCCCTCACTTTTTTAATGTCTTGTGTATTTTCGTAACATTGGAATCATATCATATAATGTATTTAATGTATAGTCTATTTCTTCCCTGGTAGTGAAAACAGACATACTGAAACGTATCGTAGAATCCCACAGACTCTTATCTAAGCCAATGGCCATCAGAGTCTTGGAGGTCTGCGGATGATTGGACGCACATGCGCTTCCTGCAGACACATAAATCCCTTTATCCTCCAGTGCATGCAAAAGCACTTCACTTCTGATGCCCTTTACAGAAAAACTAATGACATGGGGTGCACTACGACCATCTGTATATCCATTAACCTGAGTATCTGCAATCTTTTTTAATCCATCTACAAAATACTCTTTCAGTTCATACAAACCGATTACTTCTTCATCCAGCTTTTCATAAAGCATTCGGGCAGCCAGTGCCATACCGGCAATGCCGGCCACATTTTCTGTACCGGAGCGGAGATTTCTCTGCTGCCCACCACCAAAGTTAATCGGCAGAATTTTGACCTTATCGCCTACATACAAAAGCCCTACACCCTTTGGACCGTGAATTTTGTGAGAGCTTGCAGATAACAAGTCAATATTCATCTTCTTTGGATAAATACGTGCTTTGCCAAAGCCCTGCACTGCGTCCACATGAAACAGGCACTTAGGATTAACCTTCTTAATCAGCTTACCAATTTCCATAATCGGCTGCAAGGAACCGATTTCATTGTTGGTATGCATAATGGATACAATAATGGTTTCCTTGGTTATAGCGGCCTCTAATTCACTCAGACGAATAATGCCCTTTTCATCTACCGGTAAATAGGTGATGGTAAATCCTTGCTTTTCCAGGTAAGCCAACGGCTCCAATACGGCAGGATGCTCTATTTTGGTAGTAATAATATGCTTGCCGCTACGCTGGTTAGCCCATGCGCAGCCTATTAATGCTAAATTATCTGCTTCTGTTCCTCCTGAAGTAAAAAATAGTTCTCTGGTATTTACCTTCAGTATACGGGCAAAAGTGTCCTTGGCCTCCTTTAAATAATGCTCTGCCTCAAGGCCCTTTCTATGCATACTGGAAGGATTACCGTAGTTTTCACACAGTATCTGTGTCATAAGCTTTGCCACTTCCGGAAAACATGCGGTAGTAGCAGAGTTATCCAAATAAACTTCCATGATATTTCCTTTCCAAACAAAAATTCTTCTAATATAGTTTATGCAGAGTAAGTGCTGCGTTTCTCAAATAATCAACCAAATTGTGTAGAATATCTTCAAAAACCGCACAAGCACACACAGGCTGTATTCTAGTCCTCCAATAGGTATACCAACATGGCCAAAACTGCAATCCCTGCGGTCTCAGTCCGTAAAATCCTGCGCCCTAATGTTACCGGCCGGGTGCCCTGTAAAAGTGCCGCCTCCACTTCACTTTCATCAAAACCGCCCTCCGGCCCGATAAAGATAGCCACACGCTGTCCCGGCCTGATGCCTTCTAGCAGGCTTCTGGTAGCCGCCATACCCTCTGCATTCTCATAGGGCATCATACTGACCTCAAACTCTGCTGCTTCCTTTAATGCCTCTTTTAAGGACATTACAGAACCGATAACAGGAATCATATCCCGCTTACTCTGCTTGGCTGCTGCCTCTGCAATGCCCTGCCAGCGGCTTATTTTGGCCTGGGCCTTCTTTTCATCCAGCTTTACGACTGAGCGCTTGGTGGCTACCGGCACAATGCGGGCTACTCCCAGCTCCACAGCCTTCTGAATAATAAGCTCCATCTTGTCTGCCTTAGGCAGCCCCTGATAAAGCACTATTTCACAAGGAAGCTCACTGCTCTCCTCCAAATATCGCAGAATGTCACAAACCACCTGCTCCCCGGCCACGCTCTTCAAGGCACACAAATACTTCCCCTGACTCTCGCCATCGGTTACGTAAAACTGTTCCCCCGGTTTCATGCGAAGCACATGACTGATATGATTGACATCCGGGCCTGTTATATAGGCAAGCCCCTCCTTGGGTGCAATTTGCCCCTTGTCTACAAAAAACTGAAACATTTTAAAAATCCTTCCGTGCGGTTACACTGACCCACTCACCCTGATATGTCACCTCTACTACCGTCAGACCTGCCGCTTTCACAGCCGCAACTACCGTTTCTTCCTTGTCATCGATAATACCGGAAGTAATATAATAACCGCCTGTTTTCAACTGATTTACAATCACAGGTGTAAGCGGCACCAGAACATCAGCCAATATATTTGCTACAACAATGTCATACTTATCATATCCTACCTTGTCCTGCACGTCCTTGTCAGTAATAATGTTTCCAATCATCATATCAAACTGCTCCGGACGAATGCCATTTACTTCGCTGTTTTCGCGCACTGCATCCACCGCGCATGGGTCCAAATCTGTACCCACTGCATGCTTTGCCCCAAACATAAGAGACAAAATGGACAAAATACCGCTGCCGGTACCCACATCCAACAACTCCGTCTCCGGAGTAATATACTTGCGAAGCTGACGAATACAAAGCTGGGTAGTCTCATGCATACCCGTACCAAAAGCCGTACCCGGATCTATGTGCAGCACCATTTTGGCCTCATCCTCCGACTTTACATCCTCCCAAGAAGGTATTACTAATATATCGTCAATATAAAACTGATGAAAGTACTGCTTCCAGTTGTTAATCCAGTCAATATCCTCCGTCTCATCCACAGTAATGGTACCTTCACCGATATCCATGAAAGATTTCCAGCTTTCCAGCTCCTCCTCTACCATCTCAACTATTGCTTCCCTTGTGGTCACTTCCTCCTGAAAAACCAGATTGCCATCTTCATTCTCCTCCACAAAAAAGCTAAGGTATGCTACACCGTCATCTTCCGGTCCCTGCGGCAAAATATCTACGAACATCTGCTCCTTCTCTGCAGCCGTTAAGGGCACCTTATCCTCAATTTGTGCACCTTCAAAACCCAAATCATATAAAGCAGAAATAATAATATCCTCTGCTGCTGTAATCGTTTTCACACGGAATTTCATCCACTTCATGGCACTGTCCTCTCGTTCATAAATCTAATATCTGAATGTATAAAAATCGCATCGAATGGCATATATAATTAATTATACTCGCATTTTTACAAAAGTGCAATCTATTTTCCTTTTGGCGATAATTGATATGCCAAATCCAAATATCTCTGACGCCATTTTCGCCCTTCCTCCTGCATATCCTCTGCTAATTTTTTTAATTCTGCATAAGAGGCCTCAAATTGCTGACGCATATTTTCCAGTTCTTTCTTTTTCTCTTCTTCAATAGCCTGTTTTTCCTGCTCCATTTGCATTCGTAGCTTTTTAAATTCTTCCTCCAGCTCACGACATTTCGTTTCACAGTACTCCGCCTGATTCTTATAAGTACGACACTGTTTTTCCAACTGGTCAAATAATTCCAGCCTTCCCAATGGTCCCGGCAACTTGTTTCCCTCTTTGTCAAGGGTTTCCTCACCCACCTGCTCCATGCGATAGTATATCCATTGATTACCCATATCAGCATATACATGCCACACTTCACCCATGTCAAATAAATATTTCATAACTCCCCCACAAAAGCCGTTGTATTCAATGTATGTTTTTCATCAGAAACATATTCTTATTAAAACACAATTTACACTTGTTTTTCATATCTTAATAATAAAAAGGAGTTTTTTATGGCTACCTATAATTGTAATTGTAAATCTAAATGTTTTACCAGCAATGTTATTTCCAACATGAATACAAATTGTGGCACTTGTATAGACGTATGTACAAACCC
The DNA here is from genome assembly GCA_017516285.1 of Lachnospiraceae bacterium. The sequence continues at coordinate 41,556 of JAFXDD010000010.1, forward strand.
TATTTGCGGCACACCTGATGCTTTATTACTTTATGCTCCTGTCATTTATGACTGCATCGGTATTAATCTGTGCAGAACAGTGCCTTTAGGTGTAGATATTCCAACCACCTACCCTACTGCTGCATATGCTACTGCTGAAGTGGTTGATTTGACACCGGGTACTGCTGACATTACGCCGATTACCAACAGACCTAATTGTTACAACGTAGAACTAAGCGAACTTAGCTTTACGGTTATTGTCAGATTATTTGACTGCTGCCAGAGGTTACTAGCCACTCTGCCTTTAACCGTGGTATATCTTCCGGGAGCAATTACCGACCCTGATTACGATGAAGACACCAATCCGACAGATGTAACCCTGCAGCTTTACGCACCTTATGGCCCAGCCTATACGGTAGCAGGCACTATAGCTACCCCTACACTGATTTTCAGTGGATTGACCGTGGCACAGATACCTCAGACTCAGGGAATTCAGGCTTCTGCAGTAGCAAAAATACTGAATTTTAATATAGACGACTCTACCATTAGCTTAGGCATAACATTGTATGTATTTAGCTTGTATAATTCCTTCTACAACTTCTACGACACTACTCGTGGCAACATTCCAAAAGGAAGCCTCGCTACCGTAGAAGAAAACGTATGCATGAATTTCGTCCGAGGCGGCCTGTTAGACAGAAACATCAAGCCTCTGGAATTAAGCGGTCCTGCTTGCGAAGGACAGCTTAAAAACGATTGTACCCCGGATATGGAAACATGCGACTGTGCAACAGACGTATTATAATGCTACTTGATTTGAAGTGCCATAAAGGGGCCTGGCTCAAGGCCAGACCCCCTTTATAAAAGCTATTTATCTACTCATTTCCAATAACTTCTCTCGCATATCGTTTTCGATTCTCTGCAGTTCAGCCTCTGCTTCTTTACGTTTCTGTCTTCCCTCAGTTTGTATCTTCATGACTTCATCCAAAGTACTGATTAAGGTCTGATTGGTAGCCTTTAAGGTTTCAATATCCACAATACCACGTTCAGATTCCTTCGCAGTTTCCACAGTGGCCAACCGCAAGGACTCTGCATTTTTCTTTAACAGCTCATTTGTCATGTCACTGACCTCACGCTGAGCCTTGGCTGCCTCTGTAGAATGATTAAGACCAATTGCAATCACCATCTGGCTCTTCCAAAGAGGAATGGTATTTACCAGTGTGGACTGAATTTTGTCGCTCATGGCAGTATCATTGCTCTGAATTAATCTGATTTGTGGTGCCATCTGTAAGGAAACGGTACGGGTCAGTTCCAGGTCATGAATCTTTTTCTCAAAGCGATTACACATCTGGGCAAAATCTTTGGCTGTCTGAGTATCCTCTGGCAAACCGCTCTTTTCTGCCTTTGCAACCATAGCAGGAAGTTCCACGCTCATGGCCTGATTAAGCTTCTGCTTACCCGCCAGAATGTACATGGTCAGTTCCTTAAAATAATTCACATTCAACTCATACATCTTGTCCAGCATGGCAACATCTTTTAATAGAACAATCTGATGCTTTTCCAAGGCTTCAGAAATTTTGTTAATATTCACCTCTGCCTTGTCATATTTGGCCTTCATATTGGCCAGCTTATTGCCACTTCTTTTGAAAATACCTAAGAAGCCTTTTTCTTCTTCCTCTTCATCGAAATCCTTTAACTGTGCTACTACATCCGTAAGCATCTGTCCCACTTCACCCATATCCTTAGTACGCACGCTGTTTAAAGCAGTTTCAGAAAAGTCAGCAATCTTCTTTTGACTGCCTGCACCATACTGTAACACCTGTCTGGTATTGGTAATATCAATCTGACTTGCAAAGGAATCCACCATAGCCTGTTCCTCTGCTGTCAGAACCACCTGAATAGCCTCCGGCTCTTTTTCTACCACGTTTTGAACCTCTGCCTCAACCAACTCTGCTTTTTCTTCCTCAAAAGGTTCAAAGGTAAGTGTAGGGGCTTCCTTTAACATCTCATCTAAATCTTTGCTCATTTATTTATACTCCTTTTGCATCTGCATGGATTTTGTCTCTTCAATGTCATCTTTGTTTGCAAATATGGGTTCTCTGGTCAACCCCTCCTTAGCCAGCATGGTTTTTAAAACCTGCGCATCTGTAGTTGCATCAAAAGCTCTGTCGCGGAACAACTTATTCAAAAGCTCTGCAAAAGCCATATTTATGGTATCCAAAGTCTTTTCAATTTCGCACTTTGCTGCTCTGATATCCTCTCCCTGCACACTAACATGATCAAACTCCTCATAAGCCTTAACTAACTTCAACGTAGTCGGCAAATAATAATCCATGAATTTGTGCATTTCCGGCATCTGCTCCGGATGCTCCTTTACCTGCTCAAATATTTCCTTTAGCAAATTTTCTAATTTAAAAAGCTTCTGTGAAATCACTTCGCCTTCTATTGCATCGTTTAAATCCCTAAGCTGACGGATACATTCGTTACCTTCCTGTATCATGGCTTGCAGCTCCGCATTGACTTCCTGTGGTGCCGCTTCAGCGAACCCTTTGGTTGCTTTTATATCAGTAGCCTTACGTGCCTCCTTTTCTGCTTCCGCTTTCGACTCCTGCTCTTCCATCTCTGTCTGGAGTGCTCTGCGGGATTTCTCCAGTCGGATATACTCTCTGTATGCCGCATCTCCCATAATCAGGCACTTTTCCTGCACATCTATATGCCCTTCAGGGAAAATCCCTTTATCAATCATTTTCCAGACATCCTTACGGACATAGACTTCACTTTTATTCGTTAAAAGTGCCAAATCCCCAAAATTGATGTAGGCTTTGCCATCCATAAGCTGTATGTAACGCTGGGCACGCTTTAATCGGGAATGCTTGCTCATACCAAGATGCAACAGTAAAGCAAATATTGATACAAAACATACATAAAAGATTATTGATTCAAAATCGTAAGCTGCTCCCGTGGGAACTAATTCTAATAAAAATAAAAAGCCGAATACCCCTGTTCCGATACCACCAAATATACGCAGTAGCACTCCGGAAACGCGGCCTACCTTTTTCATCTTGACTCTTGGCACCGACATTGCTTTATATGTTTCCGGTTGCTTATTATAAGCTGCCTGCGTAAACCGCCACGCTCCATATACCTGTCCTGACTTGGTCTGACTCCCCTGACCGGATGCTACTTGTGACAGTTGCTTACTTACTTCATCAAGTGCCTTGGACACTGTATCAGACACAACACTATTTAATTTATTAAAATTGCCATTTTCTAATATATCATCCACGGCCTTTAATATCTGGTCGCCCAGATTACCTTTTTGCTTATCGCTCATGTGCTATTCCTCGCCTTTCAGTCAATCCATGCCAATGTCAAAAATTTTCACATAATTTCACTTGATATTATATTACTATAGCACTGCCAAAATTGCAAGTAAAGTTCCATAAACGTCCCAAATCTGGGACGCTTTTTTGCAAAACAAAAGCGCCACTCCGGGCGCCTTGCTTATCGTATTATAAATCAAGCAATCTATAACACAATGTATCATTTACTTTCCTCAAGCATATACACTTTCACCGGATGCGTACCCAAGCTGCCGTTCTCTAAAAGAAGTTTGAATGTATATCCCCGTATTTCCAACTGTGCTGTAAATTCCGGGCTGATGAAATCCGAAAGCATCAACCAGTAGTCCTTACCCTTCTTCAAAGCAGGAAGCACACCATCACCCACATATATCTGCTCCGAACCGGGATAATAATAATCTCCCACAGTCCAATCTATATATTCCAAATCGGTAATAATTACATTGCCTTCACCGGCAATCTGTGCTGTCGCCTCAAGGGTCTCCTGTAAGAGCTCGTTTTGCGTTCTTTCTGTCTGAACAGTACGGATAAACTGCGGGCCACTTGTAATAAGCAGTACCGCTGCCAGTAACCCTGTGTACAGACGCTTCTTATTTTTTCCAGAATTTACCTTTCTTTTCCTTAGGCTCCTCCTCACTTTTATCTGCTGCATGCAGAGAGTCACCTGTAGCCGCATCAAACTGTCTAAGCAGTTCCTTTGCCTCGTTGGAAAGCTTATCCGGAGTCTGCACTACCAATGTCACATAATGATCACCGCGCACCTCCTTATTTCTCCAGGACGGAACACCCTTGCCCCTCAAACGAATCTTGGTATCGGTCTGCGTACCTGCTTTTACTTCATACACAACCTTGCCATCAATGGTGTCAATAATAATTTCACCGCCAAGAGCTGCCACTGCAAAGCTGATAGGTACTGCTGAGAAAATATTTAAATCCTGACGCTGGAAAATCGGGTGACGGCCAACGATAAATTCAATAACCACATCGCCTCTAGGGCCACCGTTAATACCCGGCTCACCAAGTCCTGTCAGACGTTTACGCTGACCACTGTCCACACCGGCAGGAATATCCACCTCGTATTTTTTACGCATGGACACAAAGCCGGTACCACGGCAATCTGTACACTTCTCGCGAATAATCTTGCCTGTACCCTGACAATCCGGACATGCCTGCACATTACGGATCGTACCAAACATAGACTGCTGGGTAAATACAACCTGACCCTTACCACCGCACTTTGAACAGGTCTCAGGACTGGTGCCTGCCTTTGCACCGCTGCCGTGACACGCCTTACACTCTTCTTTTACATTTAATTCTATTTCCTTCTTACAGCCTGCTACAGCCTCCTCAAAGGTAATTCTCATACTGGTACGAATGTCCTCGCCCTTCATCGGGCCGTTATTACGACCGCCTCTGCGGCCGCCAAAAATATCACCAAAGCCAAACATATCCCCGAAAATATCAGAGAAGTCCGCTCCACTGAAATCAAAACCGCCAAAGCCGCCTGCTCCGCCGGCACCTCCGTCAAAGGCCGCATGACCAAACTGGTCATACTGACGTCTCTTTTCCGGATCGGATAATACTGCATATGCTTCAGAAGCCTCTTTAAATTTGACTTCCGCATCTTTGTCGCCTGGATTCATATCCGGATGATACTTCTTTGCCAATACACGATATGCCTTTTTAATCGCAGCATCATCCGCATTTTTATCTAAGCCGAGGACCTCGTAGTAGTCTCGTTTTTGTTCTGCCATAAAATCTACTCCAATCAACCCCGCATTTGACATACGGGGTTGTGATAAAATTTATTTTTAAACCTCTCTATAGTCGCCATCGATGATGTCATCGCCTGCTGCTGTGCTGCCTGCACCTGCTGCGCCACCCATATCAGGACCTGCGCCCTGAGCACCCTGCATAGACTCATACATCTTGGTAAACAATGCCTGAGCACTGCTCATCAACTTCTCTTTGGCTGCCTTTAATTCATCCACATCACTGTCGCTCATTTCCTGATTTGCAGTTCTGTCGAGAATTGCCTTTACTGCTGCAAGCTCAGCCTCTACACCGGCCTTTTCGTCAGCTGAAATCTTGTCACCCACTTCATTCAAAGCCTTCTCTGTCTGGAATACGAAAGAATCTGCTTCGTTACGTGTGTCAATAGCTTCCTTACGCTTCTTGTCCTGAGCCTCAAATTCAGCCGCTTCCTTCACTGCTCTGTCGATTTCATCATCAGACATAGAAGAGCCTGCTGTAATAGTAATATGCTGCTCCTTACCTGTACCTAAATCCTTTGCGGAAACATTTACAATACCGTTAGCATCAATGTCAAAGGTAACTTCGATCTGTGGTACACCTCTCATTGCAGGTGGAATACCATCCAGTCTGAACTGACCAAGACTCTTGTTGTCACGTGCAAACTGTCTTTCACCCTGAACTACGTTAATGTCAACTGCTGTCTGGTTGTCAGCTGCGGTAGAGAATACTTGGCTCTTCTTGGTAGGAATGGTCGTATTTCTCTCGATTAATCTGGTAGCGATACCGCCCATAGTCTCGATAGAAAGAGACAACGGTGTAACGTCTAACAGTAAGATTTCACCTGCACCTGCATCGCCTGCCAACTTACCACCCTGGATGGAAGCACCTAAGGCTACACATTCGTCTGGATTTAAGGACTTGTTTGGCTCATGACCGGTCAACATTTTTACCTTATCCTGAACAGCAGGAATACGTGTAGAACCACCAACTAATAATACCTTGCTAAGCTCGCTTGCGCTAAGACCTGCGTCCTTCAAAGCGTTCTGAACAGGAATTGCTGTTCTTTCAACTAAATCATGTGTTAATTCATCAAATTTAGCACGGGTTAAGGTCATATCAAAGTGCTTTGGACCCTCGTTTGTTGCTGTGATGAATGGAAGGTTGATGTTGGTAGTAGTAGCGCTGGACAATTCTTTCTTTGCCTTTTCAGCAGCTTCTCTCAGTCTCTGAAGAGCCATCTTGTCGTTAGATAAATCTACACCTTCTGCCTTCTTGAACTCCGCTAACATCCAGTCTGTAACCTTCTGGTCAAAGTCATCACCACCCAGTCTGTTGTCACCGCTGGTAGCCAATACTTCGATAACACCATCACCGATTTCAATAATAGAAACGTCGAAGGTACCACCACCTAAGTCGTATACCATAATTTTCTGTTCTTTTTCATTGTCAAGACCATAAGCTAAAGCTGCAGCTGTAGGCTCGTTGATAATACGCTTAACCTCTAAGCCTGCAATCTTACCTGCGTCCTTGGTAGCCTGACGCTGAGCGTCATTGAAGTATGCAGGAACAGTAATAACTGCTTCTGTAACCTTTTCACCTAAATAATTCTCTGCATCTGCTTTCAGCTTCTGTAAAATCATCGCTGAAATCTGCTGTGGAGAGTACTTTTTGCCGTCAATAGTACGACCCTTGTCTGTACCCATATCTCTCTTGATAGAAGAGATGGTCTTTTCTGCATTAGTAACTGCCTGACGCTTTGCAGGTTCACCTACTAATCTTTCGCCTGTCTTTGTGAAAGCAACTACAGACGGTGTAGTTCTTGCTCCTTCTGTATTCGCGATAACGGTTGGTTTACCGCCTTCCATAACTGCTACACAGCTGTTTGTGGTTCCTAAGTCAATACCAATAATTTTTCCCATGATTTACTCCTCCTGGATTATAAAATAAATTAATAAAATAAACTACTCTGCTACTGCTACCATACTGTGACGAACTACTGCGTCGCGATATGTGTAACCCTTTAAAAGCTCCTGTGCAACCACACCGGATTCATATCCTTCTGTTGCAACCTGCATCACTGCATTGTGTAAGTTCGGGTCAAATTCCTGCCCCAAAGCTTCTATCGGCTTTACACCGATATTCTCCAGCTCTGTCAAGAGCTGCTTGTATATCATATTCATGCCGGCTGCAAAGCCTGTTTCACGCTCTGCCTCAGACATGGTTGATAACCCTCTTTCAAAATTATCGATAACCGGTAAAATCTTTTCAATAACACTCTTGGCACCGGTTTCAAACATCGCCTGCTTTTCCTTGTCGGTACGACGGCGGTAATTCTCAAACTCTGCCATCTGACGCATCACACGGTCTTCCAGCTCTGCGATTTTCTCTTTATCCTTGTTTTTCTTCAGCCACTTGGATGGGCCCTTGCCTGACTTCACATCTGCCTCTGCATCTGTAGAATCTTCTGCATCATCTGCATCTGCACCCTGACACTCCTCACAAGTCTCCTCGACTGCCTCTTCCATAACATCCTCTGCTTCGGTTGCTGCCTCCACATGCTCTGTATCGGAAGCCTGGGCTTCAGACATTTCCTTTTCTAAATCCTTTTCCATATCTGCCATAAAATGACTCCTCGTTATTTTTTGTATAATTCATCTAACTGATGCTTTAAGGTTTTCAGCGTATCCACAACCTTTTCGTAATCCATGCGCTTCGGTCCGATAATACCTATGGTACCGCGCATGCCCTCTCCTAATTCATAGGTAGCTGTAACAACACTGCAATCCTTCATGCTTTGCACCCTGGTTTCATCACCGATATAAACCTGAATACCCGTCTCCGGGCTTTCCTCTAAGGACTGCTCCACCAAATGTCCCAACAATTCCTTTTCCTCAAAGGCAGTAATTAAATCACTGGCTCTCTGTTGATCTGCAAGCTCCGGATACCGGAAGATATTGTTGGCTCCGGAGGTGTAAATCTCCAGATCCTCATCTGCCTTGATGGCTTCTGCAACCGCATCCAGCACCTCGCTGATTAAATCACTGTGAATACCGGCCTTTTGCTTGATAGCAGCAATCATACCAAGATTGATTTCCTCCATGCAAAGTCCATTTAAATTCGTATTTAGCAAAATGTTCAGCTTTAAAAGTGTCTCATCATCCAAATACTCTCTGACATGAAGCATGCTGTTCTTGATGATATTGCCCTCTGCAACAATAACTGCCAAAATCTGATGCTTATCGACTCTGGACAACTGAAGAAACTTTAACTTGTTGCGCTGAGCAGAAGGTGCCGTAATCATGGTAGCATAATTGGTATTAGCCGCCAAAACCTTTGCCACTTGCTTTAACAATAACTCCGTCTTCTCTTCTTTTTCTAAAAGCATCTCCTTCAGCTCGACAATCTCTCGCTCCTTCTCCTCTAACATGCTGTCTACATACAGTCTGTAGCCCTTGTCAGAAGGAATACGCCCTGCGGAAGTGTGGGGTTGTAATATCAATCCCATCTCCTCCAAATCGGCCATCTCGTTGCGAATAGTGGCACTGCTGAGGTTTAAATCGGTATACTTGGAAATGGTGCGGCTGCCTACCGGCTCACCCGTCTCCAAATAATTGCGGATAATGGCTTGAAGAATCTTACGCTTTCTATCATCTAATTGCATCCTGCCACCTCCTTTTGATTTATTAGCACTCGTTTAGCTTGAGTGCTAACACCTTCTAGACATAAGATACCACTAATATGCCCCAATGTCAACATTTTAAAAATAAAGAATTTATAAAATGAATAAAAAATAAAATCAGAGCGATAAGATTGCTCCTACCGCTCCATTTTTATGGTTTAAATATTAAACTGCCTCTGTGCTGAATTCGTTATTCACAAACTCACCAAGAGCCTCTAATGTTGCTAAGTCTTTCTGAGCTGCCGCCTCACTGGCATACTTCTTTGCTTCAGCCTTATCAAATGTATTTATGAAGTATCCTTTCGCCTTAGAAACAGAAGCCACATAGCCCTCTTCACCACTAAACTTATTTCTCCATTTTAAATTAAGCTTTACTACTGCCATGTTAAATCTCCCTTTCATTGGTTTATGTAAATTTTACACTTACAAGGCAGTAGAATAACATGTTTTGGTGAATTTGTCAAATAGTTAGATACTTCACTTTATAAAACCTTTATAAAACAACTTTAAAAATCGCCTTCTTAATCGTCTCCGGCTCATCCACCGCCACAGCTGTGCGATGCCCATCACTAGGATAGCAAATTAAGTAATCCCCTGCTCTAAGTACCACAGAGCTGTTCTTTTCCCCATCCATGGGCAGGAAATCTGATTCCTCCACATACTCTTTCACGTCCATGTTCTGAACAAAGTTCAAATCAATCTGCTCCTGTCCACGCAGCATCAAATGCACGTCCAGATACTTTCTGTGCGCTTCCCAGAAACGCTCCTCGGCCTGCGTTGTCGTATACTCTGCAATGTTTACGTATAGGCGATCACCGTCGATTTCGTAGCTTCCTTTCTCAAAAGAAAGCAGGTCATTGTCGCTAGCATATGCAAAGCACTTCTTAATCTGTTCTTCCAGGAAAGGATATTCCTGCAGGTTTTTTATATTTCCAAATATCATGGTTAGTCTCCTTTCAATTTTGTTATCCGTGGTCATCAACAAACTATCAACAAAACTTTTTAATCTCTGCTATTATTATAGCCTTTTACAAAGTAATACGCAACAAAAAATAAATTGCAAAATGGTAAGGAACGATAAGATTGCTCCTATTTACAGATACCCGGCCGCTTCTTTTTCGTCCAACTTAAACTGGACACAGATTTTGGATAAAATCTGCTCATCCGTCATATGAAATTCGCGGCAGGTTGCCACAGTCCCCTTGATGATACCGCATGCTTCTCCAAGTGTCTTGCCACGTGCCTCACCACGCGCCTCTACTCTGTCTAAAAATTCACACATATTCGTATCGCTCCTTTCCTCGGAATACGCTTCCTCAAATCTTGCATCGCCTGAAACAGCTGACATCAGGTCAAATACCTCCCTGACATGCTCTATAGTCTCCCTGCTTGGTATGTAGTCGTTGTTCTCCCTCATCTGAACAAAATAATCCGCCACCACCTTGAAATCACTCTGAAACAGCTCCACCTGCTCTCTGGTCAGAAACGCCACATCGAAAACATTTATCCGGTAGTCACTAACAAACGGTTTAAGCTCCTCCGAAACATGCTCCAGACAGTCAATCAGATTTACGGGCATCGTCCAGCGCTTCTTATAGTCAAAATTCAGCACCAGACTAATTACCGGGTAATAACGTGCTTTTTTCTTCCTGCGGTGCTTACCCTTTTTGCCCTTTGAATACTTTACCTTAATCTGGTTCCTGTAGGCTGCTCCGTCGTAGCCTATTACACGTAAGGGCATGCTTTTGTCCTGTTCTGTCTGGTTTTCAATCCCCAGCATGGCGATTTTAAGCTTGTTCTTATGCCAGTACTTGGCCACATCCCTTTCCTGCTCCCTGACCCTGCCGTCTGCCTTATAGTAACTGCGTGCTCCGGCATCTGTCAGCT
>JAFXDD010000011.1 GCA_017516285.1 Lachnospiraceae bacterium
AGAAAAAACAATGCCGTTATCAGTTTCAATGATGACGAGGAGGATGAACCTCCTCTACATATCGGGGATGTAATCGGTTTGACTGAATTACAACAATATTTCCCGAACCTATTGAAAAACGAAAATCAGAATGGTATAATTACAACCGTTGGTAAGTGTGGTAAAAAGTCATCCCTTGATGCTATACTGCACAGGCAGCTATTGCAAATAAGTAGGATTTCTCTGATAGAGTAACGACCTATATTAAAACTTAGTTATATTAAGCGTATCATTAGTAATAGTGGTACGCTTTTTTCTTTATTTATTTTAAGGCTTATAGTATAATAAAAAAGTGGAGGTGATATTATGTATAAAATTACATTTGGGAAAAGTGGAATACAGGTGCCTACTGTGGCGGTAGGTTGTATGCGTATAGCTAATATGAACCAAAAGCAGGTTGATGAATTTGTTGATACCGCACTTGAAAATGGAGCCAATTTTTTTGACCATGCGGATATTTATGGAGGCGGCATGAGCGAGATGGTTTTTGGAAAATCAATTGCCAGATATGACCGCGAAAAAGTTATAATTCAAACCAAATGCGGTATTGTAAAGGGGAAAATGTTTGATTTTTCATACGAACATATTTTAGAATCGGTCGAGGGAAGCTTGAAGCGTCTGAATACCGATTATATTGATATACTGCTGTTGCATCGCCCTGATGCTCTTATGGAGCCGGAAGCGGTTGCTAAGGCATTTTCACATCTTAAAGAAACAGGGAAGGTGCGCTATTTTGGCGTTTCAAACCAAAACCCGTATCAAATGCAATTATTACAAAATTATCTCGATATGCCTATCTGCACGAACCAACTTCAGTTCAGCATTATGCATGCGTCAATGCTTCAGTCAGGCATAAATGTGAATATGTATAACGATTCTGCCGTTAACCGTGACGGGGGTGTGCTTGATTTTTGCCGATTAAACAACATTACTATTCAAACCTGGTCACCTATGCAGTTTGGATTTTTTAAGGGGTGCTTTATTGATAACGAGCAATTTCCGGAGCTTAATGCGGTTTTAGGCAAAATTGCAAACAAATATGACGTTTCCAAAACAGCAGTGGCAATCGGCTGGATTCTTCGCCATCCCGCTAAAATGCAGCCTATTACAGGCACCACAAACATTCAAAGATTAAAGGATTGCTTTAAAGCTACCGAATTCACCATCACGCGCGAGGAATGGTATGAAATTTATAAAGCAGCAGGCAATGTGCTTCCTTGAAAGCCGGAGGAATAGAAAGAAAAAAGAAAAGGCAAAAAGCACTAAATTTCTATTGCGTATGCACTTTATTGTGTTATAATATTTCTATTGACTACCAGTAACGGTAGGCGGTTGGTTCCCTCACGCGGAGGGAGCTTTCGTCCCTCCAGAAAGGAGGGCAGAACTATGACGGCATATGTTACATATCCGGATTTGATCCAGATTGGCTTATTAGTTGTAGGTATTATTGGCCTGTTTTTTATGGCACGAAAAAAGTAACCGCCCCAGTGACCAAACCAGGCGGTTACTTTCGTAACTAGTTAATTTGGGAACCACCGTCTATCGGTAGTCCTGTTCTACATTTATATTATATTCCTTTATGAAATATGTGTCAATAGATAATGATGAGTATATAAAAATTCACTCCGGTAGTTTGGGCGAACACAAGGGCAGGATAGAAATTCAGAGAAGCATCGTCAGCATTGGCACTTTTTAATAGTTAAGGCGAGAAAGCTATGAAACGCATTTTAATAATTGGAAATGCAGGCAGCTGCAAAACAACATTTGCAAAGGCTCTTGCAAAAAAAACAAAACTTCCACTCATACATTTAGATAAGTTGTATTGGAAAGGCACTTGGGAGCATACCACAAGAAAAGAATTTGATGTAATCTTACAGAAAGAATTAGACAAGGCTTAGGAGATAATAATTTCAATGATGAAGAGGTGGAAGAAAGGAATTATGCTATACATCAAACCTGATTATTATAACAAATTTAAATGCACTGCGGATAAATGCGAAGCCACCTGTTGTGCCGGCTGGCAGATTGTGATAGACGAGGATTCTTTAGAACGTTACGAGAAGGAGCAGAGTGCTTATGGTGAGGTGCTGCGCGACCGTGTGGACTGGGAAGAAGGCGTATTTAAGCAGGATGACTGTAAGAGATGTGCATTCTTAAATCCGGACAATTTATGTGATATGTACAAGCGTCTGGGCGAAGAGAGTCTTTGCATGACTTGTACAAATTATCCGAGGCATATTGAGGAGTTTGAAAATGTGCGTGAGATAACGCTGGCGATTTCCTGTCCGGAGGTGGCTCGTATTATTTTAAGTCAGACCAAGCCCGTGACCTTTTATGAGGAAGAGGTAGAGGGGGAGGAGGAAGATTTTGAGGATTTTAATCCCTTCTTTTTCTCCTATCTGGAGGATGCCAGAAAGATTTTGATGGGAATCTTGCAAAATCGTACACTGAATATTTCAGTAAGGATGGCACTGGTTCAGAGCTTGGCAGTGGAAATGCAAGAAATTATAGAAAATGTAGAGCTTTTTGAAGTGGCAGAATTGTTTGAAAAGTATGAGGATGAAAGTTTTCTTGCAAATTCAGTATCTGAAATCATGTCGCAGATAAAAGCGTTTTATAAAGATGCAAGTAATGCATTTCATTATTCTAAGGGCATGTTTGGCAGGCTGTATGAGTTGGAGCATTTGAGTGATGACTGGGAGGCATATTTGGAGCAATGTTGGGAGTTGCTTTACAGTGGGAAGGCGGCAGGATATCAGGCGTGTCATGAAGACTTTAAGCGCTGGTGCATCCATGAGGGTATGAGTCAGACTGGAGACACAGGTTTACCTGATTTTGACCTGAATATTATTTTAGAACAACTTTTGGTATATTTTGTCTTTACATACTTCTGTGGTGCGGTGTATGATAATAATGTACTTGGTAAAGTGATGATGTCCCTTGCAAGTGTGTACAACATTTACGAAATGTGTGTGGCAAAGTGGATAAAACAGGGACAGACACTTACAAGGCATGATATAGAGCGCATTGTATATCGTTATTCCAGAGAATTGGAGCATTCTGATATGAATTTGGAGTTGATGGAGGAGACCAGACCATGAGAGACATTTTAATCGTAGTAGATATGCAAAAGGACTTTATTGACGGAGCACTTGGCACCCCAGAGGCTGTGGCTATTGTGCCGGCCGTGGTAGAAAAGGTGAGAGGCTTTGAGGGGGATATCCTTTTTACCAGGGATACCCATTTTGAAAATTATATGGAGACCCAGGAAGGCCGCAATCTTCCGGTGCCGCACTGTATTCGTGGCACAGAGGGGTGGGAGATTTGCAAGGAATTACAGCCATTTGCAGAGGATAAGCTGATATTGGACAAGGTGACCTTTGGTGCTATGGAACTGGGACCAATCTTACAGGAAATGCATGAGGAGGACGAAATTTCGCTATTACATTCGTAGGGCTTTGCACAGATATTTGTGTGATTTCCAATGTAATGATTGCCAAGGCATTTTTGCCGGAAGTACCGCTTATTGTGGATGCTGCCTGCTGTGCAGGAGTAACACCGGATAGTCATAATACTGCGCTGGCTTCCATGAGGATGTGCCAGGTGCAGGTGGTGAATAGGGAATAATTTTCCAAAATATGTACAAAATATATTAAAACTTTTTATAAGGAGGACAACTATCATGTCAAACAAATACGAAGGAACCAAAACAGAGAAAAATTTAATGTCAGCCTTTGCTGGCGAATCTCAGGCAAGAAATAAGTATACTTATTTTGCTTCTGTTGCTAAGAAGGAAGGCTACGAGCAGATTGCAGCGTTATTTTTAGACACTGCTAACAACGAAAAAGAGCATGCAAAGCTGTGGTTTAAGGAGCTGAATCAGTTAGGTGACACCGCAGCAAATTTAGAAGCTGCAGCAGCCGGTGAAAATTACGAATGGACAGAAATGTATGACGAATTTGCAAGAACCGCTGACGAAGAAGGCTTTCATGCCTTGGCAGCGAAGTTCCGTGGCGTGGCAGCTATCGAAAAGATGCATGAGGAAAGATATCGCGCATTATTAAACAACGTAGAAACCAAGGCAGTCTTTGAAAAGAGTACCGTGCAGGTTTGGGAATGCCGCAACTGTGGTCATATCGTGGTTGGCACCAAGGCTCCTGAGGTTTGCCCGGTTTGTGCACATCCAAAGAGCTACTTTGAAATTCATGCAGAGAATTATTAATTGTATTAAATATATTGTAACAGGACCGTCGGGGTAACCCGGCGGTCTTTTTGCAAGGAGGTAGTGACGATGACCCAGAAAACAAAATCGTTTCGCTTACTGACGGTACTTTTGGCCGCAGTAATGATGGTCGCTTTTAGCATAAGCGTAATCCTTTTAAAAGTTGTGAATGGAACAATATTGGTAAAATGCTGTATATGTTAAGCACAGAATTCCGACGCTGTTTCTGAGGACGGATTATCGGGCAAACAGATTGAAGATAAAATGCCGTACCTGCGTGATGTGGGTACGGTATTTTTAGAGAAGTGTGTATAGAACGTGAGACACCTGTAAAATATAGCAAATCGGACAAGCTTGGGGCTTGAATAACCGGGTGGCCTATGCTAAACTAAGAATATCAGAAATGAGATAAAATGTATTTATATGAACTGTTTTTGAGAGAGGAGAGTGCGCAGTATGGGAAAATATTTGAATCCTGGGAATGAGGCATTTCGCATTTCTGCAGAAGATGATATATACGTTGATAAATCCGGGTTGATTTCTTTTACCAATAGTAGAATCGGGAAGAGAAAGAGATATCTGTGCGCCAGTAGACCACGTCGTTTTGGCAAATCTATGACTGCCGAGATGCTTTCGGCATACTATAGCAAAAATTGTGATTCAGAAGCCTTGTTTCATAATTTAGATATTGCAAAGGATAAATCTTATAAGCAGCATTTGAATCATCATGATGTGATTTTCATAAATACACAGCATTTTCTTCGGAAGGCCGGGAAACCGGAGAATCTGGCTAATTATCTGGAGGAGAAAGTACTTGCGGAAGTGAAGAAGGCTTATAGTGATTATGTTGATCCGGATGAGACCAGCCTTCCAGAGGCATTAGCATCGATATTTGAGAAGGAAGAACGTCCTGATAAGGGATTTGTTTTTATTATTGATGAGTGGGATTGTATTTTTAGGGAGGCCAAAGAGGATAAACATGCTCATAAAGTTTATTTGGATTTTCTAAGGGATTTGTTTAAGGACAGAACTTATGTCAAACTGGCTTATATGACAGGGATTTTACCGATTAAAAAGTATGGTACGCATTCAGCATTAAATATTTTTGATGAGTTTTCTATGACTGATCCTAAGGTATTGTCTAAGTATGTTGGTTTTACAGAGACAGAAGTAAAAAAACTTTGTAAAAAGTATGATTTAGATTTTGCCGAAGCACAGAGGTGGTATGATGGGTATAAATTAAAAAAATCAGATCATGTCTATAATCCCAAGTCTATTGTAGATGCCATTGCGGAAGGAGAATTTAAAAGTTATTGGACAAAGACGGAGACGTATGAAGCACTTAAGGTCTATGTGGATTTAAACTTTGATGGTCTGAAAGATGCAATCATAGCTATGTTGGGAGGTAACAATTGTAATATAGATACCGGCACTTTCCAAAATGACATGACCAGTTTTACCGGGAAGGACGACGTGCTGACGTTATTGGTTCATTTGGGGTATCTGGCCTACAATGAAGATAGCCAGGAGGTGTTTATTCCAAATGAAGAAGTACGCGCTGAGTTTTTGAGAGCAATTAAGCAGAGTGGTTGGAGTGAGGTGGCAGATGCGGTTTCAGCTTCCGAAAAGTTGTTGGAGGCGACATTGAACTTGAAGGCAGAGGAAGTTGCAAGAGGAGTCAGTGCCGTACACTCAGATAATACATCTGTTTTGGCTTATCATGATGAAAACTCGCTGAGTTGTGTGATTACGCTTGCGTATTATAGTGCCAAAAAGGATTATATTCTGATTAGAGAGCTACCGACGGGAGAAGGGTTTGCGGATATTGTATTTCTGCCCAGGCAGCATTCGGACAAACCTGCATTGGTAGTTGAGTTAAAATGGAATCGTACTGCACAAGGAGCGATAAATCAAATTAAAGAGAAGCAATATATAAATGCACTGGAAAAATATACAGGAGAGATTTTGGCAGTTGGTATCAGCTATGATAAAAAAACGAAGGTTCACAGCTGTGTAATAGAAAAACTGCAAAAATGAAACATTGAATGGCTAAAATTGTCATTTAAAGGGAAGCGATTGGGCTTCCCTTTATTTCTAGGTATTTTCGACTGAAAAGTATGCTTTTGTTATAGCACCTCCCGTAAGTCATGCTCCCTCGCTATCACGCTACCCTGTATCATCCTTTCGGAACCGCCACACTTGGCACCATAGGCATCTCTCAGGATGGCAGCGGCAGTACGGCAATCCTTCGTGGCGCTGCCCAGTACGAAGTTGTAGCCGGTGTCGTCGGTGCCTACAAAGATGCCACAGTAGCCGGTATATCGGGTGCATAGTTCATTGACTGCATTACGAATGGCTTTGGTATCCAAATCCTTTTGAAATAAAAATACATCTTCTGTGGTGTCTGGGGAAGGGAGGCTTTTCAGCTCTGCTTCCAGAACCATTTTTTGTAAATCGTTGATACGATAAATCAGTGCTTGCTGGTCTTCTTTGGTCTTGGCTACGGCAGTTGCTACCTCTGGCTGCTTTGCAGAGAGGAGTGCGGAGATTTGCTCTACGCTTTTCTGCTTGGTTTGATAGTCTGAAAGGGCACGGCTGCCGCAAAGAATCGTCAGGCGCATACCGCCGCGGTGAGCCATGGCACCTATAATCTTTACCAACCCGATTTCACCGGTATGGTGTACGTGAGGAGCACAGCAGGCGCACACATCATAGCCCGGCAGAGTGACAATACGCACTTCGCCGGTCAGTTCCTTTTTGCTGCGGTAGTCCAGATTTTTCAATGTTTCCTTATCCGGGAAGGTGATATCAATTGCAATATTCTGCCAGATGGCTTTATTGGCCTCCTGCTCCAGCCAGATTAACTGCTCGTCGGTAAGTGGGTTATCAAAGTCAAGGGTAGTTTCTGTTAGTCCCAGATGGAAGCCTACGTTATGATAGCCAAAGTTATTATAAACCAGTCCGGACAGAATATGCTCTGCAGAATGCTGTTGCATAAAGTCAAAACGCCGGTTCCAGTCTATCTCGCAGGTGACAATAGTACCTGCGGTAAGAGGCTTGTCTGCATAGTGTGTGATGATATCTTCTGAAATCTGCACATCGAAAATTTGCACACGGCCATCTGCTAAAGTCTCTGTCTGTTTGACGGAAAGAGCCTGTGTATCGGTATAGATGTACCCTGTATCTGATAACTGTCCCCCGCCCTCCGGGAAAAACACGGTTCGGTCTAAAATGATGCCATAAGCATTTCGTTCTGTATCAAAATCACAACTTAACACAGTGGCTTCACAGGTGGTAAGAAGTGAGTCGGTATCGTATAATCTATATGTGGCTTGCATAAAGTCTCCTTTTTACTAAAAATTTATGAAAACATTATATCAAATTTCCTCACAAACTGCTATAATAAAATACAAATCCTATAAAATAAGGAATGTCAAGAAGAGAGGACATTGTATGAATAAACGTAATTTTAATTTGGAAATGGAGCGTATCATGTTTCATCCGTCCAATAAAGGGAAGCATTTACTTTTACACAGCTGCTGTGCGCCTTGCAGCAGTGCAGTTTTAGAACGGTTGCGTGTATTTTTCAGAATAACGGTTTTTTATTATAATCCTAATATTTCCTGGGAGGAAGAGTACCGAAAGCGTGTGGAGGAGCAGGTGCGTCTGATAGCCTGGTTTAATGCACAGCCGGATGTGGCGACAGGAGAGGCCTATCCTATCTCTTATGTGGAGGGAGATTACGAGCCGGAGCTGTTTTTTGAGGTTGTAAAGGGAATGGAGAAGGAGCCGGAGGGCGGTACCAGATGTGAGAAGTGTTTTGATTTACGTCTGAGTAAGTCGGTGGCAAAGGCGGCAGAGCTGGAGGTGGATTTTGTGTCTACCACACTGACGATCAGTCCTTTAAAAAATGCGCCTTTGCTTAATGCAATTGGGGAACGATTGGCGGTAGAGGCCGGTGTTACGTGGTTGCCTAGTGATTTTAAGAAAAAGAATGGTTACAAGCGAAGTGTGGAGTTGTCTGCAGAGCATGCGTTGTATAGGCAGGATTATTGTGGCTGTGCATTTTCTAAGGCAGAGAGAGGGAATGACAGCCAAGATGGTGACAGAGCACTTAAATAGTCATGTATGAAAGTGCAAAAGTTGCTTGCTATACTGCCAGAAAATGGTTATAATAGTACTAACTGTACACAAGAAAGAGGACAAGATTATGCAGAAATTTTTAGATTTAATTTCCGAGGAAGTAAAGAATGCCTTTGCGGCAGCTGGTTATGATAGAGAGCTGGGTAAGGTGACCTTATCCAACAGACCTGATTTGTGTGAATTCCAATGCAATGGTGCTATGGCAGGTGCCAAGCAGTATAAGTGCGCACCGATTATGCTTGCAAATGCGGTGGCAGAGAAGTTGGCGGGCAGTCAGGTGTTTTCACAGGTAAATGCAGTGATGCCGGGCTTTTTAAATATGCATGTAAGTGAGGAGTTTGTGGCGCAGTATATGCGCGATATGGCAGCGGCAGAGAAGTATGGTCTGGAGGCACCGGAGCATCCGCACCGCATGATGATTGATTATGGTGGACCTAACGTGGCTAAGCCTTTACATGTAGGTCATTTGCGTAGTGCTATTATAGGTGAGAGTATTAAGCGTATTTGCAAATATTGCGGTCATGAAGTAATTGGAGATATTCACCTTGGTGACTGGGGCTTACAAATGGGCCTTATTATTACCGAACTTCAGGAAAGAAAGCCGGAGCTGGTATATTTTGATGATAGTTATACCGGGGAGTATCCGGCGGAAGCACCGTTTACGATTTCTGAGCTGGAGGAAATTTATCCGACAGCCAGCGGCAAGTCCAAGGTGGATGAAGGGTTTAAAAACCGTGCCATGGAGGCTACCAAGGCTTTACAGAATGGCAAGCCGGGCTACCGCGCCATTTGGAAGCATATTATGGCAGTTTCTGTTGCCGATTTAAAGAAAAACTATGCCAATTTAAATGTAGATTTTGAGCTTTGGAAGGGTGAGTCTGACGTAGAGGATGTGATACCGGGCATGGCTGCAGAGATGAAAGAGCAGGGCTACGCTTATGAAAGCGAGGGTGCATTGGTAGTAGATGTAAAGGCAGATACTGACACCAAGGAGGTTCCGCCTTGTATGATTTTAAAATCTGATGGTGCGGCACTTTATACCACTACAGATATTGCTACGATTAAGGAGCGTGTAAGGGAATATCAGCCGGATGATATTATTTATGTAGTAGACAAGCGTCAGGAGCTGCATTTTGACCAGGTATTCCGTTGTGCACGCAAGACCGGCATCGCACCGGAGCATATGAGCCTGAAGTTTGTAGGCTTCGGTACCATGAACGGCAAGGACGGCAAGCCTTACAAGACCCGCGAAGGCGGTGTCATGCGTCTGGAAAGATTGATTTCTGAGATTAATGAGGAAATGTACCAGAAAATTATCAGCGGTCGTGAGGTTTCTGAAGAGGAAGCAAGAGAGACTGCAGCAGTGGTTGGTTTGTCTGCAATTAAATATGGCGATTTGTCCAATCAGGCCAGCAAGGATTATATTTTTGATATCGACCGTTTTACTTCTTTTGAAGGGGATACAGGCCCGTATATTTTATATACCATCGTTCGTATCAAGTCCATTTTGAATAAATATACAGAGCAGGGTAGCAGTTTGGAAGGATTAAGCATCAGAGCAGCAGAGAATACCAGTGAAAAGGCACTGATGTTAGAGATTGCAAAGTTCAATGCTATGATGGAAAATGCTTGTGCCGAAACTGCACCTCACAAGGTTTGTGCGTATATTTATGATTTGGCCAATGCCTTTAATAAGTTCTACCATGAGACCAAGATTCTGGCAGAAGAGGATGAGAGCAAAAAGGCAGGCTGGATTGCGTTGTTATTATTGACCAAAGGTGTGCTGGAGGATGCAATTGATGTATTGGGCTTTAGTGCTCCGGAGAAGATGTAAGGACTTGTTTCAGGCTGGGAGGTGTGCGTTATGAAGTACCTGATTGCTTCTGATATTCACGGAAGTGCATATTATTGTGAGAAATTGCTTAATTGCTTCAAGGAGGAGAAGGCCGACCGCCTGCTTCTTTTGGGAGATCTGCTTTATCACGGTCCACGCAATGATTTACCAAAGGGCTATGCACCGAAAGAGGTCATTGAGCTTTTAAATGCACACAAGGATGTAATTATTTGTGTACGCGGCAATTGTGAGGCAGAGGTGGACCAGATGGTACTGGACTTTCCGGTGATGGCGGAGAGCTGCATGCTGTCTGAGGGCAGACAGTTAATCATGGCTACCCATGGTCATATTTATAATCTGGATAATCCTCCAAAGCTGAAAAAGGGCGATATCTTGCTACATGGTCATACTCATGTGCCTGCCAATGTGGAGACGGACACTTTTCGCTATTTGAATCCGGGTTCCGTAGCCATTCCAAAAGAGGGCAGTGTACATAGTTATATGACACTGGAGGATGGTCAGTTTACGTGGAAGGATTTGGATGGCCAAGCTTATATGAGTTGGACCGGTAAAAGCACGGCCAAGCTGAAGCCGCTTATTAGAATCTAATACATGCAAATAGCAGGGTGTAAGATCCTTGATGATTCAATGGACTTTACACCCTGTTTATTTTTTGTGCATATTTATATCCAAATAGTATTGACATTTACGTAAAAAGTGTTAAGATGAACATATGAGCAATTATTCATATGAAAGGAGAGGCGGAGTGCATATCGAGAGAGAAAATATTGAGTTATGCGAGTTTTTGCATGTACATGAGGATGTAGTGGAAGAGGTGAAGCAGCATATGCCGGAGGAGGATAAGCTTTACGATTTAGCCGACTTCTTTAAGGTATTTGCAGATTCCACCAGAATTAAGATATTGTATGTGCTTTTGATGCATGAGATGTGCGTATGTGATTTGGCAGGTATTTTGGGAGCCAGTCAGTCGGCGGTATCCCATCAGCTGAGGACGTTAAAGCAGATGGATTTGGTTCGAAGCCGCAGAGAGGGCAAGACTGTATTTTATTCTCTTGCGGATGACCATATTAAGTCTATTTTAAGTCAGGGACTGGAACATATTGAGGAGTAAGGGCATATGCCTTACATAAAATAATTAAAAGGAGATTTTACAATGAAAAAAGTATACATTTTAGAGGATTTAGATTGTGCACACTGTGCAGCATTAATTGAAGAGGAAGTTGGCAAGCTGGAAGGCGTTACTAAGAGCTCATTAGCATTTTTAACACAGAAGCTTACCATAGAAGTGGCTGAGGAAAAGGCAGCAGCAGTAGAAAAGGCTATTATTGATATTGTAAAAAAGAGGGAGCCTGACGTAACGGTCATTGCAAAATAATATGAGCAAGAAACTGAAAAAGCAATTAAAGAGAATAGGTATCAGCGGCGCATTGTTTGCCGCTGGTATGATTTTGGAGCATTTACCAGTGTTACTGCATTTGACGGCATCAGTGGATGGATTTGGCGCTAAAGAGATCTTAGAACTGTCAGCTGTTCCTTTCTTTATCGTTTCCTATCTGTTGATCGGTCTGGACGTGGTGAAGGCTGCTTTAAGCGGTGTCCGTCGTAAGCAGATGATGGATGAGAATTTTCTGATGACTATTGCAACCTTTGGTGCCTTTTTGCTGGGTGACCTGGGGGAGGCCTGTGCTGTTATGCTTTTCTATCAGGTGGGTGAGTGGTTTCAGAGCTATGCGGTGGGCAAGAGCCGTAAGTCTATTAAGGATTTGATGGATATTTGTCCGGAGTATGCCAATGTAAAGCGTGGGGACAGCATGGAAGAGGTGGACCCTGATGAGGTACAGATTGGTGAAATTATTGTAATTAAGCCGGGAGAGCGTGTGCCACTGGACGGCATTGTAAAGAGTGGATTTTCCAGTTTGGATACTAAGGCAATCAGTGGGGAAAGTATGCCTCGTGACATTAAGCCGGGAGATAGTATTGTCAGTGGCTGCGTCAATATGAGTGCTATGCTGGAGGTAGAGGTTACGAAGGTTTACGAGAATTCTACCGTTGCTAAGATCTTGGATTTGGTGGAAAATGCATCTGCCAACAAGGCTGAAGCAGAGCAGTTTATCAGTAAGTTTGCCAGAGTGTATACACCAATTGTAGTATACTCCGCTATGGCGCTTGCACTGGTGCCGCCGATTTTTATTACCATAGGAAATTTGGCAGGATTATTTGGGGCCAGCTTAAGTGCAGGCTGGGGTGACTGGATTTATAGAGGTCTGGTATTTTTGGTAACCTCCTGTCCGTGCGCTCTGGTTATCAGTATTCCACTTAGCTTTTTTGGTGGTATCGGAGGTGCCGGCAAGGAAGGTATCCTGATTAAGGGCAGTAATTATCTGGAGGCTTTGGCAAAGGTAGATACTGTTGTTATGGACAAAACAGGTACTTTGACAAAGGGGACTTTTTCTTTGCAGGAGCTTCATGCTGTAAATATTTCTGCAGAGGATTTTCTGCGGACACTGGCACATGTAGAGTTTTTATCCAATCATCCCATTGCTAAGTCCGTAGTAGCAGCATATGCAGGAGAGATTGACGAGAACACTATTGAAAACATGAAGGAAATTCCCGGAAAAGGTATTCAAGTGGATGTTGAAGGTGCTACATACTTCGGAGGCAATTATCGTCTGATGGAGGACTTAGGGTTTGTTGATTTAGCGGAAAACAAGCTGGGAACCATTGTGCATTTGGCTAAGGGAAACGATTATCTGGGCTATGCGGTAGTAGCAGATAGTCTGAAAGAGGATACCAAAGAAGCCATGCGTGGTCTGAAGGCTTGCGGTGTTACGAACCTGATAATGCTTACCGGTGATAAGAAAGAAACTGCGGAGTCAGTAGCTGCAGAAATTGGCATTGATACCGTATACGCAGAGCTTTTACCATCCGACAAGGTTGATAAATTTGAAGCGCTTTATACATCAAAAAATAAGTCCGGTCAGAACAAAGGCAAGCTTTGCTTTGTAGGCGACGGCATGAATGACGCCCCTGTACTGGCCAGAGCAGACATTGGTATTGCTATGGGCGGCATGGGTTCCGATGCAGCCATTGAAGCAGCAGACATTGTTATTATGACTGACGAGCCAAGCAAAATTACCCGTGCTATGCAGATTTCCCGTAAGACACTGGGCATCGTGCGTCAAAATATCGTGGGTGCTATCGGCATCAAGGTAATCGTGCTTGTTCTTACTGCAATAGGTCTGGTAGGTATGTGGGCTGCCGTATTTGCAGATGTGGGTGTAGCATTTATTGCTATTTTAAATGCAATGAGAGCATTGAAAACGAAAAAATAAAAAATTTCCAAAAATTAGTTGACAAACGGCGTGTTTCGTATTAAAATTTTTATGGTGGTTGGGTTAGGAATGCCTAACCGCCTGAAATGGAAAATTTTGTCAAAAGTCGCGATAAGAAATCGAGGGATATATATGAACTTAGTTGATGCTAATATTGGCGAAGAATATATTATTAAAGACATTGTAACAGAGGATGAAGAATTAAATGCGTTTCTTTTTTCGCTGGGCTGTTATAGTGGAGAGCCTATTACTGTGATTTCACACATTAAGGGTGGCTGCGTTGTTTCTATCAAGGACGCCCGGTATAATATGGATAATGAATTGGCGAAGGCTATTTCAATAGAATAATGATTACAGAGTTAATCATTATTTTTATAACACATAGTTAGTCTAAACTAACAATCACTTTGAAAGAAAGACAAGGAGGATGCATGATGAGAATTGCATTAGCAGGTAATCCGAACAGTGGTAAAACTACCATGTACAATGCCTTGACAGGCAGAGCAGAAAAGGTTGGTAACTGGGCGGGCGTTACTGTAGAAAGAAAAGAAAGCCCAATTAAAAAAAGCTATTATGATGGAACGGAGGAGCTAATCGCAGTAGATTTGCCGGGGGCATATTCCATGTCTCCGTTTACATCAGAGGAAAGCATCACAAGTGCTTACGTACAAAACGAAAAGCCGGATGTTATTATCAATATTGTGGATGCTACAAATTTAAGCCGAAGCTTATTTTTTACAACACAGTTACTGGAATTGGGTATTCCGGTGGTTGTTGCGCTGAATAAGAGTG
Source organism: Lachnospiraceae bacterium (assembly GCA_017516285.1). Next base: position 14,384 of record JAFXDD010000011.1, read on the forward strand.
ACATTAATACTAAAAAGGATACAAAGATTGATGCAAAAGCTTTATCCGAGAAGTTGGGTTGTCCTGTGGTGAATACCATCTCTACTACTACAGGTAATAATGGTTTGGCAGAGCTTGTAAAGACAGCCGTATCCCTTTGTGGCAAAGGACAAAAGGCTCCTTATGTTCAGGAAAATATTGATTTACATAATAAGGCAGAGGTTGAAGCCGCGGACAGAAAGCGCTTTGTTTTTACCAACAAAATAGTATCAGAGGTGGAAAACCGCAAAGTGCTTACTAAGAATAAAAATCCTCAGGATAAGATAGATGCAGTACTGACCAATCCTGTCTCCGGTATTCTTATTTTTGCTGCCGTGATGTTTTTGGTATTTTATATTTCACAGTCAACGCTGGGCACATGGATTGCAGAGGGGTATGAATTTGAATCCGGCAAGGTGGTTCCCGGTCTTGTAACCTTGATTGAAATGTTTCAGGAATGGGTAGCAGGTCTGGTGGAAGGCGCAAATCCATTCTTACAGTCTCTGTTAGTGGATGGTATTATCGGTGGTGTGGGTGCTGTTGTAGGTTTCCTTCCGCTTGTTATGGTAATGTACTTCCTGATTGCTTTGTTGGAAGACTGTGGATACATGGCTCGTGCAACCGTTGTGTTGGATCCAATATTCAAGAGAGTGGGTCTGTCCGGAAAAAGCGTTATCCCTATGGTGATTGGTACCGGCTGTGCTATTCCAGGTATTATGGCTTGCCGTACCATTCGTAATGAAAGAGAGCGCAGAGCTACTGCAATGCTTGCACCTTTCATGCCGTGTGGAGCAAAGCTGCCTGTTATTTCGTTATTTGTAGGAGCTTTCTTCCCGGGGGCTAAATGGGTTGGACCATTGATGTATTTTGTAGGCATTATCTTGATTTTATTAGGTGCATTACTGGTAAACCAGATTACCGGTCACAAATTTAGAAAGAGCTTCTTTATTATTGAGCTTCCTGAATATAAGCTTCCAAGCCTAAAGAGAGCAGCTTTATCCATGTTGTCCCGTGGTAAAGCATACATCATCAAGGCTGGTACCATCATCCTTGTATGTAACGCAGTAGTGCAGATTATGCAGACATTCAACTGGAGCCTTCAGGTTGTTGAAGAAGGTATGGAAAACACATCTATCCTTGCAACAATCGCTTCTCCAATCGCTGTTTTATTAGTACCGATTGTAGGTATTGCGGCTTGGCAGCTGGCAGCCGCAGCAGTTACAGGCTTTATTGCAAAGGAAAATGTAGTGGGTACGCTGGCGGTTTGCTATGGCTTGACTGCATTTATTGACACGGAAGAGCTTGCTTTAGTTGGTGATGGAAATGCAGTTGCCACAGCTATGGCACTTACCAAGGTGGCAGCTTTGGCATACCTGATGTTTAACCTGTTCACACCGCCTTGCTTTGCAGCTTTAGGTGCTATGAATTCTGAAATGCAGGATAAAAAATGGTTCTGGGGCGGCATCGCTTTACAGCTGGGTACCGGTTATACCGTGGCATTCCTAGTATACCAGATTGGTACCTTGATTACCACAGGTGGCTTTGGTGCAGGCTTTGTTCCCGGACTTGTCGCAGTACTTGCTATGGCAGCAGTTGTAGTTGCACTGATTCAGAAGACAAACAAGAAATTTAAGGCTGAATATACGTTAAAGAAAGCAGCATAAAATAGAAAATTTTAAAGTTTTCTATGGAAAAGGAGTATTGGCATGACAGATGTGATTATTGTAGGAATTCTGGTTATTATTGTAGGGGCTGCAATTGCTTATATCATTAAGGCAAAGAGAAAAGGGGTAAAATGTATTGGATGTCCTGCAGCCGGTAATTGCCCAAGTAAGAATGGCAGATGTTCAGAGTGCAGCTGTGGAAGTCATTCCGATACGAAAGGAAAATAATTAAAAAGTAAAAATTCTTGTTGCTCAGCTTAAGCTGGGCAACTTTTTTAGAGGAAATAGTAAAATTGCACAATTTCCAATTCCTAGAAATATCAAATTTATTCAAAAAGTATATTGACACTTTTTTAACAATGACATATACTATTACTAGTGATTGACAAAAAAATAACAATCAGACACACGAGGAAAATTTTTGGAGGATTTAACTTATGGCAAAGAAGGTTGAACAGACAGTTCCCGCAATTATTGATAATGTAGATGCACTGCTTGCAAGAATGGCCGAGATGCGTAAGGCACAGGAGATTTTTGCGACTTATACACAGGAGCAGGTGGATGCTATTTTCCACGCAGCAGCAAGTGCAGCAAACAAGATGCGTATTCCGCTTGCAAAGATGGCAGTGGAAGAGACTGGTATGGGTGTTGTTGAAGATAAGGTTATTAAGAACAACTACGCATCTGAGCATATTTACAATGCTTACAAGAATATGAAGACAGTAGGTGTTATTGAAGAGGATAAGGAATTTGGTACTATGAGAATTGCAGAGCCAATCGGTCTCATTGCAGCGGTTATTCCTACTACAAACCCTACATCCACAGCAATCTTTAAGACATTACTGTGCTTAAAGACCAGAAATGCAATTATCATTAGTCCACATCCACGTGCAAAGAACAGCACCATTGCAGCTGCAAAGCTGGTTTTAGAGGCAGCTGTTAAAGCAGGTGCTCCGGAAGGCATTATCAGCTGGATTGATGTTCCAAGCTTAGATTTAACCAATGCAGTAATGCAGAACGCTGATTTAATCCTTGCTACAGGTGGCCCTGGTATGGTTAAGGCTGCTTATTCTTCAGGCAAGCCGGCGTTAGGCGTAGGTGCAGGTAACACACCGGTTATTATTGATAGCACAGCTGATATCAAGATGGCAGTAAGCTCTATTATTCATTCCAAGACCTTTGACAATGGTATGATTTGTGCTTCTGAGCAGTCTGTAACTGTTTTAGAGCCTATCTACGAAGAGGTAAAGAAGGAATTTGCTTACAGAGGCTGCTATTTCTTAAAAGACGATGAAATTGAAAAGGTTCGTAAGACTATCATCATCAATGGTGCATTAAATGCCAAGATTGTTGGTCAGAGCGCTCACACCATTGCAAAATTAGCAGGTGTAGATGTTCCTGTAGATGCTAAGATTTTGATTGGTGAAGTAGAATCTGTAGATATCAGTGAAGAATTTGCTCACGAGAAATTATCTCCTGTACTGGCTATGTATAAGGCTAAGACCTTCGAGGAAGCTTTAGACAAGGCAGAGCAGTTAGTAGCAGACGGTGGTTACGGTCATACATCTTCTCTTTACGTTAATGTAAATGAAAGAGAAAAGATTATGGCGCATGCTTCCAGAATGAAGACTTGCCGTATCGTAGTAAATACACCATCTTCTCATGGCGGTATCGGTGACTTATACAACTTCAACTTAACACCATCACTTACACTTGGTTGTGGTTCCTGGGGCGGTAACTCCGTATCTGAGAACGTAGGTGTTAAGCACTTATTAAATATTAAGACCGTTGCAGAGAGGAGAGAAAATATGTTATGGTTCCGTGCACCTGAAAAGGTATACTTCAAGAAGGGCTGTCTGCCGGTAGCTTTAAGAGAATTAAAGGATGTATTAGGCAAAAAGCGTGCATTTATCGTAACAGACTCCTTCCTTTACAAGAATGGTTACACAGATGTAATCACTAACAGATTAAATGAAATGGGTATTACTTACACCGTATTCTCTGATGTACAGCCAGATCCTACACTTGCAAATGCTCAGGCAGGTGCTAAGGCTATGACAGCATTCCAGCCGGATGTAATCATCGCTATGGGTGGTGGTTCCGCAATGGACGCTGCAAAGATTATGTGGGTTCTTTACGAACATCCGGAAGCAGACTTCCAGGATATGGCAATGCGCTTTATTGATATTCGTAAGAGAGTTTACACCTTCCCTAAGATGGGTGAAAAGGCATACTTTATCGCTGTTCCTACCTCTTCAGGTACAGGTTCTGAAGTAACACCTTTCGCAGTTATTACAGACCAGGAAACAGGCGTGAAGTATCCGCTTGCTGACTATGAGTTAATGCCAAACATGGCTATCGTTGATACAGACAACATGATGAGCCAGCCAAGAGGCTTAACAAGCGCTTCCGGTGTAGACGTTTTAACTCACGCTTTAGAAGCATATGCTTCTGTTATGGCTACCGATTACACAGATGGTCTCGCTCTTAAGGCTATGAAGAGTGTATTTGAATATTTACCGACTGCATACAATGAGCCTAACAATGTAGAAGCTCGTCAGAAGATGGCAGATGCTTCTTGTATGGCAGGTATGTCCTTTGCAAATGCGTTCCTTGGTGTATGTCACTCTATGGCACACAAGCTGGGTGCATTCCACCACTTACCACACGGTGTAGCAAACGCATTGCTTATCAGCCTGGTAGTAGAGTTTAACGCTGATGAAAATCCACGCAAGATGGGTACCTTCCCTCAGTATCAGTATCCACACACCAAGGCTCGTTATGCAGAATGTGCTCGTTTCTGCGGCATCGTGGCAAAGGATGATGACGAAGCAGTTAAGAAATTAATTGAAAAGATTGAAGAATTAAAGAAAGCAGTAGGCATTAAGGAATCTATCCAGGCTTACGGCATTGACGAAAAGGACTTCCTTGACAGATTAGATGATATGGTTGAACAGGCATTCGACGATCAGTGTACAGGTGCAAACCCAAGATACCCACTGATGAGCGAAATCAAGGAAATGTTCTTAAGAGCTTACTATGGCAAATAAGTAAGCACGTAATAAGGTTTTCACGATATAAATCGTTAATTTTCCTATGTGTTTTATGAGGACAGGGCTCCGGTTTTCCGGAGCCTTTTGTCTTTTTGTTATATAGTTCTACTAATAGATTTGTTCTTGGGTTGTGCATAATGCTGAATTTTCAAATAGACGATACGTCGTCTTACTTTTGAAAAAGAATATGCTATAATGTCTCCACAAAACATATTAGGAGGTTTTTTATGGAGAACAATATCGTAATTTTTGAAACATCTGACAATCAAGTGTCTTTAAATGTGGCTGTAGAAAATGATACGGTCTGGCTGAATCGTAATCAAATGGCAGAGCTGTTTGGCAGAGATATTAAGACAATTGGCAAGCATATAAATAACGCGCTGCGGGAAGAAGTAAATGATCCTTCAGTTGTCGCAAAATTTGCGACAACTGCGGCTGATGGAAAAGTATATTCCGTTGAACATTATAATTTGGACGTCATCATTTCCGTTGGTTATCGTGTAAAGTCAAAACGTGGTGTAGAATTTCGCAAATGGGCTAATTCAGTTTTGAAACAGTACATTTTAAAAGGATATGCGGTAAATAATAATCGTATCAAGCAATTGGGAGAAGTGATACGTATTATGAAAAGAACCGAAAATGAATTGGACAGCAAGCAGGTACTTTCTGTTATTGAGAAGTACAATATGGCTTTGGACCTGTTGGATTCGTACGACCATCAAAGTATGACAAGACCAAAAGGGAATGAAGCAACTTATGTACTTACATATGAGGAGTGCATGGAAGTGATAAAAAGCATGCGGTTTGGTGATAGGAAAAAGCTGCCAATCTGTTATACTTTGTGACAAAAAATCATAGTTTTTTTGATGGGTCCCTTTTTAAAAACCACACAGGAAGAAATAACACCTAATAAGAGATGATGAGATTTAGTCAAAATGCTGAAATTTCAAAAAGGCGATATATCGTCTTACTTTTGAGAAAGAATATGCTATAATGCCTTCACGGAAAGTACCCATGACAGGGTGGCAGCCTCCGAGTTTATGATACCGATAAGTCGGAATACATAAGAGGGGAGGTGGCGCTGATGACGGCTTATGAAATCATCACGATTTTTTTAGGGATATTAACATTGTTGATAGCCTTTGGAAGCTTTATCATCAAGTTGCTTGCCTTTCTTAACAAGAAAGACGAGTAAAAAGAAAAATGCCAATCCTGTCAGCCCACAGGATTGGCGGTGTCCGTAAGGATACACAAACGTTAATTCGGAGGCATCCACTTTGGAGTGGGTGCTTTCCCTATACCATTATATTAGCATCAAGTCTTATATTTTGCAAGCAAATTATTCTTTAAATGGCGCATTATTCCAGCGCATCCTCAGCCACCAGATACCCCTTAGGTCCCTCGGTGTATTGGATGCGTTTTCTTTTGTATTTTAAAAATTCTGCATATCTCACTATTTCTAACAAGTCCTTTTTTTCCATTGAGAAAAGTAGCTTTATGATTTGATAAAATGTTAGTTTTTCCGTAATAGGTTTTGGAAAAAGTGACGGGTCTAAATCAATCTCAGAGAGCCCTGTCAGATAATCCAGAGAACAATGTAATTCTTTAGCCAAAGTACAAGCCTTATCAAGAGGTGGCAAATATATACCATTCTCATAATTAGAAAAAGTGGCCGGTGCAATTTTTAATTCCGCTGCCAGTTCTTTTTGGGACATGCCTGCTTTTGTACGAAGTTCATGAAGACGATTCGCAAAAATTTGATTCATATAATGCCCTTTCTGTTGAATTAATACTAATATCATAGCAAGTTTTAAATCCCTTTGTTGACATTTTATCGTCCAAATGATAAAATTTTTGTAAAATATTTATTAAGATAGGAGAATCATGATGATTAATAAATTAGTGGATAAAATTACAAAGACACAGGCACCTATCGTAGTAGGCTTAGACCCAATGATGAAGTTTATTCCGGAGCATATTAAGAAGGCAGCTTTTGCGGAGTATGGTGAGACCTTAGCAGGTGCCGGGGAAGCTATCTGGCAGTACAATAAAGCCATTGTAGATGCCACCTATGATTTAATTCCGGCAGTAAAGCCACAGATTGCTATGTATGAGCAGTTTGGTATTGAGGGTCTGATTGCCTTCAAGAAGACGGTAGATTACTGTAAGTCCAAGGATTTGGTAATTATCGGTGATGTAAAGCGTGGCGATATCGGTTCTACTTCAGAGGCATACGCAGTAGGTCATTTGGGCAAGGTTACCGTAGGCAGCAAGCAGTATTATGGCTTTGATGAGGATTTTGCTACGGTAAATCCATACCTCGGCTCTGATGGTATTAAGCCTTTCGTAAATGTATGTAAGGAAGAGAATAAGGGTCTGTTTATCCTGGCAAAGACCTCCAATCCAAGCAGTGGTGAGTTCCAGGATAGACTGGTGGACGGCAAGCCTTTGTATGAAGTAGTTGCAGAAAAAATTGCTGAATGGGGCGCTGACCATATGGGCAGCTGCGGTTACAGCTATATTGGTGCAGTGGTTGGTGCTACTTATCCGGAAATGGGCAAGGCCCTTCGTAAGGTAATGCCAAAGAGCTATATTCTGGTGCCTGGTTATGGTGCGCAGGGCGGCAAGGGTAAGGACTTAGTACACTTCTTTAATGAAGATGGTCTGGGTGCTATTATCAACTCCTCCAGAGGTATTATTGCAGCTTATCAGCAGGAGGCATATGCGAAGTTTGGTGCAGAGAATTTTGCAGAAGCATCTCGTCAGGCAGTATTAGATATGCAGGCTGATATTGCAGAGGCACTGGCTCAGAGATGATTTAGTGTCAGATGTATGTAACAAAACATACTTTATGAGGAAATTATAGTGAAAATAAAAACCAAAAGAAAAAGTTACCGTGATGTTTTGGCGTTGCCAAAGGTGCAGCACAAAAAGCCTATGCGTCAGCTGGTGCTGCTTAGATGGCTGTTAAAGCCGGTATGCTTTGTATTATTAAAGCTGGCCGGATTTACCCATTATGAAAAGAAAGGCATGGAGAGACTTGGGAAGGATGAGCCTTGCCTGATTTTAATGAATCACTCCAGCTTTATTGATTTGGAGATTGCAGCATTTTTACTTGGGGACAGAGCATATCATATTGTGACTACGCTGGATGCCTTTGTGGGGCTTGGATGGATTTTACGTCTGCTTGGTTGTATTCCGACCAGAAAGTTTGTAAATGACGTAAATCTGGTTCGTGATATGCGTTATACCGTAAAGGAATTAAAGGAATCTGTGCTCATGTATCCGGAGGCCAGTTATAGCTTTGACGGCACAGCTACTCCATTACCGGAAAGTCTTGGTAAGTGCTTGAAGCTTTTAAATGTACCGGTGGTGGTAATTCAAACGGAAGGAGCTTTTTTGAGGCAACCCTTGTACAATAGTCTGAAACTTAGGAAGGTGCAAATATCTGCAAGGATGGAGTATTTGCTGTCTCCTGAGGATATTAAGGCCAAATCTGTTCAGGAATTAAATGATATTTTGGCAGAAAGTTTTGCTTTTGATAATTTTAAGACGCAGCAGGAAAAGGGCATCGAGATTAAAGAAACTTATCGAGCAGATGAGTTGCACAGGGTACTGTATAAATGTCCGCACTGTCATGCAGAGGGGCAGACAGTAGGCAAGGGGATTCATCTTACCTGCCAGGCTTGTGGTGCTTCGTATGAGCTTATGGAGACTGGTTTTCTGCAGGCGGTTAGCGGAGAAAGCTTGTTCAATCATATTCCAGACTGGTACATGTGGGAGCGGGAATGCGTCAGAAAGGAGCTGGAGGCAGGCACATACAGACTGGATGTAGAGGTGGATATTTTTATGATGGTAAATACCAGATGTGTTTTCCATGTGGGTTCCGGTCGTTTAGTGCATACGGTAGAGGGCTTTCATCTGACAGGCTGTGATGGCGAGTTGGATTACAGGCAGAGTCCCCATGCCTCTTATGGCTTATACTCCGATTTTTACTGGTATGAAATCGGTGATATGATTTGTGTAGGCGATGAGAAGGTACAGTACTATTGTTTCCCAAAGAACGCGGGAAATGTGGTAGCAAAGACCAGACTGGCGGCAGAAGAATTATTTAAAATGTTAAAAAGACCTGCCAAGATAGGTTGAAATATAGAAAGAGGTAAATTATGCAGAATTGTGGTTATTGCCAAAAGGGCGAATTATTAGCTAAATTTGGTATCGAAATATGTGAGCTTAGTGTAAGTACATTAATTTTATTTAAGGAACAGTCACATCCGGGCAGATGCATCGTGGCATATAAGGATCATGTCAGTGAAATCGTAAATATTTCCGACGAGGAGAGAAATGCATTTTTTGCAGATGTAACACGTGCAGCAAATGCGATTCATAAGGCATTTCATCCGGACAAGGTAAATTACGGGGCATATGGTGACACCGGATGCCATTTGCATATGCATTTGGTTCCTAAGTACAAGGATGGCTATGAATGGGGCGGTGTATTCGAAATGAATCCTGGTAAGACGTTGTTGACAGATGCGGAATATGCTGAAATGATTGAAAAGATTAAATCTTGCTTATAAGCAATAAAAAATCCAGCTGTAATTTTATTTACGGCTGGATTTTTAAAATTAATTAATTAACCAAAGAAGTCAACAAGCTGTGCGTAGAAGATAAAGCACATAATAACCGGTACTACAAATTTGAAACAGAAGGAATAGAACTTATAGCCTTTAAAACGCTTGCCGGAAGCTTCGCATTCATCCTTAATAATATCTGTTTTCCAGAACCAGCCGATAAGCACACTCATCACGAGAGCACCGATTGGCATCAGGACACCCTCTGCAATCAAGTCATACAGGTCAAGCCAGCAGTCATTCCACATAGCATAACCAGGGCCTTTTACTTCTAAACCGAGAAGCTCGTAAGGTGCTTTAACTAATGCACCACCGCTGCCTAACGCGTCCAGTGCAACCGGAAGTCCGAACAGGAAGATGATTGCTGCGTAGATGCAGGATATCTTCTTACGGTTTGGATTTTTGCCTTTGCTGATCTCACGGTCAATCTGGAAGGTAGTACATACTTCCAGAATAGAAATAGAAGAGGTAACAGCTGCAATAAATACCAGGAAGTAGAACAAAAATCCTAGAAAAGTACCGAAAGAGCCCATATTCTCGAAAACAGTCTGCATGGAAACAAACAAAAGCCCCGGACCCTTGGTGTATTCTACGCCAAATGCTGCACAGGCAGGCATTACTGCAAGACCGGCCAAAATAGCAATTGTAGTGTCAGCCAAAGGAATAATTATCGCATTTTTCTGAAGATTTTCCTTCTTGGAGAGGTAAGAACCATAGGTCATCATGCATCCCATACCAAGGGAAAGGGAGAAAAACATCTGACCTGCTGCAGCCTTAAATACACCTAAGAATCCAATTTCCGGATCGGAGAATACAGATAAATCAGGCTTAAACATAAAGCGGTAGCCATCCATAGCACCCGGCTGGAATGCAACATAAATAATAACAAAAAGTAAAATAAAAAATAATGCAGGCATTGCAATAGAAGAAAACCTCTCAATACCCTTTTCAATACCACCCATAACAATGACAACGGTAAGAATCATAAATAATGCATAAAAGATCAAAATACCCTTGTAATCATACAGGAGATAACCGAAGAAACCGGTTCCCTGACCAACGAAACCATCCATGCCCAAAAGTTCAACCAGATAACCAAGCATATAGCGCATAACCATGCCGCCCAGTACACTGTAGAAGGAAAGGATCAAAAATCCGGAGATAACACTCATAAATCCCATCCAGGCATGCTTTTTAGAAAAAGAAAGGTAAGTACCCATAACACCTTTGCCTGTTTTACGTCCGAGTGCTAATTCACCGAGCATAATAACAATACCTACGAATGCAACGAGTATAAGATAAATCAATAAAAATGCAAACCCGCCGCTTTTACCCATTTTGTATGGGAAGCCCCAAATATTTCCCAGACCTACTGCTGAACCGATAGCAGCCATCAGGAAACCGAAGTTGGTACCCCATTGTCCTCTTTTGTTTTCCATATAAAATAATCCTCCTAATAAGAATTCTGCGCTTTAACGCAGTAAACAATATATTTAATAATATAAAATTTATGACGTTTTGGCAACAATAAAATGGAAATATTTTTAATTTGTTTTGTCCCGTTTGGCTTTGCCGATACCGCCGGACATATAAGAAAATACTTTATATCTGTTTTATAACATATGCTCTTAATCTATGCTCGTATAGCGGATTGACCTCCAGTTCCAGATAAATACCATTTTCTCTGTATTCCTCACAGATAATATTTGCCTCTTTCTGCATCAGACTGTAGAGGCTGCCTTCGGTATAAGGAAGCAGTATCTTGGCATGCAGTAATTTGCTGTAAATTTCTTGCATAATCAGTTCCATCAGCTCCGGTATGCCAATGCCATTTTTGGCTGACATATGAATTTGATGCCTGCCGATTTTGGGAAGGCTATGAATTTCAGGCATTCTGTCGGCCTTGTTGTATATGATGATTTGAGGAATATGACCTGCACCAAGCTCAGCAAGGGTTTCGTTTGTAACCCGCATATGCTCCTTGTAATAAGGGTCGGAAACATCCACAACCTGCAGCAAAAGGTCGGCTTCGCATACCTCCTCCAGGGTGGAACGGAAGGCGTCTATCAGATTGTGTGGAAGCTTGTCAATAAAGCCAACCGTATCGGACAGGTAAAATGGAGACTTGCCCGGTGGTGTAATCTTTCGGATAGTGGTTTCCAGAGTGGCAAAAAGCATGTCCTTTTGTAGTACCATTTTGTGTTCGTTATGAGCAATATCGGTATTGCCGTAAAAAGAAAGCAGCTGGTTCATAATGGTAGACTTGCCTGCATTGGTGTAGCCCACCAGGGAAACCTGTGGAATGACACTGTTTTTGCGGCTTTTTCTTTGGGTAATGCGGTTTTTCTTAACAAGCTCCAGTTCACGTTTGCATTCGGTGATGCGGTGCTCGATATGTCGTCTGTCCAGCTCCAGTTTCTTTTCACCGGCACCCTTGTTGGAACGGGAACCACTGCCACCACCTTGGCGAGAGAGGGCAGTACCCATTCCGGCCAGCCGTGGCAATAGGTATTGTAAGCGAGCCAGCTCTACCTGCAGTTTGGCTTCTCTGGTCTGAGCTCTGTTACTAAAAATCTCTAAAATTAATGCAGTTCTATCCAGAATAGGAAGTTGGATTTCTGTGCTTAGATTACGCACCTGGGAAGGGGACAGGGCATTATCAAAGACAACCGTGTCAGCATCTAAGGTGACGCAGGTGTCAATCACTTCCTGCACCTTTCCGGTACCGATATACAGAGCCTGATGTGGTGCAGGAAGAGTCTGTGTCAGCATGGCAACCACCTCCATGTCACAGGCTTCACACAGGCTGATAAGCTCTTCCATGGAGTGCTCGAACTGATGGTCCTGACCGGTGCACAAGCCGACCACAACAGCCCTTTCTCTGTTTGAAGGCTCTAAAGAAGCATTTTTTTCTTCAAAATCGTTAAAATTCGTGTTTTTTTTCATAGTATCTTCCTTTATAGGTATTGAATTTCCGAAGTTTATTCGATATAATAATGACAGTAGTGCCGTATTTAATATTAACATAAATTCATAAATTATCAAATAGATTTTACCTTATCCTGTGCAGGAGGTTGGTTATGGGAGAAAAATCGCAACAAAAGAAAAAATATATTATTGAAAAGGCCAGACAGGTATTTATTGACAAGGGCTATCGTAGTGTTACCATGAAGGACATTATTGAGGCTTGCAATATCAGCCGAGGTGGTTTATACTTATATTTCCCAAGTACACAGGAAATTTTTTTGGAAGTATTAAAGCAGGAGATGGAGATGGCTGATGACGTGTTCAGTACACAGGTCGGTGAGGATTCCACTGCTGCGGATATTCTGGAGCTTTTCTTTGCTGCACAAAAGGCTGAGCTGTTAAATACAAAGGACAATCTGGCCATGGCTACTTATGAGTACTATTATGCTCATAAGCCGGATGGTAAGGATAACTTTTTGCGAGAGCAGTTTGAGGCTGCAGTTGAAGCTTTGACCCAGCTTATTGAAATGGGCGTGGAGGATGGTGAGCTGTACTCAGAGGAGCCGCAGATTGCCGCAGAGCAGATTATGTATACGATAGAAGGTCTGAAAATAGGTCTGCTTACTATGAAGGTTACCGAAGAGGAAATTGATAAGCAGTTACATTACCTGTTACAGGGATTAGGACTGGAATAAGCACACAAATTCAAATTAGAATATAAAGGAGTACATCATGGGAGTAAAAAGAATTTATGTAGAAAAAAAAGCACCGTTTGCTGTAAAGGCAAAGGAGCTGAAAGAGGATCTGGTTGGATACTTAGGTATGAGCCAGATTACAGAAGTCAGGGAATTGATTCGTTATGACGTAGAAAACGTCAGCGAAGAAGTGTTTGAAAAGGCATGCAAGACTGTTTTTTCCGAACCGCCTGTGGATGATTTTTATTTAGAGGATTTTGCAAGAAATGCAGAGGATAAGGTGTTCAGCGTAGAGTATCTGCCGGGACAGTTTGACCAGAGAGCAGACAGTGCTGAGCAGTGTATCAAGTTTTTGAAAGAGGACGAAGAGCCTGTTATTAAGACTGCTGTTACTTATGTCATTTCCGGTGATATTTCACAGGAGGATTTTGACAAAATCAAGGCATACTGCATCAACCCGGTTGATTCCAGAGAAACCGATATGGTGAAGCCGGAAACCTTAATTACCAAATTTGAAGAGCCTGCAGATGTGGTTATTTTTGAAGGCTTTAAGGATTTGGCAGAGGATAAATTAAAGGAATTATATGCTTCCTTAGGTCTTGCCATGACTTTTAAGGATTTCTTACATATTCAGAATTATTTCAAGAACGAAGAAGACAGAGACCCTTCCATGACAGAAATCAGAGTTCTTGATACATACTGGTCTGACCATTGCCGTCATACGACTTTCTCTACAGAGTTAAAGGATATCACTTTTGATGATGGTTACTACAAAGAGGCTATGGAAGGTACCTTCCGCGATTATTTAAACACCCGTGCAGAAGTATTTGCAGGTCGCAAGGACAAATTCATTTGCCTTATGGACTTGGCATTAATGGCAATGCGTAAGCTCAAAAAAGACGGCAAACTTGCAGATATGGAAGTAAGTGATGAAATCAATGCCTGCTCCGTAATCGTTCCTGTAGAGATGGAATACGAAGATGGCAAGACCGTTACCGAAGAATGGTTAGTATTCTTCAAGAATGAAACACACAACCACCCGACGGAAATCGAGCCATTTGGTGGTGCTGCTACTTGTCTTGGCGGTGCAATCCGTGACCCATTGTCCGGACGTGGTTATGTATATCAGGCTATGCGTGTGACAGGTGCAGCTGACCCTACAGTTCCTGTGTCTGAGACATTAAAGGGCAAATTGTCCCAGAAGAAATTAGTGCGTGGTGCCGCAAGCGGTTACTCTTCTTATGGTAACCAGATTGGTCTTGCTACCGGCTATGTAAAGGAAATTTATCATCCGGACTATGTGGCTAAGCGTATGGAAATCGGTGCCGTTATGGGTGCTGCAAAGCGTGAAAACGTAAAGAGAGAGAATTCCGACCCGGGCGATATCATTATTTTACTTGGCGGACGTACAGGTCGTGACGGCTGTGGCGGTGCTACCGGTTCTTCCAAGGCACACACAGAGACTTCCATTGAGACCTGTGGTGCAGAAGTTCAGAAGGGTAATGCTCCTACGGAACGTAAGATTCAGAGAATGTTCCGCAGAGCAGAGGTTAGTAAGTTAATCAAGAAGTGTAACGACTTTGGTGCCGGCGGTGTGTCCGTTGCTATCGGTGAGCTGGCAGCAGGCTTACGCGTAGAATTAGACAAGGTTCCAAAGAAGTATGCAGGCTTAGATGGTACCGAGCTTGCTATTTCCGAATCTCAGGAACGTATGGCGGTTGTTGTGGACCCTAAGGATGTAGCAGAGTTCCTTGGCTACGCAGCAGAAGAGAATTTAGAGGCTGTAGAAGTTGCAGAGGTAACTGCAGACCCACGCTTGGTATTAGTTTGGAGAGGCAAGGAAATCGTAAATCTTTCCCGTGCATTCTTAGATACCAATGGTGCGCATCAGGAGACCTGTGTATCCGTTGATATTCCGTCCAAGGAGGATAATGCATTACAACAGTATGCAATCCCTGCAGTAGGCGCAGCAGTAGAGGCAGGCGATGCAAAGGCTGCTTGGCTTACTTCCTTAGCAGACTTAAATGCATGTTCCCAGAAGGGTCTGGTAGAAATGTTCGATGCTTCCATCGGTGCAGGCAGCGTATTTATGCCATACGGCGGTCAAAAGCAGTTGACAGAGACACAGACCATGGTAGCAAAGTTACCTACCTTAGAGGGCAAGACAGACACCGTAACTATGATGAGCTACGGTTTTGACCCATATATTTCCAGCTGGAGCCCATATCATGGCGCTATTTACGCAGTATTAGAGTCCATGAGTAAGATCGTTGCTTCCGGTGGTGATTACTCCAAGATTCGTTTCACATTCCAGGAATATTTCCGCAGAATGAGCGAAGAACCAAAGCGTTGGAGTCAGCCGTTTGCAGCACTCCTCGGTGCATACAGCGCGCAGATGGGCTTTGGTTTACCATCTATCGGTGGTAAGGACTCTATGTCCGGTACCTTCGGTGATATCGACGTACCGCCTACCTTAGTTTCCTTTGCAGTTGACGTAGCAAAGAGCAGCGACATTGTTACTCCTGAATTAAAGGCATCAGGCAATGTATTGTTACAGGTATCCTTAGAAAAGGATGCATATGACGTTCCTGTTTATGCTTCTGTAATGAAGACTTATGATGCAGTACTTGCAGCTATGAAGGCCGGCCATATCGTGTCTGCATACAGCGTAGATACCAAGGGTGTGGCAGTTGCTATGTCCAAGATGGCATTTGGTAACGGCTTGGGCGTTCAGGTAAATGACGAACTTTCTTTAGAGGATTTATTCAAGGGAGCAATCGGTGATTTGGTAGTAGAATGTACACCGGCAGGCGCTGACGAAGTGGTGAAGGCTACTGCAGCTAAGGTGCTCGGTGTGGTTTCTGATGACGCAGCATTTACTTACAGAAATACTACTATTACAATGGACGAAGCATTAAAGGCTTGGACCGGTACATTGGAAAAGGTATTCCCAACCAAGGCAGTCCTTGACACTACTCCGGTTAATAGTGATGTTTATAAGGCTGACAGCATTTATGTATGTAAGCACAAGGTGGCTAAGCCAACCGTATTTATTCCGGTATTCCCGGGCACCAACTGTGAATACGACAGCACAAAGGCATTTGAAAGAGCCGGTGCTAATGTAATTACAAAGGTATTCAAGAACCAGACAGCAGCAGACATTCGTGACTCTGTAGAAGTATTTGAGAAGGCAATCGGCCAGGCACAGATTATTATGTTCCCGGGCGGATTCTCCGCAGGTGACGAACCGGACGGAAGTGCGAAGTTCTTTGCAACTGCTTTCCAGAACGAAAAGATGAAGGAAGCAGTTATGAAGCTCTTAAACGAAAGAGACGGTCTTGCACTTGGTATTTGTAACGGTTTCCAGGCGCTGATTAAGCTGGGTCTGGTACCATATGGTGAAATCGTAGGTCAGAAGGAGGATTCTCCGACACTTACCTTCAACACCATTAATCGTCACATCTCCAAGATGGTTTACACAAAGGTTGTTTCCAATAAGTCTCCATGGTTACAGGGTGCAGAGCTTGGTGCTACCTACTGTAATCCGGCATCCCATGGTGAAGGACGTTTCGTAGCTCCGAAGGAGTGGATTGACAAGCTCTTTGCAAACGGTCAGGTTGCTACCCAGTACGCTGATTATATGGGTAACGTATCCATGGACGAAGAGTGGAACATCAACGGCTCCTACGCATCCATCGAAGGTATCACCTCTCCGGATGGCAGATGCTTTGGTAAGATGGCACACTCTGAACGTCGCGGCGACAGCGTAGCTATCAATATCTATGGTGAGCAGGATTTGAAGATTTTTGAATCCGGCGTGAAGTATTTTGGATAATAGTTTATTTTAGCAGGACAGCGTAAGATATGCCCTTGTCAACAGACGGGCATATCGGCAGCTATCCTGCTTTTTGTATGAATAGATTTTAAAACGCACCCGGTTCGGCAATGCGGCTGACACCGACGTAAATGCGGCTGATGGCATACCAGGTGGCAAAGTCTGTAACACCTGTCTGGGGCAGACCGAAGATGCGTTGGAAAATGCGGACACTTTCTGCAGTTCGTGGTCCGTAAATGCCGTCTACATTTACAGTAGGGATGGCCGGATAGTCCTGAGCAATTCGGTTTAACTGGCGCTGTAATTGGCGCACTTTATCTCCGGAGGCACCAATCGTTAATTCATAGCCCGGGAAGGAGCTTGGTACACCGGAAATCTGTTCTGCAGTAGCAATGTACATATCCTGACCATAAAAATTACGAATAATCTCAATAGCACTGTAGCCCTCATCTCCCAGGAATTTGGAGCCCCACTGGCTAAGGCCGTTGCAGGTTACTCTCTGGCCGTCGCAGTAGGAGGTCAGAATTGGCTGTGTAATCCCCGGACGTGCCAGATAATTATTAAATACCTGATCTACCAAGTTGGAAATGTTTTCATAAATATTTCTTCCATAGATGAATTTCTGGTCGTAGGCGGTGGAAGAGGTGATGGTGAAGTCATACCCCTGCCCCCTATAAAATTCGGTAAAAACTCTATTAAGGGTAAAGGACATGATGACAAGGATGTTTGCTAAAATACTGGCTTCTTCCCATGTTGCATATATTTCACAGGAAGCTACATTTTTGATATAGTCCGGATAGCGTACATAGTAATTCGGCGCAGAGGAGTCGCTTGGTATACCATCATGCACAATAATATATTCCGGAATAACTACTCTGGATAATACAATTTCACCACGCTCCGGCAATGGCTTTATTTCCGGTTCAGGAATTTTGGCAGGATAGTCTCCATATAAGGTATGATCCGGAATATTTATTAAAACCGGAGGCTCTACAGTTTCTTCCAGGCGGTTTAACTGGACAACCTGGAGAGAGATTTCACCCGGCAATATTTCACTGCCGGTTACGATAGTTTCTTCATATCCCGGCTTATTAACTGTTATAGTATAATCAGCATAGGGCTTGGGCTCATCAGGAGCTTCGCTGTATTCTAAAGGTGGAGCGGGCAGAGTAACTAATGGTGTCTGTCCGGAATTGTCTGTGGTAAATTCACGAGGCTCCACATCCGGTGTTTCCTCATAAACAATGGTTACAGTTGCATTTTCTATTGGAGTTAATCCCGTGCGTTCAATGACAAAAACGCGCAGGAAGCCTTGGCTTAGTTCAGTTGGCATAAGAATCCCCGAAAAATTTAGTTACCTTTATAGTATGCAAAAGTATAGAAGATGTGCTATACTGATTATAGTACTTTCAAAAGGATGTTTAAAGATGAGTAAAATAAGTGACAGATTACAAGCAAAGGTTACCAGACTTTATATTGATATGCGTTTGAAGCGTATTTCCAAGCTGAACTGGATGATAGAGACAGAGGAGACATTGGAAGCGTTAAAGCAGCTGGAGCATACAGATATTGCGCCGGAATTATTTTACATACAGCTTCTGATTACAAAGGAGGCCTATGAGGCAGCGGACGAGCTTTTAGAAGAGGCAGCAGAGTGGCTTAGATTGCATAGTCAGTCGTCACCTGCCTGTCATGCATACTATTTGTATCTGACTACCCTTGTAAGAGAGGATGCAGAGTATGATGAACGTGTGGCTTTAAAGCTTTCCGAGCTGGCCCGCAAGCATCCTTCTATCTGGCAGATTCAGTGGCTTTTATATTATGTAGACAGGGCTCTTATAGGGCAGCCTCTGGAGCAGTATCATTTTCTAAAGAGAATGTTTATAACAGGATGCCGTAGTCCGCTAATGTATTTGGAGGCCAGAACCTTACTGGAGCGTAATCCAACTTTTCTTTATGAGTTCTCGGAATTTGAAGTGCAGCTAATGGTATTTATGATTCGTCATGCAGGTATGTCAGAAAGAGTCAGCGATATTCTGGCGGAGTATATGCTGAAACGAACAGATTATCGTTATTTGTACTTGATAATATTGTGTGGCTGCTATGAAGTGAAGCCGTCAAAGCTCTTATTAGAGGGTATTTGCCGTATGATGGTGCTTGGCAGCTGTGTGGGTGAAAGGTTTACTCTCTGGTATCGAAAAGGGATTGCGGAGAATGTACATGTGGCTGGTTTGTTTGAGGCCTTTATGAAGTCCTTGCCGGTAGAGCAGTGGAGCATGGATGGAGAGGAGTTGTCAGATGTAAGACGTATTCCTTCCGAGGCTTTAGAATATTTTGCTCATGCATCCGGACCTGATGCCGTACGTACTGCATATTTGTATGCGGTGGTGCATAAGTATAAAGACAATTGGTTTTCTATCTACAAGCTATATGAGCCTTTAATACAGCCTTTTATGATGGACCAGTTGTATAAAGGGCACATCAATGCAGGCTTGGCATATTTGTACGAGCATATTTTACAGCCGTCCCAGCTTCCAAAGGAGCGTCTGGAGGGCTTTCTGGACATTTGTTATACCTGCAGGGTAGGCGGACTGCCGATTACAGCCGGGACTCTGCTTGTGCGCTACGCACATTGGGAGCATGTGGTAAGGGCGCCTTTTAACGATGGTGAGGCAATACTTCCGCTTTATGGTGAGCAATTTGTGCTTTCTGTGGAGAATTACAACGGCTGTGAAATGCCGGCGCCGGAGGCTTACGTGCAGCCAATGCTGGATATATCTATATGGCGGAGCTTTTTAGAGGAGCAGGAGTTTGCCAATATTCTTTATCATATGTCACAGGTGGAGGATGCACTGAAAAACCATATGCTGGAGGAAAGACTGTCAAATGTAAAGTTAGTGCTGACAGAGGAGAGCATACCGCTATCCTTTAAGGAAGAGATTGCAGCAGTGATGCTTCCTTATTGGGATATTAATGGTAATTATGATGAGATTTTACGAGCAGTACCGTATGTATTTGTAGAGATGGGAGCATACAGTAAGTCCAAGGAGACTCTGTTCTGGAAAGGGCAGTATTTACGCAATCATATCGGTATTTATGGTATGAAGTTTTTACTGGATCATTATGAAGGCACTTTGGCAGAGATGGGTGGTATTTTTACAAAGGCTATGAGTCTCGGGGCATGGACAGGAGCATTTGCAGAGCATCTTTTATGGGAGATGATAGAGAAGGGGCAGATTTTGCCGCAGCATTTAGAGATTTTAGATGCTTACTGTAAGTCAGATGCAAATCCAGAGCTGGTACAGGCATATCTGGAATTTGAGGCAGAGTACTGTTATATGCAGGAGCAGAAGCTTAAGCAGCCGCTTTTGCACAGACAGGCAGTTCTTACCATAGAGGGCAAAGCTTTTTCCACCATTGCCAAGCTGGCTTTTTTGGAGAGTCTGGCCGAGGCTGGTGTGGGCAATTGTAGTCAGGAAATCATAGGGGCAGCAGAAGCGTATATCAGAGCTTTGTTAAAGCAGAATATTTACTTTTCCTGGATGCAGCCTCTCAAGGTGATTTGTCCGCTTCTTGCATCCAAAGAGGCTTTCCAGGTGCTGGAATACAGAGGTCACGTGACGGGGCCTGTATGGGTACGTTTTTCCCAGTATAGTGAAGGGAAGGAAGATGCAGAAAGTCTTCAGTCCGAGGTAATGGACATGATATGTGAAGGAGTTTATGCGAAGCCTTTTATCCTCTTCTACAGTGAGCGTTTGCATTACGAAATTTTTGGACTGGAGGGCACGGAGCATAAGCTACTCAGGCAAGGTGTGCTGCAGCGTGGCAAAGGGGCAGAGGAAGCCGGAAGCAGCAGATTTTCCAGGCTGAATCATATGCTGGCCCTGAAGGAAAAAAGAGACAATTGGGAGTTGTATCAGGAGTTAGAGGCTTACTATGGACAGAGTGCCATGGTGGAGCAGCTGTTTGTCTTGAAGTAGAGCAGCTGTTTAAATAAAAATTTACAAGCTTATCAGAGGTTACAATGTTTGAAAAATTAGAACTGGTAGACAAAATTAATAAAGAATTAAAAGGACGGGGGAAGACCTATATTGGTTATGACCTTGGGGCAGGTTATGGAGAAATCAGTGTTTTTACGGAGCATGATTTAAATCCGGTGACGCTGCTTAGCCGTAAGGATGCCACAGTTTTCCACTTTCCGTGCATGCTGGTAAAGTATAATGGTCGTTTTTATGCGGGATTTGAGGCAGCCAGCCTGGCAGGGGAGGAAGGTGCGTATGTTTTTAACGACCTTCTGGAAATTGCCATGAACCAGTCTACGATTGTGGTGGGTGGTCAACGTTTTGATACAGAGTATTTGCTGGGGCTGTTTTTAAAGCTGACCTTGGTACTGCCTGAGGCTTACGGAAAGGTAGAGCGTGCGGGTGGCATTATGTTTACTACATATATTGATGAAGATCCTGCTTTACAGAGCAGGGTGTATGAGGTGCTGACTAAGGCCACAGCGCAGCTTTTTGGCCGTAAAACCAGACTGTATCTGCAGACCAGAAGCGAGAGCATCTATTATTTTCTCATGCATCAGGAGGAAAGCCTGTATCATGAGGATACCTTATTATGTGACTACCAGAAGGATTATTTAAAGAGTTATTATGTGCAGAAGCATGGCAGGAAAGCTCCCTTTACCGTGTCTGTAGAGCGTATGGACTATCCGGACATGGTTCTGATGGCACCGAAGGCAGAAGAGCTTACCCTGGCCACCAGAGACAGAGAATTGGATGAGACCTTTGAACAAGTTGTAATGGATTTGGAAGGCAAATATGATTTTGGACTTGCGTATATGATTGGTGACGGTTTTAAGGGCAGCTGGATGGATGCGTCTTTAAGTAGGTTGTGCAGTCATGGCAGGGTATTCCAGGGCAACAATTTATATAGTCTGGGTGCTTGCTATTGTTTGAGGCAATTGATTGCACCAACAGCTATACTGGAGGATTATGTTTATCTGAGCAAGCAGGATATTCCTTACGATATCGGCATATATTGCCGTAAGCAAGGGCTGATGCGGGAAAGCGAGCAGGCAGAGTATATAGAGATTTTTGCACGGGGCAGTGCTTATGACAAATGTAAGCATACCTTGTATTTACTGCCGGAGGAAGAGGAGGAGCTGGTGATTGAGGCCAGGTCCTTGTCAGAGCCGGAGCCACAGCTGATGAGACTGGATTTAGGGGCTTTTCCAAATAAAAAGGCCGGTCAAAGTAAGCTAAAGGTGACGCTTGCATTTACAGATCAACAGACGCTGTCAGTAACGGTAGAGGATTTTGGCCTTGGTCAGGTAGTACCCGGCAGCGGAAAAAGTATTCAAGAAGTATTTTATTTAGAATAGGAGGGTGCCACATTGATTATCAGTCAAAGTAGTATTGCAGAGGCGGGTTATTATATTCCTCAAGTGGACGAGACGGTATATAGTGTAGAAGAATTGGCATACCTCTGTATGTATAAGGGTTATGCACTGGATAGTGATTTTGCCTGTAAGAAGCTGGTACAATGGATTGATGAGCAGTGCCAGTGTGAAGATCTGGCGTTCAGGCTGGATGCCATATTAAAGGAAAAAGGCGATGAAAGTGCTTTTGTAGAGCACATTTTACGTTTTGTAGGTTACGTGTCTGAGGGGGAAATAGAACGCATCCTGCAGGAGATTTCCGAGGGCTTGGGGCTGTCAGGCTACGAGCGCAGGAAAATGGAGGCAGACCAGCTTTACAGAGAAAAGCGTTATGATAAGGCGGCTCAGGCATATGAAGCCTTGGCAGACATTTTGCCGGAGGGGGAGGTTACCATGCGGGCAGCCTGCTATTATAACCTGGCTGCAGCAAAGGCTCAGATGTTTTTGTATGAGCAGGCTTTGGATGCACTGGAAGCATCTTATCAGATTATGCAGACGGAGGATACCTTGATGACGTGGCTGGCTGCGGCCAGAATGTTGTATCCCGAGAGTCAATATCTGGAAATAATAAGCGGCAGAGAAGAGCTTTATAGTTTGTCCCTTCAGTTGGAGGAGAGGGTAAAGCACATCGAGGCTGCCGTGTTGAAGAACGGAGAAGGTCAGGAGCTTGAAAAACTGCGTGAATGGATGCAGTATGGCGGAGAAGATGGCTACTACATAGCAAGCGGACGCGTACTAAAGACCTTGTGTGAGGAGTATAGAAGCTATTATGATTAAGACGATTATATTTGATATAGGAAATGTACTGGCAGATTTTGCATGGGAGCCTTTTTTCAGAAGCTTTGGCTTTTCAGAGGAAGTTTTTCAGAAGGTGGCTAAGGCTACCGTAAAGAGTAATGTGTGGAATGAATTGGACAGAGGCGTATGGACCACAGAAGAAATTATGGAAGGCTTTGTAGCCAATGACCCAACCGTGGAGCAGGAAATCCGCTTGATATGTAAGGACTTAAATCAGATTGTAACAAAAAGGGACTATGTCATTCCCTGGATACAGCATTTGAAATCGCAGGGGTTTAAGGTACTGTACCTTTCTAATATAGGGGAAATTATTGAAGAACAGTGTAAGGATGCCCTGTCCTTTGTACCATATACAGATGGCGGCATTATGTCCTATAAATTAAGGTTAATTAAGCCGGATGCAGCTATTTATCAGGCATTGATAGACCAGTATAATCTGAAACCGGCTGAGTGTGTATTTGTGGATGACACCCTTGTTAATGTAGAGGCTGCAAAGAAGCTGGGCTTTCATACCGTTCATGCAGTAAGCCACGAGGCGGTACTCACAGAGCTTGAAAAGCTGGGCGTGCCATCATATATTCAGAGAGGAGCAAATTTATGAAGCTTAAAAGAATTTTAGCCATATTAGCCATTATTATTTTAGTTGCAATGTATGTTGCCACACTTGTTTTGGCATTTTGTGATTTTCCGGGCTCCAAGGAGATGCTTGCCGGATTTATCCTTTTGGATATCGCAGTTCCGATTATGCTGTGGATATGCCTGTATCTGCATAAGCGTTATGGTTCTGAAAAATAGCACAAAAATTGAGTAGGTAAATTATGTAAATAACCATAAATTTATATTAAATACAACACAAATGCAATTTTTTGTGTTATTATATATAAAAGAAAAGAATGAAGAAAGGGTGGATTGTATGAGTATGTTATTGGACAAAGCAAAGGCTATCGTTGAGAGAGAATTTGCAAACAGATATGAGGAGGGCGAGTGCTATAAGCTCCATGCATATCGAGTTATGGAGGCCATGGATACCGAAGAAGAGCAGATTGTTGCGCTTTTACATGATGTGGTAGAGGATACAGAGGTAAGTATTGCGGATTTAGAGGGCGAAGGCTTTTCTAAGAACGTTATCCATGCACTTGAAGACCTGACAAAGGGGAACACAGTCAGATATTTTGATTACATCGAGGATTTGTCCTTAAATCCGTTGGCAGCAAAGGTAAAGGTGGCCGAGCTTAAGGATAATATGGATGTAGTACGCGTAAATGGTATGTCTTTTAGAACCTATTCTATTGAAGACAGATGTGAAAAGGCATTGAATATTTTACAGAGTTTGTAAAGGTGATAGTGGAAGGAAAAAGCTATGATTAGCAGAGTATACAGAGTAATGCAGATTGATGGTGACTACGCGCACCTTTTAGATACAGAGGCACCTGATAGTGAGTTAAAGCTGGTTGCCAGAGCACTGCTTCCGTCAGATATCTTTGAAGGATGCTTATTGAAATACGAAATGTTAGAATACGAGATGATAAAGGAGTAACAGCAGGAAATGATAAATCAGGGGAATTATGTGGACGGACTTCTGACGTATATTGAGAGGAGTCCAAGTCCATTTCATGCAATAGAAGCAGCAAAGGATATGCTTATACAGGCAGGATTTGAAGAGGTGCTGGAAAAGGACAGTTGGGAACTTAAGAAGGGTGGCAGTTATTTTGTAACCCGCAATGATTCTGCAATCATTGCTTTCCGGATACCTGAGGCTGGGGTGAAAGGCTTCCACATGGTGGCCTCTCACAGCGATTCACCATCTTTTAAGATAAAAGAACAGGCAGAGCTTGCCTGTGAGGCCTATACTAAGCTGAATGTAGAAAAATATGGCGGCATGATTATGTCCAGCTGGTTTGACAGACCTCTTTCCGTGGCAGGAAGGGTATATGTGAATACACCGGAGGGCATACAGAAAAGGCTGATTTGCTTTGATGAGGACTTAATGGTAATACCAAGTCTTGCTATCCATATGAATCGGGAAATGAATAACGGTGTAAAGTACAGTGCCCAGACGGATATGTGTCCGCTTGTGAGTACCTGTGTAGACAAGACATTGTTTCGCAGGATGCTTGCCGAGAAGGCAGGTGCGACGACAGAGGAGATATTGGGACAGGACCTTTATTTATATGCCAGACAGTCGGGACTTGTGATAGGCAGTGAGAAGGATATGCTCCTCTCTCCAAGACTGGACGATTTGGAGTGTGCTTATGGAAGTATTCAGGCTATGATAGAAAGTAAGCCGAGGCAATTTGTCAATGTATGTGCCGTTTTGGATAACGAGGAGGTGGGCAGCAGTACCAGACAAGGTGCAGACTCAGATTTTCTGTACAATACCTTAAAACGTATTGTTTATGCCTTTGGAGGAAAGGAAGAAAGTTATATGCAGGCCATAGCCGAAAGCTTTCTGATTTCTGCAGACAATGCACATGCAGTGCACCCGAACCATCCGGAGAAGGCAGACCCAACCAACAGGCCTGTGTTGAATGGGGGTATTGTCATCAAGTATTCCGGCAATCAAAAATATACCTCCGATGCCTTTACCGGCAGTGTGATGAAAAAGCTCTGCATGGATGCAGAAGTACCATATCAGATTTATTACAATCATTCAGATGTACAAGGCGGCTCCACTCTGGGCAACATTTCCACAGCCCATGTTTCCGTGGCCAGTGTGGATATCGGCCTGCCGCAGCTTGCAATGCACTCTGCTGTGGAGACTGCAGGTGCAAAGGATGTGGAGTATCTGGTGAAGGTACTGAAAGAATATTATGGGGGATAAAAATACCAGATTTAAAAAATAAGTTTAAAGGGCTACAGTAATCCAATTAAAGGATTATCTGTAGCCTTTTTTAGTACAAAAAAACATGGCTCTCGCCATGTACAAAATCACATCTATTTTTCGCAGAGTTCTGCCCTCTGCGAATATAATCCTTAAAAAGTCCGGAAATACGTTAATTTACCTATTAAATCTACCTTTCTGACACCAAATTCTGACTGCGCAAAATTTATAGCCCCACGGCCTCCAATTTGCTCA